>JAPPMA010000027.1 GCA_028819295.1 bacterium | reverse complement strand
CCCCCCCCCCCCCCCCCCCCCCCCCCCCCCCCCCCCCCCCCCCCCCCCCGCTCAGAGCATCCACCAATAGAGCTTGCCAGATTTCCGCCTGCTGGTGTGGATGGCCGTGGGAGTGTTGGTGTGCCTATTGAGCACTGGGTGTGGCGAGGGTTCGCCAAGCGGCCAAGCGCCTCGTGTCCGTGTTGGGGTTGGCTCCGGCTCTGAGGGATCCGGTGCCGACACATTTCAGGCTGACGACAGACCGGAGCCGCAAGGCGAGTTCACCTCCGTGTCGGCTGGCGGTGACCATTCGTGCGGGGTGAGGTCTGACAGCACTGTGGTGTGCTGGGGCTATAACGGCGTTGGTCGGGCGGTTGCGCCGCTTGGTTCGTTCACCGCGGTGGCGGAGTCTTTGTCGGGCTTTGGACCCCATGAAGAACTTTCGTTCGCCAGCGATGCCGAGGGCGGGAGACAGGTCTTCGTGACCAGGGCGCGGCTCCTGACCAGCGGGAACGACCGTGAGTAGACAGATGTGCTTGAGGCCAGCAGACGACGCCCACCCACTGGGTTTTGCGTATTCATGGGGCACGCAAAATGCGGTTGTTCAGTCATTGGCTGATATGTACAATCAAGTCATGGGACCGACTTCCGAAGTGGCTACTATCCCGATCAGCGAGTTTCGTCAGAAGTGCCTCACCCTCCTGCCGGCGATGGCCGAGAGCGGCGGTGAGATCATCGTGACCCGGCGCGGCAAGCCTTTGGCAGTGGTCTCCCCAGTACGTACGGGCGGGTCCGACAGCATCTTCGGCATCTATGCCGATGGCGACATCTCCTATCCCGATCCCACCGCGCCCTATTACCCGGACGAGGAGTGGGATGAGATTGTCGATGCCTGGGATGCCAACACCAAATAGTGCTCGGTACCCGGTGTCGGGGGTCGTCCAGTGACGCGATCAGTCGTGCTCGATACCCACATCCTCATCGCCTATCTGCGAGGTGTGCTCGTTGGTGACGGAAGGCCCGACACCTTGCTTGGTGTTCTTCGAGCGGCCGAAGACGACGGGGGTTTGCTCGTCTCGGCGGCCACGTTCTGGGAAATCGAGTTGATCCGCCGAAACCCCCGAAATGACCTACGGGCGCTCCCGCCAACCGACGCCCTCATCTGGTCGCTGAGGTCGCAGGGGGTAACAACCGTCCCAGTTTCCCCCGAGTTGGCTGTTCAGGCAGTCTGTCTGCTGGACGACGGATTTCACAAAGACCCAATGGACCAGTTCATTACCGCCACTGCCATCAGGCAGGACTGCTCATTGGCCACCAAAGACAAAGCGATCAGAGACTGGGCCACGAGGACCGGCAAACCCCGCTTGGCGCCCATGGAATGACGCGCAGGAGCCCGGCCACTCGCCGTCTGGAGAGGTGCCGGGCTTCGCTTCCTCGGGATAGAGCCACGAGCGCACTCCTTCGGAAACCATCCACACCCATTTCGGGTTCCCTCCAAGTTCCGCTGCACCCGCGGCCATGGGGGGCCACTCACAAAGCCACTGGTTCCTGCTTCGATTCGTGGAGTCTGACAAAAGGTGCAGCAACAAAGGTGCTGGCGAAGTGCGGCGAATCTTGAAGTATTACTGTTGATCTGCCGGTGCTGGCAGGTTGTTTCGATGATCGACCAGGAGATTGCGCCCCCTTCGATGGCCAAGGTGCTGGCCATCGCCTGCGAGACGTTCGCCGACTGAGAGCTGCACGCTTCAGAGGAGAACCTCAAGTCAAGATGACCGATTCATGGTCGGGTCGGGGTGAAGGATGCCTGAGAGGTCAGGGGATATGAGGCTCTACGCGTTGAAGCTGGGTCGTCGGGTTCTGATTTTTGTGACGGGTTGATTGTGGCCGGGTTTCCGGCCGGCTGCGAATAGGATTCTGGGCCGGTAGTTGTCGAGGTAGGCGTAGCCCCGGCCGGTGCGTTTGATGTCTTTGGTTTTGGCGTTGGCTGCTTCGGTTCTGCCGTTGTGGGCTCCGGTTGAGATGCTGGTTTCGGTCTCTGTTCTTTATCGGTCGAGGGTGCGGGCGAGGCGGTGCAGCTCGGGGGCTGCTTCCCCCGCAGCTCGCGCAGAACACCGTCTGCCCGCCCGAAGACTCCACCTCCACAACTCTTATAATCTGGTGCCCGGGGTGGGAGTCGAACCCACACGCCCCCTTGGGGGGCTGGGGGGTTTAAGCCCCCTGCGTCTGCCTATTCCGCCACCCGGGCCTGTCCCTCACGGTACTGCGCTTGGCGGGGGGTGGCTTCGCAATTGTCAGACCACCCGGAAGACGGCCGATCCGGTGGTGATGGTGCGGTTGTCGCGGCCCTCGTCGAACAGGGTGAGGTTGACGCTGATTCGGCCGCTGCGGCTAGTGATGGCTTCGCCCTCGCAGCGAAACGGGCCGATAAGGCCCGGCTTCACGAACATCACGTACCAGTTCTCCACCTGTATGCGGTCGGTTCCTGCTGACTGCCCGGCCAGCTCGTGGGCGGTGATGTCGAACACGATGTGGATGGGGCCGAGGTGCAGGGCGGCGTGGGGAGCGGAGAACTCCTTGGATAACTCGGGAAGCCGATACCAGCCGTCGGCACCCTTCTCCACGCCGAACACCTCGTGCAGCCGGGGCATGTCGGGGGAGTCCTCCACGGGGATGAGGGGGTTTTCCACCGCCTCGTAGCCGTCGGGCACGTCGCCCAGGCTCACGCCCATGCCCGCGGAGGTGGAGATGATCCGGGAGTGGTCGGCGGCGTCCACCACTTTGGATCGGGTGAATCCCATCTGGCGGCCGAAGTTGATCACCTCGCGGTAGACCTCTATGCGGTTCACTCCGCGGGCGTCGTCGAGGATCTGGGTGAACGACACCACCGGAGCGGGCACCACCAAGTCGTCGTTCCAACTGGGCTCGGGGCAGCCGATGGCCAGCGGGGCGGCCATGATTCCGCCGTGGGCGTTGCGCATGTCGTGGCGCAGCGGCATCGACTCCAGCTCGTCATCGGCGAAACCGATGTCCAGCGACGGAGTGGTCTTGTTGAGGTACCGGTACGACATCAGCCCGGTCCACAGCTCCTCGAACGCCTCCCAATGCTGGTCGGGCGTCACCTCGCGGATGTCTTTCACCATGGGAGCAAATTGTAGATGAAGGGCATGGCTCTCAACCCTAGGGGGGTGCTCCCTTTGGGGTCGGCCACCACATGGAAGCAGAGACACACGGTGATGTTGCAATGGTCAGAACCACCTGCCCAATGTGATTTTCGGTATCACTAATCTAAGATCGTCAGATGCACATCGGTTTCAGAACTTCAGGGGGCGGTCGGGGCGAATTTGAGCTGGTAGGTCGCCATGGAAACACTGCCGCAGCAGAACTTGCTGGCTGGTCGCTACAGTGGGACATTCCAGGTATTGGTGAGTGCGAAACAGGAATTTGGGCGAATCCAGGGGATAGCGGAAAACCGCGTCTGCGAAGCAAAATTCCAAATGAACGGCCCCAAGTTGGCCTTCAGATGGCAGCCATCTTGCTTCTTCCGCTACCAGTTCGAGAAAGAAAAAGCCTCGGTGCAACTGAACCAGTACTCCGATATCAGAGCTACTTTCTGACAAGAATAGGATTCAAGCGAGATAGTATATTCGACGAAACAGGCAAAAGAATAGTAGTGAAACCCTCTTATATCTGGGCTGAAAACAGGATAGGCAGAGAGATCATCTATTTTGATCACCGTTGGGAGCGAGTGCAAAAGCTCCACGACATATATATGGTTCAGCAACAATTTGGAGATGTGTTATCTGTTCTTCAGAAGCACCAGGACAGCCTACAAAAGCGCAACGTATTCCGATCAACTGTTTCTCAGGCAGAGAAAGTCAATAAAGTTCTCCAAGAAATGGGAGATGCTGTACCTGTGTTGGAGAAAATGTTTGGCATGACTCCTGAAGAGTTCCCAATTTTGGAGATAGAAGAAATCGAAGAAGACGACGTTGAAATGCGTATTGCATCTACCTCCATAATGCGCATGGCAAGAGCTCGTCCTCAATCAGCCAGGAACTTTTCTGTTGCTGTTCGTGACGCTTGGAGACATGCTTGTGCATTTTGTGGGCTAGAATTACCGGGGTGTATTGGAAGATTGGACTCTGGGGTCGACGGTGCACATATCCTGCCATGGGCAGAACACGGGATAGATGACATTCGTAATGGCATATGTCTTTGCAAGCTTCATCACTGGGCGTTTGACCAGGCAATATTGACACTTCATTTTGAGGATCAGAAATACGTCGTAAAGCCTTCCCCGCTTATGGGTGCATATGACGTTGCTACCCAAACTGAGCTAATGTCGGTAACTGGACCCATTCCAGAAGGTCGATTGCCTTCTAGACGACATGAGCGCCCGAACCCCCATTACATAAACGAACTAAATAGTGCAATTGATGTGGCAAAACTGAAGCTCTAGCCAGGGTGAAACGTCACAATTGTGGGAGATTTAAAGTGCAAGTATGACTCTTTCGCCGATCCATTTTGCTACAGGCACAGAGACAGCATTCCCGCAAGCATGGTAACGTGCACTATCAATTTTGTCAGTATCGCCCCCGTGACGTTTTGGAAACGTCCAGTTGTCAGGAAACCCTTGTAATCTCTCTGTCTCTATCGGGGTGAGTCGCCTCACTCGTCCTTCTGGATAAGAGACATAATTTCTTGACCAGTCAGTGCCAGTGTGCCTAGCCGACTCTGCATAGAGACAGTGAGCTAACTTTTTGACGTATCCTTTGATAGGATCTCCAGCGCGGATCTTAAAGGGGGAAACAGGTTTCTTCCCATTCTGTCGGCTCTTCTCAGAATTCCTGTCGCCGCGTTCGGGCTCAAGAAGTACCGATCCGGCACAGGCGCTTCCTCTAAGAGATCCGACAATGAAGACTCGGGAACGTGACTGGGGGATGCCGAAGTATCGACTGTCAAGCACTCTCCAAGCGATGCCATACCCGAGTTCGGCCAACGACCGTATGACGATTGCGAAATCTCGCCCCTCGTTGGAAGAGAGAAGTGCCGCAACGTTTTCGATAACGATAACAGCGGGGCGACGAGCTTCAATGAGTTTAGCAAAGACATAGAAGAGCCGGGACTGTTGTCCGCGCAACCCTTCTCGGGGTCCCATTCTGGCAAGACTGACGTCTTGACAGGGAAATCCTCCTGTCCAAACATCTGCTTCTGGGATTTCATGTGCTTCCACTTCCTCTATATCGGAGACGCGGGGGACGTGAGGCCAATGCTGTTCCAAAATGTCCTGACAAAAGGTGTTGATTTCGCATTGCCATACCGTTTCCAGTCCTGCACGCTCGAATCCGAGGTCAAAACCACCAATTCCAGCGAAAAAACTGGCGAAGCGAACAGGAGAATCGGTCGAAGACTGCTCTAGCAGGTCCACTTGTCCACCTTAGGTCCTGGGCATTCGCGAGTTGTGCATGGTCGCTCATGGTAGGAGCGGAGGGTGACAGTTTGTGTTGGCCACCATTGAGTGGCGGTCAAAGCAGTGGATGGCTTACTTGCCCCAGAAGGCCGGGGAGGTGGCGTCTTTGGGGATGTCGGTGAGGGGTTCGGCGATCTCGGCCACGGTGGGGCCGTGCTCGGCGGCCAGGGGGGCCAGGGCGTCGAGGTCGAATCCGTACACCTCGGCGGCGTTGCCGGCCAGGATGCGGCGCATCGACTCCTCGTCCCGGTCGTGCAGGGCGAAGCGGATGCCCTCTCGGCTATAAGGGTAGGTGCCCTCCACGTGGGGGTAGTCGGAGCCCCACATCACCTTGTGGTCGCCCACCTTGTCGAGCAGGCTCATCTCGTTGGGGCCGGGGAAGCTGATGCCGATCCAGATGTTGCGCTCGAAGTAGAAGCTGGGCTTCTCGGGCAGCACCGACTCGGCGGAGAAGCCCAGCTCGCCGGTGCGCCCGGTCATCGACATCTGGGCGTGGAGCCCGTCGAGGCGGCGCAGTATCTCGGGCACCCAGCCGAAGCCCTGCTCGGTGAACACCGCTTTGAGGCCGGGGTACCGCTCGAACACGCCGCCCATGATGAGGTGCCACATGGAGCGGTTGGAGAAGAAGGGGGTCTCGATCACGAACATCGGCCCGGCGGCGGGGGAGTCGCCGTAGTCGGGCATCCCGGTGCCGCCGGAGTGGAGGGTCATCACCACGTCGTGCTCCTCGCACGCCGCCCATACCGGGTGGTAGCGGGGGTGGAACAGCGGGGGAAGGTCGGAGTTGGGGGCGATGCTGGGGATCAGCGCTCCGCCCCGCAGGTTGTGCTCGGCGATCCAGGCCACATCGGCGACCGCCTCGTCGATGTCGTTCAAGAAGATCTGGCCGATGCCGGCCCGGCGCTCGGGGTAGTCGGCGCAGAAGTCGGCCAGCCAGCGGTTGTGGGCCCGGATGCCGGCCAGGCGGCGGGGGAGATCCTTGTCGGTGGGCTGGGGGGCGATCAGGGTGCCGGTGGGGAAGAACGGGGGCACGGTGTTGGGGAAGGTGATCTCGGCCACCACCCCGTCGGTGTGCTGCTCGGAGATGCGCCGGTCGTTGTCCCAGTTGCGGGACCGGCCGTCGTCTTGCAGATCGCGGAACGGGTTGCGGTACTTGCCCCGCCAGGCGTCGAACTCATCGTGCCAGCTCGACTCCAGATACTCCCGGTACGTGGCGTGGTTGGCTCCGGCGTGGCAATCCGAAGAGATGATGGTGTAGCGGTCGGCGGTGGCGGTGGTCACGTCGTAGAGGCTACCGGGCTGGCGGGTTCGGCCGTCTAGGGCGACAGCAGTTCGTCTCGGACTTGGCGTTTCAGGTATTTGCCGGAGGCGTTGCGGGGGAGGGGGGTTTCTTGGAACCAGATTCGGGCTGGGATCTTGTGGGGGGCCAGGCGGCCGTCGAGGTGGGCTCGCAGGCCATCGGCGTCGAGGTTGGTGCCGGGGCGCAGCACGATGGCGGCGCCGGGCACTTCGCCGAGACGCTCGTCGGGCACGGCGAACACGATGGCCTCGGCCACCGCGTCGTGCTGGTAGATGGCGTTCTCCACCTCGGCGCAGGCGATGTTCTCGCCGCCCCGGATCACCAGATCCTTGGCCCGGTCCACGATAGCGATGAAACCGTCCTCGTCGATGACTGCGACATCGCCGGTGTGCAGCCAGCCGTCGACAATGGCCTCGGCACTGGCCTCCGGCTTGTTGAGGTAGCCCCGGATGACGATGGGGGATCGCACCAGCAGCTCACCGGGCTGGCCGGGCGGCAGCTCAGTGCCGCGGTCGTCCACTACTTTGGTTTCGACGGTGGGCAGGGGCTGGCCAACGGTGGTGGGCTTGCCCCGGTAGATCGACCCGATGTTCATGGTGACCACGCCGCTGGTCTCGGTCAGGCCATAGCCGGTACTGGGGTTGCCGCTGGGGATCGACCGGGAGATCTTGTCCACGAGGTCGGGGTGAAGCGGCGAGCCCCCGCCCCCCAGCGAGCTGAGGCTGGAAGTGTCGTAGCGGTCGAAGTCGGGATGCTGCACGATCTCCCGGGACATGGCCGGCACCGCGCCCAGGGTGCTGGGCCGCTCGGCGTCAATGAGCTTGAGGGCCTCGGCGGCGTCCCAGCGGTACATGAGCACCAGCTTGCCGCCCACGGTGGTGGTGGGGTGCAAGTAGCAGTTGCACCCGGTTACGTGGAACAGCGGCACGCACACCAGCCCGGCGGGCTGGTCGCGCTGGCCGGGGGCAATGGGCGCCCTCTCGTTGATCATGCCCAGCGCCGCCGAGTAAAAGCCCATGTTCATCACGTTGTGTACCGCGCCTCGGTGGGTAATCACCGCCCCTTTGGGGAATCCGGTGGTGCCCGACGTGTAGAAGATGCACAAGTCGTCGTCGGGGTTGATGGCCGCATCGGGCAGTTTCGGCGGGTCGGGGTCGGCCACCGTGTCGGCCCATCTGGTTGCGTCGCGGGGAAGTGCTTCGTTGCACCGGGTTGCCACCACCGGGATTCCCGGTCGGTTGTCGAGCGCGGCTAGGCGCTCCCACCGCTCGCCATCGACCACCAGCACCTTGGGCGCGCTGTCTTCGAGGCCGTAGGCCATCTCAGACGGGGCCCACCAGGCGTTCATGCCCACCACCACCGCCCCCATCGACACCGTTGCCCAATAGGCGATGATCCACTCCGGGTAGTTGCGCATGGAGATGGCCACCCGGTCGCCCGGGCCCACCCCTCCGTGCTCGGCCAGCCACGCGGCCAGCGCCCTCACTTGGCGGTGCGTCTCGGCGTACGACAGGCGCTCGTCTCGAAAGACCAGGTAGTCGGCCTCCCCGTGGGCCGCGGTGTCGGCGAACAGATCCCGCAGCGAGCGGGGTGCGTTGTCGAACACACGCAGGGAAACGCCGTTCACCTCCTTCATCGACCACGCGAACATCGCTCCCGGCGCGGTCAACTGAGCGGTGGCCTCGTTCCAGGCGGCGAGGGTCATCAGCTATTGAGCCCCCAGCTCTGAATCACGATCGGGAGCAAGACGTCGACCAGTTCTTGGATGTCGGGGTCGGGGGGCAAGACGTTGGCATTTGCGGCCAGAGCCAGGTCGAGTTCGGGGATGTAGAGCGCCCGGGTGCGGAATGCCGGTGTGCCGCCCCCGTGGCTGTAGGCCAGCCGCCCGTCGATGTCGTCTATTCCCACTCCCAGGCCGTATCCGGGGTTGACGCCCGAGGCGGTCATCTCGGCCAGGGAATCCTCGCTCAACAGACCTCCGGTGAACAGCCCTCGGAACAGCTTCGGGACATCTCCGATCTGGGCCTCGATCCCTCCGCCTGTCCATCCGGCCGTTTGCAGGAACTCCTGGGGATAGCTGTTTGTGGCGAGGTAGTCGTTTCCCTTGAAAACGTGCAGCGCTTCGTCGGGAGCGTTGGTCAGCGATGTGAACGCGGTGTACAGGAGCCCTCCGCTGTAGCTGTTGACCACCGGCTCGGGCGGCAGTTCGCCAGGGGGCAGGTAGGTGTTCTCCAGCCCCAGGGGATCGAGTACCCGCGACCTGATCTCGACATGGGCGGGATTGCCGGTGACGGCCTCGATGATCGTTCCCGCGATCACATGTCCGGCGGTGCTGTAGTGGTACTCAGTTTCGAACTCGGCCACCGGTCCGTAGGTGGTGGTGAACCGCACGATCTCCTCGGGGGCGATGGGCACGCTCAACCGGGCTGAGCCCAGGATGAAGAACCCGGGATCGAAGGCGTACTCCACAAACCCGGTGGTGTGGCCCATGAGGTGCCGGAGGGTGATGTCGGGGCCGTACACGTAGGTGCCGTACCAGTCGTCGCCCAAGTAGGCGGTGACCGGGACGTCGAGGTCGAGCAGGCCGTCGTCCACCATCGAAAGCACCGCGACGGTGGTGACCGGCTTGGTGACCGATCCGATGCGGACAAAGGCGTTTGGCGTCATGGGCTCTTCGGTGGCCAGATCGCTCACCCCCCAGCCAAAGGTCCACGGCTCATCGTCGCCCCGGGCCACGGCCAGCACCAGCCCGGGGATTCGGGCCGCTTCCATCCAGTCGGCTGCCGCGGCCTCTATGGCGGCAACGTCGAGTCCCGATGGGTGCGCTTCAGGCTCGGCAGCGAGAGTGGCCTCGGGTGTCGGTTCGGCAGGGGGAGTGGGTTCGGGTGCGATTTCAGGCGCAGGGGCTTCGGCGTCGTCGGGGGCGGCCTCGGGTGTGGGCTCGGCGGTGGGTTCTGGTTGTGGAGGGTCTTCGGGTGCAGGAGCTTGGGTGGAGGCGGGTGTGGGCTCGGCGGTGGGAACAGCGGCCAGCGGCGATTCGGCGGTCTTTGGGTCGTCGTTCCCGCAGGCCCCAGCCACCAGGGCCAAGGCCAGCAAGAGCGCCCAGAGCAGCTTGGCAACTGAAGATCGCAACATCGCCTCAGGCTACGCTGCGGCATGGCCAAGATGCGCTTCAACCAAATGGAGTTGACGCTTCCCCTGGGAACACTGACCGACGAGTACCGGGCCGAGGCGTCCAGCAGTACCCGTCACATCTAACCTAAGCCCGTGGATTTCGGCGACACCCCCGAAGAGGCAGCGTTTCGGGCTGAGGCCCGGGCTTGGCTGGAGGCCAACGCCCCGGCCAAGGGCTCACCCGAGGCCTTCAATGAGATGTTCAGCCCGGGCATGGACGCAGACCGGGAGAGGAAACTGGCTGATCGGGCCCGGGCCTGGCAGGCCCGGCTGGCGGACGACGGTTGGGCCTGCCTGCACTGGCCACCGGAGTACGGGGGGCGGGGCGCCTCCACAATGGAGAGCATCATCTTCGAGCAAGAGCAGGGTTCATACGGCGTCGCTATGTCGATTTTCATGGCTGCGCTGGACATGGCCGCCCCGACGCTCATGGCGTGGGGCACCTACGAGCAGAAGGATCGCTTCTTGGATCCGATCCGTCGGGGAGAGATGGTGTTCGCCCAGCTTTTCAGCGAGCCGAATGCCGGCTCCGACTTGGCCGGCCTCCAAACCAGGGCGGTGCGCGACGGCGACGAGTTCGTGGTCAATGGCCAGAAGGTGTGGAACTCCTACGCCCATTTGGCCGACTGGGGGATCTTGTTGGCCCGCACCGATGCCGACGTTCCCAAGCATCAGGGGCTCACCTATTTCTTCGTGAGGATGGACACAGAAGGCTTGGATCCGCGGCCCTTGCGCCAAATGACAGGGGGGGCCGAGTTCAACGAGACCTTCTTGGACGACGTTCGGATTCCCGCTGAGAATGCGATTGGCGGCATCAACAACGGCTGGTCCGTGGCCCAGACCACGCTGAACAGCGAGCGCGCCGCGGTGGGGGCTCAGGCATCGCAGGTAGATGTCGCCACCTTGGTCGAATTGGCCCGCCGGAAGGGCCGAACCGGCGATCTGGGGGTACGACAGTCGTTGGCGCAAGCGTGGATCAGATCTGAGGTGCTTCGCTATCTGGGCATGAGGGTGTACACCGCGCTGAGCCAGGGCACCGAAATCGGCCCGGAGGCCTCGATCACGAAGATACTCACCGGCGACCACATCCGGGACACCAGCGAGACGGCGATGGGATTGCTGGGACCGAATGGCATGCTGAACGAAGACAGATGGGTGTGGCAGATGGTCGGCCATTTCGCCCACAAGATCGGCGGAGGCACCCCCGAAATTCAGCGCAACGTGATCGGGGAGCGCATCCTCGGCCTGCCCCGCGAGCCGCGAGCCGACAAGGGCGTTCCCTTCCGCGACCTCAGAGCGTGATGGGAATGCCCGGCGCACGGCCGGCTTTGCTGGTCGTGCTGGCGGTGTCGGCTTTCTCGGGGTGCGGCCTCTTCAGCCACGGGACGGTGGTCAGCCCCGCGCCCATCGTCGACGAGCGGGGAGAGCCCGTTGCCGAGGCTTCTCCTGCGCCCAGAGCCACCCCCGATGGGGCGCCGCTGCCCGATGACACCATCGTGATCGGCGCCTTGATGGCCACCACCGGGTTCTTGGCCGTCTACGACGAGCCCGCGCTCGTCGCCGCCCAGAACCGGGTGGGCGCTCTCAACGAGGCCGGCGGTCTGCTGGGGCGCCCGGTGGTATTGCGCCACATCGACAGCCACACCGAGCTGTCTGCCATGCGCGATGGCGTCGAGCAGCTGCTGTTGGACGGCATCGACCTGCTGCTGATGACATGTGATGCCGCGTATGCGGCGCCGGCGCTCGAAGTGCTTGAAGACTCAGGGACTCTGGTGATCAGCCCCTGTGGGACCGACGACGCCTGGACCACCGGAGAGCTGGGCCAGCGGGTCTTCTCCATGGCCACACCAGTGAGCACCGAGGCAGAGCTACTGATCTCACTGGTGGCTGATCGGGGCTTTGCCACCGCAGTGGTGATAATCGACCAGACCAGCACCGAGGCGGTGGCCGTCTGCGAAGCCTTCGAGCGGGGATTTGAGGCATCGGGGGGCCGAGTGTCCGGCCTCTACCGCTATCAGCCCACAGATCCGAGCCTCATCGAACCCATTTTGTCGGGGTTGGCCAACACCAGGCCCGAGTCCATCGTTTTTTGCGGAACCCGACTGGTTGGTCCCGAGGAGATCCTGGCGCCGATTCGCGCCGCGGGCATTTTCCAGCCCATTTTCGCCAGCTCCACCATGGACGGCGACCATTGGATCGGCAAGGTTCCCGGCGTCGGCGATTTCACCATGCTCTCGTATGCCTCGGTTTACACCGGCGCCCCCGATCCCAGCTCTGAGGTTCGAGAGGTGCTGGCCGACTATCTGGCGGCTACCGGGCACATAGCGAAGGACGGCCGGGCGGTTACCGGGGCTGATGCCGTGGAGGCTTATGTGCGGGCCGTGGAAAGGGCCGGCACTCTTGAGCCGGGGGAGGTGGCCGCGCAATTGGAGAGGTTCGACGGCGAGGATCTGGCCGCAGGCCCCGTCACCTTCGGTCCCAGCCTCCGCGCCCCGGTGGACCGTCCCATGCGGGTCATCACCATCGAAGAGCCTCATGCCCGATTCGACCGTATGGTGGGTCCGTAGGCCGAGGGCCCGCGCCGCTCAGTAGCCCAGATCGACATCGACGGGGCCGAGGAGATCATCGCCGGCGATGTAGCGGCGAACGTTCTCGGTAACCCGGCGGGCGAGCAGCCTCAGCCCCATCTCGGGGGTGTTGGCCACATGGGGGGTGATGAGGCAGTTATCGAGGTGCCACAGAGGGTGCTCCTCGGGGAGGGGCTCGGGGTCGGTAACGTCGAGGGCGGCGCCGCCGATGCCCCCGGTGGCCAGCGCTCCCACCAGATCGTCGGTAACCACATGGCCGCCTCTTCCCACGTTGATGAGCCAGGCATGGGGGGCCATGGCATCCAGCGCGTCGGTATCGATGATGCCGGCGGTCTCGGGGGTGAGCGCCAGCGCCACCACCACCACATCGGCGTCGCCCAGAGCCTCGTACAGGCTCTCGGGGCCCACCACCCGGTCGACGCCGCCCATGGGCGCCGGGTGGCGGCGCAGCACGGTGATGGTGCAATCCCACGGGTCCAGCAGGCGCACCAGCGAATCGGTGATCCCTCCGCCGCCCAGCACGGTCACCCGGCCCCCCAGCAGGTTGCGGCCCTCCGGAGGCGACCAGTCTTTGGCTCGGGCGTATCTGCCCATCCCCCGCAGCCCGGCCAGGGACAGCATCAGCACATGCTCGGCCACCGGCTCGGCGTACACTCCCTTGCCGCAGGTCCAGCGGTGGTCGCGGTCTAGCAGGTGAGTGAGGATCTCGATGCCGGCGTAGGGGAGTTGCACCCATTCGATACCCGGTCCGTCAGCCAGCACGCCGGATAGAAGGTCGGGTGCCGCGGGCTCGGCCCAAACCAGGGCCTCGGCCTCGGGCGGGGTTGTCACCCTGCCCCCACCGGCGACCACGGCATCGGCCAGGGCCGGCCGACGCCAGCACTCGGGTTCCACTGCGATGTTCGGAGGTGTGATGCGAGGCCGATTCATGGCAACGGGTAGCTTATGGGCGTGGAAGTCCAGGGCGAGCGGATCGTCAGGCCGATCCACGAGGAAGGTTAACTTTGGTCCGTGGAGGTCGCCGACTCGATCCTCGATCTCATTGGAGACACCCCGCTGGTGCGGATGCCGCGCATTGCCGACGGGGTGTCGTGTGAGGTGCTGGCCAAGCTTGAGATGCTGAACCCGGGCGGCAGCGTGAAAGACCGTCCCGCGGTGGCCATGATCGACGCCGCCGAGCGTGAAGGGCTGCTGAAGCCGGGCGGGACAATCATCGAGCCCACCTCGGGGAACACCGGCGTGGGCTTGGCCTTGGTCGCCGCCCAGCGGGACTACCGCTGCATTTTCGTGATGACCGACAAGGTGAGCGACGAGAAGGTGCAGCTCTTGCGGGCCTACGGTGCCGAAGTGGTGGTGTGCCCGGTGGCGGTGGACCCCGAAGACCCTGAGTCGTACTACTCCACCGCGGAGCGGCTGGTGGCCGAGACTCCCGGGGCCTACCGGCCCAACCAGTACTTCAACCAGGTGAATCCCCTGTCGCATGAGCTGACCACAGGGCCTGAATTGTGGAAGCAGACCGCAGGCCAGATCACGCACTTCGTGGCCGGAGCGGGAACCGGCGGCACGCTAAACGGGGTGGGCCGCTACCTCAAGCGCATGAATCCGGCTATCCGAATTGTGGCCGGAGACCCCGAGGGATCGGTGTTCAGCGGCGGGTCGGGCCGCCCCTACCTGGTGGAGGGGATCGGCGAGGACTTCTGGCCCGAGACCTACGACCCCGATGTAGTCGACAAGGTGATACCGATCTCCGACCAGGATTCCTTCGACATGGCCCGTCTGGTGACCCGGCGGGAGGGACTGCTGATCGGCGGATCAGGGGGCACCGCCGTATGCGCCGCCTTGGAGGTGGCCCAAGGCTGCGGTCCCGACGATGTGGTGGTGCTGCTGCTGCCCGACGCCGGGCGGGGCTATCTGTCCAAGGTGTTCAACGACGACTGGATGGCATCGTACGGCTTTCTGATCGGCGAGCACCCCTGTGTGAAAGATGTGCTTGATGCCAAGGAGGGAGCGCTGCCGCCGTTGGTGTACGTCTTCCCCGACGACCCGGTGAGTGCGGCGGTGACCCGGATGCGCGACCACGGAGTCAGCCAGCTTCCAGTGGCCAAGGGGGAGATGCCGTTGGCCGCGGCCGAGGTCATGGGGGCGGTACACGAGCTTCAGCTCATGGAGCTGGCCTTCAACGGCGATCTGCTGGGCCAGCCGGTGGAGAGCGTGATGAGCCGGCCGCTGGAGCAGATCGGCATCGGCGAATCGGTGGCGCTGGCCGTTGCCAAGCTGGAGAGGTCTCCGGCCCTGCTGGTGCTCGACGGGGGCAGGCCCCGGGCGGTGATGACCAGCACCGACGTGCTCAGCTTCCTGTCGTCGGGCTCGTCGGAACCAGATTCATGAGCGCAGTTTCATGAGCGCTGGCGACTGGGGTTTCGACACCCGGGCCATCCACGTCGGACAAGAGCCAGACGAGGCCACCGGCGCCATCACCGTTCCCATCCACCTGGCCACCACCTTCGTGCAGGCCGCACCAGGCCAGCACCGCGGCTTCGAGTACGCCCGCACCTCCAACCCCACCCGGGTGGCGCTGGAGCGGTGCGTGGCCGGGCTGGAGGGCGCTGAGCACGGCATGGCGTTCGCCAGCGGCATGGCTGCGGAAGACGCAGTGGTGGGCATGATGCGCCCCGGCGACCATGTGGTGCTGGGCACTGACGCCTACGGGGGAACGTTCCGCCTCATCGACCGGGTACACGGCGAGCGGGGCATCGAGTGGTCGGCGGTGGACATGGCCGACCTGGACGCCTTGGGCGGGGCCATCCGTCCCGAGACCCGCCAGGTGTGGGTGGAGACGCCCACCAATCCGATGCTGACGGTGGTGGACATCGCCGCAGTGGCCGATGTGGCCCACGCATCGGGGGTGGATGTGGTGGTGGACAACACGTTCGCCACGCCGTACCTCCAGAACCCGCTCGAGCTGGGGGCCGATGTGGTGGTGCACTCCACCACCAAGTATCTGGGCGGCCACTCCGATGTGGTGGGCGGGTTCGTCGCGGTCAACCGGGATGATCTGGCCGAGCGGCTGGCGTTCGTGCAGAACGCGGTGGGGGCGGTGCCCAGCCCGTTCGACTGCTATCTGCTGCTGCGGGGAGTCAAGACCCTGGGGGTGCGCATGGACCGCCACTGCGACAACGCCCAGGCGGTGGCCGAGTTCTTGGCCGGCCATCCCGCTGTCGAGCGGGTGCTGTTCCCCGGATTGCCCGGCCATCTGGGACACGAGGTGGCGGCCCGCCAGATGCGCCGCCCCGGCGGGATGGTGTCGTTTGTCCATGCTGGCGGCGAGGCGGCTGCGGTTGCCGCGGTGAGCGCCACCAAAGTGTTCCGGCTGGCCGAGTCGCTGGGAGCGGTGGAGTCGCTCATCGAGCAGCCGTCCACCATGACCCATATGTCGGTGGCCGACTCTCCCCTGGCGGTGGACCCCGGCTTGGTGCGCTTGTCGGTCGGCATCGAGTCGATCGGCGATCTATTGGCCGACCTGGAGCAGGCCCTCGGCTAGTCGAGAGCGGGACCGCTGGCCCGCTCGGCCACCCACAGCGAATCGAACCCCAGCCGCTCCAATCCGTCGAACACGGCACCGAACACCTCGGGATCGCCCGAGGTCGTACCGCCTCCCACGCCGAAGCCGATTCGGACTCGCATGCTAAGAGAGTTTGGCGATCTCGGAGGACTCGTCGGGGTCGGGGTCGGTGGCGAGGAATGCGTCGAGCATCTCGGTGGCTACTTCGGGAGAGACGAGGCGCAGGCTCATGGCCAGCACATTGGCGTCGTTCCAACGGCGGGCGCCGCGGGCGGTCTCCGCATCGGTACACAAGGCGGCCCGCACCCCCGCCACCTTGTTGGCCGCGATCGACACCCCGGTGCCCGTCCAGCAACACACCACCCCGATGTCGGCGCGGCCGCCGACCACCGCCTCGCCGACCGCTCGGCCGACATCGGGCCACGGCGCCCCCTCCGGGGCGGCGGCCACCACGCTGTGTCCCCCGTCGGCCAAATGCTGCTTGACGGAGTCGGTAAGGGCGGTGGTCTCATCGGTGCCGAACGCAATCCGCATTTCACTGTCCCGCGAGATCGGCGTCGAGCAGGTCGAGGTCGAAGCCGTAGAGGGCGGCGCAGTTGTCCCTCACGATCATCTGCTGCTCGTCGGCGGGAACGTCGGCCAGCGTCTCGGCCACCACCTCTCGCGACCGGGGGAAGGTGGACTCGGTGTGGGGGTAGTCGGAGCCCCACATGAGCGTGTGGGTGCCGAAGGTGTCCCGTACCCTCACCCCTACCGAGTCCTCCTGGAAGCTCACGAAGCAATTGGAGCTGAAGAAGTGGCTGGGTCGGGCGTCGGGATCGGAGAAGCGGTGCCAGTCGCCCCGCAGCGGCCGGTCGGTGTAGCAGTAGTCCATCTGGAACAGCCAGAACGGGATCCAGCCCACCTCGTGCTCCACCGACCCTGCCCTGAGTTTGGGATGGCGCTCGAACACCCCGGAGAAGATCATCTCGCCCAGCGACTTCCGCACGAAGTGGTCTTGCAGGTAGAACGCCGCCTCCGACACCGCCCTCACGTCGTTCTTGGTCTGGCCGCTGGCGCTGGCCAGCTGTCGCCCTGTGGCCACGTGCATGGACAGGGGGATGTCGAGGTCGACCGCGGCCGACCAGAACGGCTCATAGCGGGGGTTGTCATAGCCCTGGCCCGCCGGGGGCATCACGCTGATCATCACTCCCGACAGTCCCATGTTGCGGCACCGGGTCATCTCGGCTATGGCTTTGTCGATGTCGTCCACGTTGATGAGGGCGATGCCCTTCAGCCGCTGGGGGTCGTAGGCGCAGAAATCGGCGATGAAGTCGTTGTAGGCGGCCATGGTTGCCGAGCACAGCTCAGAGTCGGGGATGGAGTAAGCCAGCAGCGCCTCGCTGGGGTAGATAACCGAGGCGGCCACCCCGTCGGTGCGGTTGTCGGCGATGAACTTATCCGGGTCGTAGGCCCCGGGGCGCACCTCGTCGAACGACGCCTCGATGCGGAGCTTGGTGGGGTCTTGGTCGAACCGGTTGCCGGCTTGGAAGCCCAGAAACGACATGGAGCGCTGGCCGTCGATGTACCACCAGTCGCCGCCGGGCTCGCGGCGCACCTGGGGCACCCGCTCGGCCATCGGCCCGGTGCTCACCCGCTCGGTCCACAGGTCGGGTGGCTCGATGATGTGGGAGTCGGACGAGATCATCATGGCGGTGGGGCTCATAGTGCTCACTTCCTCATTATCTCATCGCGACAGCTTCGCTGTCGGGTGCCCAGGTCCCGCTGGGAGTCTGGGAAACCCACTGGCGTGTTGTGGCCAACGGCACCGAGATCATCGCCGCCGGACAGCCCACCCGCGCCACCCCCGGCACCCTCATCCGCTCCGGCCGCGACAACGAGACGGTATTGTCGTAACTACAATGGATGAACAGCAAGCGACTGATGAACAGCAAGCGACTACGGTGCCGGAGGCTTGGTGGATTCGCGCTGGCAGGACTGGGCAGTACTGCGGCTTTGTCCCATACTCCGGGGTAGGCGTCTTCTCCGAAGACGGTCGTGTGGGGCTGAGCGGCTGCGGACTCCAATAGGCCGATGTCGCGGATCGGGAGGGGTGATCCGAAGTGCTCCTCGGCTATGGCCAGCAGTTTGGAGAGGCTGAGAGGGTGGGGAGGGCTGGTCATTCTCCAAGGAGGCGCAGCGTCTCAGCGTGATCGGCGATATTCTGCCGGGCGGCGGCACGCCACTCTTCCAGGTCTTGTCGCTCCACAAAATCCATGACGGCGAGGTTGACGGTTTCGTCTACGGTGCGTCCTGCCTGCTCGGCTGCGGCCCGCAATGCCGCTTCGCAGTCCGGGTTGAGGTCTAGTTCCACGGCGCTAAACCCAAGACACACCACTAGTCCAGTCGGCCAATTCCGGATGCCGATCCATCCTGATTGGAGATCGGGATGGGATGGCGGCTGACTACTGGAGGGGCACGAGTTCCAGTCGGCCGGTCTGGTTGGCCCAGGCCTGTATCCTGCGGTCGGCGGTGGCCAAGGGCAGGCTTTGGCTGAGCGCGGTGGCCGCGATCATCTGGTCCATCGGATCACTGTGGAAGCCGCTGTCTGCGAGCTCAATGCTGTCGATGAGGATGTCACCGCTCATGGGGATTTCTCGCAATCCGCTGCGCAGCAGGTCTTGACGGAGTCCGGCAATCGGGGGCAGCACGATCGCAGGGTGGTTCTTGCGGCGGGCGTGTCTCATCTCCCAAAAGGTGATCGCCGAAACCGCCACGTCGCCGTTTGCCACACCAGCGTCGATCATCTCCAGCAACGCGCTGCTGACCTTGCGTGTGTCGTCCAAGATGTGCCACAGCAAGACGTTGGTGTCGAGCATCATGCTGCGTCGTCTGTCCCTGCGTTGTCAATGATGTCAGCCCATTCGGTAGCGGTGAAAGGCTTGGGAAGTCCCTCGTCAGGAATCCGTATCCGGTCCTTGTATCGCCCGCGAATGCCAGGGACTTGCGGTGTGACCGGCACCAATAGCGAAACTGGCCGTCCCCGCTTTGTGATGAGAATCGCCTCACCGGTCTGATCCACCTCGTCCATAAGCTGAAGGCACTTCGTCTTGAACTCCCCGGCTGGGACGATCCGGGTAGCATTTTGGGGCTTCATAACAGTCAGTGTATCAGTAATGACCATAGACAATGGCTATGGTTGGTACTGTCCATACAGGGCGCGCCTACTGTGGGGGCATGTTTGATCTGGTGATTCGGGGCGGCACGGTGGTGGACGGGACCGGGGCCGCGCCGGTGGTGGCTGATGTGGCGGTGGCCGGGGGGCACGACGGGCTGGCCGCCGGGGGAATGGGGTTCTCCACATCATTGGCCCACACCCATTGGGACGGTGACAACGAACCCGTCCCCAGCCGGTTCTCCTCCACCGAGGAGGTGCTGGCCCTGGCCGGAGCAGTATCCGATCATCCTGGCACCTGGCTGGAGTTCATCACTTCGGGATGCCTCAGCATGTTTAGCGACGAGGAGATCGAGCTGATGAGCCAGATGTCGGCCCGGGCCCAGCGTCCGCTGAACTGGAATGTCCTATCCCATGCCTCCACGATGATGGACCGCACCCGGCACCAGCTGCGGGCCTCGGATGTGGCCGCCGAGGCCGGGGGGCGCATTGTGGCCTTGTCGATGCCGTCCATCGGCGGGCTGAAGATGAGCTTTGCCAGCTACTGCGCCCTGTACCTGCTGCCCAATTGGGGCGACGTGCTGTACCTGGACCACGACGAGAAGAAGGCCAAGCTGGCCGATCCCGCCGTGCGGCAGTGGCTAGACGAGCAGGCCCGCAGCTCAGAGGGTCCGTTCCAGTTCATCTCCACCTGGGCCAACATGGAGGTCGGCGACACCTGCGCCCCGGAGAACGCCGGGCTCACTGGGCGAAAGGTGGGCGAAATCGCCGCGGAGAGGGGAGTGGATCCGTTCGATGCGCTGCTCGACATCGTGGTGGCCGACGACCTGCGCACCGCGCTGTGGCCCATGTCGTCCGACGACATCGACTTGGCCTGGGAGCAGCGGGCCGAGCTGTGGCGCGACCAGCGGGTACTGGTAGGGGGCTCCGACGCCGGAGCCCACCTCGACCGCATGTGCGGCGCCCGCTTCCCCACCGAGATGCTGGCATCTGCGGTGCGCGACCGGGGCCTGCTGTCGCTGGAGGAGTGCGTGCGACTGCTGACCGACGAACCCGCTCAATTGTTCGGGCTCAAGGGCCGCGGCCGCGTGGCCGAGGGCTATTGCGCCGACCTGGTGGTATTCGACCCCGAAACCGTGGCGTCTGAGCCCATCGTGGAGCGCACCGACCTGCCCGGCGGCTGCGAGCGCCTCTACGCCGGCGCCGTCGGCGTCGAGCACGTGTTGGTCAACGGAACTGAGATCATCACCGCCGGCCAGCCCACCGGCGCCACCCCCGGCACCCTCCTCCGCTCCGGCCGGGACACCGAAACCGTCCTGCCGTAGCCACAATGGGTGAGCAGCAAGCGACTGAGGTGCCGGCGGCTTGGTTGGTTCGCGCTGGTAGGTCTGGCGAGGACGAAGAGTCAGCTCTTGAGACGAGACGCCTACTTCTCGGATTCAATCACGTCGATGACTTGACAGAGGTCAATTCTCGCGACGAGGTGAGAGCGATTGTTCAAGCCTCCGTCCCCGAAGACGCACCAGTTGCCAGGGTCTCAAATTGGACCGGTCAGCTTTGGGCCCTGTGTCGCATCAAGCAAGGCGATCTAGTTGTTCTCCCCCAGAAGATGACATCTCAGATAGCTCTAGGCACCGTCGCAGGCGGATACGAGTTCATCACCGATGATGAAGGAAGGAAGCGGCACTCAATTCTCATCAATTGGCAGCGAACAGATGTCCCGCGGACAGCCGTGCGACAGGATCTCCTGCATTCGCTCGGTGCCGCACAAACTGTGTGTCAGATAAGGCGCAATGACGGATCTTGGCGCCTACAACAGCTCATGGCGACGGGCGTGGACCCTGGTGCACGTGTTGAATTAGCAGAAGCCGAGGTCGACGAAGATATGGATGTTCTCGACGCATCCGTTTCAACACTTGACCTCGAACGGATCGGACGTGACCAGATCCAGGCGTTTGTCTCGGAAAGGTTCGCTGGTCATCGTCTAGAGGGGCTGGTTGCCGCCGTTCTATCTGCTGAAGGGTTCTTTACTCAGGAAGCACCCCGGGGCGCTGACGGCGGGATCGATATTTTTGCCGGTCGAGGCTCGCTGGGATTTGACAGCCCTCGCCTGATCGTCCAGGTGAAGTCGAGTCCTACCCCAGTCGATGCGGGAGTTGTCCGGGAGTTGCACGGAGTGTTAAGCACTCACGGTGCAGATCAGGCACTGCTCGTTGCCTGGGGTGGAGTAAACAAGGTGGCCCGCCAGGAACTCCGCAATCAGTTCTTCCGCGTACGCGTGTGGGATGCCGAAGACCTTCTCAATGCTGTCCTACGCAATTACGAACAGTTCAGCGAAGAGCTCCGCGCCGACCTCCCTCTCAAGCGGATTTGGTCCCTCGTCGAGGAGTAGCGCAAATAGGGGCCTGTCATAGCTGCGTCGCTCACCACGTCCTGACAGCAGCTTGCAATGCCCATAGGGTTACACCCCGGTGCGAGGATTGGGCGGTGCTGAAGCAGACGCATTCCGAGGCTTAGAGGCTGCGCGGATAGGTGAACCACATCGTTTCCTGAATCGCTCGGCGGACGCGCGGATTGGCGCGTATCCGCAGGTGAAAGGTTTCTCAATGAGATATCCCTCGACAGCGTTATCCCAGGTAGGCTATCTATCCGCGCGCCCTCTTAGGGCGATGGGTCTCTCCGTGACGGAGATTGACGATGGACGTATTTGAGCTTCGGGATCGGGTGGTCGGGGAGTATCGGCGCTATGCCGAGAGCTTTGTGGAGATCGCCGACCAACACATTCGCGATGAGGTGGAAGGGGCATTAGACGCTGGATTGCTGTGGCCTCATCCCCGGATTGGGCTGAACCCGGCATTCGAGTCGGGGGCGTCGGTGGAAGAACTGGTCGAATCGGGTCGGCTGCACACAACAGCTGACCAGATCTTCCGGACGGGCAAATCGACTGACGATTCCCGAGGCAACTCCCTAACCTTGCACCGGCACCAGGCCGAGGCTGTCGAGTCCGCTGCCGCAGGACGCAACTACGTCCTCACCACGGGCACCGGGTCGGGCAAGAGCCTCGCTTACATCATTCCTGCCGTCGACCATGTACTGAGCTCAGGATCGGGTCAGGGCATCAAGGCCTTGGTCCTGTATCCCATGAACGCCCTCGCCAACAGCCAATACGAGGAGCTGTCCAAGTTCCTCGATCACGGCCCTTGGGCAACCAACCCCGGCAACGCTACGACTCGACCCGTCACCTTTGCCGTCTATACCGGCCAGCAGAAACAGAACGAGCGGGAAGCAATCCTCTCGAACCCACCCGACATCCTGCTCACCAACTATGTGATGGCCGAACTCATCCTCACCCGCTACATCGACAAAGCCCTGGTGAGAGCGATGTCATCACTGCGCTTCCTGGTACTCGACGAACTTCACACCCACCGGGGTCGCCAGGGAGCAGATGTGGCCATGCTGGTTCGCCGCATCCGCGAGGCCACCGGTGCATCAGCTATGCAATGCGTGGGCACATCCGCCACATTGTCCACCGAGGGCTCCCCCGCAGAGCGGGATGCCCGGGTGGCAGAGGTGGCATCCAAGCTGTTTGGTGCCGAGGTCCACCCCGTCGACATCATCTCCGAGACACTGCGGCGAGTAACGCCCGACCGCGATATCGCCACTCTCGAGTTCGCCCAGGAACTAGCCCGTCGGGTCGATTCCCCGCTCTCTGTTGACGTCACCGAAGACGAATTCTTGAGCGACCCCCTTTCGATCTGGATCGAATCTACGTTCGGCTTGGACAAGGACCCCACCGGTCGACTCGTGCGGGCCACACCCATCCCCATCGCCGGCCCCGAAGGCGGAGGTGAACGCCTTGCTGCGGCGACCGGCTTGCCCAGCGCCCTATGCGAGCAGGCGATTCAGGATCAGCTACTGACCGCCAGTCGCTTCCCGGGCCAGACAGCAGGTCGAAGTGTGTTCGCGTTCCGACTGCATCAGTTCCTCAGCGCAGGCGATACGGCATACGCCACCCCCGAGACGCCCGGTGCCCGCGAGACCACGATGCGGGCGCAGCGCTTCGTGCGGGATGACCGGAACCGGTCGTATCTGCCGCTGGCATTCTGCCGATACTGCGGGCAGGAGTATTACATCGTCAGGCGCACGGCTACCGACCATGGGGCCGTGTTCATGGCCCGCGATTTGGGAGACACCGGAAATGATGAAGGCGACCCCGGTTTCTTGTTCATCGACCCCCATTCCGATGCACCTATTCGGGACAGCCGCAATGCTGCTGATGCCACAAACCTGGATGAGGAAGGTCCAAGGGGTGGGCCTTGGCCCACTAACCGTGAGGAAATTGAGAACCGCTTGCCGTCCGACTGGTTCGACGCCAATCGACAGCTTCGCGACGGGCGGCGCGACAGCGTTCCCAGACCGGTAGCTGTTACCGCCGGCGGTGCTCTGCATCCCACTATTAATGGTGCATCGCCCATGTCTGAGACGGATACGGGTCAGCCGGGCGCCACCACTGCCTTCTGGCTCCCGACACCGTTCCGGTTTTGCATGAATTGCGGCGTGTCCTACACCGGTCGCCTCGGTGGGGACTTCACCCGACTGGGCACTTTCGGCTCGCAGGGCCGTTCAACGGTGACCACGATCACCTCTCTGGCCACCGTCAATCAGCTCCGCGAAACCGCAGAGCTGAGCTCTACGGCCCACAAACTCTTGTCTTTCACCGACAATCGCCAAGACGCGTCGCTCCAAGCAGGCCACCTCAATGATTTCGTAGAGGTCACCATGCTGCGGTCCTCCCTCTATCAAGCCCTGCGGGAGGCCGGAGAAGAAGGGCTTCACCACGACAACGTGGCCCAACGAGTTGTGGAAGCTCTCGATCTTCCTCCCGAAGCGTATGCGCTCCAACCAGAGGCGAGGGGCCAAGCCCGAAGCGTGGCGCGCCAGGCTTTCACCGAGGCTGTCTCCTATCGTCTCTACCTGGACTTGCGCCGAGGCTGGCGGATTACTCAGCCCAACCTCGAGCAGTGCGGGCTCTTGAGGATCGGCTACCAGTCGCTCGAAGAGCTGGCTGCCGATGAACAGGAGTGGGCGACGCGCCACCCTGCTCTCGCTCAGATCGATGCCGACACTCGCCTCCGGATCTTGGAGGCCATGCTGGATGTCGTGCGCCGGGAGCTGGCCATCAGGGTCGGCGTCCTCGACCGGGACAACCATCAGGCCATGCAGCAGCGCAGCGAGCAGAACCTGCGCGATCCATGGTCGTTGGAAGGCGAGCGGCTGGAGTACGGGTCGGCGATGGTCATCCGACCCCGCCGGCAACGTGACGACCGCAGTCTCACTCATCTCGGACCCCGCAGTAGTTTCGGCCAATTCCTCAACCGTCTCGACACGCTGGGCAGTGCTCAGCACTTGAGGCTCGACGATCGGCAACAGATAATCGAAGACCTGGCCGAGGCACTGCACGCCTACGGATTGCTGCACCAGGCAGGTCTCGAAGACGACGGCACTGCACTTTGGCAGCTTCCTGCCGGAGCAATGCGCTGGGAACTGGGCCACGGCCAGCCCTACCACGACCCCATCCGGATGCCGTCGGGGCCGGAACGCGGCATCACCCCGAACCCGTACTTTGTCGCCCTCTACACCGGGGAGACAACCAAGGACCGCCGCCTTGAAGCCCGGGAGCACACTGCACAGGTCCCCCACGAGCAGCGGGCCGAGCGGGAGCACCGATTCCGCAATGGTGAATTGCCCATGTTGTTCTGCTCGCCCACCATGGAGCTGGGCGTCGACATAGCCGAATTGAACGTGGTGAACATGCGCAACGTGCCGCCCACCCCTGCCAACTACGCGCAGCGCTCGGGCCGGGCAGGTCGCAGCGGGCAACCCGCGCTAGTCACCACCTTCTGCGCCACCGGCAACAGCCACGACCAGCATTTCCTCCGCCACCAAGAGCAGATGGTGGCTGGCCAAGTAGAAGCTCCTCGCCTCGACCTGGCCAACGAGGATCTGGTCCGAGCGCATGTTCACTCGGTCTGGCTCGCGCACAGCGGCCTCAACTTGGGCAACAAGATGGGCGAACTGCTCGACCTCTCAGGCGACCAACCCTCCTTGGAACTGATGGCCCAGGTTGCCGACACACTGGCCGACCAAGCAGTCCGCAGCCAGGCTCAGGCCCGCGCTCGGGCAATCCTCGAAAATCTCAGACCCGAGTTGGCCGAGGCTGACTGGTGGACCGATGACTGGCTCAACGACACCATGCAAGCGCTCCGCAATCGGTTCGAAGGCGCGCTCGAACGGTGGAGGTCGTTGTACCGGTCGGCGCTTCGCCAATCGGTCGAGCAGGGTCGCATCCGCCAGTCGGCCGGTCGCACCAGCCAAGACCGCAGGCAGGCTGAACGGCTCCGCCGCGAGGCCGAACGCCAGCTAGACCTGTTGCGAGGCGATTTGGGCGACGGGTTCCACTCCGACTTCTACCCGTACCGCTACCTCGCTGCCGAGGGGTTCTTGCCGGGATACTCATTCCCCCGACTCCCGCTGTCGGCGTTCGTGCCCGGTCGCCACCGGCTCGGCACCGAGTTCTTGCAGCGCCCCCGCTTTCTAGCCATCTCAGAGTTCAGCCCCCACAGCCTGATCTACCACGAGGGCAACCGCTACCAGGTGAACCGGGTGATCCTCGATGCCGAGGATTTCGAGAACGATCACGACGGCGGCTCGATCATCACCACATCGATCAAACGGTGCCGGGAGTGCGGCTACCTGCACGCCGACTATGACACGCCCGGTCCCGACGTGTGCGAACACTGCGGTGAGCCGCTGCCCCCTCAGATCGGCAACATGTTCCGCCTACGCAACGTGGCCACTCGCCGCCGCGACCGCATCACCTCTGATGAGGAGCAGAGAGAACGGCGGGGCTACGACATCGTTGCCGCGGTGCGCTTCGCTCGGCGTCAAAGCGGACGATCCGTCCGTGAGCGAACTCTCTACGCCGCTGAGGCAGGCGGCGCTCCGCTCGACGGTGGGCCGGCACTGCGATTGTCCTATGGGGACGCGGCCACGATCTGGCGGATCAACGAGGGGCCGCGTCGGCGCGCCAACCGAGCGCAGCTCGGCTTTGTCCTTGATGTCGAGCGGGGCTACTGGGCTCGCGACGCCGACGCTGCCGAGGGCGATGCCGACCCCGCCCACCAAGACCCCCTGTCCCAACGCACGGTCAGGGTGATTCCCTATGTGACCGATGCCCGCAACGCACTGCTCATCGAACCTGTTGTCCAAAGCGCTCCCGATTCTCCCGGCTCCGCAGAACTTGCTGCCGCCGAACTCGGTGTCGAGACGATGGCATCGGTCCAGGCTGCGCTGACTACCGCTTTGCAAGTGGTGTTCCAGTTGGAGCCCAACGAGATCGCCGCCGAGCCGCTGCCCTCGCTGGACAATCGCCGCCAGCTCCTGGTGTACGAAGCGGCCGAGGGAGGTGCCGGCGCCCTGAAGCAACTGGTGGATGATCCCTCGCTATGGCTCAGGATTGCCAGCGAGGCTCTGCGCCGCTGCCATGCCCACCCTGACACCGGCGAAGACCAAGACGGTCCCGGTGGGGTGGAGCCTTGCGAAGCAGCTTGCTACGACTGCCTCATGTCGTACTCGAATCAGGGGGATCACGCGCTGCTCGACCGCCGCCTGGCAATCGAATACTTGGCGCCGCTGACCCGCGGCGCGGCCTTCGCCCGCGACGAACACGATGCCGGTTTGGCGGAATCGGCCGAATCCGGCCTCGAACAGCAGTTCTTGTCCTTCCTTGAGCGCGGCGGCTATCGGCGACCCGATCGCGCGCAGGTCTACTTCGAAACCGCTCAGACTCGCCCGGACTTCGTCTACGACGAAGCCTGCGCCGTGATATACGTGAACGGCCCCCACCACGACTACCCCGAACGAGCGGCGCGAGATGCCATCCAGGAACAGGCCATGAACGACCTCGGATATCAGGTCATACGTTTCGGCCACGCCGACGACTGGCAGGCAATCGTCGACCGCCATCCCGCAGTGTTCGGCCCAGGCGGCCCATGAAGTTCACGCCCGGATTGCTAGTCTCCGCCCGAGGACGCGACTGGGTGGTGCTCCCCGATAGCACCGACCACTTGGTGATGGTGCGACCGTTGGGTGGTACCGACGACGAGGTCACCGGCATTCTGGCGCCGGTCGAGAAGATCACTGAGGCCCACTTCGATTTGCCCAATCCGTCCCGGCACTTGGGCGACGCCCACTCGGCTCGCCTTTTGCGCGATGCGCTCCGGCTCGGGTTCCGCTCCGGTGCTGGCCCGTTCCGCTCGGTTGCCCAATTGGCCGTCGAACCCCGCCCCTACCAGCTCGTGCCGCTGCTTATGGCCCTTCGCCTCGACCCAGTGCGGCTGCTGATCGCCGACGACGTAGGCGTGGGCAAGACCATCGAGGCCGCATTGGTGGCCGCCGAGCTGATGGCCCAAGGAGATGCCGATCGCTTGGCCGTTCTCTGCCCACCGCACCTGGCCGAGCAGTGGAAGGCTGAGCTGGCCGACAAGTTCCACATCGACGCCGAGCTCGTGCTGGCGTCCACCGCCGCCCGTCTTGAGCGCGGGCTGGCCGTGGGCCAGTCCATATTCGACCGTTATCCCAACGTGATCGTCTCCCTCGACTTCATCAAGTCCGACCGCCGACGCGACGACTTCATCCGGGCGTGTCCCGAGTTGGTTATCGTGGACGAGGCCCACACATGCGCCCGGTCCGACGAGCGCACCGCCAGCGGTCGCCACCAGCGCCATGCCCTGGTGAGCAACTTGGCCGCCAAGCCCGAGCGCCATTTGATCCTGGTCACCGCAACTCCGCATTCCGGCAAGGACGAGTCGTTCCGCTCATTGCTGAGCCTGCTTGACGGCGGATTCGCCGATCTGCCCCATGACCTTGCTGGCGAGCACAATCGCCCCCACCGCGAGCGCCTCGCCCGTCACCTCGTGCAGCGCCGCCGAGCCGACATCGACAGCTACCTGGAAACCGAAACGCACTTCCCCCAGCGGGCCGACCGCGAGCAGCGTTATCACCTGTCTCCCGACTACCGGGCGCTCTTCGACGAGGTGCTGCGCTACGCCCGCAGCACCGTGGCCGACCCCGGCGCAGGCCCACGAGGTCAGCGCATCCGCTGGTGGTCGGCGCTGGGCCTATTGCGGGCGCTGGCTTCCAGCCCGGCGGCTGCCGCGGCCACGCTCCGCACCCGGGCCGTGACCGTCGATGCCGACGCCGACTCAGCCGAGGCTGTCGACGAGTTGGGCCGACGGTTGATACTCGATCTCGACGACGCTGAGGAAGCTCCCGATGTCGTGCCCGGCAGCCAGACCGAATCCGCCGAGTCGGCGGTCTCCCGCAGGCTGCGAGAGTTCGCCGTCCGGGCCGACCAGATCGCCGACGGCCCCAAAGGTGCCGACGCCAAGCTCGAGGGGTTGATCGCGCTGGTGAGCGAACTGCTGGCCGACGGCTTCCAACCCATCGTGTTCTGCCGCTTCATCGAAACAGCGGAGTACGTGGCCGAGCACCTGCGTACTCGGCTGCCTAAGCGCGACCGCCCGGAAGTGGCCGCGGTCACCGGCCGCCTTCCCCCGTCGGATCGAGAGGCCCGGGTGGCTGAATTGGGTGCCCACTCCCGTCGCGTCCTCGTGGCCACCGACTGTCTCAGCGAGGGCATCAACCTCCAAGACCACTTCTCAGCGGTGATCCACTACGACCTGCCTTGGAATCCCACCCGCCTTGAACAGCGCGAGGGCCGGGTGGACCGCTACGGCCAGCCCCAGTCCGAAGTGCGGGTAGTCACCTATTGGGGTGCCGACAACCGGATCGACGAGACGGTATTGGAGGTGCTGTTGCGCAAGCACCGCCGGATCAGAGGCGCGCTGGGAGTGTCCATACCGGTGCCTGGCTCTACTAGCGACATTATTGAGGCACTGGCCGAACAGGTCTTGGCATCCACCGGCCAAGCCATGGACGTCCCCCTCCAAGGGATCATCGAACAGTTGCGCCCCAAGACCGATGCCCTCGACGCCGAGTGGGAGCGGGCCCGCGACAACGAAGTGCGCCGCCGGTCGCTGTTCGCCCAGAGCCGTATCGACCCCAGTGATGTGGCCGACGAACTGGCCGCCATGCGCGAGGCCATTGGCTCGGGGGCAGACGTGGAGCGGTTCATGACATTGGCTTTGGGGGCGTATGGCGCGGCCATAACCAAAGATGTCGCCCCTTCCGGCGAAAACTACGTTGTCGACCTGTCTGAGGTGCCCGATGCGGCCATAGACGCCCTCGCCCTTGGCGGCACCACAGGCTCGCAGCTGTTGCTCGGCTTCGGCCAAACCGCCCCCGAGAGCGGGTTGTTGCTGTCTCGCACCCATCCTGTGGTGGGTGGGCTCGCCGGCCATGTACTCGACCAAGCCCTCGATTCCGCCGACCCAGTGGATGGCAGAGGCAACAGCATCGCCGCCCGCTGCGGTGTCATGCGCACCGATGCCGTGCCGATCGTCACCACTCTGCTGCTGTGCCGGGTGCGGATGTCGATTGCCGCGGCCGCCCGCAGCGGCGAGCATCACATGCTCGCCGAAGAGGCCATGCTGCTGGCTTTCGCTGGCGCTCCCCAAACGCCCGACTGGCTGTCTCCCGAACAGGTATCGGCCTTATTGGACGCTGAGCCTGTGGGCAACGTGCTGCCCGAAGTTGCCGCTCAGCGCATTGCCGCCATCATCGACGCCGAGTCGCACTGGCGCCCGAGAGTTGCTGCCGAAGCTGATGCCAGCGCCAAAGCCCTGGAAGAGGCCCATAACCGAGTGCGCGCCGCCGATCGCCGCCAAGGGGTCGTCGTGCGCGGCCCCGGTCCCGGGCAGATCACCGCCACCCCCCAAACCCCGACTGACGTGCTCGCCATCTACCACTTTCTGCCCCGGGCGGCCTCCTGATGGGTCGGGCAGCGATTTCAGTCGTCGGCGCGCTGCTGTCGCGGGAATTGCTCGAGCGTTTGGACAACGGCGACCCGAAGCTGCCGGGCATCAACGCCGTCGACTACGGCTTGGCTCCTGGGGAGAGGGTGCGCGATGCCATTACCCGCTCCTGGCAGCGCCTGACCGGTCTGTGGGCCGGGTTCCGACAGGCTGAGGGATCGCTGGCGCCGGATGACACAGCCACCTCGTTGACCCGCGAGCGATGGCTGCTGCCCCTGCTCGACGAACTGGGTTTCGGCGGGCTGCCCCTGGTTCAGAGCCTCTCGGTTGAAGTCGGGTCGAATCACGGTGCCGCCGGGGGCAAGGACTACGCCATCAGCCACGAGTGGGCTGGCTGCGTGCCCGTTCATCTCATGGGCTGGCGGGTTGATGTAGACCGCCGCTCACCCAAAGTGCGAGGCGCGTCCAAAGCCTCGCCCCACGGCTTGGTTCAGGAATTTCTCAACCGCTCCGATCAGCATTTGTGGGGCATCGCGTCGAACGGACGGGTGCTGCGCCTATTGCGGGACAACGCCTCGCTCACCCGCCAGGCCTATGTGGAGTTCGACGTGACCGCCATCTTTGAAGGCGACTCGTTCGCTGAATTCGCCCTGTTGTGGCTGTGCTGCCATCGAACCCGATTCGAGGGCGACCAGCCGCACCGCTGCCTGTTGGAGCAGTGGTCCCAAGAGGCCGCTTCAGCTGGCACCCGCGCCCGCGACAAGCTCCGCGACGGGGTAGAGAACGCCATCATCGCGCTCGGTTGCGGCGTGTTGGAGCACCCGGCCAACCACGCGCTGCGCGCCCGTCTGCGAAACCGCGAACTCGACCCGGAGGCTTTGCAGCGCCAGCTTCTTCGGATCGTGTACCGCCTGTTATTCCTGCTGGTGGCTGAGGCTCGAGATCTGCTCCACGCCGCCGACGCCGATCCCGAGGCCAAGCGCTGCTACGAGCGCCACTATTCGGTGGCCCGCCTGCGCCGCTTGGCCGAGCGCCGCCGGGGCGGTACCCACAGCGACCTGTGGGTGGCCTTGACCGTGACCATGGCCGCCCTCGATGTGGGCGACACCGAAGCCCAGCAGAACACCCGAACTGCACTGGGGCTTACCGCGCTTGGCAGCTTCTTGTGGTCATCGGCTCAGGCCCCCGACTTTGCCGATGTCCAGATCGACAATGCCCGCCTGCTTGAAACCGTTCGCAACCTGGCGCTAGTGCGCGACGAGGAGTCCCGTCTCCAGCGCCAAGTGGACTACCGCAACCTCGGAACCGAGGAACTGGGTTCGATCTACGAGTCGCTGTTGGAACTGCACCCCGAAGTCGACCCCGACGCCCGCACCTTCGGGTTGGGACGAGCGGTGGGCAGCGAGCGCAAGACCACCGGCAGCTACTACACACCGCCATCGCTCATTTCTCGCCTTCTGGACGACGCCTTAAACCCGGTGATCGAACAGGCCGCGGCCAAATCCGATCCCGAACAATCCTTGCTGGACCTGAAGGTCCTCGATCCCGCGTGCGGATCAGGCCACTTCCTGATTGCCGCTGCGCATCGCATCGCCGCCCGGCTGGCCCGAGTCCGCGAGGGAGGGACCGAACCGAGCGCCGACAAGCTGCGGGCTGCGTTGCGAGAGGTGGTGGGCCAGTGCCTGTATGGGATCGACATCAACCCGATGGCCGTCGAACTGTGCAAAGTAAGCCTGTGGTTGGAGGCCAACGTCCCCGGTCGGCCCTTGGGCTTTCTTGAACACCACATCGTCTGCGGAAACAGCCTCCTGGGCACCACCCCCAAGCTGCTAGCTGCCGGTATTCCCGATGCCGCCTTCAAAGCCTTGACCGGTGACGACAAGAAACACACCAGCGCCCTCCGCAAGAGGAACAAGGCCGAGCGAAATGCCCCGTCCCAACTCCTTCTGGAACTGGACTATTCGATGGCCGCAAGCAGCGCCCAGTTGTCCTCCGCGGTTGGTCGCATCGATGATGCCCCCGATCTCACCGCCGAACAGGTCGCCCAAAAGGCGGTTGCATACGCCGAGATGCGAGACGGCGGACTCGCACAAAGGGAGAGGCTGATCGCCGACACTTGGTGCGCCGCATTCGTGGTCAAGAAGACCCTCGAAGATCCGGCCATCACCAACGAGTTACTGAGAGAGGTAGAAGGACTTGATCCCGACCACGTACAGGCGATGCTGCATGGCCATGCCTCACCGCAGGGCCCGCTGCTGGATGCCAGCGCGTTAGAGGCGATCCAGCAGGTGGCCGACGATTACCAGTTCACCCACCTGCACTTGACCTTCCCGCAAGTGTTTTTCGTGCCAGGAGACCCCGACGATGCCACCAACCCCCAGACTGGTTGGTCCGGCGGCTTCGATGCCGTGCTCGGCAACCCGCCTTGGGAGCGCATCAAACTCCAGGAAAAAGAATGGTTCGCCACCATAGACAGCGAAGTTGCCATGTCAGGAAATGCCGCTGCCCGAAAGCGCCGAATCGACGATCTCAAAGAGGAAAACCCAGCGCTCCATACGGCCTTCCTGTCGGATCTCCGCAAGTCTGAGGGTTGGAGTTCCTTGCTGCGTAATAGTGGCCGCTTTCCTCTGGGCGGCAGGGGGGATGTGAACACCTATCCTGTCTTTGTCGAGCTCATGAGAGACAGCATCTCTCCTTCTGGCCGACTGGGAGTTATCGTCCCATCGGGGATTGCCACAGATGACACCACAAAATATCTGTTCCGGGATTTTGTAGAAACAAGTTCTTTGGTATCTGTCTATGATTTTGAGAACCGGAAAAAGCTCTTTCAAGAAGTAGATAGCAGAGCCAGATTCTGTCTCCTCACGATTGCGGGTACAAGTTCTCCATCCGAGCAAGCTGTTTTCTCGTTCTTTGCTCATGAAACCGCGGATCTTGATGATCCAGAACGTGCTTTTGCACTTAATGAAAACGACTTTGCCGCTCTCAACCCGAATACAAGGACTTGTCCGGTCTTCAGAACCCGTCGAGATGCTGAACTCACAAAATCAATCTATCGTCGAGTTCCTTCTCTTGTTGTAGAGGATGACCTCGAAGGCAACCCCTGGAATATCTCCTATCAACGCATGTTCGACATGAGCAATGATTCACACCTGTTTCGAGACCGTGAAGCTTTGGAAGCGGAGAATTGGAAATTAAGCGGTAATCACTTCTTGCAACCATCACAAGGTCAGACATGTGAACGCTATGTGCCCGTGTATGAAGGGAAGATGGCAACATTCTACGACCACCGTGCAGCCCATGTAGTCAAGAGTTCAACCGCTATCCATCGTCAAAATCAACCCCGCTATCTGACGTCAGAGGAGAAGTCAAATCCAAGTGTCGTCGCCATTCCCCTATATTGGGTACACGACTCCCATGTCAATGATCGGAGCGGCGAGAACCCCGGTTGGCTTCTAGGTTTCAGTGACATCACTAGCGTGACCAACGAACGCACAATGGTGTGCAGTGCTCTGCCAGTCACTGCCGTCGGAAACTCAGAGCCATTAGTTCGTACTACCGTTGCTCCTCATTTGCTTCTTTGCGTACTCAGTTCGTACGCATTTGATTATGTAGTCCGTCAAAAGATTGGTGGAACTCATATGAACCTCATCTATTTAAAGCAACTACCAGTATTGCCCCTTGAATTGATCAAATGCCACGAAAGGCATATTTCTCCCGCAATGATGGAACTTGTATATACCGCTTGGGATATGAAACCCTTTGCTGATTCTCTTGGCTATGACGGTCCACCATTTTCTTGGAATGATGAACGGCGTGTCCTTATCCGCTCTGAGCTGGATGCCCTTATGTTCCACCTCTACGGCATCAATCGAGCCGATGCTGCCTACATGGTGGACACATTCCCAATTGTCAGACGCAAAGACAAAGAGCGCTACGGCGAGTTTCGAACCAAGAACCTCATTCTCGAAAGCTACGATGCCATGACCCAAGCCTACGAAGCTGCCCACGGCAGTCTCACCGACACACCCAATAGCGACACCCCGCCCCTCGATCCATCCACCCTCACCCGCTACAGCCACCATCTGGCCCAAGCCCTCGTCACCCATTACGAAACCAATATCAATCCCCCACCCGCCCACCCCTCCCAAGCTCACCCCGCCTCGACCCTACCTTCCTGGGCAGGAGATCCATAGCGTTCGTGCTAATTCGATTTTCGATGAGTGATGTTGGAAACCGACAAAATCTTCGAACAGTGGGCAATGCAGTAGGAGTCAGTCAGAACTCGATTCTTGATGCCATATCACTTACATGCTGTCTATGGCGATCCAGGTGTTCTTGTTGCACCGCTTCGGCATCAATTACTTCTTGTCGGTACTGTGCAGCTTGGGCGTTTACACTATCAATAACGAGGGATAACGTTGATGCGTGAACGTCTTTCACCTCATCAATAGTAGTTCGACCAAGTATGAGTTTATCTCCAACAATTTCGAGTATGCCAGGTCGGTGCATGCTAGTGAATTGTGGAGGATGGTCCCAGGTTGTTGTGATGAGCTGTTTTTCTATTTCATCAGGCATTCGGTTGAGCCTAATAGGAACCTCGTATAGTGCAGAACCTGCCGATCCATCGTTGCGGGGAGAGCCAACCTCTTCAGTGATGACACCTTTAAGTGTGAGGGGTTCAAGCGGAACTGTTGGAGTGCATTCCGCCAAAGGATCAGGTTGCTGCGAGAGATCGATATCGGGCAGTGGGGCGGTTGGTGCGACCCGAGGTTTGACAGGGTTTCTGTTCCTGCTTGTCGAGGAGGGTCGTTTACCTCTCTGATTTGGACGGGACATCGCAATCTCCTATTCCGTTGCCTTCGGTCCAGGGTTTCAACAATGTGATTTCTCCGAATATTCCCACCCTCTGCAATTTTTTTGTATCCGACCTTCTTCTATCGATCCCAGTCGCTACGCGGGTTGTATCCTTCGATCAGAGTCAGAATCGGCCTACGCTGTCAGTAAACCGGTAGGAGACCGGTAGACCGCCCATCCCAACAACGCAAGGGTGCCTGAGATGCCGGACCTCACCGCGGCGCACCGCGGGTACGAATACCAAGACCTCCTAGTCGCGTGTCGGCTCGTAGACATGCTCTTGGGTGCAGTGGTCGAGGTACGCGTGGACGAGAAGTTGGTACCCGGTGACCGATTCGACGACCTGACGACGCTGCATTCCGATGGCTCCCGGGAGCGGGTCCAGTTCAAGCACACCGATAATGACGACCGGCCTCTGACAGCGGCCACCTTTACGAATGACAAGCGCGGCCTGAGACTCGATTGCTTGTTCGCAACAATGCTCGCCGATCGTGACGGCCCTGGGTCCGATGTGGCCCGAAACACTTATCGCGTTGTCCTTCGAGACAAGCTCCCTACTAACTCCGACCTTACTGCCGTCCTTAAACGCCCAGTCGACGACCCGGGTCCGTTTCTCCCGACACTGCCTACAGTGCGGCTTGCCTTCAATCCCGATGTGTTGTGGGTTCAGATAGAACAGCGAATGGCAGGAGCACCTGCCTCTGATCGCGGACTCTTCCCTTTCTTGGGCGGCGAGGCCATGCCCTTGTCCTACTCAGATCTCGACTGGGCTTGTAGCAACCTTGTCATCGAAGTGGCGGCTCCAGCAGCGAGCCGCGACCTCACATCCCCGGGAGCAGCTGAGGAGCTGATCTTGAAGCGCGTTCGTCAAGACGTAGGAGCAGGCTCGTTTCCCAACGAATCCCGCGATCCCGTTGATGTCGCTGCGGCGATGATCGACATTGCTCGCTATGCGCGTCAAGGCAGCCATACCGTTAGCGCCGAGGAGACATTCCGTCGCGCCAATCTGCAAACTGATTTCGGTGCAGTAGCGCGCAAGCATCCCGTCGACCCTGAGATTCAGGTGCCTCGGCCAACCGAAGCCCAGCGGATCATTGCTAAGGCAGCCGAGCTTGCCGCAGCTGGTGGAACGCTTCTAGCCGTTGGACCCCCCGGTCAGGGGAAGTCCTGGTTGTGCCAGCAGGTCAAAGAGGATCTGTCGGCTCAGGGTTGGCTAGTTGCCGAGCACTACTGCTATCTCGGCGACGCCGATCAGGAACGGTCTGAGCGCGTCCTTGCCGAGCGGGTTTTTGGCAGTCTCGTTGGCCGATTGGCTTCCGCCGACCCAAGCCTGGTCGAAGGACAGCGTCCCCTTCTCGCTGCCGACGAATTCACCCTTGTCAACTGCCTAGCCCGGTCTTTCGAGCTCAAACCTCAGCGTCCGATAGCCCTTGTCATCGACGGAGTTGATCACGTCACTCGTGTGCGTGCCGGACATTCTGGAGGGTTTGACCCTTCTTTGGGCCTTGCCGAATCGCTCGCCTCTCTGGAGATGCCTGATGGGAGCGTCTTGGTCGTTTTGAGCCAGCCTGGCGCGCACCTTGAACCTCTTGAAAACGCAGGCGCCGAGACCGTCCATGTCAAGGGCCTTGACCAGGCCGAGGTCCGGCTACTTGCGGAAAAGCACGAAGTGATACCGGCTCATGATGCAACTGCCCGGGCGACCGGTAAGGCCCAGATTGAAGATGAAATCGAAATAGCCGAGTTCCTGGAAGCGCTCGAAGGCAAGTCAGCAGGCAACGCCCTGTACGCCACCTATCTCTGCCGTGAAGCATCAAGGTCTGAGGCGACCCTTGCAAAAGCCGCGGAGACGGTGAGAGCCCTGCCTCATTACGACGAGTCCCTCGAGAGCTACTACGCGCACCTTTATTCGACTCTCGATAGCGGAGGATGGTGGGTTGCCGAAGTCATCAGTTTGGTTGACTTCGCTGTCACCCGAAGCGAATTAGGTTCGATCCGCCCCGATGTGGCGCACCGCATTGATGAGGCCCTCGAAGTGCTCGCACCTGTCCTCGACGAGCGTGCTGCCCAAGGCGGGGTACGCGTCTACCACGAGTCCTTTGCCCGGTATCTCCGGCGTCTATTCCGCGACAACCCCGCGGCACGCGACGAACTCATGTATCGCATAACAGCATGGCTGCAAGAGCAGGGCATGTTTGATGACTCCCGGGCATTCCGGTCCTTGCTTCCACTGTTGGCCGAGGCCGAGCGCGATACAGAGGTAGTTGCCATCGTCGATCGAGGTTTCGTCATCCGTGCCGTCGCGTCGGGGTTCCCCGCATCCGGGATCATCGCGAACCTCGCAACGGCTATCCGATGCGCAGCGCGATTGGGCCAGTGGCCTTTGGTTGTCCGCTACGTCGAAATGTCGCGCGCCGCGGAGTCTTACGAGGCTGAGCGTTTGAGTTCAATTCTTGTCGAATTCGCTGATGTGCCGGTTACCTTGCTGGGAGCCTCTGTTGTCGCGGAACGGCTCCTCCACGATGGGCATATGGTCATGACAGCTCGCGACGGCATTCAGATGTGTGCGGCTCTGGATGCTCTCGGTGCAGTTGCCCCGTGGAAGGAGTACATGACCGGGTACATCCGCGAATCAGAGATTGACAACACCAGCTATGGTGTGGAATCGGATCGGGTCGTCTCGCTTGCGTGGCTACGAGGTCGGCTCCGCCTGGCTAAAGCCGACTCTGGTGCAGAGGCCGACCCTGAAGCCCATGATGGCATAGGAGAAGTTGCTACTAGCAGCGCACCAGAGTCTGGTAGGCAGGTCGACAGCTGGCAACCCATCGATCTGGTTTCGCCTGTTGATTGGCACCGCATCGCCATTTGGGTGGAACAGCAAGAGCTCCCTGGACGCGATGTTGTTGCGGCAATCGCTGACACACGCGGCATCAATGAAGTCCCCCGTCTGATATCCCACCTCAGCCAACCGGGGGCCATGTGCCTTGCCCTTGCCGAGTACTTGGAAGGCCATCCGTCGCCTCCCGAACTTGGGGACGCACGTGAATGGGTATCTGTCGCCGTAGACCATGGGCTTCCACCGGGCTCTCTGCATGTCGCCCTATCGATCGACGCGGGGATTCTGGACGAGATCGACCTTCTCGCTGCCGACTTTCCCGGTCGCCTGCTGGAACTTGCCCAAAGGGTTCAGCAGCGCTCGGTCAGCAGGGATGGCGAAGACCTCGGAACCTGGCTCGACGCTTGCGCGGCCGCAGCGAATCAAGACCCGCTGGCCCTCAACGCAGCGGAAGCGACCATTTCTGGCGAAGGCTGGTACAAGTGTTGGCTCCGCTTCACGATTGCGCTGGTCCGAGCCGAGGCTGCCGACTACACAAACCGAGCAGAGCTCGCGTTAGAGGCGCTTCACTGTCTGCAGGAGGATGTCGACCCGTTCGCCGGCGATCCCCGTGCATGCGATCTCTACTTCATCCATCCGACGATCAGAGCGACGATCCAGCGGGCAATGGCGCTTGTCGACGACGCACTGTGGGCCGAAGCCATCCGCCTGCTGTACGAAATCAGCAATTCAATCACTGTGACGATTCGAGGAGAAGTCGGCGGACCTCTGACACCAGATCTCGTCCTTCAGATCGCAGTCGAGAGCAGCAGCGGTGCAAGACAGGCAGTCGCATCTGAGCTGTTGGAAGAACAGATTGGGAACGAATCCGCACGGCGGTACTACTCCAACCTTGCCGAATACCAACTGCTTGGCGCGCAACTCGCAATCATCTCAGGCGGTCACGATGAGGCGCTTCAGTTCTGGCATCGGGCATGCCAAATGTTGACCTCCTATGGCTGGCGCAAAGACATAACCATTTTCGAGTTGCTTGATCCCCTCCCGAAGCTCATCGCCGCAGACCGGCGGCAAGGACAGGAGTGTGTATCAAGGGTGCAACCCCTGTGCGAGCGGATCCCCTTCCACACAGACCTGAGTGAAACTCGACGTGCCTGGTCGCGGTGGTGGTACTTGCTGGGGTTAGCCGATCCCGTCGCCCTCGCACATCTTGTGGCCCCCCGATTACTGGGGAACTGCAACCAGCCGGACTGGTTGCTACACGGCGCGCTAGTGGGCTTGTGGAGCCTATGGTGCGAGCGCGCTGACCCCTTTACGGCCGGAACGCTCCGCCTCACATTGGATGTGCCTCTTCACAGCGAGGATCCGGATGCCTTCTCGCGTCTGGTCAACCTTACGGAAACTGACCACGCCGGGGCGGAACTCGCTAACTGGCTGCTGGGCCGCGCCGACGAGCGCCCAATTTCATATGGTGCTTCCAACAGCGACGACCTATTGGCGATCGATGACCGAGTGATCGCGGACATCAACGCCGTCACCGAGACAGCAAACTTGCCCGCCATCTTCAAGCTCCGACAAGACCTGTTCGAGCCGGTCGATCAGCCTGACCTAGGAGATAGCCATTTGGACTCCAATACACGGAGCGAACTGGAGCAAGTGGACCCACTCGCGTCCCTGCCGCCAGGCCTAGCTGGTCTGGCCCACGCGATCCGGTCATGGCGAGAGCGGCCATACGACACGGAACACGCTCTATGGTCAGTCGACCGCTTCGCCGATGCTATTGATGGCCGCCTGCTCGAATTGGTCGACAGCGGGCGGGAGCATGATGCAGCATCAGCCCTTGTTTCGCTATCCAACGCCTGCGAGTTTGGGAGGGGAACGGAGCTTCTGCGTGAGCTAGCGAAAGGGCTAGACCAACACGGAAGCACCCGCCTTGCTGTGACAGCCCACACGCTTGTGTGGACACGGACTCGCGGGCAGGGCGGCTGGCTGAACTTCGCTGGGGAAGTGGAGGTCCAATCGCTGAGCCGGGCGACTGAAATCGACTCCGCCCTTGTCCTTGAAGTCATAGCTGAAGAGACAGAACGAGCTGTGTTCTCCAGAAGATATGGAACATACGGCATATGCCAAGCGCTTATACAGGCTTTCTGCGCAGGGGCGCTCACTGTGCCCGGCAAAGAGTCAATGGATGTAGCGTTCGAGATATGGGATGAGGCCTTCGAGGTCATCAGCGACAGGGTGCCGCGGGTCCACGAATCGGAAGATCCCGAAGACCCGTACATCCCTGCATGCTCAGTAGATTGCGAGTTCTCCCAAAACGATCTAGATGGCGCGTTCGCGCTGGGGGCACTTGCCTCACTAGCCCACCCAGGCCGCGAGAAAAAACGGCGGTCTCTGCTTGCCGCGCGCCTCCTGCTGTCGGAACGCCCCGCCCTTGCAGCAGCGGCGCTGGACATTGCTCTCAGCGCTCTGTCCGAACCTGCGACGATCATGTGGCTGCTTCGACTTATCGAGGCTAGCGAAGGGGAGAAGGAGCCAGTGGTCTCGGCGTGCAGGCAGACACTCACTCGGCTGGCAACCGGACGGCACCTCGTGGTGCGAGTTCTCGCTCGCCGGCTCCTCGGAGAGGACGCTCCTCACTTGCCGCCTCCCGATCCTGCTGACCCGCAGTTGCTTGGCCGGCGCGATCAAGGATTCTGGACACCTCGGGGCAGTGATCAGATTGAAAACGGCGAGCTGCCCGGCCTCGATGGGCTTGTCCGGTCAGTTGCAGGGGACCGGTTGAGTTGGGCTGAACCAATGCTGCCAGGGCTGAGCGAGTCTGTGCGCTCACGTGTCGCAGTCGCAACGACAACAGAGCACTTCCACGACGCATATAAGGCCCAGCTCAGGGAGTACGCCGATCAGTCGGGTCGCCGGTCTCCAGATGCCTATCTGATGGCGGAGCAAATAGTTGAAGAGGCCCTCCAACTGGCGGCGGCGGGAGGTCGTGCCGCGCAGATCGCAGTTGGCGACGCTGCACTTGACCCGGCTGCTTGGGAGAACGACCTTGCGGAACAACTGTTGGATGACCCCGCATTGCCTTTGGCGGTGGAGGCAAGGCGAATCCCACGACCGCCTATACCCGTCCCACCCTTGCCTGGGAGTTCTGTCTGGGTTGAAGTGGGAAACCCATCATCGGCGGCAGTGGCAGGCGATCCCCACGATCCATTGCACGAGCCGGACGGCCTGCTACTTACGACTCTTCAAGTTGAGCCGATTGAAGCTGTATGGGTAGTAGAGCAGGGGCCATTCCGAGATTGGCACATGATTGCCTCCGTTGAGCAGCACACGGTCCGACATCCTGATTGGGATGAGCGCAGTGACTTCGTCATCGATCGATATCGGGCAGTCGAACTCAGAAACGCCGATGACAGTCATAACCTGGATATGCCACCCGCAGCACTCGGGGACATCCGGATGTGGATGACAGAAGTACACCGACCGCCAGAAGTGCGGTTGCCGGACCAATCCCTGCCTCTTGTAGGCGTCGACATCGACATAGTTGGAGCAGGAGATGGACTCCACGGCCTCGGCGTACAGTCACCTCTGCTAGTACCAACAGCCGCGCTGGTTGCGGTCTTGGACCTCCAACCCGGTGATCCGTTCACCCTCAACGACGAGCATGGCTGCGGATTGGTTCTTGTCACATGGCGTGCTGGATATGACACTAGCGACTACTTCCTGACGCGCCCACGCCTAGTCGGCTCAGGACTGCTAGCACGCCCTGACTTATTCGAGCGACTTCAAGGTGAAGTTGGAGACAGACTGGTATTGCGCGACTTTGCAGCGCGGAGCGAGATCGAAGTGAGCTGATCGCAGACGTCTCTTTGGAATGGGTTTGGGTCCTCTGGTGAGCGATGCATTCGGGTTCCCGCACGTCAGGCTCAGTCCTCCCACCGAATTCTCTTTATAGACGAAACAAGTGGAAAAGTTAGGAGGGTGTGACAGTAAGCGCCTGCATTGGTCCCCATTGCGAAAGTGCTAGACCCAATGCCCCTAAGGTTGCTCCAACTACGATACATGTGACACCCGTACCTAGGTGTGTAAGCCGTGCAGCGTTGGTGTCTTCGCCTCTCGCGACAATCTCTGCATAGTCCCGGGCGAGGTGCTCCCTCAGCCCGGCAGGTTCCTCCGTCAACAAGGCAGTGTCGATAGTGCCAAGTGCTGAGCGCCCTCCGATCAGGGCGCCCATGACTGCTACCCCCCAAATTGCCAAGGCGGCCCCTACTCCCAGGAGAACATGTGCAATCGACTGCGCTGGCTGCTCTAATTTGCTGAGGTCGTCGAGCGCGGACAGCAAATAGGCCGACAGAGCGATTCCAACCGGAAGAAGAATGCTTGCTCTACTGGTCACATATTGCAGTTGTGCATATTGGGCGCCAACCTGTCTTCGCCCTTCCTCTATAGCCAGGGTGTGGTCATCCTCTTTCCAGGAATCGATACCACTCCCAATCTCTCCCGGGTGAACCTTCCTGTCTTCATAACGGTTGATGCGGTAGCAAGAGAGCGCCGATATCACAAAATGGAAATGGCCTTGAAACTTCCGCTTGGTCTCCCCTTGCGCGATGGGTTCTTTGGATTCACTCGTGGCAGTTGTGTCGGAGTTGGGATTGTCAGTCATGGTTTGCCTCGAAGAAAGTCAACTATGTGCTCGGTTATGGGATTGGCAACATCCTCTGGCAAGAACATCCATTGACCAGCAGGATTGAGGTCAATAAAGGTGGGTGGCCCCGTCGTGGGGACGAGCCAGTCTTGGCTCGAGAATCCAACGCCAGTCTCCGCAGCGAGAAGTGTGGCCTGTTTTTCGACCTCCGGTGCCTCGTATTGAACCCAAGAGCTGTGGGCCTCATCCGCGGTCCGCCAGTCGAGAGGCCAATGGTCTGCGTCAAGGGCCGCAGTCCTTACTGTAGATCCGGCGGTTACAACTCGTAGGTGCTGCCGGACATCGATTCGCTCTTGAGCGACGAACGGAGCGGCACCGAAGTCTCCACGTTCTAGGACTTCACAAGTCAGTGGTGCCGTATGCACCGCTTGGGGCTGTCCCTCGGAGTCCACGAAAGCTCCGCTCATGAGCGGCTTGACGATGGCATCGTCTCCGATTGCTCTCTGGATCTCAGAGGGGTCAGAAGACACAATCGTCCGTGGTACCGATATCCCGATTCGGCGCGCAACAGCTAGTTGGTGGACTCGGTCCTCAGCTGCCTGGAGGGCGTCAATGTGGGTGAGCCATTCTCGGTTTCCGTGACGGGCAATAGTTGCTATGAGTCGCACACGCGCCCGAAATGAGACATCCGGCACAGAGCCAACGAGGTCGCCTGTGGTCCAACGGCTTGGTGCTGCTCGCCGGAGCCAGCCCCGGCTGTCGTCAGTGATCTCTAGATCACCGATGACCAATTGGTCGTATGTGAGCGAAAAGCCCATTTGAGGCAATGAGTCAGCGTCAAAGATTACTGGCTCGACTCGATGAGCCCGAAGCCTCTCAGCAACTACTTGGAGATGGGAATCTGACTCGTTGCCGACTAGGAGCGGAGGCCGAGGCATTACAGATTCGGGAGCAAGCCATCGTCGTCATAGGTCTCGTAATTTGACCTCGTCTCGATCGTTCCAATGTCCGCAATCGATGGGAGCACGCCATCGTCGTCGTAGGTCTCGTAGTCCCGCCTAGTGTTGTACGTGCCATAGTCCGCCATCGAAGGAAGCGAGCCGTCATCATCGAAGGTCTCACCCCTGGGTGCAGCAGTATGGACGGTGCCACTGTGGGGGCTGACGTCCTTGACGGGACTACCTAGCAGCTCAAAAAGGTTCGTCTTGTGCACTACACATCTCCCTCTGTCGACCTCACAGGCTACCTGGAAGTATCGCCAGGTTGGCCCGACAATTTCTGGCCCCTGTGACCCTCCTCCGCTCCGGCCGCGACACCGAAGCCGTTTTGCCGTAGAGGGCGTCATGGAGGGGTTTACTGGCTGCCTCATGCAGCGACAGGACGCCTCGAGCAACGTGATTGCCGAATGGGAAGCCTACGAGTGGCTCCGCACGCTTCCCGCCACCTGAGAGGAGTGTCCAGCCGTGTATTCGTGACAAAAAAGGGACCCCGTGCGTTCCGGGGTCCCGTTGCCGCGGTATGTCGGCTGCATTCGGCTTACGCCTACTAGCCGGACCGGCAGGCACTGGAAACTGTAGCGGTGCCGCTACGGGAATTCAACGGTTTTTCAAATCTCCAGATGCATGTCTTGTCCCAGGGCCGCTGGGGGCGCCCTCCCTGAGTCACTGCTACGTAGATTCTCTGTACCTACCTTTCGAGTGCGAGAGCGCGTAGCTCCCGAGCAATGGCGTCGACTTCTAGGTGCTCGATCGCGATCCTCTCCACGAGGTCAACCGCATCAGATGGGGAGATGTGGCCCGTCGAGTATCCGGCTCGAGTGAGGAAGGCAGTGGCCGCCAGCCAGCCCAGCCGTTTGTTTCCGTCGACGAGGGCGTGATTGGAGACTATGGCTCGGAGCAGTACTGCGGCTTTGTCCCAGACTTCGGGGTAGGCGTCCTCTCCGAAGACAGTGACGTAGGGCTGAGCGGCTGCGGACTCCAATAGGCCGATATCGCGAATCGGAAGGGGTGATCCGAAGTACTCCTCGGCTATGGCCAGCAATTTGGAGAGGTTGAGAGGGTGGGGAGGGCTGGTCATTCTCCAAGGAGGCGCAGCGTCTCAGCGTGATCGGCGATATTCTGCCGGGCGGCGGCACGCCACTCTTCCAGGTCTTGTCGCTCCACAAAATCCATGACGGCGAGGTTGACGGTCTCGCCCACCGTGCGACCAGCTTGTTTCGCTGCGGCCCGCAATGCCGCTTCGCAGTCAGAGCTGAGGTCTAGTTCCACGACCATCCGACCACTCTACTGGCAAACCCTTGGTTTGGGCTGGCCCATTTCGCCAGGGGATTTTTCACGGAGCGCGCCTACTGTGGGGGCATGTTTGATCTGGTGATTCGGGGCGGCACGGTGGTGGACGGGACCGGGGCCGCGCCGGTGGTGGCCGATGTGGCGGTGGCCGGGGGGCGGATCGCGGAGATCGGTCGAGTGGAAGGGTCGGCGGCCCGGACGGTGGATGCCGATGGGTTGGCGGTGGCGCCGGGGTTCATAGATCCCCACACCCATTACGACGCGCAGTTGTTCTGGGATCCGGCTGCCACGCCGTCGCCGATGCACGGGGTTACCACCGTGCTGGGGGGCAACTGCGGGTTCTCTTTGGCCCCGGTGAATCCCGATGACGCCCGCTATCTGCAAGAGATGATGGCCATGGTGGAGGGGATGCCGCTTTTGGCGCTGGAGCAGGGGTTGCCGTGGGATTGGGAGACGTTCGGGGAGTTCTTGGACAGCCTCGACGGCAAGACCGCGGTCAACGCCGGGTTCTTGGTGGGCCACTCGGCGCTGCGCCGCTATGTGATGGGGTCCGACGCCGACCAGCCCGCCAGCTCTGATCAGCTCGACCGGATGGTGCAGGCCCTCCACGACGGGCTGGCCGCCGGGGGAATGGGGTTCTCCACATCATTGGCCCACACCCATTGGGACGGTGACAACGAACCCGTCCCCAGCCGGTTCTCCTCCACCGAGGAGGTGCTGGCCCTGGCCGGAGCAGTATCCGATCATCCTGGCACCTGGCTGGAGTTCATCACTTCGGGATGCCTCAGCATGTTTAGCGACGAGGAGATCGAGCTGATGAGCCAGATGTCGGCCCGGGCCCAGCGTCCGCTGAACTGGAATGTGCTGACCGTCAGCGCCGACACCCAAGACCGAACCAACCACCAACTCGGGGCCGCTGATGCCGCCGCCGCGGTGGGAGGGCGCATCGTGGCTCTGTCGATGCCCACCATCGGCGGTCTGAAGCTGTGCTTCGGCACCTACTGCCCGCTGTACAACATGCCCGGCTGGAAAGACACCATGAACCTTCCCCACGAGGAGAAGATGGCTGCGCTGGCCGACCCGGAGATGCGGAGGTGGCTCCACGAGCAGGCCCAGACCGGCAGCGGCGGCTTCTACCACATGGCCCAGTGGCAGAACATGGAGATCGGCACCACCTATGCCCCGGAGAACGACGGGCTCACTGGCCGTCGGGTGGGGGAAATCGCCGCAGAGCGGGGCCAGGAACCGTTCGACACGCTGTGCGACATTGTGCTGGCCGACGACCTGCGCACCGACCTGTGGCCCATCAATGCCGACGACTCGGAGGAAAGCTGGGCTCATCGGACCGAGCACTGGCGGGATCCTCGGGTGATCGTGGGCGGCTCCGACGCCGGTGCCCATCTCGACCGCATGTGCGGCACCCGCTACTTCACCATCATCCTGGGCGACATCGTGCGCGCTCGGGGGCTGCTGCGGTTGGAGGAGGCGGTGCGGCTGATGACCGACATGCCTGCCCGCCTCTTCGGGCTGAGGGATCGGGGGCAGGTGGCCGAGGGCTGGCACGCCGATTTGGTGCTGTTTGATCCGGCCACGGTGGCCCCCGACCCGATCGAAGTCCGCACCGATCTGCCCGGCGACTGCATGCGCCTCTTCGCGGGCGCCCAAGGTGTACACCGGGTGCTGGTGGGTGGTGCCGACATCGTGGTCGACGGCCAGGTGACCGGTGACGCCCCGGGGACGATTCTGCGCTCGGGCCGGGACACCTACACGGTATTGCCCTGAGAAGCCGCCCCGGCCCCGACCACACGGGATTGGGTGTAGTCGGGGCCGAGGCAGCTTGGGGTGGGGTTAGGCGGCGAATTGGCTATCTTTGGAGCGGTAGAGTTCAGCCAAGCCCGCCAACGAAGGATGGCGTAGCTCAGACGGCCTGAATCTCACATGCCCGCAGATGTCGTAGGCGGGCACGAACCCGTCGTTGATGCCTCGCAGCAGGTTTTCCTGGTCAACGCCCAGAATCAGGCATGCAGATGCCGGGCCGATTAGGGCTTCCCCTGGGTAGTTCATGTATCTGCTCCTCTTTATCGGTTTGCCTCAGCCGTCGAACGCGACCGAGACAGAATCTGAGAAGACATTCTCGCGGTCCAAATTCTCGAATAGTTACCGCATGAGTCGTTTTGGTATGGGGATAACTGAGTTCGCGTCAAGCCGGTCTGTGGAAATATTCCTGTGGACAACTCAGGATAACCATGTGACCTGGGGTTTTGATCCAGGTTCGGAGGGCGGGCGCAAAGCCCTGCCTGTGAAAAGAAATTTCTTAAAAAATCACGAAATTGGCGTGAAATGAGCAGTTTTGGCACAGGATATGTCGCGGCCCTCAGTCAAAATAGGGTTATTACCGTGTCGGTTAAGGTCGCCCGGCTGGCAATCGGTACCGCCAGCGCCCCTGGCGCCCCGGTTGCGCTGTCGATTAGACGGAGCCCTAATTTCATTGCCCTAGCCTTTCACGCCCGATCTGCCTCTAGTGGTGTGTCTTGGGTTTAGCGCCGTGGATTGCGACGGCAGCGGCGTTCC
>JAPPMA010000041.1 GCA_028819295.1 bacterium | reverse complement strand
CCAAAACCCGCCGAGCACAAACCGCCCCAACCAAATCCGCGACACACCACTAGGCACAACAGGGTCGAGGCCGGAGGTTATGGGGTCGTTCGGGTCGCAGCTGAGGAGGATGATTGCCATCGTTATCGCTAGACTCTTGACATGCAGCCGCCATCTACCTGCTCTCATACGAGGGCAAATGCATGAGGTCTGACATGGAAGCCAGCCAGTTGCGCCCCATCGCTGTAGAGGCTCGTAGCGACTACCGGCTTTGGGTTCGCTTCGATGACGGCGTTGAAGGTGAAATCGACCTTTCGCAACGAGCAGGTAAAGGCGTCTTCGAGATCTGGAACGAGCCCGGCGCATTCGAATCTGTGAGCATTGCTCCGCATCGGGCGATTCGTTGGACAGAGGATGCGGAGCTTTGCGCCGACTCCGTCTACCTCGAAATCACCGGCCAAACCCCTGAGGAGATCATGCCGGGCTTGCGTGCCCTTGCAGATGCCTGAAATCTGTCGATTCCAAGGCATCGTCATCAAGATGTACATCGGGGATCATGCCCCTCCACACTTTCACGCCGAGTACGCAGAATTTGAAGCCCAGCTTTCTATTCGCAATAGACATGTCTTGAACGGTGAACTGCCCCGACGCCAGCTGAGGCTTATAACCGAATGGGCATCCCGGCGTGAAGCCGAACTCCTGGCCGCGTGGGGGCGTGCTTCTAACGACGAATCCCCGGGCGCCATCGATCCGCTCTAAGTCTCACTTGAGTCACATCTGTACGAGTATGAATCACGTGCTGAATTCCTCCCGCTCTTGAACACCCTTGGAGGACTTCGGTGACGTCAGCCTCCGATATATCGGGCTCGAAAGCGAAAGCGGAGCGGGTCTTCGTCGTATTCCTCTAGGGCGTGGGCGATCCACCCTGCGGTGCGGGCGATGGCGAATATAGCCTCGCCGGCTTCGGGTCGCATTCCCGCCAGGAAAGTGAGGGCGCCCAATGCGAAATCTATGGTGGCGGGCGCATCGGTGCGCTCCGATGCCAGGCTCTGTACTTCAAGCACCAGGGGAAGGTGCTCATGCGATGGCCATGCCCCAGTAATGGATTCCATCAGCGCGCTGCATCGAGGGTCATTCCGACGGTAAATCGAATGACCGAACCCAGGAGTGCGACCGGTGCGGCGCTGGGCCTCCCCTAGTGCCCTGGCTGGTTCGCCACTCGTAACGGCCTTTCGGAAGATCTGGTGAACGGGGGCACTAGCGGCACCGTGGAGCCGTCCCCCCAGAATCCCAAGACCGGCAGCCACCGCCGAATAAGGATCGGCTCGCACTGATGCCGCCACTCGAACACCGAGGGTGGAGCTGGCCAAACCGTGATCCAGCAACAGAACCAGTGCCCGGTTGAGAACAGCGCGTTGGCGGGCATTGGATCGTCCAGGGGCCAGTCGGCACCACAGCCGGTCGGCCAGATCGCCCTCTCGTTGACCGGCAACCAAGGGGAGCGAATCGACCATCAAGTCGATCACCCGTCTGCCCACACCCCGAACCGATGACGGCGAGAGATCGTTGCGAAGAGGGTCGGTGGCCGATGCAACGCTCACCGCGACTCGAAGGCGATCAATCATTGGTGCGCTGTCCGGCAGTAGATCCTGGACACGGCGGGCAGCGTCTCCAGCCGTATCGCCCTTGGACCATTTGCCATCTGGCTCTGCGCCCCAAACCCAATCGGCGGCATCTTCAAACCGGGTCTCGGCCGAGAGCCCGATCAGATTGCGACCCCGCACTCGCAACTCTCCGTCAGCCACCTGGGTAATGCCAGAAGAGACCAGTACGCCGACTTCGCCTTCACCTCGATTTCTGGAGCGAGTGCGAAGGCGATCCACCCCTTCGGGGTCGAAACGCGAGCTGCGTCCGTCCAGATCGACCGCTCGCTCCAGCAGGCCGCGGCTTACATAGGAGTAGAGGGTGGCCCGCTTGACGCCGAGACGGGCAGCCGCCTCAGCACTGGTCAGCCAATGGTCCATACCGACACCTCCATATATTGACTAATCAATGTAGATATTGATCAATCTAGTCGATATATCAATATACGACCATACTGGGCGGCATGAATGCCGTTTCCCCGTTGACTGAGAACATCGCTCCTCCTGGCCTGAAGGGATTGATTGTGGCCGATACGGAGGTGGGCTCGGTTCGCGGGGATGAGGGGTGGTACCACTATCGAGGTCATAGTGCCGCTGATTTAGCTCGCAATCACTCCTTTGAGGCGGTGGCCTACCTGCTTTTGAACGGCACTCTTCCCGACCGGAAGGCCGAGGAGAACTTTCGGTCCGAACTGGCTGCGGCCCGTCGTCTGACGCCGGAGTCCGCGGAGTTGGTTTCCACTTTGGCCAAGACTGATCTACCGCCGATGTCGGTATTGCGAAGCGTGCTGGGAGTGGTAGTCGATCCCCGGCCCACACTGGACCTTGACTCGGACGAGCGACGGGCCGCGGTAATGCGGGCCATTGGGATCACCCCATCGGTGTTGGCCGCGGTCAATCGCATCCGCTCAGGGTCTGAGCCGCTGGAACCCGAAGAGTCGCTCTCCCACAGCGCCGACTACTTGCGTATGACCCTGGGCAACGCGCCGCTCCCTGAGCATGCCCGGGCGGTGGAGACCTACCTGTGCCTAACCGCCGACCACGGCTTCAACGCCTCCACGTTCACCGCCCGGGTAATCACCAGCACCGGCACCGACGTAGCCGGGGCCATGGGCGGAGCGCTGGCCGCGCTGGCCGGACCGCTGCACGGCGGCGCGCCGGGCCGGGTGCTGGACATGCTCCACTCCATCGGCCATCCCGACAACGCGGTGCCCTGGATCGCCGCCGAACTCAACGCCGGCCGCAAGATCATGGGGTTCGGTCACGCGGTCTACCGGACAGCCGACCCCCGCTCAGAGACGCTGAAAGCCGTAGCCATTGAGCTGGGCGGTGAGCTGGTGGAACGGGCCCTCGACATCGAGAGCCGGATCCTGGCCTATCAGGCCGAGTGGAAGCCTGATGCGGTGATCGTCACCAACGTGGAGTTCTACGCCGGAGTGGTGCTCCACCTGGCCGGCTTGCCCCAAGAAGCCTTCACCCCCACCTTCACCACCAGCCGAGTCGTCGGATGGGGCGCCCACCTGCTGGAGCAAGCGGCCAACAACAAAATCATGCGCCCCAGCGCCCGCTACACCGGGCCACTGCACAACGGCGATTAACGAGACCGGCTACTTCAGATTGCTCAGGCCTGAAGGGCCGCTTGGATGTGGTGCGCCTCCACGATCTCGTCACCAGCGTCCACCGCTTCTTTGAGCGCGATATGGGAGAGTTGCAGCACCCTTCGCAACGACGCCCCCGTACTGTACGCCCCAAACAACTCTCCAATTGCAGACACATCAACTAAGTCCTCAAGGTCCCAGTCATCTGAATGTTCCCCAAGATTCGACACAACTCGGCGTTCGAGAATCCGGCGCAGTTGGCTTTCTTAAGGGACTCTGGGTATTTCAACCCGCGTATCCAGATACTCCAGAAGCGTCGGTGCGTCCATAGATTCCAGATAGCGAGAATGAGTTGCAACTACTACCGATGCTGGCATCTCCGTCAACCAGCGAATGGCCTCCCCAAAGAAGCCCGCAACAATTTCAGACTGGGAAGAACCAACCCAGCGGTCTGTGTCATCAAACACGAAGACCGGCATTAGCGAGTCGGCATGAAACGCCTGAAGCACCTGAAATACTGATTCGACCTTCTCATCCAACGGGACGTGCTGTGATGAACCGATCTGCAATTCTACTTGTCTGGCAACACGTCCTTTTAGCCAACCGGGTCCAACTTCAGCGCTACGACCTCGGCCTTGTCTCTCCACAACCTCTCGTCTTTCCCCTATTGCCGACGTTGCTGGTCCCGATGTGCCGTGGGCAGAACGAACTTGGCGACCAAGGTGTTGGATGATGGCATCGGCAACAGAACCTGCGCTCGCCGCATCAGCCCCGAGACCGTGTACAGGAACGACCATGGGTGCGACCCGTTCTGCCGTCGGGCTTAGCACATGCGACACCAGGCTCGACTTCCCGCATCCGCTCTCAGCGATCAGGGCGACCCGCTCTCCTCGTACAGAGCAATCCCGCAGCTTGGTCTCGATGCCGGCGTTGCCAACCATTGATTCGAACGGCACGTGGTACACCCCCAACTCGAAGAACCGGGGGGTGCCATCGAATGCGTAGCGATCTGCCAGCTGCTGGAGCAGCCTAGAAGCCGCTATTGGAGCTCTTGGTAAGCGCTTGAGCTATCAGCGCTCGCCTTTTCCGGTATCGCCGGCTTCGGAAACAGTCGGCCCGGTTGCCCTCGGCCGAGGCGGTCGCTCGCCTTTTCCGGTATCGCTGGCTTCGGAAACGCGGAGTAGAGCTTTCTGCGTCCGACTCGCTGTGCAGTTACCAACCCTGCTGCTTCAAGTTCTGCTAGCAACTGAACTACACGGCTCCGAGTAACCCCAACTTCCGCGAGTAGTTGGTCATCGCCTGCGTGGGTCGGCCCATGAACCATGAGTCCATCAAGGACTCGGGCCGCCGACTCGGAGAGTTCGGAGCGGAGTTGCTGCATCTCCTCGAGTCGACTGCTAGCACCCATTGTATCGTCAGAAAGAAAAATATCTCTGGCCATAGAAAGCGCCCGACGCGGCGTACAGGGTGAAATTGTGACTGACACAGAATCGGCGATGTCTCGCAGGACGGCCTGCTCTTCAGCCGTACCTGTCTGTGCGCGCAGATACAGCAGCTGTTGAAGAGTCTCTCGTTCCAAGTGCTCCAGCTTGATGGTGGTCTCAAAAAACGCGTCCACTGGAGCCTCCAGGTAGGGCTCAGTCCCTGACACCACCCATTGAACCGGTATCTCCCAAAGCTCATCTCGCAATCGACCGAATAGCTTCCGTCGACTCTCCTCATCGAGATCGTCAAGCAACACCACTCGAGACGGATCATCTGAAGGTTGACTCACCGCCTGTCTCAGGATTCGAACCAGGGATTCCTCAGGCATCGCGTTGGTCAACATTCCGATCGCTTCCATTGTCTTCTCGAAACCAGACTGGCCGCCGACAACGCGTTCCAACTTGGCCAGTGTTCCTTTGAATGCTTCGGAATCCTTGATGCGGCAGTAGTGGGCACCAGGGTGTGACCGTTGCACTTGATGAAGAAACGTCGTCTTGCCCATGCCGCGAGCTCCGTGGATATAAACGTTGAGTCCCAGCCTCAGAGATCGGTCCACTCTTTCCAGCTCACTGTTGCGATCGACGAACAGCCGATGGTCGGCATCTGAGGAGCTCAGCGGGCGCTGGCTCAGGGAGAGCATTTACACAATTTACAGTAAATAGTGTAAGAAATGCAAACTCCCTGGTCAGCCGTCGAAGGCAGTGAGGAGCTGGTCGGCGGCGGCGGCGGGAGCCACTTGGCCGGCAGCTACCTGTTGCTCCATTTGAGCAGCCAGGTCGGCCACTGCCGAAGACGACTGGAGGCGGTCGCGGAGGCGGTCTTCCACCATCGCCCACATCCACCGCACCTGCTGGTCGGCTCGCTGGCCGGCGAGTTCCCCGGAGTCGGCCAGCACCTGGAAGTATGCCTGGATCTGGTCCCACACCTGGTCGAGGCCGGTGCCCTCGATGGCGCTGACCGCCATCACCGGGGAAACCCAGTTGGGGTTGGCCGGGGCGGTCATGGCCAGTGCGGCCCGGTAGTCCCGCACGGCTCGCTGAGCGGCGATCTCGTTGCCGCCGTCGGCCTTGTTCACCACCAGGGCGTCGGCCAGCTCCAGCACTCCCTTCTTGATGCCCTGGAGCTCGTCGCCGGCGCCGGGCAGCAGCAGCACCAGAAAGAAGTCCACCATGTCGGCCACCGCGGTCTCCGACTGGCCCACCCCCACCGTCTCTACCAGAACCACGTCGAATCCGGCCGCCTCCACCACCGCCATGGTCTCGCGGGTGGTGCGGGTCACCCCGCCCAGCGAGCCGGAAGACGGTGACGGGCGGATGTAGGCGGCGGCATCGATGGCCAGGCTGGGCATCCGAGTCTTGTCGCCGAGGATGCTGCCCCCCGAGACCGACGAAGACGGGTCCACCGCCAATACCGCCACCCGGTGGTCCTGGGAGGTGAGGTAGGTGCCCAACGCGTCAATGAAGGTGGACTTCCCCACTCCGGGCACGCCGGTGATGCCCACCCGGCGAGCGCCGCCGGTGTGGGGCAGCAGACGCTGGAGAAGCTCGGTAGCCGACTCCCGATCATCGGGCTTGGTGCTCTCCACCAGGGTGACGGCCCGGCCCAGCCAGGTGCGGTCGGCGGCCAGCACGCCCTCGACACAGGTGTCCAGGTCGAAATCCATCACCGCCATCCCGAGGGTGTAAGGCGTGAGCGATCAGCGCTCATTGACGTCGAGACAGATCACCGGCGGTTGTCCAAGGCGACCAGCAGCTCCAGGGCCGCGTCGGCGATCACGGTGCCGGGGCTGAAGATGGCCTCGGCCCCCGCGGCCCGCAGCTCGTCGTGGTCGCTGGGCGGAATCACCCCGCCGACCACGATCATGATGTCGCCCCGCCCCAGCTCTTTCAGCTCAGCCCGCAGCTCGGGCACCAGCGTCAGATGCCCGGCGGCCAGCGACGACGCTCCCACGATATGGACATCGGCCTCCACCGCCTGGCGGGCCACCTCAGCCGGGGTCTGGAACAGCGGCCCGACGTCCACGTCGAATCCGAGGTCGGCGAACGCGGTGGCGATCACCTTCTGGCCCCGGTCGTGGCCGTCTTGGCCCATCTTGGCCACCAAAATGCGAGGCCGGCGCCCGGTTCGGGACGCGAAGCCGGCCACTGCCTCCCGCACTTCGCCAGTGCCGCTGCCGTTGCCGTCGTTCTGGGTCATCTCTGATTGGTACACCCCGGAGATCGTGCGAATCCGGGGAGTATGGCGACCATACACCTTCTCCAGCGCGTCGCTGATCTCTCCCACCGTGGCCCGGGCTCGGGCCGCGTCCACCGCCAGGGCCAGCAAGTTGGAGTCCGCGCGGCCGACCGGGCGGTCGGCGCCCGCCGTCAGCGCGTCCAACGCACGACCGCAGGCATCGTTGTCCCGCTCGGTCCGCAGCCGCTCCAGCCGGGCGATCTGCGATGCCCGCACTTCGGCGTTGTCCACCTTCAGCACCTCAATGCCCTCTTCGCCCTCCACCTGGTAGCGGTTCACGCCAACCACCGTTTGAGCACCGGAGTCGATGCGAGCCTGGGTGCGGGCGGCGGCCTCCTCGATACGCATCTTGGGGATTCCCGCTTCGATGGCCTCGGCCATGCCGCCGGCGGCCTCAACCTCGCTGATGTGCTCCCACGCCCGCTGGGCCAGGTCGTGGGTGAGCCGCTCCACGTAGTACGAGCCTCCCCAGGGGTCGGCCACCCGGCAAGTGCCCGACTCGTGCTGCAACAGGAGCTGGGTGTTGCGGGCGATGCGGGCCGAGAAATCGGTGGGCAGGGCCAGGGCCTCGTCCAGGGCGTTGGTGTGCAGCGACTGGGTATGGCCCTGGGTGGCGGCCATGGCCTCGACGGTGGTGCGGACCACGTTGTTGAACACGTCTTGGGCGGTGAGGCTCCACCCCGAGGTCTGGCTGTGGGTGCGAAGCGACAGCGACCGGGGATTGGACGGATTGAACGGGCGCATCAGCTTGGCCCACAGCAGGCGGGCGGCTCGCAGCTTGGCCACCTCCATGAAGAAGTTCATGCCGATGCACCAGAAGAAGCTGAGCCGGGGGGCGAAGGCGTCGATATCCAGCCCCGAGTCCAACCCGGCCCGCACATACTCCACCCCGTCGGCCAGGGTGTAGGCCAGCTCCAAGTCGAGGGTGGCCCCGGCCTCCTGCATGTGGTAGCCGGAGATGGAGATGGAGTTGAACTTCGGCATGTTGGCCGAGGTGAAGGCGAAGATGTCGGAGATGATCCGCATCGACGGCGCCGGCGGATAGATGAAGGTGTTGCGGACCATGAACTCCTTCAAAATGTCGTTCTGAATGGTCCCGGCCAGCTTCTCCGGCACCACTCCCTGCTCCTCGCCGGCCACTATGTACATGGCCAGGATCGGCAGCACCGCGCCGTTCATGGTCATCGACACCGTCATCTGGTCGAGTGGGATGCCGTCGAACAGGATCTGCATGTCGAGAATGGAGTCGATGGCCACCCCGGCCATGCCCACATCACCGCTCACCCGCTGGTTGTCGGAGTCGTAGCCCCGATGGGTGGCCAAGTCGAAGGCCACCGACAGGCCCTTCTGGCCGGCAGCCAGGTTGCGCCGGTAGAAGGCATTGGAGTCCTCCGCAGTGGAGAATCCGGCGTACTGGCGAATCGTCCACGGCTGGGTGGCGTACATGGTGGCGTAGGGACCCCGCAGATACGGCGCCAGTCCAGGGTAGGTGTCGCAGAAGTCCAGCGGCGCCCGGTCGTCGGCGGTGTAGAGCCGGCGCACGCCGAAGCCCTCGGGAGTGGCCCAGGTGAGGCGATCGGGGCTCTCCCCAGTCTGCGCCGCCACCAGATCGGCCCAACCCATGCCGTTGGCGCCGGAAACCGACGGGGCGTGGAGGTCGACGCGGGAGAAGTCGGGGACAGTCATAGGCCCAGCCTCTCGTGGATGGCGCGCAGGGCGGCCAGCGCGTCGCAGCCCATGTGGATGTAGCCGTCGGCCCCCCACCGATCATCGGGACGGCCGGCCAGCAGCACGTAGCCGCATCCGGCCTCCCTCAGGGCAGCCACCGCAGTAGCGGCGCGCTCTTCGTACACCTCGTCGGAAGAGCACACCACCGCGATGGGCGTGCCCGACTCCCTCCATGCCGAGGCGGCTTGTGCCGGGGTGTCGTATCCGTCTCCGCCGATGGCACTGATTCCGCCGGCAGCCAGCAGATTGGCGGAAAAAGTGGTCCGGGCCGTGTGGACGGCGATGGCGCCCAGACTGGCCAAAAACGCGGTTGGACGCGACGAGCCAACTTCGGCGGCATCGCGCAGTGCCTCGAATGGCTCGGCCAGGCGGCGCAACCCGGCATCGGACACCACCGACGGCCGATCGACCGCCGGCTCATCCAAGTCGGGAAACTCGCTCACGCCGGTGAGCGGCAAACGGCGGGTGGCCACATCCCGGCTGCGGGCCTCGTGGGCGCCGTCAATGCGCTCTGGGAGACTTGCCCCCGCCTCCAGTTCCTGGAACAGGCCCCAGGCCGCGCTGGTCAAGGCATCGGTGAGCGATTCGATGTAGTAGGCGCCGCCCGAGGGGTCGATCACCTGATCTATGTGGGACTCCTCCCGCAGCAAGAGTTGCGTGTTGCGGGCGATCCGCAGCCCCAGCGGGTCGGGCACTCCGATGGCCGAGTCATACGGGCTGATGGTGATGGCATCGGCCCCGCCCGCCGCGGCGGCAAAGCAGGCCACGGTGGTGCGGATCATGTTCACCCACGGGTCGCGACGGGTCATCATGGCCCCGGCAGTCACCGCGTGCTGGCGCTGGGCGGCGGGCTCGATGCCGCAAGCCTCGGTCACCCGGGCCCACAGCCGGCGGGCGGCGCGCAGCTTGGCCATGGTCAAGAACTGGTCCACACCGGCGGCGTAGCGGAACTCCAGCTTGTCGGCCGCCGATGCCAAATCGATGCCCGCTTGTTCACAAGCCCGCAAGTAGGCGACTCCGTCGGCCAGAGATCCGGCCAGCTCCTGGGCTTCGGTGGCACCCCGGTCAGCCAGCCGCGCCCCGTTGACAACCGCCACCAGCACGTTGGGATAGTTCAGGTTCAAGGTGTTGGCCACTGCCTCGGCCACCGCAGGGTCTCGGGGGTCCATCCCAAAGCCGCCGAGAGCCTTCTCCCTCGCCACTCCCCTGCTGTCCCACAGATCGACCAAGTGCCATACCGCGGCCTCGCTACCCGGCGCCAGCATGATCGGCACGGTGGCGGGAACGCCATCGAGCAGTTCTTCGAGTTCCTCCCGGCTGGTCTCGCCGTCGATGTGGAGCTCTATGGCATCAGCCCCCCCGCCCAAGTCGTCCAGCACGGCCCGGTTGCCGGTGGCACGGCTGTGGGCCTGGCGGACCTGCCACGCGCCGCCCACAACCTTGCTGCCCCGGGTGAACGGCGCGGCACCGGGGAGGCTGGTGTCTCCTGCGTGGTCGTCGCCGGTGTAGAGGGGTTGAATGGCAACACCGTCATGGGTCTTGTGAACGAGCTTCTTGTCGAACGGCGCCCCCCGCAGCACCTGCTCCACCAGCGTCATCCACTGGTCCCGCCCAGCCATGTCGAAATCCCCGGCCAAGCTCATCACGGCATCGCTCACCTTACAATGGTACGCCTGTCCCCGTTCCCATCCCCCAACCAACCCACTCCATACTCCCGTGCGATTCTGGCGCGAGAGTTCATGTGAAAAAGTATTGACATATATTCGATTTATTCTAAAGTGCTGATATGGCCGAGATGAAGCAGCAAGAAGGCCAGAGCGCCTGCCCCATTTGCTCCCTCCGGCAGCACTTGGCCACCGCTGCATCGGCCGGCGACGAAGAAGCCCGTGCTCTTGAGGATGCCGACAAAATCAAGGCCGGCCTCGCGGCCATGAAGGAATGGGAGGCCGAGCACGGCGCATTCACCGAAGAGGAGAAGGCCTGGGCAAAGGACGTACTAGACCGTGGGCAGCGGTTTTACGAGAATCAAGAGGTCCATTGTCTGGGATCACCTACGACACCGGGGCACTGATCGCCGCTGAGCGCAACGATCGCCACATGTGGGCGCTACACCAAGATGCCCTTGATCGCGGCGTTGTCCCCACCGACTTGGACGATATCTTTCGCCTGGGCGATGCCAATGGGCATGCCCTCGATGTGCAGGAAGTCTGAGCAGGCTGACCGTCCGCAGCGGGATTTGTGGGCCTCGGCCGGCGCGGCGAAAATCAATGCACCCTCTCCGCCGCCTGAAACCCACCCAATCTCACGAGGTAGCAACATGGCAGACCTTCCGTTCAAGGTGTTCGACGCCGACAACCACTACTACGAGGCCACCGACGCCTTCATCCGCCACATCGACCCGGCCATGAAGAAGCGCTGCATGCAGTGGGCCGACATCGACGGCAAGCAGCGCTTGCTGGTGGCGGGAAAGATAAACCGGTTCATCCCCAACCCCACGTTCGACCCGGTGTCCAAGCCGGGGGCGCTTCAGGACTTCTTCCGGGGCCGCAACAAAGAGGGCATGGACGTGAAGACCATGTTCGGCGAGCTCGATCCCATCTCGGAGCGGCCCGAGTACCGCGACCGCGACAAGCGCCTCGGGCTCATGGACGCCCAGAACATCGAGGCCGCCCTGTTCTTCCCCACCCTGGGCGTGGGCATGGAGCAGTCGCTGCGCCACGATCCCCCGGCCGTGGTGGCGGCATTCACCGCATTCAATCGGTGGTTGCTAGAAGACTGGGGCTTCGCCTATCAGGAGCGCATATTCGCCGCTCCCATGATCTCGATGATCGACGTGGACTGGGCCGTCTCGGAGGTGGAATGGGCCTTGGACAACGACGCCCGCATGGTGGTGATGGTGCCCGGGCCGGTGCCCACCCCCGACGGAGGAAGCCAGTCGCCGGGGATGCCCGATTACGACCCGGTGTGGGCCCGCCTGGCTGGGGCCGGCATCACCGTGGGGATGCACGGCGGCGACGGCGGCCTGCACGAGTACAACGAGATGTGGGAGCCAACCGACGACTTCCAGTCGTTCCGCACCTCCACGTTCAAGCAGATCACCGGCCACGACCGCCAGATCTTCGACACCATGGCCGCCATGGTGTGCCACGGGCTGTACGACCGCCATCCCAACCTGCGAATCGCATGCATAGAGAACGGGGGGATGTTCGCCCCCCGGCTGGTGGAGGAGCTCAAGATCGCCTACGGCAAGATGCCCAACGAGTTCCGGACCGACCCGGTTGACCAGTTCTTGGCCCATGTATGGGTGTCGCCCTACTACGAGGACGACATCGACCTGATCAAAGAGACAATGGGCGCCGACCACATGCTGTTCGGCTCCGACTACCCCCACGCCGAGGGGCTGGAGGTGCCCACCGACTTCATCTACGACATCCCCAACTTCACCGACGCCGAGACCAAGGCCATGATGCGGGACAACGCCTGGGACGTGATCACCCCCCGCTCCGAATTGGCCGCCTGACAAGACCCGAAACGCCAGCTACTAGGCCGACTACAAGGAAGTGAGCAATCGCATGAGCGACCAGCGAGTTGAACAGGACTGGGAGACCCCCTCTCTGGAGGAGATCCCGGTCATATCCAAGATGCACGTGGAGGCCATGGAGTCGAGCAACGACGCCATGGTTTGGAAACAGGCGGGAATGCACCATGTGGTGGTTCGCACCGTCGGGCGACTCTCGGGCAATGAGCACAAGGTGGCCCTGCCCTACTGGCGCGATCCCGACGGCCATCGCATCGTGGTGGCCTCCTATGCCGGGGCCAAGGCCCACCCGTCGTGGTACTTCAACCTGGCCGACAAGGAGGCCAATCCCGAGCTGCTGATCACCGAGGAGGGTCGCCAGTTCTGGGCCGTGGCCGACATCTGCGACGGCGACGACTACCGGGCCACCTGGGATGGCCTGGTGGCCGACCGGGCTTGGTACGCCGACTACCAGGGCAAGGCCCCCCACCGCCGGATCCCCCTGGTGCGGCTGGTGGAGCAGCGCCCCGCTTAGGATCGGCGGCCATGGCGAATCAACCAGCGTTCAATCTCCCGCCCGCCGGGGCCACCCAATAGGGTTCCCGCCATGCCGCGACAACCAGTCCGCACCCTGCCGCCCGCCGGGGCCATCCAAGACGAGCGCGAGATCGAGGCCGTGCTCGAGGTGCTGCGCTCGGGCGACCTCAGCATCGGCGAGAACGTGGCCCGCTTCGAGGACGAGGTGTCCACGGTGCTGGGCAAGGAACTGGGGGTGATGGTCAACTCCGGCTCCTCGGCGCTGCTGCTGGGCATCGGACTGCTCGACCTGGCGCCCGGTGACGAGATCATCACCTCGGTGCTCACCTTCTCCACCGACGTGTCCTCCATCGTGCAACTCGGCCTGGTGCCGGTTTTCGTGGACGTGGAGCCCGACACCTTCCAGATCGACGTGAACCGCATCACCGAGATGATCGGCCCCCGCACCAAGGCCATCATGACCCCAAACCTGATGGGCAACTGCCCCGACTGGGACGCCATCGCGGCCATCGCCGACGAGCACGGGCTGAAGGTGATAGAGGACTCCTGCGATGTGCTGGACACCCGGCTGCGGGGCACTCGGATCGGCGCCCGCAGCGACATCAGCCTCACCAGCTTCGCCATCTCCCACTCGCTAACCTGCGCGGGCAACGGGGGCATGGTGGCCATGGACGATCCCGAGCTGCACGACAAGTGCCTCGCCCGGCGCCGCTGGGGTCGGCGGTCAGAGTCTTACCTCTACGGCTCCCGCAAGGGGCAGGACACCCGCTGGGGACCGCTGGACGACGGCACCATGTACGACCAGATCTTCATCTTCGACGACCTGGGCTACAACTTCGAGCCCTCCGAGCTGGGCGCGGCCTACGGTCTGGTGCAGCTCTCCAAGCTCCAGGAGTTCAACGCCCGCCGTCAGCACGCCTTCGATCGCTACAACGATCTGCTGGTGAACCACACCGACAAGGTGATCTTGCCCCGCACCACGCCCGAACTGGAAACCACCTGGATGCGCTACGGGTTCATCCTGCGCCCCGAGTCGGGCTACGACCGCACCGATGTGCAGAACTTCCTCGAAGACCGCAACGTGCAGTCCCGCATGGTGTGGACCGGCAACATCCTCCGCCAGCCCGGCTTCTCGGGCATCGAGCACCGGGCTCCGGCCGACGGGTTCCCCAACGCCGACTTGGTGATGAACCAGGCGCTGTGCATCCCCACCCACCACGGGCTGGGATCAGACGACGTCGGATACGTGGTCGACACCCTCTCTGAGCTGTTCGGGGGCTGATCTGCCCGCTGCTTTGGGGCGGGGAGGCGAAGCGCTCAGCCGCCGGCGAACTGTCCCATGTCGAAATAGTCCGACCAGCGGGCGATTCGGCCGTCGCGAATCTCGAACACGCCGCACACCGGCAGAGCCACCTGGCCGTCGCCGGTGTTGATGTAGTCGGTCCGCTCGTTCAAGACCACATTGCCATTCGCCGCCTGATGGTGGGTCTCAAACACGATTCCCCCGGACGTGGCGAAGAACCCCTCCAAGAACGCCCGTATGGCCTCGGCCCCCTCCAGAGGATCAATCGGCACGTTGTGATAGACGGCATCGTCAGTGAAGTAGGCCATCAGCTCATCGGCGTCGCCGTTGGCCCACGCGGTGCAGAACGCGCTCACCAGTTCGCGGGGATCGGCCGGCAGATCAGACATCGCATTCTCCAGTGATCGGGGAAGCCCAGCATGGCCCGCCCCGCGCCCGCTCTGCCAAATGCGAAGAAGCTCTAGCGCACGGCTGTGCCATGTGCTATCTTACAAAACAGTCCAGCTAGCCTGTTTTTGGCAATTGAACTTAGGGGGGATCCCATGCGAACGACAAAGACCAAATCGACCCGAAGCTGGAGAGTCATCGTCCTGCTCTTGGCTGTACTGGCGCTCGTCGCCGTCAGCTGCGGCAACGACGACGACTCCCGAGGCTCGCAGTCGACGATCACTATTGCAGTCAACGGATGGAACGGAGCTGCGGCGAACTCCGCGGTAGCCGCCCAGCTCCTGGAGAGCGAACTCGGATATGACGTTGTCCGGGTGGACATCGACGAGAACGCCCAGTGGCCAGCCATCAACACCGGCGACATCGATGTATCGCTTGAAGTCTGGCCTTCTGGGCACGCCCAGGACATCGTCGACTTCATCGACAATCCAGATGCGAACATCGACGACGCCGGACTGCTCGGCCCGATCGGCAAGATCGGCTGGTTCATCCCCACCTACATGGTGGACCAGTACCCAGAACTGGCCACTTGGGAGGGCTTCACCGATCCTGAGGTCGCCGGTCTATTTGCCACTGCGGAAACCGGTGACCTGGGACAATTCCTGGGCGGCGACCCAAGCTTCGTGCAGTTCGACGAGGCGATCATCAACAACTTGGGCCTGCCTCTCCAGGTGGTCTACGCCGGCTCCGAGGCTGCAATCCTGGCCGCGGTCGATTCGGCATACAGCCGTCAAGAGCCGGTCCTTGTCTACCTGTGGACGCCGCACTCGGCATTCAACAACTACGACCTCACGAATGTGCTCCTTCCCGAGTACACCGACGCCTGCGGCGAGGCAGCGGCGAGCGCGCCCGAAGATGTTGACTGCGACTACCCAGCAGACCTGCTGTTCAAGATCATCAATAGCGACTTGGTTGAGAACGCTCCTGACGCCGATGCCTTCTTGCGTACGATGAACTACACCAGCGCCGACCAAATCTCGATGCTGGCCGCGATCGAAAACGACGGAATGTCAGTGGACGACGCCGCAGCCCAGTGGATCGAGGCTAACGAGAACGTCTGGAGAGCTTGGCTCCCCTCCTAGGCTCCATCTGAGAACCGGTGTCGGCGGCTTGCAGGAGTTGCCGACACCGGTTCTCTTTTCCTCTTTTTAGGAGCAGTCGTTGTACGACTTCATCATCGTCGGAGGTGGCTCTGCCGGCTGCGCGTTGGCCAACCGGCTCAGCGCGGATACCGAGAACAGGGTCTTGGTGTTGGAGGCGGGGCGCAAGGATCACAAGTGGGATGTGTTCATCCACATGCCCGCGGCCTTGGCATTCCCCATAGGAAACCGCTTCTACGACTGGAAGTACGAGAGCGAGCCCGAGCCCTACATGGGAGGCCGGAGGGTCTACCACGCCCGGGGGAAGGTTCTCGGGGGCTCCAGTTCCATCAACGGCATGATCTTCCAGCGGGGAAACCCCGCCGATTACGACAAATGGGCCACCGAACCCGGCATGGAGAACTGGGACTACCCCCACTGCCTGCCGTACTTCAAGCGGATGGAGACCTGCTTGGCGGGAACCGACCAGTGGCGTGGTGGCCAGGGACCGCTGGTGTTGGAGCGGGGACCGGCCGACAGCCCCCTGTTCACCGCCTTCTTCAAGGCAGTACAGGAGGCTGGATACGAGCTGACCGACGACGTAAACGGGTATCGCCAGGAGGGATTCGCGGCGTTCGACCGCAACGTCCACCGGGGTCGGCGACTCTCGGCATCGCAGGCCTACTTGCACCCGGTGATGCACCGCAGGAACCTCAAGGTGGAGACCGGAACCCTCATCAGCCGGGTGCTGTTCGAGGGCAGCCGGGCCGTCGGCGTCGAGTACCGCCGACGGGGACGCACCCATACCGCCCGAGGTGCGCACATTCTGCTGTGCGCAGGGGCATTCGGCTCGGCCCAGCTTCTGCAACTCTCCGGAGTGGGTCCGGCCGACCTGCTGGGATCGCTGGAGATCCCGGTGGTGGCCGATCGGCCCGGAGTGGGAGGGAACCTTCAAGACCACCTAGAGGTGTACGTCCAGTACGCCTCCAGCCAACCGGTCTCCATGCAGCCGCATCTCAAGCTGTGGCGCCGGCCCTGGATCGGCTTGCAATGGCTGGCCCGAAAGGGACCAGGGGCCACCAACCACTTCGAAGGCGGCGGTTTCGTCCGCTCCAATCCCGATGAGTCCTACCCGAATCTCATGATCCACTTCCTGCCGCTGGCCATCCGCTACGACGGCTCGTCGCCGAGCGGCGGACACGGTTACCAGGTCCACGTGGGGCCGATGTACTCGGATGCCCGGGGCCATCTGCGAATCAAGTCCCGCGACCCCCGGGTGAAGCCGGCGATCCAGTTCAACTACCTCTCCACCGAGCAGGACCGACGCGAATGGGTGGAAACCGTCCGAGTGACCCGCACCATCATGAACCAACCGGCGTTCGCCCCCTACAACGCCGGCGAGTTGTCGCCCGGACCCGATGTCTCCACCGATCAGCAGATCATGGACTGGGTGGCCCACGATGCCGAAACCGCGCTGCACCCGGCCGGAACGGCCCGCATGGGCACCGATGACCAATCGGTCGTGCACCCCAAGACGATGGAGGTTCACGGCACCAGCGGGCTGATGGTGGTAGATGCCTCAGTGATGCCCACCGTCACCAACGGCAACATCTATGCACCGGTGATGATGATCGCCGAGAAGGCAGCTGACCTCATACTGGGCCGCGAGCCGCTTCCCCCCGAGGACGTCCCGGTTTATTCGGCTGAGCCGATCAGGTCCCGAGCCACTCCATGATCGCCGATCAGGTTGGAAACCATGTCGATCACCTTCCTGCGTTCCTCCGCGGTCGGCGGTGCCAGTCCGAACAGGTCGATGAGCCAGAGACCGTCGCCCACGATCCGGGCCAACAGCGCCACCACATCGTCGAGACCGTCGTCGTGGCGCAACCGGTCTTGCCAGAGTTCAAACGTCTCCCGCGTGCTGTCCAGCAGATCGTCGTCCACCGCGGCTGCGGCCAGGATCGACACCGCCGTATCGGTGGCCGCCTTAGTCGGCTCCCGCACGTAATCGAGATAGGCCAGTGCGAAAGCTCCCTGGCGGGCGTCAATGCCCTCGGCCAACACATTGAGCTCGTCGTCGAGGACTCCCATCACCTGGTTGAGCAGCCCGATAATCAACGCGTCTTTGGAGCCGAAGTGATAGAGGAAGCCGCCCTTGCTCACCCCCGCTCGGGCCGCCACCTTGTCGAGGGTCAGCGACGACACCCCCTCCTGTTTGATCACCTCGGCGGCCGCTTGCAGAATCCGGTCACGGGTCAGCACCGCCCGCTCTTGCACCGGCAGATTCCTGGTTCGCCCCTTCGATTCCGCCATTGCCGAGTCAGGGTACTCCAAACCCGGCTTGGGATATCCGATGACGACGGCATGCGGCTCCACCATCGCGGAGGCGGAATGCTCCAAACCGATACCCGTCCGACCGGACGGTAAGGTCTAGGACTGGGGCGCAATGGACACAGCCAACGAAACAGCCCAAGTCCGAGTCGAAGGCGTGTGGAAGGTCTTCGGAAGAAAGACCCGCGAGGCAAAGGAGTTGGCCGAGGCCGGGGCCACCCGCGAGGAAATCCAGACTGCCACGGGAAGCGTGGTGGCCGTCCGCGACGTCAGCTTCCACGTTGCCGCCGGAGAGACGTTCGTGGTCATGGGCCTCTCCGGGTCGGGCAAATCCACCCTCATCCGGTGCGTTTCCCATTTGGTAGCGCCGACCAAGGGAACGGTTGAGTTGTGCGGCACTGAACTCACCCAAGCTGACAGCGCCAAGCTTCGTCAGCTGCGCCGCCAGAAGATGGCCATGGTGTTCCAGCATTTCGGCCTGTTCCCCCATCGCAAGGTGGTGGACAACGTGGCTTACGGGCTCGAGGTGCAGGGGGTTGATCGTCAAGACCGACAAGACCGAGCCCGGGAGCTATTGGACACGGTTGGTTTGGAGGGTTGGGGCGACCACTATCCCCAGCAGCTCAGCGGCGGCATGCAACAGCGGGTGGGTTTGGCCCGAGCCCTCGCCGTCGATCCCGAAGTGCTGTTCTTCGACGAGCCGTTCTCCGCCCTCGACCCGCTCATCCGCCGGGACATGCAGGACGAGCTCATCGACCTCCAGATGAAACTCCAGCGCACACTGGTGTTCATCACCCATGACTTCGCCGAGGCGCTGAAGCTGGCCGACCGGATCGCCATCATGAACGACGGCGCCTTCGTCCAGGTCGGCACTCCGGTAGAGATTCTCACCAGCCCAGCCGATGACTATGTGCGGGCGTTTACCCAGGACGCCCCGGTGGCCAAGGTCTTGCAGGCCTGCACGCTGATGAAGCCCCTCGACGGTGCCGTTATCGATCCCGGCTGGCCGCGGGTCTCGTCGACAACGCCGCTGGAGGCCGCGCTCCCCCACTTGCTCGGGTCCACCTCCCCCGTGGTGGTGTGCGATGAGGATGGGCCGCCGGTGGGATTGCTCCACGGGGATGATGTCGCGGGCGTGATTTCTGAGAACCGCCCATGACAACGGTGCCATGGCAAATGTGACCGGGGCCCGCCGCAAGGCCAACGGGCTTCGAACTGCGTCAGACAGCCGCCTGGCGCGCTTTATCCTGGCCGTCGGCGCCATCGTGGTGCTGATTCTGCTCTTCCGGCTGTTCACCAACTTCGACGTCTTTCCAGAGTCCTGGGACATCGGGCTGGCCGACCCCATCGACCGGGCCCGACGATGGCTGATCAACAACCAGACCTCCCACTGGCTGTACACCGTCTTCTTGAACCCCATCACCGACGCCATCGACTGGGGCATCCGCCGGTTGGAATCCATCCTCAGGTGGTTCCCGTGGTACTCCTACCCGCTGTTCACCGGCGTTGGCCTGTGGTGGACCCGGGGGCGGGTGGCCGGAGTGCTGGGCCTGGCCGGTGTGGCGCTGATCGGGGTGATCGACCTCTGGGAGGAGTCCTTCGCCACCCTGGCTCTGATGGGGGTGTCGGTTCTCATGTCCATGGTCATCGGCATTCCGCTGGGCATCGCGGCCTGGCGCAGCGACGCCGTTGCCAGGGTGGTCCGCCCCACCTTGGACGCCATGCAGACCATGCCGGGATTCGTCTATCTGATCCCCTTCGTGCTGCTGTTCGGGGTCGGACGGGTTCCGGCTTTGATCTCCACCGTGATCTTCGCCCTCGCTCCGGTGGTGAGGCTCACCGAGGTGGGGCTTCGGACCGTTCCCCAGGTCACCGTGGAGGCATCAGAGATGTTCGGGGCCACCGAGCGCCAGACGCTGCGGCTGGTGCGCCTGCCCCAAGCCCGACCGGCCATTTTCGCGGGCATGAACCAGACCACCATGCTGGCCATGAGCATGGTGGTCATAGCCGCCTTCATCGGCGCCGGCGGACTGGGACAAGTGGTGCTGCGGGCCATGCAGAGCATCGAGGTGGGAAAGGCGTCGGAGGCCGGCGTCGCCATCGTGATCATGGCCATCGTGCTCGACCGCTTCTCCACCGGCATCGCCACCGCCGACCCCGGTCGCGACGCCCGGGCCATCAAGTGGCTCGCCCCAACGGTCTCAGCAGTGGGCATCGTCGGCGGCTTGCTCGGCCACAACAAGTTCCCCGAGTCACTGAACTGGCAGTTCGCCCCCTACGTGGACGACGCCACTGACTGGGCGCGGGACAACCTGTACGACATCGGCGGCTCGGGGATCGGCACCGGTCCGTTCAGCGACTTCGTCACCCTCGAGTTCGTCACCCCGCTTCGAGAACTGCTGGCGTCCGACATCCCGTGGCCGGCCATGATCGGGATCGGCGTGGTCCTCGGTCTGTGGGCTCGGGGCATCCGGCTGGCCGTCGGCATCGGAGCGGCGTTGTTCGCCATCGGGTTCTTGGGCATGTGGGCGCTGTCGATGGACACATTGGCCCAGACCATCGTGGGGGTGGCCATCACGCTGGCTATCGGTGTGCCGGTGGGGATAATGAGCTCCCACAATGATCTGCTCCGAACGGCCTTGAAGCCGGTGCTGGACTTCTTTCAGACCATCCCCAGCTTCGTGCTGCTGGTGCCGGTGATCACCCTCTTCCACGTGGGCCGCATACCCGGAATCATCGCCTCGGTGATCTACGCCCTTCCCGCTGCGGTCCACTACACCGATCTGGGGTTGCGCCGGGTACCTGCCGATATCCACGAGGCCGCCGAGAGCTTCGGAGCGACCCGCAGCCAGCGTCTGCGCCGAGTGGAGATGCCGCTGGCCGCACCCGAGCTGATGGTGGCGGTGAACCAGGTGATCATGCTGATCCTGGCCATGGTGGTCATCGCCGGCTTGGTCGGTGGCGGCGGGCTGGGCCTGGAAGCGGTCCGGGGGCTGCGGCGCAGCGATGCGGTGGGCCGGGGCTTCGAGGCCGGCATCGCCATCGTGCTGCTGGCCAGCATCCTCGACCGCCTCACCCGGGCCATCGCCGATCGGCTGCGCCCCCCAGCGGCGGTCTGACGGCCAGGAATCCGAATTCAGCGGTTGTCCTCGATCCAGGCCGCAGTGGCCGCCGACTGCTTGGCGCCGTCGAAGGAGATGCGCTGGGTGGGCTCCACTTCAAGGATCACCCGTCGGGGGGAGTCCAAGAACCGGGTGAAGTGGCGCTGCATGTCTTCGTCGTCGTGGAGGGCGGCAGCCAGCTCCGGGTAGAACCAGGCCTTGGTCTCGTCGTCGTCATGGAGGCGGCAGGTGCCCTTGTAGGTAACTGTCTGCCTTCGGGGTACCTCCGCCGCCCCGGTGCTGGTCACCACTATGCAAACCCGGGGGTCGCGGCGCACCGCGGCGATGCGAGCCCGCTGGCCGCTGGCCGTGAGCCAGAACCGGCCCTCACGCCAGATGAAGCTCATGATGACCCCCACCGGCCACCCCTCCTTGTTGGCCCAGATGAACGTACACTCGGTTTGAGCGGCCAGCATGGCCTGCTCGGCTTCACTGTCCAGGCCCCACCCCGTCACGTCCTCGTAGTCGGCCGCCCCCTCGGTGGGTGGCTGTTCGTCGCTCATCGGTGCCTCCGCCCGCTCATCCTAGAGCCATTGTCTGTGCTTGGGATCGAGCAGTCTTGCCCAGAGGACTGCGGGGAAATGCCTCTACGAAGCAGATCTCGCTGGGAACCTTGTACGGGGCCAGATTGGATCGGTACCACTCGAACAATTCGTCTGCCGCTAATTCGACGCTGCCAGCCGGCTGCACAAATGCCACTGCAACCTAGCCGAGGCGGTCGTCGGGCCGGCCGACCACGCAGCATTCGGCCACCCGGCTGTCCGCGCCCAGCACCCGCTCGATTTCGGAGGAGGCCGGCCTGGAGCAGATCAAGCTCCTGATCGAGGGCACCGCCAACCATGTCCACCGATTCCACATGTACGGCAAGGGGCTTCCAGAGGACATAAAACCCCGGGTGGCCGCCATGATGGCCGAATACGACAGCCGTCACCATGCCTTTGCCGACGGCGCCAACGTCAGCGCCGGGCTGGCCGACAAGCACGGCCTCACCGAGTTCTTGGCCAGTCGAGGCACCATCGCCGGCTCAACCGAATATTGCATCGATCGATTGACCGAGCTGGCCGAACGGGGCGTCAACAAGACAGTGCTGGCCCTGTTCATGGAGGACAAAGAAGGCTGGTCAGCCTGCGGTCATTGCTGAGCATCGGCGGGCAGCAGGCGGAACGGTTTTCCGGAAAGGGATCGGACGACGCGGAAATGCCGTTCGTCAAGAGTCAAGATGGTGTCGGTCTCATACCGGTCTGCCAGCACAACGAGCGAGGCGTCGGCCAGACCGAGGGGCAGATCCCGGTAGCGCTCGACCACGGCCCTAGCCCGGATCAGATCGTCCACCCCGAATGACGCCAACTCGTAGGCACCAGAGGAAAGCTCGCCCAGCAAGGTCAACTCGGCGTCCACCCCGGCAAGCCGGGCTGTGAGATAGTCCAACTCGGCCAAGACCAGAGGCGACAGGACAAGCGGCCGAGTGGAAGCGACCGCTCGTGCGCACGCCTCGTGCATCCGCTGGTCGGGAACAAACGCAGCGAGAAGCGCACTGGTGTCGGCGATCACTGCCCGAAACCGGTATCGGCCAACAACTCTTCAACACGCTCGGCCAGCGTCGGATCGCCCCACCCCTCCGCGAACAGCGGCACCGTGGGTGAGGTCTCCCGACGCTTGAGGGCCTCATCAAGCGCCTCTCGCACAATGGCCGCCTCAGTGCAGCGATCCTGCTCAGCAGCCTGCTCCAGCCTCAACTTGAGATCGTCTGGCAGGTACACGGTCGTCCGCTTCATGCCATACATAATGACATACATTACGTCCGCAGACATCCCCAAAAGGACCTCTTGCCAGGAGACTGTTTGTTAGTTATACTTACAAACTAGTGAGAGGGGCCTCCGACTCCCGGCTGCTTCGGCTGTTGAACGGGCAGCGCATCGTCGATGCCATGTTCGATGCTGCGCCCCGGGGCATTTCCCGGGCCGACATCGCCCGGGTGACCGGGTTGTCCAAGCCAACGGTCTCCAATCTGGTGGCCGATTTGGAATCATCGGGTTTGATCCGCCTGGCCGAAACGCCGACCACCTCCGGAAATGTGGGCCGCCCGGCCATGCTCTACGAGTTCGTGCCGGAGGCAGGGTTCGTGGTGGCGGCCGATGTCGGTGCCACCAAGATCATCGTCGGCGTGGCCAACCTTTTGGGGACAGTGGTCTCCGAGCAGGAGCTGGAGACCGGACCGAACGCCGAGACCGCGCTCAACCGGGTCGCGGAAACGGCCCATCAGATGCTGTCAGAGATCGGAGGCCAAGCCGGTTCAGCCTGCATCGGCATCCCCGGCATCTACCGCCCGCATTCTGACAGTGTCGAACAGGCGCTGAACCTGCCGGGATTCGAAGGTATGCGAGTGCGCGCGAAGCTCGAAGAGCTTCTCGACATGGATGTCCATGTGGACAACGACGTGAACCTGGCGGCGCTGGCCGAAGCCGACCTGGACATAGACCAAACCAATTTTGCCGCTATCTCGATCGGCACCGGAATCGGCATGGGCATCATCGTTGGCGGGGAGCTGTACCGCGGGGGAACTGGTGCCGCCGGGGAGGTGGGGTCGCTGACCCTCCATGCCTCCTCCGCCGACTCCAACACCCCCCTCATCCTGGAAGACATCTCGTCGGCACCAGCCATCCGCAAGCAATTCGGACAGGCCGCCGAGTCTGGGTACTCCACTGAGCTGCACGGAAGTGCCGACGTTCCGGAGATTTTCGACGCAGCCGCTCAGAACGATCCGGCGGCCATCCATGTCTTGGAGAGCGCGGCGGAAGCCATGGCTACCGCCGTCATGCATGTGTGTCTGGTCATCGACCCGGAGCGGATCGTCTTCGGCGGTGGAGTGGGCGCCAACCCGGTGTTCGTGGAAGCCGTCAATACCGAGCTGCGGCGACGGCTCCCCCAGCCAGTGGAGGTCTTTGCCTCGACGCTTGGGCGGCGGGCCACATTCCTCGGAGCAGTGTCGCGGGCACTGGACGAGCTGCACGAGTCACTGGTGACCGACACGCTGGGGCGCCTGCGGTGACCCCCGAAGCCGTCGCCGAGTCGGTGGATGCCGACATGCTGGTGGAGCTACTCCAACAGGCCATCGCCATCCCCAGCGTGACACCCCACGAAAGGGATTTCGCCCGGTGGGCGCACAGCCAGCTCAGTGACAACGCTTGGGACCGCAGTCTGCTGGCACCGTTTGACGACGCCCGGGCCAATGTCTACGCCAGGGTCGGCCGGGGGCGGCCATCACTGGTCTTGGCAGGGCATCTCGACACCGTGCATGCCGACGACTGGAAGAGTCACTGGACGGGAACCGAGCGGGCCGATCCCTTTGGCGCCACGATCATCGACCGAGAGATCTGGGGCCGGGGGTCCGCTGACCAGAAAGCCGGCATCTGCGCCATCTTGGAGGCACTCCGGGCCATTCGCCGTTCCGGTTGCCGGCCAAAGGGCGCAGTGACTGCCCTCTTTGTGAGCGACGAGGAATCAGGCCAGCCCGGCAGCGGTGTTTCCGCCGGGATGAAAGCAGCAATAGCCGACGGAGAGGTGGAGCAAGACCAGCCGCCGGACTTCCTCGTCTACACCGAGCCCACGACCTCGGCCATCTACACCGCGCAGATGGGCTTCCTCATCGCCGACATCGCTCTCACCGGACAGTCGGCGTACTTCGGGCGGCCTGAATTGGGGGTGGACGCCTTGAAGGCCGGCCATCACCTCCTCACCGCGCTCTGGGAGCATTCCGACAGGCTCCGCACCCAGCCAGCGCATCCGCTGATTGGAGAGGCATTCCTGCTCGTCACCGAAGTCCGCTCAGGGGAGAGCATCGCCGTGCCCGGGCGGTTCGATCTGTCTTTGATACGCAAAGTCCTACCCCACGAGAGCCTTGACGCCGCGGCGCAATCCATCCGAGACATCGCCGCTCGGGTGGCCGCAGATCACGGAGTCGAAGCCTCGGTGGAGTTCACCGCCCCCCGTGACCACCCGGTGGGAGGCACCCCCGACGAAACCCCCGCCGAACACCCCGCCGTGCAAACCCTGGGCGCGTCCATCACGGCAATCACCGGCGATGCGCCCCGAATCGAGGCTGCACCGTACTGGTCGGAGAAGTCGTTCCTCTCCGCTATCGGCGTGCCCGGGGTGTACTTCGCTCCCGGCGACATCTCGCACGCCCACACGCCGTTCGAACGCGTGGAGATCGACGAACTCGTAGCCGCCACCCGCACCCTCGCCCATTTCGTGGCGTCGTGGTGCGGACTCGAACCAGCCCCAACCACCAACTGAAAGAGGAGATACCCATGCAACCACGAAAGAGATCGCGATGGCTCGTACTGAGCGCACTACTTGCCGTCTTCGTCTTGGTGGCCGCGGCTTGCGGCAACGACGACGACAGCGGCAGCGAAGCCACGGCCGCGCCGGCAACCGCCGCGCCCACCGCGGCCCCCGAACCGCCTGACGAACCCGAGACCGAGCCTGAGCCGGAGCCCACCGAGGAGGAGGCTCCGGCCAGGGAGGCCCCGGCAACCCAGGGCCCGAACGGCGAGCCGGCCAGCCCGTCAGGGGAGATCGTTCTCACCGCCGATGAGCTGGCCCAGATCCAAGAGGGCGGCTATACCGCCGCCTTGCTCTGGCACATCTCGGGCGCCTTCACCGACGCGGTGAGCCAGGGGGCGCGCGACGCCTTCGCCGAGATGGGCATCGACGTGGTGGTGGAAACCGAGGCCGGTTTCGACGCCGCCCAGCAGGCCAACGACGTCGAAACGGCAATGGCGCTCAACCCCGACATCATCCTCAGCCTCACCATCGACCCGGTGTCTGCGGCAGAGGGCTTCCGGCCCGCCGTCGATGCCGGTGTGCAGCTGGTGTTCTTGTCCACGACCCCGGAGGGGTACACGCAGGGCCAAGAATTCGTCGGGGTGGTGACCGATGACCTTGCCGCGATGGGCATCGCCGCCGCCAACTTGCTCGGCAACGCGCTGGGCGGAGAAGGCGAGATCGGGTTCATCTTCCACGATGCCCCGTTCTACGTGACCAACCAGCGCGACCAGGCCTTCAAGGCTTGGATCGAGATCAACTTCCCCGGAATCCAGATCGTGGCCGAGCAGGGCCTGGCCGACCCGGCCACTGCCGAGGACATCGCCTCCACCATGCTCACCCGCAATCCCGGCCTCGACGGCATCTACGCCCCGTGGTCGGCTGGGCCCGCCGACGGCGTGCTGGCTGCGCTGAGGGCCGCGGGGGCCAGCGATGTGGCGGTGGTGACCATGGACCTGGACACCAACGTCTCCCTCGACCTCGTGGAAGGCGGCAACATCGTGGGCATCGCCGCTGACGAGGCCTACGAGATCGGTCGGACGATGGCCACCGAGGGGGCCTATGGCCTGCTCGGGAAGCAAGCGCCTCCCTTCGTTGTCGTCCCTGCTATCGAGGTCACCGCCGACAACATCGTCGAGGCTTACCGGGTGTCGCTGGCCGCCGACCCGCCGCAAGAGGTGCTTGACGCCCTCGGCGGCTAGTGGCCTGTCCGGAGAAATAACCTGCACAGGTGATTAGGAAGTCGATCAGCAAACAGGCCTCGGCCGGTCTCCCCTCTCCGGCCGAGGCCTGGATCGACCGATACCGCCACGACGGCGGGCTTCGCCGATACGTCGTCTACTTGGCGTTCGCCCTGATCCTGGCCACGTTCAGCATCATCCTGCACGACGACGGCTTCCTCAGCTCCTCCAACCTGCTCAACATCGGCCGGCAGGCTGCGCCGATCGCGGTCATGGCCGTGGGGATGGCCTTCGCGCTGGCCGCAGGCGAAATCGACCTCTCGGTCGGTTCGGTGGTTGCGCTCTCATCGCTGGTGGCCGCAGAGATCGTGGGGAACCACGGGTTCCTGGCCGGGGCACTGGCGGCTTTGGGCACATCGGCGCTGGTCGGGATCGTGAACGGATTCATCACCGTGAAAGTGCGAATTCCGTCGTTTCTGGTGACGCTGGGAATGCTGGGCATCATCAGCGGAATCGCCCGAAATTGGAACGACTTGCAGTCGCTGCCCATCCGCAACGACCGGTTCAGCGGTATTTTCGGCGCCGGCGGATTAGGCCCGGTCTCCTCGCTGCTGATCTGGATCATCGTCGTGGGGGCGCTCGGGCACATTGCGCTGCACCACCTGCGCTGGGGACGCCATGTGTTGTCCACCGGCGCCGACCGCGACGCAGCCAGCGCAGCGGGGATCAACACAGCCCGGGTGAAGATCTCCGCTCTGGTGGTGAGCGCCATCGCGGCGGGTTTCGCCGGGATTCTCCTCGCCGGCCGCCTCAGCATCGGTCGCCACGACCTCGGGGAGGACTACCTTCTCACCGTCATCGCCGCGGTGGTGATCGGCGGAACGAACTTGTTCGGAGGCCGGGCGTCGGTTTTTGGAGCAGTCACCGGCGCCCTGATCATGGCCATGCTCAACAACGGCCTCATCCTCATGGGGCTGGAAGTGGCCGACCAGCTCATCGCCCGGGGTGTGATCATCATTTTGGCCGTGGCCCTGAGCATGCGAGAAGCCAAGGAGACCTGACGGTGTTTCTGCAATCGCTGCTGAACAAGAACCCGTCCTTCGTGGAAGCGGCGGTGGCGCTGCATCAGGCCGGTGCCATCCCGGCCAACAGTTATGCGGTGGACCTCGACGCGGTGGCCGCCAACACCGCCTACCTCATGGGCGAGGCCAGGGCGCTGGGGTTGACCGTGTACGCCATGACCAAGCAACTGGGAAGGGCGCCCGGCGTCCTCAGAGCAATAACTGACGCCGGGGTAGATGGATACGTAGCCGTCGACATGGCCTGCGCTCGGCCTATAGCCGCCAACGGGCACAACCTCGGACACATCGGGCACCTCGTGCAGGTTGCCGCGGCCGAGACCAGTGAGGCCATTGCCATGGAACCCGACTATTGGACGGTGTTCTCGCCCAACAAGGCGGCTGAGGCCTCGGCCGCGGCCGCTCGCCTCGGGCGAGTCCAGAATCTGCTGGTGCGGGTGTTCGCTCCCGGCGACGAGTTCTACACCGGCCACGAGGGAGGCGTCCCGCTCGAAGAACTGGGCGCCATGATCAGCCACATCGGCGGGCTCCCCGGAGTCCGGTTCGCCGGCCTCACGACGTTTCCCGCGCTGCTTTTCGATCCTTCCGACAGGGGCGCTCGGATCACTCCCAACATGGCGACCCTGGCTCGAGCCGCAGAGACAGCGCGGCAGCACATGGGCCGAGGGGACCAGCAGACACTCCAGATCAACGCGCCGGGCACAACCTCTACGGCGGTGCTGTCCCAGCTTGCCGGGGCAGGGGCCACGCAAGTGGAGCCGGGACATGGGCTAACCGGAACCACTCCCCTTCATGCGGTGGGCGATCTACCCGAGCAACCTGCGGTGTGCTACGTCAGCGAGGTAGCACACATTCACCAGGGAACCCCGTTCTGCTTCGGCGGCGGTCTCTATATCGACCCCGTCTTCGGGGACTATCAGACCACCGCCGCCGTTGCCCACGATCCCAGCGAGGCGGCGACTGAGCCCGTACCCGCAGACCTGCCCGACCCTGCCGCCATCGACTACTACGCCAAACTTAGGCCTGAATCGGGTCGCACGGTTTGCGAGGGCGACACTGTCATATTCGGCTTCCGCATCCAAGCCTTCGTGACCAGGGCATTTATTGTCGGTGTGGCCGGTGTGCGCTCAGGCAGGCCGTCGGTTGCCGGTGTCTGGGACGTGCTGGGCAACCCGGTGGCCTGGAAGGGCAAGCGATGAGCAGCGCCCCTGCGTTGGCCGCCTCTGGGATATCGAAGTCGTTTCGGGCGGTTCATGCCCTCGACGATGTCTCGATCGAATTGCACCGCGGTCGAGTCACCGCCCTGTTGGGCGATAACGGCGCCGGCAAGTCGACGCTGGTGAAGTGCATCTCCGGCCTCTACCAGCCCGACGCCGGCCGCATCTTCATCGAGGGGGCAGAGCACCGCATCAGCTCCTCGCGCCACGCTCGAGAACTGGGCATCGAAACCGTTCATCAGACGCTGTCGGTGATCGACCCGCTTGACGTGGCCGAGAACCTCTTCTTGAATCGCGAGCACACCCGAGGGGGATGGTTGGGGGCCCGCATCGGCTTGCTCGACAAGCGGCGCATGCGCCAGGAATGCGCTTCCACGCTTGCTCGCCTCGACATCCGAATTCCGTCGTTGAGGCGCTCAGTCGGATCGCTCTCCGGCGGGCAGCGCCAAGCAGTTGCCATTGGCCGGGCGGTCGCCTGGGGCCAGCAGATCGTGCTTCTCGATGAGCCGGCTGCCGCCCTCGGCGTCGAGCAGACCCAGCGGGTTCTCGATCTCATCGTCAATCTGCGCGACCAAGGGGTAGCGGTCCTGCTCATCACCCACAACATGGACCGGGTGCTGGCAGTTTGCGACCAGGCCGTGGTGCTCTACCAAGGCCGGAAGTGCGCCGAATTAGACGTGGCCGACGTCACCAAGGACGACCTGGTGTCATACATCACCGGGGCCCGCGGCACCGGCTGACACATCGGAGTCCGACCGTGCAGGTCTTCATCGCCAAGGATGCCGCAGCGGCTGCTGCCATCGCAGCCGACATCGTGGAGAACGTCGTCCGGAGCACACCTCGACCACGGATCGGGATGGCGACCGGCAGCACGATGGTCGGCGTCTACCGGTCGCTGGTCGATCGGCATCAGGCCGGCGCGCTCAGCTTTGCTGAATCGTCGGTCTACTTGCTCGACGAATACGTCGGACTCGACCCCGGGCATCCTCAGGCCTTTCGAAACGTGATCAGGACGGACCTTGCCGACCATGTCGACCTGAGCAATGACGCGGTGTTCGGGCCCGATGGAAGAGCACCCGATCTTGAGGCTGAGGCCCGGCGCTACGACCAACTGGTCACCGAGGCCCGAATCGACATCCAACTTCTCGGCATCGGGGGCAATGGACACATCGCCTTCAACGAACCGGGCACTCCATTCGACGCGCCATCAAGCGTCGTCGCACTAAGGGAAGAGACACGACGAGACAACGCTCGGTTCTTCGGCTCGATCGACCATATCCCTCGTCAAGCCATAACCCAGGGAATCGGAACCATCTTGCAGGCGAGAGAGATTCTTCTAGTCGCCCTCGGCCCCCATAAGGCCCGTCCAATCTGCGATGCCCTCGAAGGACCAGTGTCGGTTGACACTCCGGCTTCAGCGATTCAACTGCATCCTGAGGTTTCCGTGGTCCTCGATGCCGAGGCAGCCTCGCTCTTGTCCGCTGCGAGGCCAGAAAGCTGACCTCCAGCTACACCAGATCGAGCAGGTGGCCGAGGCGCTGTTGTTTGGTGCGGAGGTAATCCTCGTTCTCGTTGCGAGGGGGCACCTCAAGGGGAACCCGGCGGGCGATCTCCAGGCCGAAGGAGGCCAACCCGTCGTGCTTGGTGGGGTTGTTGGTCATCAGCGCCACCCGCTTGACCCCCAGTTCGGCCAGGATGGCCGCGCCGATGCCGTAGGTGCGGTCGTCCACCGGCAGGCCGAGCTCCAAGTTGGCGTCCACGGTGTCGCGGCCCTGGTCTTGGAGGGCGTAGGCCTGCATCTTGTGGCCGATGCCGATGCCCCGGCCTTCATGGCCCCGCAGATACACCAGCACCCCGGTGCCGCAGTCGGCGATGGCGTCCATAGCAGCGTGTAGTTGAGCCCCGCAGTCGCAGCGCCACGAGCCGAACACATCGCCGGTGAGGCACTCGCTGTGTACCCGTACCAAGACCTCGTCGGCACTGTCTATGTCGCCGAGGGCGAACGCCACATGCTCCTCGCCGTCGTCCATCGATTCGAAGGCGTGGCAGGTGAAGCGACCCCAATTCATGGGCACCTCGGTGGTGGCGATCAGCCGGACTTCGGGTTGGCGTCTCATCACGTGGCCACGACAGTACCGCCGCCAAGATCAAAACAGTCAGCCCAAGCCCACATAGCGATGAGCATTGGCAGCGCCAGGCTCGCCGCCAGCCGGCTCATTCCTCGCCGATGTCCAACACAGTGCGGACCACGCCGCCGGCGTTCGGGTTACTCCGGGCCCAGATCGAGGCCCGCGAAGCCGTCGGTGCGCACCACGGTGACCATCCAGAACAGGGCGAGCAGCCCCCCGAACAGCAGCAGCACGAATTGCATGGACACCAGGTCGCCCAAGAGCCCGCCCAGCAACGCGCCCGACGGCATGCCGCCCAGAACCGACATGAGCCACACCGACATCACCCGGCCCCGATACTCCTCGTCCACCTGCACTTGCAGCGAGCTGTTGACGGTTACCCCGTGGCCCATGTGGGCTGCGCCAAAGATGAAGTATCCCACCAAGCCCAGCACCAACCACGGGCTGGCGCCGACCAAGAGAACCCCCAGCGCATACACCCCCACGGCGAGCACCTCCACCCGTGACCGGGAGTGTCGATCACCGCGGCTGGTCACATACAGGCCCATAACCAGCGACCCGAACCCGAATGATGCCGTCAACCATCCCAAACCGCCATCGCCGAGCGAGAACACGTCGTCGGCCACGCTGGCCACGAGGGCGAAAGCGAAAACAGCTCCCAATGCCGCCACCAGGAACGAAATGAAAATCACCAACCTCATTTCCGGACGACGCCATATGTACTCACATCCCTGGCGGAACTGAAGCCAGAACGGCTCCTGGTGAACCGGCTCGGCAGGTCGAAGCGTCATCGGCGCCATGATGAACAGGCCCAAGGCAAAGCCGACAACAGTTACCGCGAAGGCCGGTCCAGGCCCCAAGAAATACAACGTGACTCCGGCGAGAAACGGTCCCAACGCCCGTCCGACCGTGAACGAAAGAGACACACACCGAACCGCGGCCAACAAGTCCTCCGGGGGCACCAGCAGAGCGGACATCGCCTGGGTGGGGGCCCACTGGAAACCCGATGCCACCCCAACCACCAGCTGGATCGCGATGATGAGCCACGGGTTCAAGGCATCGGCGGCGAACAGCGCCAAGAACGCGGCGGCCGCGGCGAGCTGGGTGAAGAACGACCCGAACAGAAGGGCCTTGCGGCTCATGCGGTCGCTCCAGATGCCCGCCACCGGAGTCACGATCAGCGAGGCCACCAGCACCGTGAACCCCGAAATGCCCACCCAAGTGTTCGAGTCGGTCAGCTCGTTCATGTAGAAGGGCACCGCCAGCAACTGCATGAACTGCCCGGTGGTGGCGATGGACACCCCGATGAAGAACAGCAGGAACGACCGGTGGGAGAGAGCGCGGAGCGCGGAGCGCTGGGGGGACACGATTTGCCGACAGTACTTGGCCAGCCGAGGAATCTGGTCGTCCAGTACCAGTGTGAGAACATCGGCCAATGCCCCAGGATGAACTTCAGCCCGAACTGGTTCGCAATCGCCACGGCAGCGGCGCCTTCCGCCGGAGGCTGCGGATGACCGCCCCCGACGACACCACAGTGGTGGTCGGCATCGAAGACGACATGCACCATTACGAGGCTGCTCTGTTCCACGACGGCACCAGGATCACCGGGGTGAGAGCAGCCGGCCCCCGCATGCCCTGGGAGCCGTGTTCGGGTGCGCTCGACCAACTCCGGCATCTGGTGGGCTGCCCGCTGACGGGCACCGCTTCCCGGCTGTTCGCGTGGACCGATGTCCGACAGCAGTGTACCCATCTCTACGATGCCGCAGTGCTCGGGGTTCTCCACGCCGCCCGGGGCAAGACCGGCACCCGCCAATACGACGCCACCGTTCCAGACTGGAACCAGCCCCCTTTCGACGCCTGGATCGAGCGAGATGGCGTGGAGGTGCTCCGCTGGCGGATGGCCGCCAGACTGGAGATCGAATCGCCTGAGCCCTTCTCCGGCCGTGCCATCAAGGGCGGCTTCGTCCGCTGGTGCGAGCAGGTTCTGGATGTCGAAGAGGCCGAGGCGGCCTGGGTGCTCCAGCGCACGGTCTGGCTCTCCAGCGCCCGTCTTGTCGAGCTGGAGGACTGCGACAACGCAATCGTGTCGGGGCTGACCCCCAATGTCTGCTGGACTTCCCAACCCGAGCGCTACCCCATCGCCTACCGCCGCCGCGGCACATTGCGCGACCACGGCCCCAGCGCCGACAGAATGCTGACCGACATGCCGAGCCGTTGGCCTCAACTCCACGGCACCTGAGAGACTCGATGGCATGGCGATGGACACAGCCGAGGACAACCTGTTCGCCGAGCAGTTCCGGGCTATCGCCTCCAACGTCGGCAAGGCCATCATGGGCAAGCCCGATGTGCTCGACTTGGCCGTCACCTGCCTGCTGGCCGAGGGGCACCTGCTGATCGAGGACGCCCCGGGCGTGGGCAAGACCAGCCTGGCCAAGGCGCTGGCCATCACCGTGCAGGCCGAATTCGGCCGCATTCAGTTCACTCCCGACCTGCTCCCGTCCGATGTGGTGGGGGCCACCATCTGGAACCGGGCTGCGAACACCCTCGACTTCCAGCCCGGACCGGTGTTCTCCGGCATCGTGGTGGCCGACGAGATCAACCGAGCCTCCCCGAAAACCCAATCGGCACTCTTGGAGGCCATGGCCGAGCGGCAGGTAACGGTGGACGGAACCACCCACGCCCTCCCCCGGCCGTTCATGGTGATCGCCACGCAGAACCCGCTCGAGCACGAGGGCACCTACCCGCTCCCCGAGAGCCAGCTCGACCGGTTTTTGATGCGAATCGAGGTGGGCTACCCCTCAAAGCAGGCTGAGCTTGAGATTCTCGACGCCCACGGCGCCGCCAGCCCGCTCGACACCCTCCGCCCCGTGGTTGACTCCCGGGCGGCCACGGCGCTGGCCGACCACGCCGGCGCGGTGTTCACAGCGCCGGGGATCAAGCGCTATCTGGTGCTGATCGCCAACGCCACCAGAAACCACCCCAGCCTCGTCTTGGGAATGTCCACCCGGGCCACGCTCGCCCTGCAACGGGCCAGCCGGGTGCGGGCGGCATCGCAGGGGCGGGATTATGTGCTCCCCGACGATGTGAAGCAGCTTGCCGGACCCGTGCTGGCCCATCGGTTGCTGCTGACTCCCCAAGCCCGGGCCCAGGGCACGCCGCCTGCTCAAATCGTGGACGACATAATGAGCTCGGTTCCCGTCCCGGTCGACTGACCGGCCCCGCCCGATGGTAGACCGCTCATCCATCTCACCAGAGACGACCTACCCGGTCGACTAGCAAGTCGCCGACCATGCTCACCGCAACGGGCTGGCTGCTTTTGATCTCTTCCGCGCTGCTGGTGGCGGCGGGCCGGGTGTTCGGCGCCGCCGAGCTGCTGGCCGTGGGCATCGCCGGCACCACGGTGGCAGTTTTCTCGGTGGCCTACGTGAGAGTCCGCCAGCCCCTCCGGGTAACGGCCCGGTCGCTCAGGCCGCTGCAAGTGCATGTCGGCGACGACTGCCAGGTGAGCATCGAATTGTCCAACCCCAGCCGTCTGCGCAGCCCGGTGCTGCAACTCGCCGACAGCCACTCCTTCTCCACCGAGAGCCCATCGGATCGCACCCAAGACCGTATGCAGGATCATGTGCAGGACCGCACCCAAGACCGTATTCAAGACCGTGTCCGGTTGCCCGAAACGCTGGTGGCCCCCGTCTCGGGCCGAGGCGAGATGATCATTTCCTATCGGCTGCCCACTGTGAGGCGGGGGTTGCTTGAGACCGGCCCTCTCGCCCTGACGGTGACCGATCCGCTTGGCATCTCCACTCGGCGCTTAGAGTCCGGCGGGCATGCTGAGGCCCTTGTCTACCCCACCGTGTTCCCCGTCAGACCCCCTCCTCGCCTGCCCGGGAACACCTTCGACGCGGTGAGGCGCAGCCCCATGGCCCACAGCGGCGATGAGCTGTACGGACTGCGCCCGTTCCAGAGGGGCGACGATCCACGGCGCATTCACTGGCGGTCGTCGGCCCACCACGACGAGCTGATCGTCCGGCAGCTCGAAGAGTTCTCCCACACCCACACAACCGTTCTCCTGGACACCAGGGCAGACTTGTCGGACTTCGAGTTGGGTGCCGGAGCCGGGGAGCGGTTCGAGGCCATGGTGTCGGCCGCCGCCAGCATCTGTCGGGCCAGCCAGCATCGGGGAGACCAGGTCCGTCTGGTGACCACCGCGGATTTCGACAGCGGCCACGGATCAGACTCCGCCCATCTGCACGACATCTATCGACACCTGGCCTTGGCCAGCCCTCGCTTCGGCAGCCTGTTGGGCGCCGTCGAATGGCTCAGCCGAGGCCAGAGCGGCGGATTGGTGGTGTTGGTGGCCGCTTCGGTGGACGGAACCGAACCGGGGTCGCTGACCTCGCTGGGCTCGCACTTCAGCTCCAAAACGGTGGTGCTGTTCGCCGGTGGCCGGCCGGCCCCGCCGGCCCCGCCCGAGCAGCCGCCCCCGGCGTTCATCCCCGGCACCAGCCTGCTGTTGGTGGACGAGCCCCTCGGGTTCGCCGACGCGTGGGCCGCGCACACGGCCTCTGGCGAGAACGCCCCGGTCATGTCCAGCCCGGTCGAGTCAACCGCTCCCACCGCCCCCGATTCCCGTTGATGAACTCCTCTCAAGGATCGAACCACCGGTGGCCCAGCGGGTGGGAATCGGCGTTGGAAGTCGCCGGGCCGATCCTGACCGCGGCCACCGCCTTCAGCCTCATCCGAGTCTTTGAGGGGGGCGCCTGGATGTGGCCCGTGTTCGGGGCCGCCGCGTTGAGCCATCTGCTGGCAGTGGCCGTTCGCCGCATCGGCTTAGGAATGCTCGTCTCTGCTGCGGCCTCCGGTGTGGGTTTGGTGTTCACCGTCACCTGGTCGCACTACGGGGACACCACCGTTTGGGGCCTGCCCGCCGGAAGGACCCGGGCGGCGCTGGCCGACGACCTCGAGCAGGCCTGGACCTCATTCGGAGAGCTCAGCCCCCCGGTAGAGCCCCTGGATGGTTTCATCGTGAGCGCCATGGCCGCGGTGTGGCTGCTCGCCTTTCTCAGCGACTGGACCGCGATGCGAACGCGCACCCTGTTCGAGCCCATGGTGCTGCCGATTGCCGCCTTCGGCTTCGTGGGACTGGTGGGCGACGAGCGCCATCGGATTCTGACCATTGGGGTGTTCACCGCGGCCCTGCTGCTGTTCGCCTCGATTCATCGGCTCGGGGCCCGCACCGCGAACGCCGTTTGGTCGGGCGGCGAGGGGCGGGCGTCCACCGGGCGCCGGGCGCTGGTGGCCGGAAGCGCCGCCACAGCCGCGGTTGCGCTGGCTGCGGCGATCGCCGCCGGGCCGGTTCTGGGCAGCGACGAAGATCCGATCATCGACCTCACCGAGGTGGTCGAGCGGGGCAGGAGGAGTTCGGGGAGGGTGGTTATCAGCCCCCTGGTGGACATCAGGGGCCGACTGGTGAGCCAGGCCGAGACGGTGATGTTCCGGGTGCGGGCAGATGAGCGCTCATATTGGCGGCTCACTTCGCTGGACAAGTTCGACGGGCAGGTGTGGACCTCCCGAGCCGACTATGCCTCCCGGCCCACGCAGCTTCCGTCGCTGTTCCAGTCGGGCTCCAGCGTGCAGGAATCCGTCCAGCAGTACCGCATCGAGCAGATGGGCGCGGTGTGGCTGCCCGCCGCGTTCGAGCCCCGGTCGCTGGTGGCGAACACTGAGAGCACGGCCGGCGGCGACTTCGGCTACGAACCCACCTCGTCGACCCTCATCGTGGGGCGCTCGCTGGCCAACTCCGACGGACTCGCCTACACCGTCTCATCGGCGCTGCCCCGATTCGACCCCGAAGTGCTCATGGGCATCTCCCCTGATGCGGCCACGGTCCCCGAGTTGGCCCCGTATGCCGTGCTGCCACCCGACTTCAGCCCCCAGGTGAGCGACTTGGCCGAGCAGCTGACCACCGGGGCCGAGTCAGGCTACGAGCAGGCTCTGGCCCTTCAGAATTTCTTCCGCGATGGGAGCTTCACCTACGACGCCAACGTGGCCCCCGGCCATTCTGGAAACCGAATCGAGGAGTTCCTCAGCACTCGAAGGGGATACTGCGAGCAGTTTGCCGGGACCTTTGCCGCCATGGCCCGGTCGCTGGGACTGCCGGCTCGGGTGGCGGTGGGCTTCACCGTGGGCGAGGCCGACCCCGACGACCCCGACCTCTACGTGGTGCGGGGAAAGCACGCCCACGCCTGGCCCGAGGTGCATCTGCCCGGTGTGGGCTGGGTGGCCTTTGAGCCCACACCGGGCCGAGGCGCACCCGGCGCCCAGAACTACACCGGGGTGGCCGAGAATCAGGCCATCGGCGCGCTCGAAGCCGCCCCAGCCGAGGACAGCCCGGACCTCGATTCCGCCCTCGCTCCCGAGGCCCCAATCGACTTCGACAGCCTTGTGCCTCCTGATTCCCCCGGCACCGGCGACGTCCAAGCCGAAGCCGGGGAGGACGACGGCGGACTGGCCTGGGGGGCTTGGATAGCGATACTGGCTCCGTCGCTGGCCGTGTTGCTCTTCCTGCTTGTTCCCCCGTTCAAGAAATTGCGAAATCAACGTCGATTCCTCAGGGCCACTGGCAATCGGGGCAAGATCAGGCTGCTGTGGGCGGAGACGGTCGAGTCGCTGGCCCTCATCAACATGACCCCCCGACCAGACGAGACGTATGTCGAGTTCGCTCGTCGGGCCATTGAGCAAGTCCCCCTTCACAGCCCCGACCTGCGGCAACTGGGCGAACTTGCCGCGGCCGCAACCTTCGCCCCGACAGAGCCCAGCGACCGAAACCAGTGGCTGGCCCGGACGTGGTCGCTGTCGGTGCGGGCCGAGGTCAATTTCAGGGTGAGCCGCCGGCAGAGGCTCGCGGCTGCATTCAACCCCCAGCCCCTCTTCGGCCCGCGGCGACGGGGTTAGTCGCGCCCGGTTTGCTCGGCGCCGCCGCGGGGGCGGTCATCTCGCCGTGGCCAGCCGCGGCTAGTCGCGCTCGGTTTGCTCGGCGCCGCCGCGGCGCAGGCGGTTGGCGATGCGTCGGCCCGGCGACCGGAGATAGTTGCTCACATCGCCCCGGTTGATGCTGTCGCTGATCTGCTGGAGTCCGAACCGCCCGAGCTGTCGCAGGTTGCTCCAGCCCCACAGCGACGCGCCCAGCATGACCAGGAACCCCAGGAACGACAGCCAAAACGATGTGGAGAGGGTCAGAATCATGTACAGCAGTCCGGCGATGAAGGCCAAAATGGCCAGCCGCAGATTGCGGGCCGGGTGGGTGAACACCGTGGTTCGGCCAACCTCGCGGGCCAGCGCCGGATCGGTTTCGTAGAGCTGCTCCTCGATTTCACTGAGGATGCGTTGCTCGTCCTCGGAAAGTGGCACCCGCTAAGTGTCTCACAGGCCGACCCGCCAGACAATGCCTGCCGAAACTGCCGGGCGCGATCAAGCCGGTTGCCGCAGTCCTGCCGGCTCAACGGGGCCGGTTCCAGCCGGTGGCGCCGGTGTTGGGGTTGGCGGTGCCCCCGGTTCGGATCGCCCCGGCGCCGAAGCGATCCCTTATGCGGTCGATGGCCTGATCGACATCCTGCCAAGAGGGGTCAGCGGCGCTTTCTTCCCCTAGATCCAATGCGAGCTGACGCTGGCCGGAGTCCTCCAACTCGGAGACTCCCACCCCGATCAAGCGCACACCTGGAGCCACATCTACCTCATTCAGAAGCTGTTTGGCTTCCCGGGCGAGGACAACTCCGGAATCGACCGCGCTGGCCAGGGTGTGAGACCGGGTGATGGTGCTGAAGTCCCCAAAGCGGACTTTGACGGTGACCGTCCGCCCGGCCACCCCCGCGGACCGCAGCCGGGAGGCCACTGAGTCGCTGAGCGCCGCCAATTCCGCGCCGAGATCCTCGTGGGTGTGCAGGTCGCGGGCGAAGGTCTCCTCGCGGCTCATCGACTTGGCCGCCGTCTCCGGCACCACCGGGCGAGGATCGATTGCGTTGGCCAAGCTGTGCAGGTGGCGGCCGTGGGCTTTGCCGACAACCTGCTCCAAGTGTTCGAGGGGCAACTCGGCCAACTCTCCGATGGTGGTGATCCCGATGCGGTTGAGGTGGCCCAGCGTGGCCGGACCCACTCCCCAGATATCGCTGACTGGGCGGGGGGCCAAGAACCCCCGTTCCTCGCCCACCGGCACTTCGAACACTCCGGCCCCTCCCGACGGCCCCGATGGGGTTGGCTCGGGCTTGGCCAGCTTGGAGCCCAGCTTGGCCAAGAACTTGACCGCAGCCACCCCCACCGCGCAGCTGATGCCCTCTTCGCTGTCGACTTGCCTTCGGATCAGATGGCCGATCTCCACCGGAGGGCGACGGGCGCCGGACACATCCAAAAACGCCTCGTCCACCGACAGGGGCTCGACCAGCGGGGTGAACGACCGCAGGATGCCCATGATGCGCCTGCTCACCTCGGAGTACAGCTCGTGGTCGCCGGGCAGGAACACAATGTCTGGACAAAGCTGTCGCGCCCGACGTGAGGGCATGGCCGAATGAACCCCGTAAGCCCTGGCCTCGTACGAGGCTGACGCCACCACCCCTCGGCTGCCCGGACCGCCCACCGCCACCGGCAAGCCCTTCAGCTCAGGTCGCCGAATGTGCTCCACCGACACGAAAAAGGCGTCCATGTCAACGTGCAGGATGGCCCCCGACCGGGCCTTCCCGCTGCCGCTGAGGGAGTTCTCCGCCGTCATTGACTCTCCCTGCTGATCAAGTCCCTGCTGATCACCACAGCCTCGCTAGAGCCTGGTGACCGTGAGGCCGTCAACCTCGGCGCCAGTCACCTGGTAGCGATAGCTCAGCATCTGGGTGGGACGCCGGCTGCACCACTCCAACAGCGGCTCGCGCACCCAGCGGGGGCTCTGCACTAGGTGAACCTCGCACTCGTCGAGGCCGTAGAAGTCTGCATGCTCCACGATGCCGTCGGGGTCTTCCAGCACGATCTCGCCGTTCCAGCCCATGGCCTGGTGGGCCTCTACCCGGAGCCGCCAGCCCAGGTCGGTGAAGTCCACAACGATCTCATAGAGCGGCCCCTCCCATTGATGAACCTGGATCCCGGTTTCCTCCAGCACTTCCCTCTCCAGCGCCTCCAACAGTGTCTCTCCCGGATCGACCACCCCGCCGGGCGTGCTCCACTCCACCGAGTCGTTGCGGCGCCGGTTCCGCACCAGCAGCAGCTTCTCCCCCCGCAGCACCACTCCCCCGGCCACCTCCCAATCCCGAACTCGCCCCGGCATCCCCCCAGTATGGCCCGACCCAGCGACAACACGCCCCGAGCAACCGGGCTGCCCAACTCTGCGTCAGCTCAACAGCAGCCTCTCGGAGCCTTCACTCGCCGACGACGGGGAGACAGCCTGCACCGGGCGACTGCGTCAGCTCAACAGCAGCCTCTCGGAGCCTTCAGGTCCAGCGGCAAACGGAAGCCGTTCCCTATCGTTCGAGCAATCAGCAGCGCCGCGATCTCCGGCAGGCTCAGGCTGCCAGGTGCTGGTGCCGATATCGGGAAAGGGATCCGGTCCCGGCGAGAAGCCTCGGTGTCTGCCTGCTGGCAGAGTCTTGGCTGGCTTGTTGCGGGACGCCGAGGGTTTCTTGCGCTGGTTCAAATCACTTGGGGCTTCTCTATGGGCGATGCCCTGGTGGGAGTGGACCGGCCCGGGGCCGGGATGCTCCGGTTCGGGGGGAGGGCGCAGTTCGTAGGCGCCGTTTCGGTCTCGGTGTACCGTCCAACCGTCGTCGTGGATGCTGTGGTGGCAGCCTTTGCAGACCAGCACGAGGTTGTCGATGTCGGTGCGGCCGCCTGTCAGCCATTCTTCGATGTGGTGGGCTTCGCACCACACCGCCGACCGTCCGCAGCCGATGCAATGCTTGTCGCGGATGATGAGCGCAGCCCGCTGAGCTTCGGTTGCCAGCCGGTGTTTGCGGCCCACCCAGAGTTCCTGGCCGGCGGCGTTGAACACGGCGGGCAGAATGTCGGCGTTGCAGGCCAGCCGCAGCGCCTCGCCAACGGGAAGCGGTGTGCCGTCGACCAGGCGGGCACCGGCCAGCCGATTGTTCAGCGCGTCCCAATCAGCAGTCAAGATCAGCGTGGCCCGCGGCGGGGTGCGGTCGCCGACATCGGCGCACACCAGATTCTCCAGCGCGTCGGCCATCCGCTGGCCGAACCCAGTCTGATCGGCTGTGCCATTGCCCTTGTCGTCGTTGCGCTGGCGGCGAACCTCGTCGGCCAGCGCGGCCTCGATCCGGTTCCCCGCTTCGGGGTCGAACCGGCCGTTCAAGACGAACATGCCGTCGTCGGGCGATTTGAAGAAGCTCAAGTCTCGGCGCTGGCGCTGCTTGGCCAAAAGCGACTTGCCGTCGTCGCCCGACTGCTCATGCTGGTGGTCGCGCAGCGTCCGGGAGAACGTGCCAAAATCCTCGCGGCGGGCTGCCTCCACCAGCACGGATTCATCGACGGGCCCTTGCGAAGCGGCCTTGGCGATCTGCTTGGCGTGGTCTTCTGGAATCTCCCCGGCGTTTAGCGCGTCGAGTGTCTCGGGAACCTGGGAGAGCTGAGATGCGGTCTCCACCTCCCGGCGGGCCTGCTGTTTGGAGGCCTGAAGCTCATCCAACACCATCCGGCGGGCCAAACCCTCCCCGGCCCGCCCCGAATACTCGGCCAGCGCAGCCGCTTTCATCGCCGCCAGCCGGGCCTCAGCCTTCTTGATCAACCCCAGCCGCGCCCGCAACTCCGACAGCGACAAACCGGCCACATCAACCGCCTCCGGCCAAACCGGCCCGGATGGCCCACAATCAGCCCGTTTCCCCTGCTCAAGAGGCCCAAACTCCATAGATGCAAGTATACCCACCTGGGTGACAAAAACCACCCGAATAATTGGGCATTGGCAAAATTATTTTAGTTTTGTTGAAAATTACTTGAACATCAGCAACATGGCCCACATTTCCCTTCAGCCACCAGTGGCCTCTCTTGGCCCTCGATCGCGTTCCGCCACTATGAAGACGAGCGAGCGCGGCGAAGGCCGGAAAATTCACGGCCCTCAGCATCGACAGCGTCAGAGTCAAGAGATATCGGCAACTCTCCACCACCCGCGAACGACTCGGGGATTGGCCAGCGAATCGGCCATCGATGGCCTGGGCCCATCCATGGCGGGCAGAACGGGGAGAGCAAGGTGGCTTGCATATGGAGGGCATTGGCACTGCGCCCGGTGCGCCATCGGTAAACCGCTTTCAACGCGGCTTCAGGAGTTCTCTCCATACTTGCCATAGCAGAACCGCGCAGATGATGAGTGCTGCTGGGGATGCGAGCAGGATCATCCCGCCGCCTATGTTCGCCCCGTTTGTGCCGTCTGTGACGATCCGCGCTCCCACAGCCGTGCCCGCTCCTATTGCCCAGCAGATCCCGGCGAAGAGCCACCAAGCATCGTGCCATCTTCGAATCCTGTACTCGGCCAATAGCCACGCCAAGGCGCAGACCGCCATTCCTGCACAAGCAATGCCAAAGGCGGCTCCGAGCCCGTCGAGCCATTGCGGCAGCCTGAAGATGTAGTAATACGAGTCTTGGTCTTCGTGCTTCTTCAACGCCGCGCCGACCAGCCCCCAGAAGGCGAGGGTCGACGCTGCCACAAACAGCAACCCAGCGCCGACCAGCCGATATCGTCTGATCGCCGGAACGCCGATCACTTCAAACCCGGGCCCAAGGCATTCGAACAGTCGCGGCAAGGGCGCGTACCCAAAATGCCTGCTCATTGGCCCACTCGACCAAGATGCCCCGCGGCGATAGCACCCTTTGCCCCGCTTGAACCACTGCCACCAAAATGCCTCCTGGGGAACTCGATTCTCTAAGCCTTGAAGATACCGGGGTCTTCTCAAAAAAATGGCGGGCACTTGGATCCTGGAAGGGTGCATCCGACCAGACCGGCCTTGCGCGACGTCGGCTCAAACTGTCACAGCAGGCCAATACACTCCCCCATGGTCGCCAATTGCCTGCCAGCAGGTGATTGGCAGGCGAGGAGTCTGATGTCCAGGCGGCAGGAGCAGGAGCGCATGGAGGAAGCAACCGAAGAGGTGGACACGGCGGTGAGGATTGCTGTTCCCGAGTTCGCCGCAGACAAGGAGGAGCCCTTCGCCAACGATCTGCTGGACCGTGGGGCGCGGGTGAGGCTGCTTTGTGATTTCGTCAGATCAGTCTCCGATCATGGAGTCATCGCCGTCGATGGAGGATGGGGAACTGGCAAATCGGCGTTTTTGAGGATGTGCAAGGCGTACTTGGAGCAGCAGGAAGTGAGAGTGGCCGAATTCAACGCCTGGACCGAGAGCTATACCCCTGACCCCGTGTTCAATCTCGCGTCGGCTCTGACTGAAGTGGTGGAGAAGGACCGGCGGGCCAAGTTGCTTGGAGCGGCGAAAGCCATTGGCGTAGCTGCCGGGAAGAACCTGCCGTTCAAGATCGGCGATGTGGTGGCCGATGCGGCCGAGGCGATAGCGCAAGATCAAGAGTTCCCAAACGGTTTGCCCGAGTACCGCGACTGCGTTCGAGGATTCAAGGAAGCGTTGGAACAGGAAGCAGACAGGGCCGACGGCCCGCTGGTAGTGCTTGTGGACGAACTGGACCGCTGTTTGCCTCAGCAGGTCGTTGGCTACCTGGGAGCCGTCAACAATTTACTGGCCGTGCCAGGAGTGGTTGTCGTGCTGGGAATCAACCTAGATGAGACGGCTAAAGGGCTGGAAGCGGTCTATGGAAGCGCCTACGGCTCCGAGCGGTACTTGCAACGATTCTTCGATCTGCGAATGAGCCTCGGCAACTCATTAGGAAGCGACTACCTCTCCGGCTTGGTCGATCACCTGCGAGAGCACTTGGGGATCGAAGTGGAAGCAGATGAGCGCGGCGGCTACATCGACGAATGGCTGGCGATCACTGCACATGCAACCGGCGGCACGCTGAGGGACTTGCAACGGGTAGCTCAGGCTCTCCGGTGGACCATGGCTACTCGGTTTGATTCGGCGGCAGCTTCGCGCATCGACAGCCCAGAGAGATATGCCGCGTGTGTTCGAGCATCGTTGGTGCTGTTGATTTTGCGACATCTGGACCCGGAAGGCTACCGGCTCTTCATTGAGGCAAAGGCGAGTCCCCATTCGGTCATGAAACGGCTGCACAGCCAACTCCAGGATCTCGAATCAGAATCAGCGTACACAGCGTTTGCAATGACTGCGTATTTCGACTTGTTTGCGGCGGCGACAGGCGGGGACCGGGTCACTGAGGACCAGTTCCAGGAGATAGCAGACCTCTACGCCCTCGAAAATCGCCCCGAGGCCTACTCCCAATACCTCAGGTTCAAGGAGAGCATTGAGTGGCATCTCAATCACGGCGTTCGGCCCTTGGTATTGGCGGCAGTAGAGATGGCAGCCAGCTGAGTCGGGGTTCAACTGGGCTGCATTGTGATCTGGGGTTGCTGGGGCGGGCAGAATGGGGCGACTGTGAGAAGGGGGAGGCGTGGACACAGATCTGTGTAGGTTGCAGGGGAGGCTCTGAGAGGCAATCGTGAAGCGCTGTGGGTGCCGTAAGCCGGTTGCCAGCGTTATAGTGTGGGCATGGGGCAGCCTACGGCTCAGCTTCCAATTGAGTGCTGGTTGGATGCTGCGCTTGCGGGGGCGTCCACCGAGGAAGTCCGTGACGACGATGGAGTCCTCGTCGGATGGTGGGCCGAGAACCCTGAGTGCAAGGGCGCATCTGCCTTTGGTGCGACCCCGGACGAAGCCCGCAGCAAGCTCAGACAGGTGCTCGTCGGCTGGGTTGGGCTCGGCCAGCAACTCGGGCATCCCATCCCCTCATTTCACAACGGCATCGTCGCTGCCCCTGCATGAGCCAACGGGTCCCTCCAACCACCCGCCGCGAACTCATCAAATTCTTGACACAACGAGGCTGGGTCGGACCTCTGGCCGGCGGAAATCACGAGTACATGATCAAAGAGTCCCACAGACAGGTCATCCCCAGCGACAGCGAGATCGCCGGACCCTTTCTGCTGCGACTGCTCAAGCAAGCCGGATACACACGAGACGATTGGCTGAACCGCTAGACCCCAAACAGGCGTCTCCCATGCCTCAGCCCCGCCATCGCGGCGCCTGCGGGGGAGATCGCGTCCGACTGAACAGGGCAGCAGTGTGAACATGCCTTGCTGGGGCGGGCAGAATGGGGCGGCTGTTGGAAAGGATGCGCGTGGCGACGGACCTGGGTGAACTTCAGGGGAAGCTTTGGGAGGCGGCGGATCAGCTTCGGGCTAACTCGGGGTTGAAGGCTTCGGAGTATGCGTCGCCGGTGTTGGGGCTGATTTTCTTGCGGTATGCGGATGAGCGGTTTGCTCAGGCTGGGGAGATGGTGGGGCCGGGGTCTGAGCGGCGGCCAATTGGGCCGGAGGATTACCAGGCGGCTGGTGCGCTATACCTGCCGGAGGAGTCGCGGTTCGAAGCACTGCTGAATCTTCCTGAGGGTGCTGATGTGGGCAAGGCAGTCAACCTGGCCATGGGCGGCATCGAGCGGTGCAACCCTGATCTTCAGGGGGTGTTGCCAAAGGACTACTCACGGATTCCCGACGACATCTTGGGCGAGCTCCTGAGGCTGCTGCGGCGGTTGCCGGAGATGATCGAGGGGGACGGGTTTGGACTGATCTACGAGTATTTCCTGGGGCAGTTCGCCTTTTCGGAGGGCTCGAAGGGCGGGGAGTTCTTCACCCCTACCTCGATTGTGCGGCTCATCGTGGAGATACTGGAGCCGTTCCACGGGAAGATCCACGACCCGGCGTGCGGGTCGGGTGGGATGTTCGTCCAGTCGGCCCATTTCGTAGAGCGGCACCGCCGCGATCCCAGCGCGGAGTTGTCGATCTATGGGCAGGAGAAGACAGGCGACACCGTCAAGCTCGCCAAGATGAACCTCGCTGTCCACGGGCTCGCCGGCGACATCCGAGAGGGCAACACCTACTACGAGGATCTGCACGACGCGGTGGGCGAGTTCGACTTCGTGATGGCCAATCCCCCGTTCAACGTCAACAAGATCGACAAGGCCAAACTCGAAGACGACCCCCGGTTCCCGTTCGGACTGCCCAAACCCGACAACGGCAACTACCTGTGGATCCAGACCTTCTACTCCGCGCTCAACAGGAGCGGGCAAGCTGGGTTTGTCATGGCCAACTCCGCATCCGATGCCCGAGGCAGCGAATTGGAGATACGCCGCAAGCTGATCGAGGACCGCAGCGTCGGCGTGATCATCGCCGTGGGCACCAACATGTTCTACACCGTCACCCTGCCCGTGACGCTGTGGTTCCTCGACCGGAGCAAGAAGTACACCGACCAAGCCGACCAGGTGCTGTTCATCGACGCCCGAGAGACCTACAACCAGATCGACCGAGCCCACCGAGACTGGACACCCCCGCAAATCGAGTTCCTGGCCAACATCGTCCGGCTGTGGCGCGGCGAAGAACCGGAGTTCGATGCGGGAAGTCAAGAGATGCTCAGCGAGGTGCTCCCCGACGGGACATATGCAGACGTGGCCGGCCTCTGCGCTGTTGCGACACTCGACCAGATCGAGGAGGAGGGCTGGAGCCTGAATCCTGGGCGATACGTCGGAGCATCTGATTTTGACTCGCAATCTGATATTGGGCAACTTCCCAGGCTCGCAGCTGAGTTCGATCGACTCTCAGATGAAGCGGAAGCCCTCACTTCGCAGGTTCGAAGTGTCTTTGCGGGAGTCACCATTGACTGAGTGGGAGCCGTTCAGACTCGGAGATGCGCTCAGCGTCTCACATGGATTCGCGTTCAAGGGCGAGTTCTTTTGCGACAAAGGTGACCTGGTTGTTTTGACGCCGGGAAATTTTCTAGAACAAGGCGGCTTCAAGCCCAAGAGCGGCAAGGAAAAATACTACGAGGGGCCCTTCCCTGATCGGTTCCTCCTGGCGAAGTCACAGGTCGTTGTGGGCCATGACTGAACAATCGAAGGGGCTGCTTGGCAGTACGGCTACTGTCCCAGCGGACAATAAGTATCTGCACAATCAGAGAATCGGCTTGTTGAACATAACGGACCCGCGCCGACTCGATCTCCGTTTCACCTACCATCTCCTTAACGCCCCCTCGGTACGGCAGCAGATCCAAGCAACTGCCACAGGGTCGAAGGTACGACACACAGCCCCAGACCGTCTTGAGTCGATCATCGCACCCATACCGAACATCGAATGTCAGCGTCGCATCGGACGTGCATTGGACAACTGCGACGATTTGATTGAGAACAATCGGCGGCGGATTGAGATTTTGGAGGAGATGGCCCGGTTGTTGTATCGGGAGTGGTTCGTATACTTCCGGTTTCCGGGGCATGAGGATGTCGAGCTGGTCGACTCCGACCTCGGCCCGATTCCCGAGGGGTGGGAGGCAGATGGGTTCTCGAGACTCGTTTCTGAGATCTCAGAGACCATCGCTCCAGAGGACATAGCAGATGGAATCCCGGTCGTGGGACTTGAGCACTTGCCCAGGCGATCCACGACGCTCTGCGAATGGGAGAGAGCAGGGAACGTTGGAAGCCGGAGAAAGCTGTTCATTGAGGGCGATATCTTGTTTGGGAAAATTCGCCCCTACTTTCACAAGGTGGTCAATGCTCCCGTTTCGGGATGCTCCTCTACAGATGCAATCGTTTTCAGGCCTAGAGAGGAACTTTTTCAGTGCCGAGCACTAGCCATTGCGTCGAGCGATGAATTCGTAGGCGTCGCAACTGCAACTTCAAACGGCACGAAGATGCCGAGAGCAAATGCCAAGATACTCTTGAGCCATGGCATCCCCCATCCGACCGGCGATATCGAGCAGGCCTTCAGCGAAGCTGTGGGACCGATGAATGCCCTCCGGAGAGTCCTCGCTGCGCAGAATCGCGCCTTGCGCGAAGCCCGTGATCTGCTGTTGCCGCGGTTGGTGTCTGGAGAGTTGGATGTGTCGGAGCTTGATTTGGGGCTGGAGGCTGTGGGGGCGTGAGTCTGGGACGCTTGAGTGAGGATGCACTGGTGGAGCAGCCGGCGATGCGGTTGTTGTCGGAGTTGGATTGGGAGGTGGTGGACGGGTTCGATGAGGACTTGGGGCCGGCGGGGACGTTGGGGCGTGATTCTCAGTCTGAGCCGGTGCTTGGTCATCGGCTTGGTGATGCGCTGCGTTCGCTGAACCCTGGGATGCCGGAATCGGCGTTGGGTGAGGCTGTCGAGCAATTGGTTCGAGATCGGTCGGCGATGGATAGGGTTCGGGCGAACCGGGAGGTGTATGGGCTGTTGCGGGATGGGGTGAAGGTGGAGGTCGCCGGTGATGACGGTGAGCGCCAGATGGTGACGGTGCGGTTCGTGGATTGGGATCGTGCTTCGGCCAATGACTGGTTGGCGGTTTCGCAGTTTTGGATCTCTGGTGAGATGTATCGGCGGCGGGCTGATGTGGCGTTGTTCGCGAACGGCATTCCGCTGGTGCTCGTCGAGTTGAAGGTGTCGCACAAGAACGTCCGCGACGCTTTCGACGGCAATCTGCGGGACTACCGGGACACGGTTCCGCATCTGTTCTGGTTCAACGCGTTCGTGATGCTCTCGAACGGTGCCGACACGCTGGTGGGCTCCACGTTTGCCGATTGGGGGCATTTCGCCGAGTGGAAGAAGATCGACTCGGAGGGCGAGCAGGGCATCGTGTCGCTGGAGACCGCTCTGCGGGGGACTTGCCAGCCGCAGCGTTTGTTGGATCTGGTGGGGAACTTCACAGCGTTCATGGAGCGGCCGGGCGGGTTGGTGAAGGCTCTGGCTAAGAACCACCAGTTCTTGGGGGTGAACAACTCGCTGGAAGCGCTGCGGGAAGTGGGCCGGCGGGAAGGCCGCCTCGGGGTGTTCTGGCACACGCAGGGGTCGGGCA
>JAPPMA010000074.1 GCA_028819295.1 bacterium | reverse complement strand
CGCAAGGCGCGCCGACGCAGCCATACTCCCAGTGTGCGGCAAGGAGGCGCAACGCCGCGAGGGGCGTCGATGCCTAGCAGGACACGCGCGAATAAACCCAAGACACACCACTAGGGCTAGCTACAACTACTGCTTGCACTCCGTGGATTGGGACCGGCTTGTGGCCACTGCCGAAGAAGGCCTCGTCCAGTCTGATGATGTCAGTGTGATCGACGAGGCGGACGAGAACGAGTAGATCTCCAGTCTGAATTGGTCGCCGGGGTTGCGGCGTCCATCTTGTACTAGACTTAGAAGTTCACTGATTTTGAACTGAGTCTGAGGAGCATCCCGATTCATCCCGATCACACTGCGGAGCAGGCCTACATCGATCGGGCCCACCAAGCCCTCGAATCAGCCCGGGAGCGCGCCCTGATGCTGAAGGGCATGGTGGAGGTGGGCGCGGGCGGCACCCATCAGGCCCGCTATGAGCGGGAGATCATTTGGGACTCCATCAGCACCCGCCTCAGCGCCCTTGACATTGGCAACTCGTCGCTGGTGTTCGGCCGTCTCGATTTGAGCGACGAACCAGGCGATGAGCCGGGCCGCGATGAGAGCAATCATCAAAGCGGCGACCGCCTCTATGTGGGCCGGGTAGCGGTGTGGGATGACGACCAGGAGCCGGTGACCATCGACTGGCGGGCCCCGGCGGCCGAGGCCTTCTACCGGGCCACCGGCAGCGAGCCCATGGGGCTGTCCCGCCGCCGCCACTTCGTGACCCGGGGCCGGGAGCTGCTGGGGCTGGAAGACGAGTACTTCGGCGAAACCAACGGCCGGGGCCGTATGCCTCTGGTGGGGGAGGCCGCCCTGCGAGCCGGATTGGAAGCCGGGCGCACCGGCCGACTGGCCGACGCGGCCGCCACCATCCAGATCGAGCAGGACGCCATCATCCGTTCCCCGCTGTCGGGCCTGTTGGTGGTGCAGGGCGGTCCCGGTACCGGCAAGACGGTGGCCGCCCTTCACCGGGCCGCCTATCTGCTCTACACGCATCGCTTCCCCCTCGAGGGCCAGGGCATGCTGGCACTCGGCCCCAACCGGCTGTTCCTCACCTATATCGAACAGGTGCTTCCGTCGCTGGGCGAGGCAGGCGTGGAGGTGTCGACGCTGGCCGACCTTTTGCCCGGCACCCGGGTGAAGGGGCTCGACGATCCTCGCGTCTCCCGCATCAAAGGCGATTTGCGCATGATCGCGGTGCTTCGCCGGGCCCGCCGAGATCGCCAGCGCCCGCTGCGCTCCGATGTGACGGTGGGATTCGGCCTGCGTCGGCTCCGGCTCACCGTGGACCAAAGCGCCGAGATCGTGCGCCAGGCCCGCCAGCGGTTCCGCACCCACAACCGGGCCCGCCGCTTTGTCGAAGATCAGGTGTACCAGCACCTGGCCGACAGCGGTGTCCGCACCGACTCTCCCGCTCCCGATGCGGAAGCGGTGCGCGAGCAGCTTCGCGGCAGCATCGAGCTGCGGGAGGCTTTGGAGTGGATGTGGCCGGTGCTCACCCCGTGGCACCTGCTGCACGACCTGTTCGGCTCTCCGGCCTTGCTCCGCTCAGCGACCGCTTCGGTGCTCACCTCGACCGAAGCCGACCTGCTCTATCGCCCCCGGCAATCCCATGCCTCCGAGGTGGTGTGGACGGCCGACGATGCCCCCCTTCTGGATGAGGCGCTGGCCTTGCTGGGACCCCGGCCCGGCCACAAGCAGGCCGACTCGATACGCACCTACGGCCATATCGTGGTGGACGAAGCCCAGGACCTGTCGCCCATGCATCTCCGCATGATCAGCCGCCGCTCGCTCAACGGGTCGATGACGGTGGTGGGCGACATCGCCCAGGCCACCTCGGCCTGGGGGCACGACTCTTGGGACAGCGTGATCGAGCACTTGCCCAGCCGCCGGGCGCCCCGTTTCTCCGAGTTGACCATCGGCTACCGCCTGCCCGAGCCGATCATGGACGTGGCCGCCAAGGTGCTCGACGCCGCCATGCCCGGCCTGGTTCCGCCGCAATCGATTCGCGCCGAGGGCCAACCTCCCCGATTCGTGCCCGTTGCCGGCCATAGCGTCGCAGCCAGCGGCAACGGCCAGGGCCGCCAATCCAGCCACGCCAGCCAAGCTGGCTATGCCAACGAGTCCAGCCCCAGCAGCCTGACCGCCGCTGTCGTCGGCGAAGTGAAAACCGAGCTCAGCGTGTTGGCCAATGGAAACCTGGCCGTGATCTGCCACAACGATCTGGCTGATGCCATCTCTGAGGCGCTCACCGCTGCCGAGGTGGACCACGGTCTGGTGTATGAGCGGGGTCTGGAGTCGCGGGTGACCATCGTCCCGGTGGAGTTGGTGAAGGGCCTCGAAGTGGACACCGCCATCGTGGTGGAGCCGGCCGACATCTGCGAGAAGCTCTCCAAGGGGATGCGAGCCCTGTATGTGGCCATGACTAGGGCCACCCAGCGCCTGGTGGTAGTCCACGCCCGCCCGCTGCCCGAACCCCTTCGCCCCAAGGAGGCATGAGCCGATGGCCCTCGACCCCCGCAACCTCACCGATGAGATGAACGGCTTCCTCCAAGACCGCCACTTGGCCTCGCTCACCATATTGCGCCCCGACGGCACCCCCCACGTGACTCCGGTGGGGTTCACCTGGGACCCCGACACCGCCACTGCCCGCATCATCACCTGGGCCGGGGCCCAAAAGGTGCGCCTGCTGGAAGCATCCGGGAGCGGTCGAGCCGCCCTTTGCCAGGTGGAAGGCGGCCGGTGGGTCACCCTGGAGGGCCAGGCCGCCGTCACCGCCGACCCCGAGCAGTGCGCCGACGCGGTGGCCCGCTACGGCCAGCGCTACAGCCCGGCCAAAGACCGGGGCGCCGACCGGCGGGCCATCATCATCGAGGTGGACTCCGTGTTGGGGCGGGCATGACCCCCAAGGGAATCGGCCTCAGTGCCGATGTGCAGGAGTACCTGGTGGCCCACGGCGCGGGCATCGACCCCATCGCCCAAGAGCTGATCGACGTCACCGCCGAGTTGGGCCGCATCTCCGGGATGCAGGTCGCCCCCGAGCAGGCCGCCTTCATGACCATGCTCACCCGCCTGCTCGATGTGCGCTTCGCCGTGGAAGTGGGCACCTTCACCGGCTTCTCGGCTCTGTCCATCGCCCGCGGCCTGTCGCCTGGAGGGCGTCTGATGTGCTGCGACGTAAGCGGCGAGTGGGTGAGCGTCGGGCGGCCGTTTTGGGACCGGGCCGGGGTGGCCCACCGCATCGAGGTGGTGATCGCACCCGCCGCCGAGACTCTGGCCGCCCTGCCCGAAGAGCCGCCTATAGATTTGGCCTTCATCGATGCCGACAAGCGGTCGTACAAGATCTACTACGAGGAGATCATGCGCAGGCTCAGCTCGAAGGGAATCATCCTGGCGGACAACGTGCTGTGGGGCGGCCGGGTGGCCGATCCTGATGCCGACCTCGACGAGAACCCCGACACCGCCCACATTCGAGAGTTCAACACCCATGTGGTGGCCGACCCCCGCACCGCCCAAGTGATGCTCCCCATCGCCGACGGCCTCACCTTGATCACCCACGCCCCCGACCCTCAATAGCAAACTTCCCCACCGATAGCAGAAAAGCTAGCCCACCGATATATTGTGACTGCGTGGCTTGGCCGCACAGACGGCTACTGCCGCAGCGCTAAGGTTCAGCGGACTGGCACGGAGAAGGGCGGTGAGCGTGATCGGCTTGGCGGGCGTGTGCATGGGTGATCGGGAGTGGCTTGGCCGACGCCTCTGGCCGGGCTGGATGGCTGGGGTCGCCGTGTTGGCGCTGGTGGCCGCATTGCTTGTGGCGGTGCCTGCTGTGCCAGCGGGCGCTCAGCAGGTGGTCCCCATATCCTTTCATCCATATAACGATAAGGACGATGACGACGACGGGCTGATCGAGGTGTCCTCGCTGAAGCAGTTGAACGCGATTCGGTGGGACCTGAACGGTGACGGCGCGGTCGATTACTACCTGGGCCCTGACGACGGCTATCGAAGCAGACTCGGTCGGGGCTACACCCCGTGGACCGCGTATAGGATTGCGTTCCCGGACGCGCTAGCGGGCATGGGCTGCCCGTCGTCTGGCTGTATTGGCTACGAGCTGGTCGCCGACCTCGATTTCGACACCAACGGCAACGGGCAGGCCGACTCCGGCGATGCGTGGTGGAACGGCGGCAAGGGCTGGGTCCCCCTGTTTGGTGCCAAGGCGATCGACAGCTCAGAGAAATATCTCCGCTTCGTCGACGCGGATGAGCAACAGCGCAGGCTGGGGGACAGGCCAGACCGGCGGGTTCGGATGTTCACCGGCGTGTTCGAGGGCAACGGCCGCACCATCGCCAATCTGCACGTCCACAATCCCGATCAGTTCTATGTCGGCTTGTTCGGCTATATCGGGCCCGGGGCGCATGTGCGGAATCTCGGGCTGACCGCCCCCAACTCCGACAGCAGAGTGCATGGGAATAACGAGGTTGGGGCGCTTGCAGGCATTCTGGAAGGCGGCCGTGTCAGCGGCGTGTGGTCTGACGTCGACGTGTCCGCTGGCTACTCGACTGCGGGGGGCTTGGTTGGCGCCATCTGGCGCCAGGGCGTCATCGTCGAGAGCTATGCCACCGGCAACGTGTCCGGCCCCGCCTATGTCGGCGGTCTCGTGGGAATGCTCAACCTGGCCGGCGCTGCTGCCGTGTACGCCACCGGCCGCGTGACTGCATCGAGAAGTCATGCGGGCGGCCTGGTGGGCGACCGGGCCGGCGGTTACATGAGGGCGGCGTACGCCACCGGCGACGTGACCGTCACCGACGGCCGCACAATACGGTACAGGGACGGCAATGGGGATCTGCGGTTTTGGTCCTACGCCATTGCGGGCGGTCTGGCGGGCCTGTACAGGGACGGTAACTCGCTAGAGACGCGGGCCAATTATTCGACCGGGGCGGTGACGGTCCCAGACGGGCATGGGGGCAGCGGCGGGCTGATCGGGGCGTGCCGGCCGCACTCTGGCGACGAGCCGGAGGCGAGCTACTGGGACGCGGAGGCCTCCGGTGTGTCGTCGGGGGAGTGCGCGGCCGGCCACACGACGGCGCAGTTGCAGGCGC
>JAPPMA010000082.1 GCA_028819295.1 bacterium | reverse complement strand
GGAACGCCGCTGCCGTCGCAATCCACGGCGCTAAACCCAAGACACACCACTAGGGGATCACGTTCTGGAGTTTGAGTTCGATGATCTGCTCGTAGTCGATGCCCAGCACTTCTTGGAGGATGTCGTCGCCGTGCTCGTTGAAGGCGGGGGCTCTGCGGGGGGTGGCCGGTTTGCCGCCGTATTGGACGGGGGGCGAAACCAGCGTGAAGGGGTGGCCTTCGCCCGATTCGTAGTGTTGGACGTATCCGTTGGCCTTCGCTTGCGGGTCGTCGGCGACTTCGATGTTGTCCTGCACCACCGCCCACTGCCCGGAGAAGTTCTCCAGGGCTTCGCGCCACTCGTCCAGGGTGCGCTCGGCGAAGGCCTCGGCCAGCATCTCCACGCCGGCGGCGGCGTTCTCGGCGATGGCCCCGGCGTCGCAGAACCGCTCGTCGTTAGCCAGCTCCGGGCGTCCCGCCACCGCAACGGCCTCGGCCCAGTACTTGCCCGCTTGCAGGCAGGTAAGGCTGATGAACCGGCCGTCCTTGGTCCGATAGTTTCCGGCCAGGGGGTTGCGGTTGGGCATGTCTTTGGGTCGGCCCCGCCACGGCATCTGGTGTTGAAGAGATATGGCGATAGTCGCCCCCATCGACCACATGCCCGCGCTCAGAAGTGACACGTCCACGGTGGTGGCCTCGCCGGTGCGCTCCCGGTGGAACAGGGCGCCCATGATGCCCCCGGCAATGGTCATGGCACCGATCGAGTCGCCGAAAGCAGGCCCTGGCGGGGTTGGCATCTGCTCGCTGTCGGGCGGGGTGAGGGAGGAGGCCACGCTGGCCCGGGCCCAGTAGGCCAGCGAGTCGTAAGAGCCCTTGTCGGCGTCTGGCCCCCTCTCGCCTTGGCCGCCTCCCGACACATAGATGATGTCGGGGTTTTGCGCCCGGATGTCGTCGAGGCCGATCCGCAGCTTCTTGCGGACCCTGGGCAGCTTGTTGTGCAAGAACACGTCGGAGGTTTTGGCCAGGCGGTACAAGATGTCGATGCCGGCCTCGGCGGTCAGGTCGAGGCCGAGGCTCTTCTTGCCCCGGTTGGAGTGCTCCAGGAGTACATGGGCGCCGTCGCTCAGCGGCACCGTGCCGCTGGACGCGAGCCCCCGCATGGCGTCGCCCCGCTCCACGTGCTCGATCTTGATGACTTCGGCGCCGTACTCGGCCAGGATCGCCGAGGCGGCGGGCACGAACGTGTGCTCGGCCACTTCTAGGATGCGGACACCCTGCATTACATCGGTCATGGGTAACTCCTGATCTGGCCGCTCAAGGCCCTCGGTCCGCAAACGCCTTGGATTATATAGGCCACCGGCAACGCCCTATCGGGTGGAGTGCGATCAGGCGTGTGGTTCAGGTGTCTCCGCCGGCGAGGGAAGCGATGGGGTGGTTCGGGTGGAGTGTGGCTGGGCGTGTGGTTCAGTTCTGTTGTTGGGCTAGCTGGCGGGCGAGGGCGTAGACGCCCTGGTCGTAGGAGAACTCCACCATGTTGCCGTCGGGGTCGGTCAGCATGCAGATGTAGCCGATGGGGGGTGGCATGTCGGTGGGGGGCATGGCCAGACAGCCGCCGGCGCTGCCCTTGGCCGCCGTTTCGTCCACTGCCTCGCGGCTGGTCAGCTCGATGCCCAGGTGGGCGAAGGGGGCCAGCTTGGCCATGGGCGAGTCCTTGAACGGGTCGGTTTCGGGGAAGAACTGGGCCAGCACCAGGATGAACGGCGAGTCGGGAGAGTCGCCGTGGCCCAGCCAGGCCCCGTGGCCCATGTGGTCTTCCCGCCGGTCGAGCAGCCGCATGGGGGTGTAGGCGGTGTACCAGTCGATGGTGGCGTCCATGTCGGCCACCCGCAGGGCGATGTGGGTCCAGCGGGGGGCGGGGGGGTGGTCGTCGTAGACGGGTGCGTGATCAGTCACGGCGGATCTACTCGTTTGTCCAGCCGTCGGGGATCTGGGGGTCGTCGCCCCCCTTGGTCCACAAGATGAGGGTGTTGCCCCACGGGTCTTTGAAGGCGGCGTTGAACCCGTTGAACTCGGCCCAGTAGTGGTCGCGCCACAGCTCGGTGGCCCCGCGGGCCAGGGCCCGGTCCATGATGGCGTCGGAGGAGTCGTCGTCGCTCACCAGGACCCAGATCCGCACGGTGCGCCCGTTTTGGGACAGGCCGCGGGGCTCGACGCCGTCGGGGTCGGGGTGGGGGCGGGCGTTGGCCGCGTTGTGGATCCCCATGTGCAGGTTGCCGATCTCGCTCTGCGAGCCGTCGTCCAACTGGAAGTTCTGGCCGGGGACGATCCGGTGGAACACGCCGGCGGGGCGGGGCTCCACCTCCCAGCCGAACACCTCGTGGTAGAAGACCGCCGATGCCTCGGGGTCGTCGGAGGGGAAGTCAACGAAGATGAGAGTGTTGGGGTAGGTCATCGCCCCTATTTCTAGTTGATGGTGTCGGCTATAGCATCGGCCAGCGGGAACCGGGGCGGATGCCAGAGCGCTCGACGAGCCGCTGGGCCGCCCGGCGGGCCTCGGCGCGCAGCGATTTGGTGTCCACGGTGGTGCACTGGCCGTCGGCGATCACGAGGCGACCGCCTACCAGCACATCGGTTACCGATCGACCGCCACCCGCCCACACCAGTTGCAGGATCGGGTCGGGACTGGGCGGCAGCCACTGGATGCCGGAGCGGTCGATCACCACGATGTCGGCGGCCTTTCCCGCTTCCAGAGAGCCGATCCGGTCGGCCATGCCCACCGCCTCGGCCCCGGCAATGGTCAGCAGCTCGAAGGCGTGGTGGGCGCCGAACTCGGTGGGGTCGGCGGCGGTGTCCTTGGCCAGTCCGGCGAACAGGGCCGCGGCCCGCAGGCCATCGATGGCGTCGCTGGCGTTCTCGGTGTCGCATCCCAGCGCCAGCCGCCCGCCCCGGCGCCACAAATCCAAGTGGGCGAAGCGCTTCGTCAGTCCCTGGCCCAGCCGCAGGTAGGCCCACGGACATGAGGCCACCGCGGCGCCGGTTCGCACCAAGGCTTCCAGTTCGTCGCCGTCGATGTGAACGGCGTGGCCCACCAGCACGTTGGGGCCGAGTACCCCCAGGCGATCCATGTGTACCAGCGGTCGGTGCCCGGTGCGTTCCAGGTAGCGGGCGGCGTCGTCGGGGGTGGGGGAGAGGTGGAAGCTGAGCCGGCGCCCGGTCGAGCGGGCCAGGTCGGCAGCCGCCACCACCAGATCGTCAGACATCAGGTCGTGGCCCACCAGGGTGACCGACGCCTCCACCAGCCCGCCGGGCGGATAGCGCTCGATGAGGTCTCGCTGGGCATCGATCACCTCGGGGGCCGGGGCGGATTGGGGCAACCCGTCGGCATCGGACCCCCAGCGCCCGACAGCGCCCCGCACGCCCACCGCAGCCATGGCCTGGGCCACCCGGTCGGGATGGGCCACCGTGCCGGCGTCGATGGTGGTGGTGATGCCGTTGGCCGCCGCCTCGATCAGCCCCAGCGTGGCGGCCAGCTCGTCGTCGTCGCCGGTGACGTGCTCGTGGACGGGCACGATCCACTCGAAGATGGCCGCGCCTGGAGGAAGGTCGTCGGGGATGGCCGAGGCCACCAGCCGATCGGCGGTGAGGTGCTGATGGGCGTTGACGAAACCGGGCACCACCAGCGAGTCAGCCGACCCCCGCTCGGGTGCATCCGGGTACTGCGCCCGAATGTCGTCGGCCTTGCCCACCGCGGCGATCTTCCCGTCGGCTACCGCCACCGCACCGCCCGAGACAATGGACCGCTCGGCGTCCATGGTCACGATGTCGCCGGTGATCACCCAGTCGGCTGTCGACACGTCAGTTGACGTTACCGGGGCAGTGTCTGGCTTTGCTCCTACTTCCGCAGACAAACGGTGAAGCGGAACTCTTCTTCCAAGAATTCCGGTTCCGTGCCGTTGTGTTGCGCCATGGCGGGAATGACCTGCCGGCGGATGCCCATGCCCAGCCCCTCAACGTATCCATAGTCACGCATGATGCTCATCATCACTTGATTGCGCGCATAGCGGACCCCGGCGCGGATGCCTTCGATGCTTATGGTGTTCGGCAAGCTTCCAGGACTTTGTACTTCAATTCGATCATTGAAGACTGATAGCAGCACGTCTGCCCCAGCGATGCTGTAGTCGCGGTGTACGAGGGCATTGACCACTACCTCGCGGACGGCCGCCTCGGGGAATTCACGGCGTTCCACACGGCGACCGTCCTCCAGTGTCGCGGATGTGCCCGTATTGCGACGGATGAAATCGAGAGCCCTCTCCACGACTCCTGTCTCGACCAAATCGCCGCCAATTGAGAACAAGCCCACTAGAGGGCCCTTGATGCTCTCATCGGACTTCGTGGCATAGCCCGGCTCATTGCCCGCGAAGCACACAGCCCGAATTCCACACTGTGGAAGGAATCGCCCAGTGTTCTGGCCGAATAGGAGCATCCCATCGACGGTGGCGTAGATTTCGCCATCTGTCTCGGTGGCAAGCTCGAGGTTGCAGAGCTGCCGGCTCCACTGCTCCGAGCCGGGGCTAGGCATCTCCGCATCGCCGCGGATGCGGACGAAGTAGTCCTTTAGGCGTCGTGCATCAAGGTCCGCTACGCCAGCACCTGGCACCGGTTTGAGGCCGTAGCGGAGACCCCCCGACTGTTGGTACAGCCTCTGCTCCTCCTCACGAGTGGCGTCGAGCGTCGTGGTGCCGACCCGGACCTTGGTAACCCAGTGCGCTCCTTGTTTGCACTTGTAAGGCTTGTCAGGTGCATTGGCCGGCACAGTCACAATTCCGACCATGGTGCCGCCTTCGAGATCGGTGACCTCCCAGGTAGGGATAATGGAGGGCATCAGATGATCGCGAGCGATCTGCATGATCCACTCCTCGGCCTTCCCACTCGAACGCGTTAGCCCCGAAATTTCGCCGTCGTCCTCGACACCGAGCAGCACCTGACCGCCTTGGAGATTCAGCAGTCCGGCGATCACCTCGGCGATCTTGACCGGCTTCAAGTCGTCCCGCTTGAATTCCACGCGCGAGTTCTCGCCACCGGCAATCAGTCGGAGCAAATCGGTCTGATTCATCGGTTGACTTCAGAAGCCGTACTTGCGGCGGCGGCGCTCGAACGCTTCTTTGCCGCCTTCGAGGATTTCTTCTACCAGAGCCCGAACTGCGGGCGTGTCAATTGATCCCATGTGCTCAGGGCTGAGAAATGCCCGTCCTTCAAAATCGCCGTCGTCGACATCGCCTTCGTCGATGTCGCCCTTGGCGTCGAGGCCCAATATGAGTTCAGCGTCACCGAGCACGGGAATGTTCGCGTTGTGCGTCGAGAAGACAAACTGGCGTTGCCTCTTGCTCTCTCGCATTTTTTCGACGATGACCTCGCTGATGAAGCGGTTGTCGAGGTCGTCCTC
>JAPPMA010000038.1 GCA_028819295.1 bacterium | reverse complement strand
GGCTGTCAGGCTACAGCCGCGCTGTGACAGCTTGTGCCTTCGGCCTGTGTGCGGGCGAGCCTCCTGGCTCTACGAAGCGACCTCGGCGGGGATGTATGGGCTGTACTTGTCGTGTGCCGCCTGTTCGGAGACTCCGAGTAGCTCGCCTATCTGCGGCCAGGTGAGGCCCCGCGAAAGGGCGTCGCCGATGGCCTCGGCCATAGCCTCGTTGACCTCGTCGAACTGGTTGATCCACTTGGCGATGGCACCCATGGCCTCGAATGGCACCGGCCTGAGATCCTCTGGTTTTACCTCATCGGCCCACTTCTCAAAAGCGGCCAGTTTCTCGGCCAAATACTCTTCGCTGAACTTGCTCATCCTCGTCTCCTCGCTTGCAGATATTTTCTTCTTGCTGGCATGGCATGAATGACAACTGGCTGGAGGTCGCCATACATCACGCCTACCTCAAGCGGCTGACCGCTCATCGTAGGGCCGATGTACATGACGACTCTAAGGTCGTTACCTCCGTGTAGCAACCAGTAGTGCCTGAGCGCATGCCGTATGTCTTCGTCGGTGACGCCATGCTTACGGGCACTCGCCGCGATGTGTGCCCTTCCGAGGTAGTCGTCCATCGTGCTGTGGGCAACGAGCGCTGCCGGTGGTCTGGCGGGGGGGTCGCAGGACGACCGATAGTCCCGCAAACTCTAGGGCAAGAGTGTGACAAGGCGGCTAGGAGGGGTCAGGGTGGGTTCAGGCTGCGAGCAGGGGTTTTCGGGGCTGTCGGTGGGGTGGGGGGAGGTTGTGGCGGGATGGGAGGTGGAGGGTATATCGGCTGCCTCCTGGACCGGGATTGGGGCGGGGTTCGACGGTGTAGCCGAGCTTGTGGACTTTCCGGTGGCAGCGGGGGCACAGCAGCACCAGGTTGTCGATGTTGGTGGGGCCGCCGTCTTCCCAGGGCACGATGTGGTGGACGTCGCAGGCTTGGGGGCGGATGCCGCAGCCGATGCAGCCCCGGTCTCGCTTGTATAGGGCAAGTGTCTGGGCCTTGGTGGGCGCTCGTTGGGCTTTGCCCACGTAGAGGGGCTGCCCGTCGGCGGAGAAGATCATCGGGACAATATCCGCGTCGCAGGCCAGGCGGCGGAGCTCGTCGAGGTCAATGGGCGTCCCGTCGATCAGCTCGGCGTTCTTGAGTTGGCCTTCGATGGCGTCGTAGTCGGCCGACACCACCAGCATTGTCTTCTGGGGCCGGATGCTGCCGCAGTCTGTGCTGGCCGGCTCGGTAGCGGGTGCCTCGGCGGGCTGCTGGGTGATGAGGGCGACGAGCGCGTCGGCGTTGCGCTGCTCGAAGGTGCGCACCGGGTCGAAGGCGATGTCGTCGGCGAGCATCTTGGTGCTCATGGCGCCCACCGCGATCTTGACCCGATCGCCGTCCACCTGATCCAGCTCGGCGTGCAACACGACCATGCCGTCGCTCTTGTCGAAAACCTTGAAGGAGCGGCGTGCCCTCTGCCGCTCGGTGCGACTCATCCCGTCGTTGGCCCGGCGCTGGTCCTCTTGGGTGGCCACTGTCTTCTTGAAATCGTCGTGGCCTTGCCATCCGCCCAGCGTCAGAAGCTCCTGCTGGTCTTGTGGGCTCATCGGCGCTCGCTTGTGCGATTCAGCGACCATCCCGCCCTGATCAGCGGAGAGACGCCCATGTTGCACGGCGCTGAGGATGTCGGGCATGACGGCAAGCCCTTCGGCAGTCTTGGCCAGCTGGCGAGCCTTGTGGGCGCTGATCCCGAACTGGTGGCACACCGACGCCGCGGCGCTGCGACCTTCCAGTTCGGCGTAGCGGGCGATCAGCCCCACCAGATATCCCTCCGCTCGGCGGCGGATCTGATCGGTTTCGCTCATCAAGCCGAGCAATTCCGAAGCGCTCGACCCGGAGAAATCAGGAAACCTGGGATCGCCAGCGACACTGGTTCTATCATCGTTTGTACTGGGGAGTACTCCGAATTCCATACATGAAAGTATATCGAGGCTTGTGACAACAACCACCCTTATTTAGGTCGAATTAGGCAAAAATATCAAGAAATTCTGGCCTGCTGAAGCTTCCCTTAACCGTACAGGGATTGTTCATGAGGTTTAGGGTTGGCGACTTGTTCAAATAGCCCACCTAGAGGGGCGGCGTTCTTCTTCTTGGCATTGGCGTGGAGGCCAGCCTCGACTTCGGCCAGATAGCGGTCGCGGTTCAACTCCAGCAGGCGTTCCAAGATTTCGTCACCAGCTTCAGGGGCGAAGGTGTACCGGATGCCAGCACCTCGCACATTGTGGAATCCGTGATCAAGCTCGATGTCGTGCCAGCCGTAGGCATCGCGGACGGCGAAGTCGAGGTTGCGGTGCAACCGGCGCATCTCCAAGGTGGATGGTTCACGGTCACCGGGGTCATGGACCCGGTTATAGAGGGAGGTCAGTCCGATGCCTTCGGAAACCATGAGCGGGTGGCGGTGGTTGTCTAGGGCTTTGGCGGTGTCGGCCACTGCACCTGAATGGTCTGGCTGTGGGAAAGTCTCGAAGACATCTGTGGGGGTGTAGCGAGTGTCGGTTCTGAGCGATGATGCATAACGAGTGGCCCAGCGAAAGTGAAATCCACTGGATAACACACCAAGATGGAACCAATCGTCATAGGCGAAGACGACAGTTGCGTCTGAATAAATTTGACTTGTCGGAACAAAGATAGGCATTGCCGTCTTACTGACTCTTCCTACAACGAGCACTTGTTCCAGATTTGCGATAGTCAAATACAACCCTTTTCTTTGAGCGAGGTGTTGCCACCAAAATTTGCGGGCTAACTCATAGGGCTTGCCTTTTTTGGACATTCGATCAGGCTTTACATGTTCTTCAACTATTGCAAAACAATGGGAATAGCTCCTCGCCTGTTCTTCAGACCAGTCGAAGAAGTTGATGACCCAACGGGAAGCGGTGTGAGCGGGATGTTGATTGAGATTCAATCCGTTGAGATACGGGAACAACACCTCCTCATTACGCGGGTCTTTCTCAATAAGTGCTTGTGCTTCTTCGGGGCTCATCGTGAATCCCAATCCAAGCACGATTGATCCCTGAAACGACTGGTCCTTGTTGGCGGCGAGCTGCTGTTTGCGCCAGTTCGATCGGCTGGCGGGGTAGAGCATTTCGTCGATCCCAGCGACCCCGCGATCGTCGAGTTCTATCTGGCCATGCCAGGTTTCCAGCGACATCCACAGTTTCGCAATCTCAAGTGACGCTTGTAGTGGCCATGCAGTAGAAGACACCGCTCTGTGGATGGTCCAGCCTCCGTCGATCAATTGAGCCAGACCGACTTCGCTGGTATCGCCCTGTGCGATGGTGTTGGTGGCCAGAAAACCGAGCGAGCGCGCCAGTTTGACGGCTTGGAGAAAGAAGTAGGCAACAAGATCGGCAGAGCCCTTGGCGCCTGCCGCAGTCCACTGAACGAGGTGCTCTCGGTAGTCCCCGCCGGCCGCGCCCGACAGGCGCTGTCCGCCAATGAACGGGGGGTTGCCGATCATGGCGTCGAATCGGCCTCCATCGGCGAATACTTCGGGGAAGGCTATGGGCCAATGAAGAGGTCGTCGTGATGGGGCGTTCTCGGGGCATCCAGCGTCAAGTCGCATTTGTGTCCGCTGATGGGCCATCGCGATGCCAGTTTTTTCTTCAGGGGTGTCAAGTGCGGCGAGAAATTCCTTCAGCACGGGCAGGTCGTCCTCGATGCGTTGATTCAGTGCATCAGACGGCTTTCTATCCTGCGAAGAAGCGAGGGCAGCCCCGACCACCAGATCAGCGGCCGCGACCAGGCTCTTCAGCAGGGTCTCACTGCGGCTGTTCAGGTGGGCTTTGCGGTCTAGGTCTCCTATCGACTCCGTGGCTCGGCCCTGGAGTTCAATACGCAGGAGTGCGGCTTCATCTAATCGGTCTCTCAGCAGGTCGAGGGCATCTCGGTCTCCCATCATCCAGTCGAATGCCCGGACCCTGTCTTTGCCTGCCTTGGGATCCATGTGCAGATAGCGGAGTTGGTCCCAGTCCCAGATACCCAGGAGGCTGTCGCCCGACTTGATGGCGTGGTCCAGGAAGGTGAACGGGCGGTCTTTGGCCATCGTGGTGAGCCACATCGAGAGCTTGGCCATCTCCACGGCCATGGGGTTGCGGTCAACGCCATAGCAGCACCGCTCGGCCACCAGCCGCAAGGCATCCACTTTCCCTTCCAGCCGGTTGGGATCATCGGCGGCGGTGGCCAATTCGGGTGCCCGAGGGTCACCTTCTCTGATCCAAGCCTGGACAACCCGGTCGGCCAAATAGCGGCAGGCGGCCACGAGGATGGCGCCCGAGCCCGTAGCCGGGCAAGGAGTTCTTGGTCGCGAATCTCGGTCTCGGGCAAGGCGGTTGCGGCAATCGCCAGAGCCTGCTGCTGCAACTCGTCGAGTGCATCGTCATCGTCGACCTCGGCGTCGAGCACTGTGGAGGCTTCCTCTACGGCAAGGACCGACGCCGTTTGTGGGGAGGCCCGGTCGAGAGTCTCGATGTGACGGTCAAGCGTGTGCTTGAAGGCTGCCGGAGACGAAAGTAGGCGCTTTGTCGCCGCACCATTACCTCGTCCCGGTCTCGGTTTGTCACCGCCACCCCGGTGGCGAAGCGGTTTGGGTCAAGGGTTTCCATGAGTGATTCGAAAGACTCGCGGTAGCCGTTATGCGGGGTGGCGGTGAGGAAGAGCCGGTGCTCGAAGTGGGGGGCCAGCTTCCGAAGGGCCTGGGTTCGCATTGACGCCTTGGCGTAGTTGCCCCCTGCGGCGGGGGCAATCAAGTGGGCTTCGTCGACGATGAGAAGGTCGAAAGCCCGCGGGTAGGTGTTGGGGTCGGGTGGCAGGAACTCGTCGAACCGCCGGAGCTGTGGCTCCAGCTTCAGCCACTCCAGCGACACGATGAGCCGGGGATGCGACCGGAATGGGTTGACGCCGACCCCCCGCTCCCGCCGCAGCTTGCTGACGTATTCCCGGTTGACCACCTCGAAGGCGAGGCCGAACTTGTCCCTCATCTCCCGCTGCCACTTCCCGCACAGGCTGGGCGGGCACACGACCATGATCTTGCGGGCTAGGCCGCGCAGGACCAGCTCTTCGGCGATCAGCCCAGCCTCGATGGTCTTGCCGAGACCCAGAACCGGTCGCGAACCCGCACCAGGTTCCCCCGCTCAGGTAGACCCACCCCCTGCCCCAAGTCCGTCATGGTGTTTCGCAGGCTCCTGTCTGTCGGTTGTCCGACTCATAATGTCTAGTGCGTGATCTGGAGCTCGTGTTCATTCATCAAGTAGTTGCAGACATAGATGCGGAATCGCAGTGGGGTTAGGCCGTTCGGGGTGACCAGAGCGGAGTTGGGTGTACTAGATTTCTCGCGGACACCGAAGACGACTAGGGAGATGCCGTGGAAGTAACGGTCACCATCAATGGGGACAGCCACACCCACGATGTGGAGCCGCGCACGCTGCTGGTTCACTACATCAGAGACGTGGTTGGCCTCACCGGCACCAACATCGGGTGCGACACCTCCTCGTGCGGGGCCTGCACCATCCATGTGAACGGCGAGTCGGTGAAATCCTGCACCATGCTGGCGGCTCAGGCCGACGGACAGGACCTCTTGACCATCGAGGGCCTGGCCAACGGAGACGTGCTCCATCCCATGCAGGAGTCGTTCCGCCAGTGCCACGCCCTCCAATGCGGCTACTGCACACCGGGCATGGTCATGGCCGCCGTATCGCTGCTGGATGAGAACCCCAGCCCCACCGAGCGGGAAGTGCGGATCGGGCTTGAGGGCAACCTGTGCCGCTGCACCGGCTATCACAACATCGTCAAAGCGGTGCTGCACTGCGCGGAGGCATCGTCATGATCCCTGCGGCATTCGACTACATCCGGGCCGGTTCGGCTGAGGAGGCGCTGGCCGCGCTGGCCGAGCACGGTGACGAAGCCAAGCTGCTGGCCGGGGGCCACTCGCTTTTGCCGCTGATGAAGCTGCGTTTGGCCACCCCCGCAGTGCTGGTGGACATCGGCCGTCTCGACGACCTCAGCTATATCAACGACGCCGGCGACCACTTGGCCATCGGTGCCCTCACCCGCCACCGAGACGTGGAGACCAGCGAGCTGGTGCGGTCGCAGGCTGGGCTGTTGGCCGAGGCCACCAGCCACGTGGGCGATCCCCAGGTGCGCCACCGGGGCACCATCGGCGGCTCCATCGCCCACGGCGACCCCGCATCCGACCTGCCGTCGGTGATGCTGGCCATGCGGGCCACCCTGGTGGCCCGGGGGCCGGGCGGCGAGCGGGAGATCGCGGTCGACGACTTCTTCACCGGCTTCCTGGAGACCTGCTTGGGCGACGACGAGTTGCTCACCGAGATCCGGTTGCCGAAGATGCCCGACGCCACCTGGGGCTTCCAGAAGTTCAACCGCCGGGCCCAGGACTGGGCCATCGTGGGCGTGTCGGCCATCGTGGCCAACGGCAACTCCGGAGTGGGACTGGTGAACATGGACAGCACTCCGGTCCGGGCCGCCGGCGTGGAGGCCGCCCTCGCCGGGGGCGCGTCGGCCACCGACGCCGCCGAAGCCGCCGCTGAGGGCGCCAACCCCCCATCCGACCTGAACGCCGGACCCGAGTACCGCGAGCACCTCGCCCGGGTGCTCACCCGTCGGGCGCTCGAAGCCGCTGGACGCTAACGCCCAGCCTTTGGGCCCTCAGCCTTCATCAGCGGCCGATGTGGCCGACGGGCTGAAGGGCTGCGACTACCTGGCCGACGAGGGGTTGGCCACGGCCGTGTTCTTGGCCATGACCCTGAACCGCCCGCTGCTGCTGGAGGGCGAGCCCGGCGTGGGCAAGACCGAGACGGCCAACGCCCTGGCCGCCTGGACCGGCGGCGAGCTGATCCGGCTCCAATGCTACGAGGGCATCGATGTGGCCCAGGCGGTGTACGAGTGGGACTACTCCCGCCAGCTCCTGCACCTGCGCACGGCGGAGGCCACCGGGGGCGCTACTCGGGAAGCGGCAGACGCCCTGGAAGACGAGCTGTACTCCGAGCGCTTTCTCATCCGCCGCCCCCTGCTTCGGGCCATCTCATCCACCGAAGGCCCGCCCCCGGTGCTGTTGATCGACGAGATCGACCGGGCCGACGACGAGTTCGAGGCGTTCCTCCTGGAGATCCTGTCGGACTACGCCGTGACCGTGCCCGAGATCGGCCGGTTCGCGGCCACCACCCCGCCCCGGGTCATCATCACCTCCAACCGCACCCGCGACGTCCACGACGCCCTCAAGCGGCGCTGTCTGTACCACTGGGTGGAGCACCCCGGCTTCGAGCGGGAGGTGGCCATCATCGGTCGCCGGGCCGCCGGGGTGGGCGAGGTGCTGGCCCGCCAAGTGGCCGCCGCGGCAAGCGCTTTCCGGGACCTGGGCCTGTACAAGCCGCCCGGCGTGGCCGAGAGCATCGACTGGAGTCTGGCCCTGGGCCGCCTCGGGGCCGCGGAGCTGACGCCGGAGATCGCCCAAGCCAGCCTGGGATCGGTGCTCAAGTACCGCGAGGACCAGCAGCGGGTGATGGACCAGGGAATCGAAGGCCTGATCCAGCAGGCCGTTGCCCGAGCCGGATGAGCCTTGAACGGCGGGCCATGTCGACGCTGATCCCCGTACCCGCCGCCTCCTGTGCGGGCTGACGAACTCGCAGTCGGCTTCGTCAATGCCCTGCGAGGCGCGGGCATCGACGTGGCCGTCGGCTCGTCGGTGAACTACTACCAGGCCCTCGGGGCGGTGGGCCTCGAGCGGCGCAGCTCGGTGTACTGGGCCGGTCGGGCCACCCTGGTCACCGAGCCCGACGACATCGAGCTGTACGACAAGATCTTCGACGCCTACTACGTCGGACAGCAGTTGGTGGCCACCCCGGTGGTGGAGGTGACCCAGCCCATCACCCTGTTGGTGGACGACGACGGGAGCGACGAAGGCGACGACAGGGGCGACGAAGACCCCGGCGACCCGTCGCTCACCTTGCGGTGGAGCCGCCACGAGGTGCTGCGCGACAAGGACTTTGCCGATTACGACGACGACGAGCTCGACGAGGCCCACCGGCTCATGGCCGCCATGACCCGCATCGGCGGCACCCGCCGGTCGCGCCGCCAACGACGCACCCACCGCCTCGCCGGGCACCCCGAGATGCGTCGCACCGTGCGGGCCGCCATTCGCAGCGGCGGGGAGCCGGTGCGCCGCTGGTACACCGAGCCGGGCCAGCGGCTGCGCCGGGTGGTGCTGCTCTTGGACATATCCGGGTCGATGGAGTCGTACGCCAGGGCGCTCATCCGCTTCGTCCACGCCGCGGTGGTGGGCCGGCGCCGGGTGGAGGTTTTCACCATCGGCACCCGCCTCACCCGCATCACCAGGGAGCTCTCGTGGCGCGACCCCGACCGGGCGCTGGACGCGGCCACCCATGCGGTGAGCGACTGGTCGGGGGGCACCCGCCTGGGCGACACCCTGGCCGAGTTCAACGAGCTGTGGGGTATCCGGGGCATGGCCCGGGGAGCGACCGCGGTCATTTTGAGCGACGGCTGGGACCGGGGCAGCCCCGAGGTGATGGCCGAGCAGATGGCCCGATTGCACCGGGTGACCCATAGACTCGTTTGGGTGAATCCGCTGAAGGCCACCCCCGGCTACCAGCCCCTAGCCCAGGGCATGGCCGCCGCCCTGCCCCATGTGGACGACTTCATCGAGGGCCACTCGCTGGGCTCGCTGGAGCGGCTGGCCGAGGTTCTGGGCGACGACCGGGACTCTGGCAAACCCATCCACAGCATCGGAGCACTGGCGAGATGAAGGAAATACTGGCCGATTTGGATGCCTGGCGGGCCGAGGGCCGGCGGGTGGCGCTGGCCCGGGTGGTGAACGTGGAGGGCTCCGGCCCCCGAGACCCCGGCGCGGCCATGGCGGTCAGCGACAACGGCGATGTGGTCGGATCGGTGTCGGGCGGATGCGTGGAGGGCGCCGTGGTGGTGGAGGCCCTCGACATCCTCGAGAGCGGTGAGCGGCGCATGGTCAGCTTCGGCTACAGCGATGACGAGGCGTTCGCGGTGGGACTCACCTGCGGGGGCACCGTCCACCTTTTCATCGAGCCTCTGGACTGGTGAGAGCAATGCGCTGCCTTCAATCAGCGTGTTCCGCCGGCACCCGCGAGCGCCGGGGTTGGTAGCGGTGCCCGAACTCTACGAACGGCTTCGGGAGGCCATCGGGGACGAGCGGCCGGTGGCGCTGGCCACCGTCATCGAGGGCCACAACGCCGGGGCCAAGCTGGTGGTGGAGCCCGACGGCGACATCACCGGCACCTTGGGCCACCCCGAGCTGGACCGGATCGTGAGCCGCGACGCGGTGGGCGAGTTGGCCGCCGGGCGTACCGGCGTGCGCCACTACGGTGCCGAGGGGCAGGCCCGCGAGACCGACGTGTCGGTGTTCATCGAGTCGTTCTCGCCTCCGCCGATCATGCTCGTGTTCGGGGCGGTGGACTTCACCGCCGCGCTGGCCCGGGCCGGCAAGCTGCTGGGGTTCAACGTGATCGTGGCCGATGCCCGCTCGGTGTTCGCCACCGTAAAGCGGTTTCCCATGGCCGACCGGGTGATGGTGGCCTGGCCCGACGAGGTGTTCGACGCCTACGGCGATCGACTCGGCCCCCACGACGCGGTGTGCATCCTCACCCACGACCCCAAGTTCGACGTGCCCGCCGTGCAACGGGCGGTGGCCACCGACGTGGGCTACATCGGGGTCATGGGAAGCCGCCGCACCCACGCCACCCGCCTGGAGCGGCTACACGAGGTGGGGGTGGACCAGAAGGGCATCGACCGGCTCATGGCCCCCATCGGGCTGGACATCGGCTCTCGCACCCCTGAGGAGACCGCCGTCTCGGTGTGCGCCGAGATCATCGCCAACCGCGCCGGCCACGCCGCTCCCTCGCTGCGCGACAGCGAGGGCCCCATCCACCGACCACCGGCTGACGGATGAAGCGCCTCGCCCCGCTGATGGCGGCGGCGCTGGCGCTCTCGTCCTGTGGCAGCTCCGAACCGGCCTCCGAACCCACCGCCGCTCCGGCAGCGCCGACGGCCACCGCAGTTGTCGGCGCAGCCGAGACGCCCGACCCCACTGCGGCGCCCACCGCGGCGGGTTCCGCCACTCCCGCAGCCACCCCTGCTCCGATTCCTGTCCCGCCCACACCCCAGGTGATCACCGGCGGCGAAGGGCCCACCGGGGATCTGGCCCTCGTGTCGGGCGGTTGGGCCACCGACTGGTCCACCCGCACCATCGGTCTCGACGAGCTGCGAATCGGCATTCAGGCCATCCCCATCCGCGACCGCATCCCACCCATCGACAACCCGGGGTTCACCCCGGCCTCCGAGGGGGGCTGGTCAAACCCCGAGCCCGGCCTTTTGCTGGTGGTGGGAGACACCGCCCGCTTCTACCCGCTGGCCATGCTCATCGTGCATGAGATCGTCAACGACGAGATCGAGGGCCGCCCGGTGCTGGTCACCTACTGCCCGCTGTGCAACAGCGCCCTGGTGTTCGATCCGGTGGTGGACGGCCGGCGGCTGCGATTCGGCACTTCGGGATTGCTGCGCAACAGCGACCTGGTGATGTGGGACGACGCCACCGAGTCGCTGTGGCAGCAGATCGGCGGAGAGGGATTGGTGGGGGCCTACGCCGGCCATCGCTTGGATGTCATCCCGTCGGCCATCGTGTCGTGGGGCGACTTCAAAACCGGCTATCCCGATGGGGTGGTGCTGGCCCCGCCCGGTCGCTCCGCGAGCAGCTACGGCCGCAACCCCTATGTGCAGTACACCTCGCGGTCGGCGCCCATTCCCGGCTTCTTCGACTCCACCATCCTGGACGAGCGCTACCCGGCGCTGGAGCGCACCGTGGGGGTGACGGTGGACGGCCGCAACAAGGCCTACCCGTTCAGCGTGGTGCAGGCCAGCGGGGCGGTACACGACACCGTGGCCGGGGTTCCGGTCGTGGTGCTGTGGTCGCCGGGCACCGCCGACGCACTGGACTCGCCGGTCACCGCCGAGGGGGCAGACATCGGCGCCGCCCTGGCCTTCGACCGGCGGGTGGACGGCGAGGCGCTGGAGTTCTCCCCAGCGGGCGATGGGCGGTTCACCGACGACCGCACCGGCTCCACCTGGAACATCCTCGGCCAGGCGGTCGACGGCGAACTGGCCGGCAGCAGGCTCGAACCGGTGGTACACACCAACGAGTTCTGGTTCGCCTGGTCGGCGTTCCACCCCGATGGCGAGGTGTTCGGCCCATGACGGCCGAGGCCAACCTGATCGAGTTGGTGCGACAATGACCATTGCCGCCGTTGTGTTGGCCGCCGGCGCCGGAACCCGCTTCGGAGGCGACACCCACAAGCTGCGGGCTCCGTTTCGGGGGCTGACCGTGGTGCAGCACGCCCTCGGCGCCGCGCTGGATGCCGGGCTCGACGGGGTGTACATCGTGACCGGGGCAGTGGAGCTGCGCGACCTGATCCCCGACGGGGTGGTGCTGGTGGAGAACCACTCCTGGGAGCTGGGCCAGGCCACCTCGCTGCGGGCCGGCGTGTTCACCGTCGAGAACGACGGCCACGACGCGGCGGTGATCGGGCTGGGCGACCAGCCCCTGGTGGGGGCCGATTCGTGGCGGGCGGTGGCTGAGGCTGAGGGCGACTTGGTGACCGCCGCCTTTCGAGGCCGCCGCAGTCCCCCGGTGAAGCTGGGGGCGGCTGTCTGGCCGCTCTTGCCCGCCGGCGGGGACGCCGGGGCCAGAATGCTCATGCGAATGCGGCCCGAGCGGGTTGGGGAAGTATCCTGTGCCGGAGAACCGGTGGATTTTGACACCGTTCAAGATTTGGAAGCATGGTCTTGAGGGGTTCGGAACCGAATTGAAAGATGTGATTTCGGAGGACTGGCAAGCATGGAAATGAGCAACGAGATCGAGGTCAATGCCCCGGCTGGCGATGTTTGGGCCGCGTTCAACAATGTGGAGCGGATCGCCCCCTGTCTGCCCGGCGCCCAGCTCACCGAAATCGAGGGAGAAGAGCATCGGGGCGTGGTCAAGGTAAAGGTGGGGCCGGTCAACGCCCAGTACAAGGGAAAGGCAACGTTCATCGAACGCGATCAGGATGCCATGAAGGTGGTCATTTTGGCCGAGGGCCGAGAGACTCGGGGTCAGGGAAACGCCAGCGCGACAATCACCGCCACGGTGGAGGCACTGGGCGACGACCGGACCAGAGTCGGGGTTACCACCGACCTCAAGATCACCGGCAAGGTGGCGCAAATAGGCCGCAACTTGATTCCCGATGTGAGCGCGAAGATTATGGATCAGTTCGCCGGTAACCTGGAGACCATGCTTTCAGACACCTCCTCAGATGATGCTTCAGATGATGCTTCCACCGAGCCGGACGCTTCTGCCGACGACTCAGAAGTCAGAGCCGTTTCCAGCCCCGAGCCCGAGGCGGTAGACCTGCTGGATGTCGCCGGGCCACCGGTGGCCAAGAAGTTCGGGCCCATCGCCGGGCTTGTCGCTGTGCTGTGGATCATCCGCAGGATCTTCAAGAGGAAGAAGAAAAAGAAGGGCTGACCCTGAGACAAGGCGACGACGAGCAAGTCGAGGCCCTGCTGGGCCGAGCGCCCCGGGGCTCCTACGAAGTAGTGGTCAGAGCCGATGACGGCACCCCTCGGGTGCTGTGCAACGCTCCCATCTTGGACGACGGCACCCCCATGCCCACCCGCTACTGGCTGGTCGGTCCCGATGATGTTCTGCGGGTGAGCCGACTGGAATCGGCTGGCGGGGTGCGCCGGGCCGAAGCCGCGATCGAACCCGACGAACTGGCTGACGCCCACCGCCGTTACGCCGACGAGCGGGATGCCGCCATCCCCCGCGGCCACACCGGCCACCGCCCCTCTGCCGGGGTGGGGGGCACTCAAAGGGGGGTGAAGTGCCTTCACGCCCACTTCGCCTGGCACCTGGCCGGGGGCGACGATCCGGTGGGGCGCTGGGTGGCCGAGAACCTGGAAGCTGAAGACACGAGGTGAGTCCGCCGGTTGTGGCCGCCATCGACTGCGGCACGAACTCCACCCGCCTGCTGGTCAGCCGGGGCGGGGTTGAGACGCTCGACCGGCTGATGGCCATTACCCGCCTCGGCGAAGGGGTGGACCACACCGGAAGCCTGGCCCCGGGCGCCATCGCCCGCACGGTGGACTGCCTGCGGCGCTACCGGGAGGTGATGGACCGCCACGGCGTGGAGGCCGTGCGGATCACAGCCACCTCCGCGGCCCGGGATGCGGCCAACCGCGATGAGCTGTTTGACGCCGCCGAGGCTGTGGTGGGCACTCGGCCCGAGCTCTTGAGCGGCCTCGACGAGGGCAAGCTGTCGTTCCGGGGGGCCACGGCCGAACTCGACCCCGAGTTGGGCCCGTTTCTGGTGGTCGATTTGGGAGGTGGCTCAACCGAGCTGTGTGTGGGCACCGCCGAGTGCGAGGCCGCCATGTCGCTGGATGTGGGGTGTGTGCGGCTCACGGAGAAGTACCTGCACAGCGACCCTCCCCGACCCGAGGAGCTGCATGCTTGCATCTCGGTGACGGGGGCCCATCTCGACGATGTCGACCGGGACATGCCCGCGGCCCGCCGCGCCCGGACTCTTGTGGGATTGGCCGGCACCATTTCTACCGCCGCGGCCGTGGAGCAGGGGCTGCATGTCTACGACCGGGACGCCATCCACCACTTCGAGCTCACCAAATATGCGGCCGAGGAGGTTTTCCGCACGCTGGCCACTGAGTCTCGGGCCGATCGGGCCTTCAATCCCGGCCTTGATCCCGGCAGGGTGGACGTGATCGTGGGGGGCATGGCGATCCTGGTGAAGATCATGCGCCACTTCGGGTTTGATACTTGTCTTGTGTCGGAATCAGACATCCTCGATGGGATGGTTTTGAGCTTGTTGGACTGATCCCCCCGACAGAGGGGCAAGTCTCGCGATTAGGTTTGGCGGGCAGTGCGGACTTGGTCACGGATTCGGGGTGCTCGCGAGGGTTTGGTGCTGCGCGGGGCCCGGGTGGAGTTGCGGCCTCTGGCCGAGAGCGACTTCGCGGAGTGGCGAGCGGTGCGGCGGGCCAACCGGGAGTGGCTGACCCCGTGGGAGCCGACGCAGTCCAGCACCCAGCCCGACGTTGTGGAAGACCGCCTGGCCTTCGCGTCGCGGTGCAGCGCCCGCGATCGTGAGCGCCAGATGGACGCCGGCTACGGATTCGGCGTGTTCGCCGAGGGTGGCCTGGTGGGAGAGATGAACCTGTCGGGCGTGCAGCGGGGCCCGTTCCAGAGCGGCCATGTGGGCTATTGGATCGACCACCGCTCCGCGGGGCGGGAGTATGCCCCCGAGGCTCTGGTGGTGGTGCTGGACTACGCGTTCGAGACCTTGGGACTGCACCGGGTGCAGATAAACATCATCCCCCGCAACCGGGCCAGCCGCCGCGTGGTGGAGAAGCTGGGCATCCGCGACGAGGGCATAGCCTCGCGCTATCTGGAGATAAACGGCCGCTGGGAAGACCACGTCCGCTACGGCATCACCTCTGAGGAATGGCAGGAGCGGGGCCCCGAGCTGGTGGCCGGCTGGATGAGCTGAGCGCTAGCTCGATTTGCTGATGGCCTCCTTGAGGGCGGCAACCCGCTCTTTGAACTCGGGTTGGATCATCGACCAAACCTGCGGTTCTACTTCCCGGGCCACCGCGGCGGCGCTGTCGGCAACCTCGCCCATGTCGATGATTGTCTGCTTCATCGCCTTGGTGAGCCCTCGCGGGGCCCGTGCCGGGCGGCGGGCCATGCGGCGGGCCTCCTCCAGCAAATCGCCGTCGTCGACACACTTCCAGGCCAGCCCGATCTCGGCGGCGCGGCGCCCGTCGAGCCGTTCGCCGAACAGAACCATGGCCATGGCCGTCTGGCGGTCGCAGATTTGGCGCAGCCGCCAAGTATGGCCCCCGCCCGGGTGGATGGCGATCTGGAGGAAGCGGCTCTCGAACATGGCCTGGCTTCCGGCCAGGATCACGTCGCAAGCCAATGCGAAGTTCATCCCCGCCCCCACGGCGGCGCCGTTCACCGCAGCCACGGTGGGAAGGGGCGTGTGGGCCACCCGCAAGAACCCGGAGTACATGGCGCTGAGGCTCTTGGGATCGCCGGCGGCCAGCAGATCGTCGAGGTTGGCGCCCGCTGAGAAAGCCGGGGGCGCTCCGGTCAGCACAACCGCCCCCACCGACTGGTCGGCCTCCAGCGCATCGAAGACTTCATCGAGCTCCCGGTTCATGTCGACACTCACCGCGTTTCGCACCGCAGGGTTATTGAGGGTCACAGTGGCAACGCCGTCGTCGATTTCGCAGAGTACAAGGGCCATGCCATGACAATAGGTGACCAGCGATCAATTTGGCTCGCTCGGCCATTCACGACATCTTCGACGAGCCAGCCGTGCTTTCACCTGTGAGGATCGCCGGCTGTCTCTTGACTGAGCGAGAAACTGTCACTCCTGTCGGGATACTGGTCTCATGAAGGAAATTACCGAGACAAACGACACCACAAACGGCACTGCGGCCCAGCACATGAGGGTCGTTCGCGGCGACAATCAGCAACAGGAGAGCAGCACCGGACAGTGCCTGGCCTTCGCGGAGGCTGCCCGGCAGATGGGCATGGCGGTGCGAGCCCTCGGCCTGGCGATGCCCAGTTTTCGCAGCCCGCCCCGGGAGGTGGGGCGCCGCCGGACGCTTGCCCGCCACCACGACGGCTCTGTCACGGTGGCGGTGACGGTTCGAAACCGGGTGTGGCCCGCAGTGCTGGCTGACATGATCGAAGGCGTGGTGGTGGCGAACATGAAGGAAGGCTTCGAAGCCGAGGTGTTGCGCGACCAGCTCTGGGAGGCTCTGGAAGGCGAATCCGCTCGGCGAGAAGCAGCCTGATCGATGGCCGTGAACATCGAATCCCGCCCGATGGTGGTATAGGTTAGATGAGCGATGATCCTTACCGAGATTGATCACATCGCCATCGCGGTCCACGATCTGGAGCAAGCCATCTCCTTCTATGAGACGGCATTCGGCGCCTCGGTGGCGCACCGGGAAGTGGTGGAGAAAGACGGTGTGGAGGAGGCCCTCGTCAAGGTGGCCGACTCGTATGTGCAGCTCACCGCAGCCACCCGGGAGGATTCGCCCGTCGGCAAGTTCCTGGCCAAGCGGGGCGAGGGCCTTCACCATGTCGGCTATCGAGTGGACGACTGCGCTGCCGCCTTGGAGTCCATGGTCGCGGCCGGCGCCACCCCCATAGACGCCGAGCCCCGTCCCGGCTCCCGGGGCACCACCGTCGCCTTCATCCACCCCAAAGGCGCCCACGGCACCCTCATCGAACTGGTGCAGGAATAGCTGTCCCCGTTGGCCCATAAGCTAGAGCTATGGCGATGCGCCGGACGACTCTGGTCGTGGACGGGATGACCTGCTCGGCCTGCGTGGCGCAGGTAGAGCGCAGCCTGCGCGCGGTTGAAGGCGTGGTCGAAGCCCGAGTCAACTATGCCTCCGGTCGGGCTTCGGTGGCGTGCCGGGAGAGCGTCGATGACAATGCGTTGCAGGCTGCCGTGGTCGCTGTCGGCTACGGCGCCCGCCTCCCCGACGGCGTGGGCGATGAGCAGAGCGTCGAACCCAACCAGGTGCCTCGGCTGATTTTGTCGGCGGTGATGGGTGCCCTGGTGGTGCTGCTGACCATGGTCGATGGACTGGCTTTCGACCTGGGCTTTCAGGCGTCGGACTGGCTGGCCGCGGTGCTGGCCGCCGGCGTGGTGTTCGGGACCGGTTGGGGGTTCCACCACCGAGCATGGCTACAGCTCCGCCACCGAACCGCCACCATGGACACGTTGGTGTCGGTGGGCACCGCGTCAGCGTGGCTCTGGTCCACGGTTGTCTTGGCTGCCCAGGTTGGCGACGGCCACCTCTACTACGAGACCGGCGCGGTGATCGTGGTGCTCATTCTGGTCGGCCGCCATCTTGAGAACCGGGTCCGCCGCCGGTCGGGGGATGCCCTGCGGGCATTGGCCGCGCTGGTGGCCCCGGTGGCTCGCTTGGAGAACGGAACCGAGGCGCCGGTGGCCGGCCTGCAAGTGGGCGACAGGTTCGTGGTGCGCCCGGGTGAGAGGATCGCCACCGACGGCGTGGTGGTCGACGGCGCATCCGCGGTGGACATCTCCATGGTCACCGGCGAGCCGGTTCCGGTTGAGGTAGGGCCCGGCGACCCGGTGCTCGGGGCCTCGGTCAATGCCAACGGCTCATTGGTGGTGGAGGCGACCAGCGTGGGGGCCGACACCGTATTGGCTCGGATTGGGAGGCTGGTGGAGCAGGCCCAAACGAACCGCACCCGCATCCAGCGGCTGGCCGACCGAACCTCGGCGGTGTTCGTCCCCGCTGCGGTTGTGATCGCGGTGTGTACGCTTATCGGCTGGCTGGCAGCCGGTCAGCCGGCTTCTGAGGCGTTCACCGCGGCGGTGGCGGTGTTGATCGTGGCCTGTCCGTGCGCGTTGGGCTTGGCCACTCCGCTGGCAGTGATGGTGGGCGCCGGCCGGGGATCGCAGCTCGGAGTCATCATCAAGGGCGGTGAGATGCTGGAGGACACCCGCCAACTCGACACCGTGGTGTTCGACAAAACCGGCACCGTCACCGAGGCCCGAATGGAGGTGGTGGAGGTTGTCGCCCCGGGCCGAAACACCGACGCTCTGCTGGCCCTGGCCGCCGCAGTGGAGTCTCGGTCGGAGCACCCCATAGGTCGGGCTATCGCGTCGGCTGCCGACAGCGGGCAGGCGGTAACCGGCTTTGAGAATCACCCCGGTGCCGGGGCGGTGGCCACGGTGGGTGGCAGAGAGGTCAGGGTGGGCAAGCGGACGCTCTTCGCCCAAGTCCCCGCCGCCGTGGATGAGGCCGCCGCCGAGGTGGAGGCCATGGGACGGGTGGCGGTGCTGGTGGGCCGAGAGTCGGTGGCCGAGGCGGTGATCACCGTGGACGACCGGCTGCGGGCCTCCGCCCCGTCGGCAGTGGCCGCTCTGAAGTCCCTGGGCATCGACACCGTGCTGCTGACCGGGGATCATCCCCGCCGGGGCCGGGCCGCGGGCAACGAACTGGGCATCGACCGGGTGGTGGCCGGTGTCGGACCCGACGGCAAGGTCGCCGAGATCGCCCGCCTCCAAGCCGAGGGCCGTCGGGTGGCCATGGTGGGCGACGGGATCAACGACGCGCCCGCCCTCAGCCAAGCCGACATCGGCATCGCCATGGGCGCGGGTGCTGATGTCGCCACTGAGGCGGCCGACATCACCATCTTGTCATCTGACCTGAGAGCGGTGGCCGACGCCATTGCACTCAGCCGCCGGACCATGAACACCATCCGCGGCAATCTGTTCTGGGCCTTCCTCTACAACACCGCCGCCATTCCCCTGGCCGCGGCCGGTGTGCTGGCGCCGATATACGCCGCGGCCGCCATGGTGGCGTCGTCGTTTTTCGTGGTGACCAACAGCCTTCGCCTCCGCCGCTTCCAACCTGCTTCCCCTGGCCACCCCCAGGGGTAATGCCCATCCTGCCTGCCCTTTCCAGCCCCCACCGCGCCCGGCAGCGCACCGCGTCTGCGGATGGGCAAGACTAGGGAGATGGACTACCGCTACCTCACCTACGAGACTTTGGACGACGGCAAGATCGCCCGCATCATGTTGAACCGGCCTGAGGCCCGCAACGCCCAGAACCGGGGAATGCTGGTGGAGCTCAACGAGGCCTTCCTGGTGGCCGAAGCCGACGACGATGTGCGGGTGGTGATCCTGGGCGGGGTGGGACCGATGTTCTCGGCCGGCCACGACATGGGCACTACGGAGAGCATCGACGAGCGCAAGCCCGGTCCCAACCAGAACCCCACCTATCAGATCAACGGCGCACAGCGGCGAGGATCGGAGAAGCTGATGCTCCAGGAGTGGCACTACTTCTTCGAGAACACCAAGCGATGGCGCAACCTGCGCAAGATCACCATCGCCCAGGTGCAGGGACCGGTGCTGTCCGCCGGGCTGATGCTCATGTGGAGCTGCGATCTGATCGTGGGGGCCGAGGACGCTACCTTCGCCGATGTGGTGGGCACCCGGCTGGGCATGATGGGGGTGGAGTACTTCGCCCACCCGTGGGAGTTCGGCCCCCGCAAGACGAAGGAGCTGCTGCTCACCGGCGATTCCATCGACGTTCACGAAGCCCACGCGCTGGGCATGGTGTCCAAGGTTTTCCCCAACGAGACCCTTTCGGAGCAGACCCTGGAGTTTGCCCAGCGCATCGCCGCGGTACCCACCATGGCCGCGCTGTTGGTCAAGGAGGCCGTGAACCAGACCACCGATGCCCAGGGCTTCAACACCGCCTTGTCGGCGTGCTTCACCCTCCATCAGCTCAACCACTCCCATTGGGCCTCCATCACCAACGGCGAGTGGTGGATTGCCACCGAGGAGCACGGTGTTCCCCATTGGAAGAACGCCCCCAAGCTCCAACCTGCGGCCAAGACCTCGCCCGGCGGCGGCTGACCCGAATATCAGGCGACAATACGAACGATTGCGAAAGAACGCCATGAGCGAAGGAACGCCATGAGCACAGAGCCCAAGGTGCTGAAATTCGACGACATCGAATGGGTGGACGAGTCCGCCAACACCGATGCCCCCAAGGAGCTGATCGAAAAGGCCAAAAAGCTCGGCGCGGGACGCAAGCGTGTGGCCCAAGGCGAGGGGGGTTTCTGGTGCCAGTACAGCACTTTGCCCGCCGGCTACCATGTCCCTCCCCACAGCCATGACCAGAACGAACTGCTGATCGTGGTGTCGGGCGGATGCGAGGTGTGGCCCAATGGCGCCGACGGCCCGTCGATGGAGCTGGGACCGAAGGACTCGGTCATCCTGGCGGCCAACCACAAGTACTCCTTCACCTGCGGACCCAACGGCATGGAGTTCTTCGTGATGCGCCCCGACGACGCGGCAGCATCGTTCAATCAGCCCTGATCCCCAAGGAGTCAACTCGCGACCGGCCGCTAGCGGCGTGTCGCGGGTTTAGCGCTGGATACGTTGTCTTGACCGTCGGCGCTCTAGCGCGCTCGCGAGTTGATCAGCGAGAACATGCTGGCTGATCTCGCGCAGTTGACCCTCTAGCTCGGGGCGCGACTTCGGGAAAACGTGAGCGCGACTCAGTTCTGCCCGGCAAATGTGAGTCAAGCTCGACAACTGCAACTCGCCAGCAGCATCTTCGTCTCCAGCCTCGCGCAACTCCTTCGAGAGGCATTCCGCCTTCTCGGCCCGCGCACTGGCATCGGCCGCTGATGGCAAACAGAGGCGATCGTTCCAGTCTGCTCTGAGCCTTGTCCACCAACAGTCCCGCTCAAACAGGACTTGGCCGAACCGAACGGTCCACGACAGGTAATCGTGGCCTTGCCCGAGTTTTTGCGTGACTTCAGCTTCGTCGTATCCGCAAAGGTCTATTGAGATCGGAGGTCGCGGCATTGCCGGACGACTGTTTTGGTACACAAACACCAGATCTAGGTCGTCGCTGAATTCGACATCGCGGACAGAAGATCCGGTGGCGACAATGGCTTCAATGGCCTCAGATGACCTTGCGGCTGGTCGCCATCAGGTACTTCCCCACGACTAGCTTGCGGAGGGGTAGCTTGGAGTCCTGCATCGGTGTTCTGGTCCTGACATTGAAATCTGTATTCCGCCATGAAGGTCCAAAAGGTGACCAAGGTAGAGCTGGCAAGGCGTCTTGGGGTCAGCGAGACCGCGATTCGACGGTTGGCAAATCCCGACCATCGCTCTCACATCGGCCAAGTCAACAAAGCCCTCACGGCCCTGGGCTGCAACCTTGTGGTTGAGGTTGTGCCTACCTGATTGGGGCCAGCATTGGATTGGATACGCTTGGCGTTGATGGGAGGGAATGGCCGATGATCACGGGGATGAACCATGCGGTGCTGTATGTGCGGGATGCCCGGCGTCAGCAGGAGTTCTACACCAAGGTGCTGGGATTCGAAACGGTGATCGACGAGCCGGGGCAGTTCGTGTTCATGCGGGCCCCGGCGTCGGAGAACCACCACGACATCGCCTTCTTTTCCATCGGCGACGGGGCTGAGCCGTCGGCGGCCGGGCGTCGTTCGGTGGGGATGTACCACATTGCCTGGGAGGTGCCCACCCTGGAGGAGTTGGTCGACATCCGCCAGCGGCTAGTGGATGCGGGCGCTCTCTACGGCGAGAGCGACCACGGGGCCAACAAAAGCCTTTACGCCAAAGACCCCGACGGACTGGAGTTCGAGGTGATGTGGCTGGTGCCGGCCGAGCATTGGGGCGACGAGGAGAACGAGGCCATCATCCGGCCGCTGAATCTTGCTGAGGAGCAGCGCCGCTTTGCCGCGCTGGCCGCGGACGACTGACCGCCATGAACTTCACCAACCAGTACTGCTACTTCTACGAAGACGACCTGTTCGTGGACACCGATCGGGATGGCTTCCGTCGGCGGGTCATAACCGGAGACGGCCTTCAGCTCTGCTTTTGGCGCATCGCCGGTGGGGCCACTGGGTCGTTCCTGCACCGCCATGAAGACCACGAACAGCTCGGCATCATCGTTCGAGGCAAGCTCGACTTCCGCATCAACGACGATCCCGACAGCACCGAGCGGGTGGTGCTGGGCGAGGGCGAGGCCTATATCGCGCCCAAGGGGGTGTGGCACGGTGACTCGGTGTTCATCGGCGATGACGAGTACGGCGAGTGCTGGATACTCGACGTGTTCGCCCCGCCCCGCGACGACCTGCTCGCAGGCTGAACTATGTCCGACTGGCGGCTGGCCGTTGACATCGGGGGGACGTTCACCGATGCGGTGCTGTTGGACGCCGCCACCGGTGATGTAACCGTCAACAAAGCCCTCACCACTCCGGCCGCCCCCCTCGAGGGGGTGCAGGCCGCGGTGGGCCAGCTCTTGCGGCGAGCTGAGGTAGCTCCCGGAGAGATCACTGCTCCCATCGTCCACGCCACCACGCTCATCACCAATGCCCTCATTGAGAACAAGACCGGTCGGGCCGCCCTGGTCACCACCACCGGTTTCGGCGACACCCTGTTGATCCGCGACGAGCACCGCTACGACATGTACGACCTCCAGATCGAGTTTCCCGATCCGCCCATCAGCCGGGAGCTAACTTTCGAGATCGACGAGCGCACCGCGGCCACCGGGGAGGTGCTGGTGGTTCCGTCGGCGGCCAGCATGGCCGCGCTGGTGCGAGGGCTGGAGGCCGCCGGCGTCGAATCGGTGGCGGTATGCCTGCTCAACTCCTACGTCAACCCGGCCAACGAGCGGCTTCTGGCTGATGAGCTGCGCCGGGAGCTGGGAGTGCCAGTGTGCGCCTCGGCCGATATCTCGCCGCAGATCAGGGAGTACCCCCGCATGATCACCGCGGCCTGCAACGCGGCAACCATGCCCATCATTGGCCCGTATCTGGACGAGCTTCAGAAGTGGCTGTCAGCCGAGGGGTTCGGCGGTTCGGTGCTGATGATGCTGTCCAATGGCGGGGTGGTGTCGGCCGATGACGCTGCTGCCGCCCCGATCCGGCTGGTGGAGTCCGGCCCGGCCGCCGGCGCTCTGGCCGCCCGGTGGTTTGCCCGCCGCATGGGGGAGGAGAGATTGCTGGCCTTCGACATGGGGGGCACTACCGCCAAGGCTGCCCTGGTGGAGGAAGGAGAGCCAGCGCTCACCAACACCTTCGAGGTGGCCCGGCGGTACCGGTTCAAGAAGGGGTCGGGCTTTCCGGTGTCGGTGCCCTCGGTCGACTTGGTGGAGATCGGCGCGGGGGGCGGCAGCCTGGCCCACCTCGACCAGTTCGGCCTGCTCAAGGTGGGTCCTGAGTCGTCGGGGGCCGATCCTGGTCCGGCGTGCTACGGCCAGGGCGGCGATCAACCGGCGGTGACCGACGCCGACGTGGTGTTGGGCCTGCTAGACCCCGATGCCTTTCTGGGTGGCGACATGCCCTTGGATGCCGGGCTTGCCCAGTCCGCCGTGGAGACCTTGGCCGATGGTCTGGGCCTCTCGATCACCGACACCGCGGCAGGGATGTACGAGGTGGTCAGCCAGAACATGGCCGCCGCCGCCCGCATGCATGCGGTGGAGCGGGGGGTGGATCTGCGGGGGGTCACCGTGCTGGCTTTCGGAGGGGCCGGGCCGCCCCATGCCTGCCGGGTGGCCGAGTTGCTGGACTCGGATCGGGTGGTGTTCCCGGTCAACGCCAGCGTGCTGTCGGCGTTCGGGAGCCTGGTGTCGCCGGTGCGCATCGACCTCGCCCGCTCCATGCCGGTGAAGCTGGCCGAGGTGGCACCCGCTGATAGGGACGGCCTGTTGGACGAACTGCGGGAAGAGGGCCGCCGGGTGCTGCTCAGCGCCGGCGTGCCCGAGGCCGACATCAGGTTCCGCTACGGCATCGACGCCCGCTACACCGGCCAGGGCAATGAGATCACCGTCTGGGTGGGAGAAGGGGATACCTGGTCGGCCTCCGACGACGAGGTGGTGGGGGCGTTCGAGTCGGAATACCGCCGCATCTACGGCATGACCATCGACGACGTGGCCATTGAGGTTGTCACCTGGCGCCTGTCAGCCCGAGCCGACCCGGCCGAAATAGCTGATGCCGAATCGCTGCCGACCGCCGCCAACCGCTCTCCTAAGCCAGTATCCACCCGCACGGCAGTATTCGGCCGAGAGGAAGACGCGATCGAAGTCCCGGTTTACCGCAGGGCCGACCTGGCGATCGGCGTGTCCTTTGCTGGCCCAGCTTTGGTGGAGGAGCGGGAGACGACGTCGATCATTCGTCCCGGATGGGAGGTATCGGTTTCTTACGACGCTTGTCTCGTCGCGGTTCGCGGTCAAAAACCGCCTCCCAAATAACGATCTCAGCGAGAAACCAGAGCAGCTCTATGAATAAGACCACAACAAGCCCAAAGAAAGCCTCCGCTTACGATCCTATTCAACTTGAAATTCTGTGGCAGTCGCTCATCTCGGTGGTGAACGAGCAGGCCCGGGCGCTCCAGCGGGCCGCGTTCAGCCCCATCGTGCGCGAGGCCGGCGATCTGGCCAACGCAGTGTTCGACAAGCGGGGGCGCATGGTGGCCCAGGCGGTGACCGGCACCCCCGGTCACATCAACTCCCTGGCCATTGGCGCGGCCAACATGCTCGATGAGTTCCCCCCTGAGGCCCTCGAGCCCGGCGACGTGCTGGTTACCAACGACCCCTATCTCACTGCGGGCCAGCTGTTGGACGTGACCGTGCTGGTTCCAGTGTGGCGTGCTCCGGCCGCCGGGGGCGCCCCTGTGCCCATCGCCTACTTCGGTTCCACCATTCACCACACCGACGTGGGCGGCTACGGCATCGGCGCGGGGGCCCGGGACTGCTTTGAAGAGGGCCTGTGGATCCCCATCTGCAAGCTCATGAAGCGCGGCGAGCGCAACGAGGACGTGTGGAAGTTCATCTTGTCCAACGTCCGCCAACCCGACCACATGGCCGGCGACCTGCACGCCCAGATGGCATCGGGCGAGGTGGGCGCCCAGCGGCTGGCCTCCCTATGCAACGCCTACGACCTCGACGACATCGAGGAGTTGGCCGATGAGATCATCCACCGATCCGAGGCGGCCACCCGGGCCAGCATCGCCGAGCTGCCCGCCGGTGAGTACCAGGCCGACGCGGTACTGGATCTGGCCGACGGCAGCCGCATCGACATTGTGTGCTCGTTGCGGGTGGACCCCGATGTCGGGGAGATCATGGTGGACTACGGCGGCACGTCGGAGGCCAGCCCGTGGGGCATCAACGTGGTCCGCAACTACACCCACGCCTACACCACGTTCACGGTGCGCTCGGTGCTGAACCCGGAGATCCCCAACAACCATGGCAGCCTGGCCCCGATCAAGATGACCGCCCCCGAGGGGTCAATCGTGAACGCGGTCCTGCCCCAGCCGGGCACCGCCCGCCACGTGGTTGGGATGTTCCTGCCCAACGCCCTGCTCAAAGCCCTGGCCCAGGTCAAGCCGGAGGAGTCCATGGCCGAGGGGGCGGGCGCGGTGTGGACCATGCAGGTGAGCGGAAACCACGACGACGGCACCCCGTTCATCACCGCCATGTTCACCTACGCCGGAGGGGTGGGGGCCCGGGCGTCCAAGCCGGGCTTGGACGCCTGCTCCTATCCCACGGGGGTGAGCGCGGTGCCCATCGAGGTGGTGGAGGCCTCTGCTCCGGTGCGCTTCACCCGCAAGGCGCTGCGCCCCGGCTCGGAGGGATCGGGGGCCCAGCCCGGCGGCAAGGGCCAGACCATCGAGTTCACCGTTGACACCTCCCGCCCCTGGCTGCTCAACGCGGTGACCAGCCGCCTGTCCGACCCGCCGCAGGGCATCTTCGGCGGCAACCCGGGCGAGGCGGGTTCGTTTCAAGTCAACGGCGAGCCGGTCACCACCCAGAGCCGCATCACCCTCGACCCCGATGACGTGGTGCGCCTCGACCTTCCCGGCGGCGGAGGCTACGGGGCGCCTGAAGATCCAGATGGCTGATCTGGTCACGTTCTCGTCCGTTTGGGAACGAGCGGTCGAACGTGGCGGCGATGCCGTTTTCTTGGTCTTCGAACGACCCGACGGGACCGTCGCAACCTGGACCTACGAGCAGTTCGACGCCGCCATCACCGATGTCGCTGCCGGGCTGATCCAGCGAGGGGTAGCCCCGGGTGACCCGGTTCATTTGGCCCTGACCAATACCCCGGCGTTCGTGGCTCTATGGCTGGCCGCCAATCGGCTGGGGGTGTGGATCGTGCCGTCCGATCCCATGGGCAGGGTGCCGGAGTTGGCCGACCACATCGAGCGCACCCGGCCAAGGGCCGGCTTTTGCGCCACCGACCGGGCTGAGATCTACCGCCAGGCCGCGGAAGTCAGCTCCCAATTGGCCATCACTGAGGTGGACGAGGCCGGCGGCAATCTCGACGCGCTCACGGGAACCGCTCAGGTGGACTGGCCCGCAGTGGAGCCTGGGGACCGGGCAGCGGTGATGTTCACTTCGGGGACCACCGGGCGTCCCAAGGGGGTGGAGATTACCCAGGCCAACTACGCCTTTTGCGGACAGGTCATGGCCGAGCGGGCCGATCTGGCCCCTGACGACCGCCAGTTGGTGGTGCTGCCCCTGTTCCACGCCAACGCCCAGTACTACTCCTTCGCCTCGGCCATCTGGACAGGGGCCTCAGTAGCTCTGATGCCCTCCTTTACTGCTAGCGGGTTTCTGGCCCAGGCCGCCCGCCATCACGCCACCTGCGCCAGCCTGTTCGCCGCCCCGATGCGGATGATCCTGGCCCGGGGCGCTCCGGTCGACGGGGCAGGGCTTCGCCACTGCTGGTACGCCCAGAACATTGCCGACGATCAGTACGAAACCCTGGCCGCCTGGTTCGGATGCCGGCCCCGCCAGCTCTACGGCATGACCGAGACCATCCCCGCCGTGCTTACCGAGCCGGCCGACAACCCCGTGCCGTTCTCCATGGGAGAGGTCACCCCCGGCTGCCAGGTGATCGTGCGCGACGGCGAAGTACTGGTCGGGGGACAGCCCGGCTCGACGTTGTTCGCCGGCTACCTGGACGATCCAGAAACCACCGCGGCCTCGTTCACAAACGACGGCTGGTTCCGCACCGGCGACCGAGCCCGCGTCGAAGTTGATGGTCGCCACTACTTCGACGGCCGGCACTCCGATGTGCTCAAAGTGGCGGGGGAAAACGTCTCCATTGTGGAGGTGGAGTCGGTGCTGGCCAGCCACCCCGCGGTATTGGAAGCCGCGGTGGTGGGCGCGCCCGACCCGATGCGCGACGAGGTGCCGGTGGCCTTTGTGGTCCCCGCCGACCACGCCACACCCCCAACCCATGAAGATCTGTCGTCTTGGTGCCAAGAGCGGCTGGCCAAGGCCAAACTCCCCCGGTCGTTTACGCTGATGGACGAGCTGCCTCGAACCAGCGTGGGAAAAATCCGCAAATTCCTGCTACGACAAGAGGTGGAGGCGACAAGGGGGTGACCACATGACCATGTTGACCGGCGAGTTGCTGGCTTCGTTCAAGGATTCGATCACCGACGTGGCCACGGCGGTGACCCTTCCACCTGAGATCTACACGTCAGAGGAGTTCTTGGCCTTCGAGCGTCGGGCGCTGTTCGAGCACGAATGGTGCTGCGTGGGGGTGGCCAGTCGCATTCCCGAGGCCGGTGACTGGTTCACCGCCACGGTCAGTACCGAGCCCATCATCGTGGCCCGCCAAAGAGACGGGGCAATCGGAGCGTTCTCGGCCATTTGTCGCCATCGGGGCATGCAGGTGGTGGAGGGAGAGGGCAACAGCCGCTCATTCCGATGCCCGTACCACCACTGGAGCTATCGACTGGACGGCCGCTTGATGGGCGCCCCGGCGATGGAGCAAACCGAGGGCTTCGACAACGACGACTGGGGCCTGCCCAACTTGGCCGTGGAGTTGTGGCACGGGTTCATCTTCGTCAACTTCAACCCCGACGCCCCGCCGCTGGCCCCCTCCCTGGAGCGGTATGAGCCCTACCTCGCCAACTACGAGCTCGACAACTGCGTGTGCCCCGGCACCTTCACGCTCGAAGACCTGCCCTGGAATTGGAAGGTCATGTTCGAGAACTTCAACGACGGCTACCACGCCAACCGCCTCCACCAGGTGATCCAGGACTTCTGCCCCTCGGAGATGTCCCGGTTCCCGGTGCCGTGGTCGGATGACTCCAACGTGATCTTCCGGGAAAACGGCTACACCCACATCGACGGCGGGTTCAACGCCACCCGCAAAGCCCTGTTGCCGGTGTTTCCCAAGCTCACCGAAGAGGAGCGGTGGCGGTCGACATTCGCGCTGGTCCCGCCCACCCTGTGCTTCGGTACCGCCCCCGACATGGCGTTCTTCTTTATCGTGCGGCCGACCTCGGCCGAGACCATCGACGTGGAGATCGGCTATCTGCTGCATCCCACCTCCATGGAGCACCCGATGTTCGACCACCTGTTCCAGGCCAGCGACGACGGCGTTCAAGTGTTTGTGGCCCAAGACCAGGACGCCACCACCAAGGTGCAGCGAGGGCTGCGGTCCCGCTTCGCGGTACGGGGCCGATACTCCTGGCAGGAGGAAAGCCACGTGCAGTTCAACCGCTGGCTGGTGCAGCGCTACCGCCAACACTGGCCCGCGGGCACGGCAGTTTCTGACGGGGTGTGACTACTGGGATGTCTGGGCCGGAGCTGCTTCGGCGTCCGCCCTGCCCTCTAGCCGGCTCACTCGGCTGACCAAGTTCATAACGACTTCGGTCAGTTTGTCGATTCGCTCATGGAGATGGGCGAATCCCCTATGCATCTCCTCTCGGGTTTGGTCGTCGCCGTTTTTCACTTCTTCTCGGAGTAGGTCGTCGCCGTTTCGCATTGCTTCTCCCATCTGGGCGAATCCCCTCTGCGTTTCTTTTCGGTGGAGGGCGAGGTCGGCGCGTCGGCCTCGGTCGAGGTAGAGCATCAGGGTGATGATTGCCCCCAGCAGGGCGAGAATGGCTTGGTCCATGAGGTTCTCCTCATTCGGTAGAGGCGGATTGCTGGGGGAAGGTTGAGATGAGTGTACCGCGCCCGGTGGCGTGTTCGGCAGCGACCATCGGGAGGGCACGGGGTTAGCAGGGCGAGGGCAAGACGGCGCGAGTAGGCTGCTGAACGGCAACTGGGCCGAATAGCCCGACATCTCAGGAGGGGAACGATGACGAGACGAATTACCCGCAAACTGTGGCTGCTGGCCGCACTGTTGACGGTGCTGGCCCTGGTAGCCGCCGGTTGCGGAAATGACGACGATGACGCCGGGGGTGCAGCGGTAGAAACGCCCGCGCCCACCGAGGCACCGGAGCCGATGGACGACGAGCCCGAACCCGAGCCGGAGCCCGCGCCCACAGAACCACCGATTGACATGGAGCTGCAAGCGCTGTTGGACACCTTCGACGCCAACGGTGACGGCACCCTTACCATCGGCGTGGCGGCCGCTGGGCCCCGCGACGACCAGGGCTACTACCAGGCACTGGTTGACTTTGCCGAGGAGTTCTCCGCCGTCAACGGGTTCGCCCCGCCCATCGTGAGCGACAACATCGGCGCGGCTGAAGCCGCTCAGGCCATGTCCGATCTCGCCGCCCAGGGAGTGGATGTGATTTTGGTGGGTGCCAGCGAGATCGCCGAGCCTCTGGCCGACCTCACTGAGCAGTACCCCGACATCTTCTGGTACTGCAACTGCGGGGCCGGATTCCCGGAGACCCCTGGCTTGGCTCAGGCCACCGACTGGGGCGCCCCCATCCACTACACCGCCGGTGTGGCCATGGGCGCGGCGTTGCAAGATCACGGTGGGGACACCGCGGTGTTCCTAGGCTGCTGCGACCTCGGATTCGAGAAGGAGGCGTACAACGCCACCGTGTACGGCCTCCAGTCGGTGGACCCGTCGTTCACCATGGAGTATGTGGCTACAGGTGCCTTCCCGTTTGACTTCGACAACTCGGCCAATGCCACTGCCGCGCTCACCAACGCCATCGCCGAAGGCGCCACCTTGTCCTATGCCTACTTGGGCGGCGCGCTGAACCCGGTCGGCCAGCTGGCCACTGACGAGGGCATCGCGGTGTTCGCGGCCGGTCCTGGTGATATCTGCTCTCGCGATGACGGAATCAACTGGACAGGCTCGATCGTGTTCGACGCTGGCCGCTACGCCCGAATCGTGCTGCCCTTGATCATTGGAGGCGAGCTGACCGAGGGTTCGACTTACCAGTTCCCGACCGCGCCGGGCCTCAACGGCGGCGAGCTGTGCGATCCCTCAGCGGCAGCGGAAGCGCTGCTGGCCGACGCCTTTGAAGCGGTTACCACCGACGGTGAGCTGCTCGGTGTGCTCGGCGGAATCTCCGCCGAGGCTTACGGCGGCGGGTGACCGACACAACAACCGGATTGACAGGCACCGGGGGGTCTGACCCCTCGGTGCCTGCGGTCGAACTCGTCGGCATCACCAAGCGGTTCGGGGGGATCGTCGCCTGCGATCAAGTTGATCTGACCCTGCACCGGGGCCGCATCCACGGCATCTTGGGCGAGAACGGTGCGGGCAAATCCACGCTGATGAAGGTGCTCATCGGATTGGTGCTGCCCGATGTCGGGTCGGTCCGCATCGACGGCTGGCCCCGCACTATTCACGACCCGCTGGCCGCGGCCTCCCTGGGCATCGCCATGGTCCACCAGCACTTCAGCCTGGTGGACCAGCTCTCGGTGTGGGAGAACGTCGCCCTGGGTGAGGAGGGTCGGCTGAAGTCGGCAGGAGTGCGCGACCGGGTGGTGGCCATCAGCCAGCAGTATGGCTTGGAAATTGATCCCGACGCCCGAGTAGGCGAACTCACCGCCGGCCTGCGCCAGCGGGTGGAGATCATCAAGTGCCTGCGCCGAGACCCCCACATCCTGGTATTTGACGAACCCACCTCGGTGCTCACCCCCGAGGAGTCGGAGCAGCTCTTCGGCACGCTGCGTGAGGTGGTTGCTGCTGAAGGCCGAGCCGTCGTGCTGGTCAGCCACAAACTGGACGAGGTGCTGCACGCCACCGACGAGATCACCATCATGCGCCAAGGCCGGGTCGTGGATCACCGGCCCACCCACGAGGCTGACGCCCGCAGTCTGGCCCGGGCCATGGTGGGCCGGGAGGTGTCGCTGCGCTCGGAGCGGGCCGCCTTCGGCCTTGCTGAAGTCGAGGAGGCCGACGGGGAATCTCAGGAATCGGATGTCGGCTCTCTTGCCGACATCGACGAGGCGACCGATGTCGACGCTGAGGACAGGCGGCCAGCGGAAACCACCAAACCGGATGAGCCGGTGATGCGGATCGAGGGAGCCTCGGTGCGAGGCCGGGGCGGAGCCCGGCTGCTGGACGACATCAGCCTGGATCTTCGGGCGGGCGAGATCGTGGGTGTGGCCGGCGTGGAGGGCAACGGGCAGCGGACCCTGGGCGACCTCCTGTCCAGCCTCGTCCCGCTGGATGCCGGACGGGTGGTGGTCAACCACGAGGCGGTGCCCACCGGCTCTCCCGGTGCCATGGCCAAGGCCGGAGTGGCGGTGATCCCCGAAGACCGCCATGACTCCGGGGTGGTCTTGGACATGACGGTGGCCGAGAACCTGCTCATGGTGGACCCTCACCGGGTGGCCCGCAACGGTGTCATGGACAAGGCTCGGACCGCCGAGACGGCTCAGCAGATGATCGAGGAGTTCGACATCGGCTGTTCCGGACCCGACGCCCCGCTGTGGTCGCTGTCGGGCGGCAACCAGCAGCGGGTGGTGCTGGCCCGCGAACTGGCCGCCGAACCCGAGGTGCTGGTGGCTGCCCAGCCCACTCGGGGTTTGGACGTGGGAGCGATTGAGTACATGACCGACCGTCTGCGCCAGACGGCGATTGACGGAGTGGCTGTGCTGTTGATCTCCAGCGAGTTGGAGGAGATCCTCGAGCTGGCCGACCGCATCGTGGTCATGTCTCGGGGCCGTATAGTGGGTGAACTCTCCCACGCCGAAGCCAACCTCGAAACTCTCGGAATGCTGATGGGCGGAAGCAGCGGATGACTAGAGGCGCCCGGCTGACCGAGTGGGTGGCCCTTTACGCCCTCAGCGTTGCCGTGGCCCTGGCCCTGGCCAGCGTGATCGTGGAGGCCACTGGTGGCGATTGGTGGCCGGTGGTGGAGGCCTTGGTGGACGGCAGCATCATGGCCCCCGGACGGTGGGGAGGGACACTGGGAATCGCGGCGCCCCTGCTCTTGGTGGCCCTGGGAACGGTGATCTCGTCCAAAGCCGGCTTGATCAACATCGGCCAAGAGGGCCAGCTGCTGATCGGTGCGGCAGTGGCGGTGTACTTCAGCTTCCGCATCGGCGGCCCCGGCCCGCTGAATGTAGTGGTGTTGCTGCTGTTCGGTGCGTTGGGCGGAGCAGCGTGGGCCTCGATATCCGGACTGCTGCGCTATTGGCGAGGGGTGCCTGAGGTTCTGAGCACTCTGCTGTTGGTGTTTGTGGCCCTTCAGGCGGTGGGGTACGGCTTGAAGTGGCAGTGGCTGCTGCTGGCTGATGAGGCCAGTCGCGGCAATCGAAATCTGGTGAGCGAGCAGTTGGCCAAGGACAACCGGATTCCTCGTCCCGACATATTCGGCAACGAGTTCCCCATCACCGTCTATGTGGCGGTGGCTCTGGCTTTGGCGGTGGCCTACGTGCTGGCCCGCACCGTATGGGGTTTTCGGCTGCGGATGCTGGGCCACAATCCCCGAGCCGCCCAGCGGGCCGGGGTGTCGTCCACGGTCTATGGAGCGTCGGCATTGGCGATAGGCGGGGCCTTTGCCGGCTTGGCCGGGGCGGCCATGTTCGCCGGCGGAGGATTCTCGTTCGGCAACTACCGGTTGGTGCCCGGCTTTTCCGACAACATCGGTTGGACCGGCCTCTTGGTGGCTCTGTTGGCCCGAGAGCGGGCGTTGCCCGCGGTGGTGGCTGCATTTGTGTTTGCCGGACTGCGGAACGGGGCAGGGTTTGTGAACAGCACCGGGGTGCAGAGTCGGATCACCGATGTGGTGCAGGGGCTCTTGGTGCTGGCCCTGCTGGTGCCCCCCGCGGTGGTCTTCCTGCGGGATCGGCGCCGGGCGCGGGCCGCGGCAACGGAGAGGGTGTGATGCGGTGCTGATCGACTTCTTCTCCGCGGTGGGCGACGTGTTGTCCAGCGAGTCCACCTATATCAACGGCGCGCTGTTCGCCGCGCTGCTGGCCTACGCGGCCACCGGGGAGTGGGTGGCCGAGCGATCCGGCACCTTGAACATCTCGGTGGAGGGAATGTTGCTGAGCGGGGCCTTCGCGGGGATTCTGGGGTATCACATTTCGGATTTGATCGTGGTGGGCTTGGTGTTCGGTGTGATCGGCGGACTGCTGATCGCTGCCGTGCAGGCCGAGATGAGCCATCGGCTTACCGCCGACCAGTTTGTGGTGGGCCTCACCCTCAACATCTTGGTGTTCGGTTTGGTTGGGTTCTTGGATCGAGAGATTGAGCCCCAGGCCCTTCGGGCCTCAACAGTGGAGATCCCCATCCTGGTGGACATTCCCCTGCTCGGGAAGGCGTTGTTCGGGGAGCCGTGGCCGTTCTACCTCCTCTATGCGTTGGTGCCGCTCTCTTGGTGGCTGGTGTACCGCACCCGATGGGGGCTGGAGTTGCGGGCCGCGGGGGAGAATCCCCAGTCGGCTGACGTGAGCGGCATCGATGTGAACCGCCGCCGTCGCCAGTCCATCTACTATGCCGGGTTCACGTCTGGCCTCGGCGGGGCCTATTTCCTGTTCGCTCGGATCGCCGCGTTCGACGACTCGGTCATCGGCGGCCAGGGATTCATCGCCATCGCCGCGGTGATCTTCGGGGGCTGGACCCTATGGGGCACCATGGCCGGTTGCGTGCTGTTCGCCGGGGCTCTCTCCTTCCAGCTGTCGCTGCAAGGTCTGGGCTATGAGCTCAATACCGAGCTGTTGCAGGCTCTGCCCTACCTGGTGACCCTTGGAGCCATGGCTATCTTCGCCAAACGGGTGCGACCGCCCGCCGCCTTGGCCCGACCGTTCATCCGCGGTCTGAAATAGACGAGTCGAGTTAGAGGAGACTGGCGATGAAGGCGATGCGATACCACGAGCCTGGCGGACCCGAGGTGCTCCGCTATGAGGAGGTGGCCGATCCCGAGCCTGGCCCAGTGGACGTGGTGGTGGACGTAGTGGCCACCGCGCTGAATCGGCTGGACGTGGTGCAGCGCAATGGCTGGTTCGCCATGCCCGGCTTCACCCTCCCCCACATCGCGGGCATGGATGTGGCCGGGGTGGTGTCGGAGGTGGGCACCGAGGTCGAAGGGTTGGCCTTGGGCGACCGGGTGGTGGCGGACCCGTCGCTGGCCGGGGTGGACGACCGCTCCAAGCTGGGGGGGCGGGGCGATCTCTACGGGGAGCTGGGCATCATCGGGGCCACTGTCGACGGGGGCTACGCCGAGCGCTGCCTGGTGCCGGCCTCGCATGTCTACCCGGTGCCCCACGCCATGTCGCTGGAGACCGCGGCCACCTTTCCCACCTGCTACCTCACCGCAGCCCACGGGCTGTTCGAAGTAGGCGGGCTGACGGCGGGCGAGACGGTGATGGTCCACGCCGCCGGTTCCGGGGTCTCGGTGGCCGCCATCCAGTTTGCGGTGAACGCCGGGGCCACCGTGCTGGCCACCGCGGGCACTGACGAGAAGTGCCAGCGGGCACTGGAGCTGGGGGCATCCCATGTGCTCAACAATCGAACCGATGACGTGGCCGCCTGGGCCCGGGAGCTGACCAACGGAGCGGGGGTCCACATGGTGTTCGACCATGTAGGCACTGCCCTTTTCGGCTCGTCGCTGTTCGCTCTGGGCATCGGCGGGCGGCTAGTGAACTGCGGAAACTCCTCCGGCGACGAGGCAGTCATCCCGTCGCTGGGCTACGTGTTCCACTCCGGCATCAAGATCTTGGGGTCCGACCCCTACCGCCCCGAGGAGTTCGGCCCGGCATGGGACACCTTCTGCGGCGACGGCTTCGCGGCTGCGGTCGATTCGGTGTTCGACCTGGCTGACGCGGCCGATGCCCAGGCCAAGATGCTGGCCAGCGACTTCTTCGGCAAGATCCTGCTGAAGCCCTGACATGGCTTTCGGGAGAACGAGTGGCTGAATCCCCGTATCCCGAACTGAAGAAATCCCACGTCCCCGAGCGGGTAGGCCGCCCTTGGACCGACCACAAACCCCCGCCATCAGCTCCTGTGTGGGCCGTGATCGGGGGCCTCGGTTCGTTCTACGTGCTGGTGGCTGCCCTTGAGATGGAGGTATTCGATGCCTTGGCCAATCGAGGTGCAATCCCCGGCATCCCCCCGGACGTGACCGCGCCCGAGCTGGCCAAAGAAATGGGAGTGTCAGCCCCCCACCTGGAGGCGCTGCTTGACTCCCTGGCGGTGCTCGGGCTGCTGGAGCGAGTGGGTGGCCGCTACGGCCTGAACGACACCGCAGCCCGCTATCTCACAAGCGACGGAGCCGCATCAATGGCCTCGCTGGTGCCGGTAGCCCCCGGCCCGCTAGAGAATTGGTCCCACCTCGCTGAGACCATTCGGGCTGGCCGTCCCGCGGATCCAATCGACGACGACCCGGCTGGCTTCTATCGCCCGCTAGTGGAGGGCACCTTCACCACCATGCTCCGGGCTGCTACCCGGGCCGACCTCCAAGTGCGCTACAGCGCCATGACCGCACCCCGGGTGTTGGATCTAGGAGCGGGCGGAGCCCCCTGGGCCATCGCCGTGCTCAAGGCCTGCCCGAACGCCACTGCGGTAATCAATGACATCGGGGGGGTGATCGAGGTGGCTCAGCGGCACACCGCCGAGCACGGCGTGGCCGACCGCTGCGAATTCCGCCCCGGCGACTTCCACACCATCGATATCGAACCCGAGAGCTACGACATCGCAGTGCTGGGCCACGTTTGTCGTACCGAGGGCACCGAAGGCGCTCAACGCATCATCATCCGAACGCACGAGGCACTGCGCCCCGAAGGCCGCCTCCTTCTGGCCGACTACTTCGTAGCCCCCGAACCCCAATGGAGCCCCCACAGCGCGCTCATGGGCATGACCATGATGGCCAGCACCACGAACGGCTTCCCCATCACCGCCGCCCAAACCGCCGATTGGCTCCAAGAAGCCGGCTTCGAGCACCTCCGCCTCATCGAGCCCATCGGCCACCAATTCGCCTACGTAGCCACTAAGCCTCGAAGTTGACCAGGAGGAGAGCAATGACCGAACAGATCGACACCCTCATCAAGGGCTGGTACGTGGTCACCATGAACCCGACCCGCGACATCATTCACCAAGGCGCAGTAGCCATCAGAGGCAACCAGATTGTCGACGTGGGCAAGGCATCGGACCTGGAGGGCCGCTATCAGGCCGCGGAGACGGTGGGCGGCGACCGATTCGTGGTCACGCCGGGGCTGGTCAACACCCATATCCACATCACCGGCGAGCCCCTTACCCGGGGTTATGTGCCCGACGACACCCCATTTGAGGAGAACGTATTCCAATGGCTGTGCCCGCTGTATTCGGTGTACACCGCTGAGGAGGAGCGCCTGTCGGGGCAACTGGCCGCGGTGGAGATGCTCAAGTCGGGCACCACCTGCTTCTTGGAGGCAGGCACCATTCGGTTTGTCGACGAAGTGATGGACGGCCTGGTCGAGTCCGGCATTCGGGGCCGAATCGGCAAGTGGGTATGGGATCTGCCCCCTGAGCCCAGCGTGTACCGCCAAGACACCGACGAGGCCATCGCCAACCTGCGCGACACCGTCGAGCGGTTCCAAGGCACTGCCGGCGGGCGATTGGGAGCATGGTCGATGGTGGTGGGCCACACCACCTGCTCCGACCCCTTGTGGCAGGCCGCTCGGGCCACTGCCGACGAGTACGGCGTGGGACTCAGCTTCCACATGTCTCCGGCCACATTGGACCCCGACACCTTCATCGCGGCGTTCGGCCAGCGCCCGATGGTGCACCTGGGAGAGCTGGGGGTGCTGGGCAACGACACCGCCATCACCCACTGCGTCCACGTAGACGACCAGGAGATCGCGTTGCTGGCCGAGGCCGGAACATCGGTGGTCCACTGTCCCACCACCGCGCTGAAGGTGAGCTACGGCGTGACCCAGATCGGCAAGATGCCCGAGATGGTCACCGCCGGGGCGAACGTGAGCCTAGGCACCGACGGCAACAACGCCTCCAACTACTCCGACCTGATGCGGGCCACCTACCTGGTGGCCGGGCTGTTCAAAGACGCCCGCATGGATCCTCAGATGTTCCCAGCCGAGAAGGCCTACGAGATGGCCACGCTGGACGGGGCTCGCACCATGCTGATGCAAGACGAGATCGGCTCGTTGGAGCCCGGCAAGCTGGCCGATGTGGTGATGCACGACACGGACCGTCCCGAATGGCGACCGCTGTTGAACGTGATGAACCAGCTCGTCTGGTCGGCCGACGGCCGAGGCGTCCACACCGTTTTCGTGGACGGGCAGAAAGTGGTGGAGGACGGCCGCATGACCACCATCGACGAGGAGTCTTTCTACAGCCGTTGCCAGCGAGCCGGAGAAGCCGTCGTGGCGCGCTCGGGCCTTCCCGACAAGGCCAAGTTCCCCATCTGGTAGGAGGGGTTGCGCCTAGGCGTGCAACTCTCGCTTGACCACCTTGCCGGCGGCGTTCCGAGGGAGAGGGTCGGGACGGATCTGCCAAAGGGTGGGGATCTTGTAGGGGGCGAGTACTTCTTCGCACCATTGGGCGAGGTCTTCAGGGTTCGCCTCAGCCCCGTCGGCAGGAACCACCACGGCTTTCACCTCTTGGCCCATCTCGGGGTGATCCACGCCGAACACTGCTGACTCTGAGACCGATGGGTGGGCGTCGAGGCGGTACTCAATCTCGATGGGGTAGATGTTCTCGGCGTTGCGGAGGATCATGTCCCGGGCTCGGGAGTTGATGTAGAGGTAGCCGTCGTCATCGAAACAGCCGATGTCGCCGGTATTGAGCCATCGGTCCTCATCGATGGCTGCCGCGGTGGCCTCGGGGTCGTTCCAGTACTCGAGCATGGTGTAGGCGCTGCGGCACCAGATGTCGCCCTCTTGCCCGGTGGGCAGCACCTGGCTGTCGGGGCCGCGGATCTCGGTTTCGAAGCCGATGGCCACCTGGCCGCACGAGGTGGGACGCTCCCGGTACTCGGCACCGCCGATGGTGGCCACCACCGCCACCGACTCCGACGAGCCGTAGCCCATGCCCACCGCGTGGGCCGCGTTGGGGAAGCCCTGGCGCATCAGGTTTTGCACCGCCGGGCTGGCCGGCGCCCCCCCGAAGCCCACGTTGACCACGCTGGAGGTGTCGAACTCGCCGAAGCGGGGGTGGTTCACCAGCCGCGAGCCGATACTGCCCAGGGCGGCGAAGGCGGTGACGCCCTCGTCTTGGATGAGCTGGAGCACCGCCTCAGGGTCGAAACGGCCCCGGCGGTACACGATCTTGCCCCCGGTAACCATGGAGATGAGCGTGGTGCCGTACAGACCGGACACATGGAACAGCGGGGAGGTGCCCAACGTCACCGACTGGGCGGGCGGGCTGGGGGCAGTGCCGTCGTCGGCAGGAGGGTCGGTGCGCATCTCGGTGAGCACCCGCACCGCCCCGTTCATCATGGTGGACTGCACGAAGCCGATCAGCCCCCGATGCGAGGCCACCGCCCCCTTGGGCCGCCCGGTGGTGCCGCTGGTGAACAGGATCACCGCCGGATCGTCCTCGGCCAAGGCCACGTCGACGTCGTCGAGGGTCGCCCCGGCGCCCACGGCAAGAAAATCGGCCCAGTCGTCCTCGATCACCAAGCACGGTGTGCCGGCGCCCCCCGAGCCGGAGCGCTCCAGGCGGGGCCGGTCGGCGACCACCAGCGCGGGCTCGCTGAGCGCAGTGGCAAAGTTTACCTCATCGGCCGTCCACCAGCCGTTGTAGGCCGACACGATGGCGCCGATGCTGGAGGCGGCGAAAAACGAAACCACCCACTCGGGGCAGTTGGCGGCAAAGATGGCCACCCGGTCGCCGTGGCCGATGCCCCGCTGCTGCAACGCGGTGGCTGCGGCCGCTACCTGGGCAATGAAATCGTTGAAGGTGTGGCGCTGGTCTTCCAGCACCAAAAACTCCCGGTCGCCGAAATCAGCGGTGTTGGCTGCCATCTCCCGCAGTGAGCGCATCCGGGTGGCGAACACCGCCGCCGGCTGCCCCAGCACCTCCTCGGCGGCCATCTCGAACAACCCGCCCGGCCCGGCCAGCTCCTGGATCACATCGTCACGAACACCCACGGAGTTGCACACTATTCAATCGGGGGCCTCCGGCTGGCTTCGACGGGTGAGACCTGAATGGAACCTCTATCGGGGGACCATGACCGAAATCTGATCGTCGAAGCCGTTCGCCCCCCGGTGGCCAAAAGAAACGGCGGTTTGCCCACTGTTCATCCCACTTCCCATCTAGCCCCGTCTTGACCAGTTTAATTCACCTCGATATAAACCTTTTCTTTAGAAAATCATGATATTCTAAAGTTGATGTTTGAACGAATGCTTTCGCTGCCCGAATCGGGGACGGAGACCTTCTTTCTGTGGGGGCCGCGGCAGGCGGGTAAGAGCACCCTGCTCAAGCTGCACTATCCCGACGGCGTGTGGGTCGACCTGCTGAAGGCAGACGAATTCCGGCGCTATGTGGCACGTCCCGAACTGCTGCGGGAAGAGCTCGAGGCATCGGGCCCCGACCCGTCCCGGCAGGTGGTGATCGACGAGATCCAGAAGGTACCCGCGCTGCTCGACGAGGTACACTGGCTGATCGAGAACCGCGGGCTGTGCTTCGCGCTCTGCGGATCGAGCGCACGAAAAGTGCGGAGGGGCGGGGCGAACCTGCTCGGCGGACGCGCCATCCGCTATGAGATGCGGGGCTTGACCGCCGGCGAGGTCGGGGATGCGTTCGACCTAGACCGGGCGCTCAACCACGGCTACCTGCCCGGAATCTACGAGTCGGCAAGGCCGCGACAGCTGCTCGACGCCTACATCGCCGACTATTTGCGGGAAGAGGTGGCCGCCGAGGGCCTGGTGCGAAACCTGCCCGCCTTCTCGGGCTTCCTCGACGCGGCCGCCCTGAGCGACGGCGACCCCGTCAACTACTCGAACATCGCCCGCGAGTGCGGCGTGTCGGGCCCCACCGCAAAGTCCTACTTCGACATCCTCACCGACACGCTGCTCGCCCGATGGCTGCCGCGCTGGCAGCGGCGAGCCAAGCGCCGCCTCTCCGGGGCGCCCAAGCTCTACTTCGACGACGTGGGCGTCGTGAACCGCCTAGCCCGCCGAGGCGAACTCGAACGCGGCTCAGATGTGTACGGCAAGGCATTCGAGAACTGGGTCTTCCACGAACTCTCCGCCTTCATCTCCTACCGCGACCTCGACGAGCAACTCGCCTACTGGCGGCTCCCCAGCGGCATCGAGGTCGACTTCGTGATCGGAGACATGCGCCTGGCCATCGAGGCGAAATCGACCGCCAATGCCACCCGCAAACACCTCAAGGGCCTCCGAACCCTGGCCGAGGAGCATCCCGGCGTCCGCAGAATGGTGGTATGCCTCGAACCCCGCCCCCGCCGCACCGACGACGGAATCGACATCGTGCCCGCCACCGACTTCGCCCACCGACTGTGGCAAGGCGACATCGCCTAGAGGAAGTCGCAGTCGCTCATCCCGACCACTAGATGACGTCGCGGCTGAGGTAGGGGCGCAGGGGTTCGGGGATGGCCACGGCGCCGTCGGGCTGGCGGTGGGTCTCCACCAAGGCGGCCCACACCCGGGCCAGCTGCACCCGAACCGTACAAGTTGTTGTACCATTCAGATGGAGCGGAGAGGAGCGAGGAGAGCTGATATGGAAGACAGCGGCAGCGAACAGGAGATTTTTCCTGCAAATTCGATCTCTGCAAGTGAATTTCGTATCAACTGTGCCCGTATACTCAACGAAGTGGCAACAGATGGTCGCGAGATAGTTGTTGAACGGCGAGGATCTCCCGTCGCCAAGATTGTGCCCGCAACCCACGGGCGGGTTGGGCTGCGGGGTTTGCTGGTTGGGCTGGTCGACATTCCCCCCGACATCGACATCGACGCGATGAGTGCGCTCGACGACGATTGGCAAGAGAAGTTCCTCGCCACCTGGGACGAGGAGCTCGGCAGCGGAGCACCCCGCATCGGCAACCCTCCCCCTATTGGGACGGCCTAGGCCCGGTGCTGTTGTTAGACACCAACGTCATCTTGCGGATCGGGCTTGATGACGGCGCAAATCCATCCGGCAGCAGGATCAGCCCTTCCAGTGTGGCGCTGGTGGAACCCGAAGACGACCCTGCCGACCGCTTCATCGTGGCAACGGCCATGGCCTGGGGAGCAGACCTGCTGACCACAGATCGCACACTGCTGGAATGGAATGGACCGCTGCCCACCGTAGACGCCCGCCCCTAATGTGCTGCGGCGGCGGCCTGGGCACCGGCACCCTCATCGAGAGGGTTTAGCCCCGCGGCATCCTCAACCGGCGGGGATTGCGCAGGTTGAGGATGCCGAATGAGCTGCGTCAACTGGGGCAGGCCTCGGTTACGGCGGACCAATCTTCGCTTTCGCGATCGGTTTCGCTCCAGGGACCGGCACCGTAGGAGTTGACGGCTTGGACTCGCACTCCGATTCGACGGCCGCATGGGAGGTTGCCTATCGGAAAGGAGCTTTCTGTGGCTGCGACAGTACCGGCGCTGGTCCAGCCGCCGCACGTATAGGTGTCTGTCGGGGTCCCGTCGATGGTGACGGACCTCACCGTCACGGTGCAGCGCTGGACGTTGTAGCCGGTGATGGTCGATGCGCCGGTGGCGGTGGGTTCCGACCAACTGGCCGTCACCGAGTTGGCACCTCCAGTGGCGCCTATGCTGGTGGGCGCGCCTGGTCTGCCGGTGGGGGTGACGGACTTCTGAGTCCAGCTGCTTTCCCCGGCAGCGGTGTGGGTACGGATCTGCACGTCGTATCGGCGGCCGATGGCGAGGCCGGTGATTTCAGTGGTAGTACCAGTGCCGAAGTAGTGGAAGCTCCAGTTGCTACCGCTGGTGCGGTATTGCAACGTGTAGCCGGTGATGGCCGATCCGCCGGAAGTGCCCGACCCGTCGGAGTCTTCGGGCGCGACCCACGTAACGGTCAGGTTGACCAAGTTGTTTGCGTAGGCCTCGGAAAAAGTGATGTCGCTGGGGTCAGGTCGGTTTGGCCGGGTGGCCGGAACGGCTGGTGCTGAGGCTGTCGATCCGTCTCCAGCGCTGTTGGTGGCGAGCACCATAAAGGTATAGCTGACGCCATTGGTAAGGCCCGAGATGGTGTAGCTGGTGCCAGAGGTGGTGTAGGTGTTGTATCTGCGGTAGTTGACGCTGCCGGTATCGCTCTCGTTGCCGCAGCGCTCGGTTGCGGTGCTTCCACCATTACAGGTGATGGTGTAGCGGGTGATTCGGGCCCCGTTGGCGGCGGGTGCGGTCCAACTCAGGGTTGCTCGGCGGTCACCAGGGGTCGCAGTGAGATCGTCGATAGTGCCGGGGACGACGGCGGGTAGGGTGGCCTCGTAAGCACTGTCGCTCCACGGGCCGTTTCCGTGGATGTTGGCGGCTCGGATCTGCACGCAGTAGCGGGTATCGCCGTTGAGGTCGGTGATGGTGTAGGAGGTGGAGGTGTCGGCCGCTTCGTCACCGGTGTCAGGCGCATATCGCCAGGAGTTGTTGCAGCGATCTTCCGGGGTATCATCGACCGTGACCGTCCTCGAGGTAGACCACCGGACGTCGTAGTCGGTGACCTCCGATGCTCCTTGATTGGCCGATGTGAATGCCGACCATGTGGCCTCCAACTCGCCGAGGGTGGAGTTGGAGAGACCGGGGACATCGGCCTGGGCCGGTGTGCCGGTCGGATGGGTGGAGGCTTGGACCCAACTGCTGTCGCCGCCGGCGTTGTGAGTTCGAATTTGCACGTAGTACCGGGGCCCCACGGTGAGGCCGGGGATCGGCAAGGGATTGTTGGCGTCGCGGATGTTTCCGAAGTAGGCAAAGCTCCAGTTGCCGGTGCTGGCCCGGTATTGCACCGTGTAGCCAGTGATGGCTGATCCCCCGTCGTCGGTGGTCGTTCCATCGTCCCTACTGGGTGCTTCCCAGCTCACGCTGAGGTTGACCGTGCCGGTTCCGTAGCTCTCGGTGATCGCAATGTTGCGGGGCGGGCCGGGCCGGGTGGCCGGGACGGCTGATGCTGAGGCTGTCGATCCGTCTCCAGCGCTGTTGGTGGCGAGCACCGTGAGGCTATAGGTGACGCCATTGGTAAGGCCCGAGATGGTGTAGGAAGTGCCAGAGGTAGTGAAGGTGTTGTATCTGCGGTAGTTGACGCTGCCGGGATCGCTCTCGTTGCCGCAGCGCTCGGTTGCGGTGCTTCCACCACTGCAAGTAATGGTGTAGCGGGTGATGCGGGCGCCCCGGGCAGGGGGCGCGGTCCAACTGAGCCGTATCTGGCGGTTTCCGGGGGTGGCGGTGAAGCCGGTGGGTGTCTCCGGGACCGTAGGGAGATCGGTAGTAGCACCACTGGCGGAGGTGACCCACCCGCTGGAACCGGCAGCATTGAACGCTTGGACCCGCACGAGATAGGCGGTGCTGCCGTTGAGCCCGGTAATGGTGTGGGAGGTGGTGGCCGCAGTGCCGGCGGTGCCCCACCCGCCGGAGCACCGCCAGGTGCCGTCTTGGTTGGCCGCGGCGTTACACCGCTGGACGGTGTAACCGGTAATGCCCGACGGCGAGACCGGCGCGGTCCAGGTGGCCGTCAACGTGTCGGGTCCTCCAACCGCTACTTGCAGGTTGGTGGGGGTTCCGGGCCGGGTGGGTGTGGTAGCCGTGTCGATGGCGCTCCAGCCGCTCTCGCCGGCGGCGTTCGTAGCCCTCACCCGCACGCGATAGGTGGTGCCGCTGGCCAGGCCGGTAAGGGTGGTGGTGGTGGCTGGCGGATTTCCACCCACCGAGGTGGTCCGCCAAGTGCCGCAGTCGCCGGAGCAGGATTCCACCGTGTAGAGGGTGATGGGCGACCCACCGGAGGCTGGGGCGGTCCATGTGACCTGTATGTCGCGGCCGCTGGTCGCAGCCCTCACGTTGGCGGGGATGCGGGGGCGGGCGGCCGGCGTGGCGGAAACGGTGGCCCAAGCGCTGTTGCCTGCTCTGTTGGTGGCTCTCACCCTTATTTCGTAGGCGGTGCCGTTGGCGAGCGCGGAGATGGTGGCAGAGTTTCTCTGGGCAGTGGCGTAGGCGATCCAATTTCTGCTGCCGCAGTTGCCGGTGGCGATGGCGGTGCCGCCCAGCCGGCACTCAACGGTGTAGCGGGTGATGGGCGCGCCGTTGGCCGGCGGCACGTTCCACCGCAATTCGATCTGGCGGTCGTCGATGGTGGCGGCCAGGCCAGTGGGGGTGCCCGGCGCGGTGGCGGCGGTGGTGCCTGCGAACAGGGTGCTGCTCCACCGGCCAGTGCCGCGGCTGCTAACGGCCTGGACCCGCACCCCATAGGATGTGCTGCCGGTAAGGCCAGAGATGCCGGTGCTGGCGCCAGTGGCGCTGGCACTGCTCCATGAACTGGCGCAAGCATTGTTGGAGGCGGTACACCACTGAACGTTGTAGCCGGTGATGGCCGATCCGCCGGTGGCGACGGGCGCGGTCCAGGCCACGGTCAGTTGGTCGGGGCCAGTGCTGAGGATCTGCACGCCGGTCGGTTGGCCGGGCCGGTCACTCGGGGAGTTGGTCGTGCCGCTCCAGCCACTGTTTCCGGCACTGTTGGTCGCCCTGACGCAGGCGCGGTACGCGTTGTTGTTGGCGAGGCTGCCGATGGTGATTGAGGTGGTCGAGGTGGTGCGGACAGTCCATGCGCCGATCGCGTTTGAGGCCGGACAGGTGAAGGCGTTGGCCCGGTAGGCCACCGTGTAGCCGATGATGGGTGCTCCGCCGTCGTCGTCGGGCGCGGCCCAGGTGACGGCTAGCTGGCCGTCGCCGGCAACAGACATGACGTTGCCGGGAGCGCCGGGCGCGGTGGCGGGGATGGCGGTGGTGCTGTCCCAGCCGCCGGCGCCCGCCCGGTTGTTGGCCCTGACGCACACGCGATAGGCGACACCGTTAGTGAGGCCTCCGATGGTGGCCGAGGTGGTCGAGACGATGCGGGGATTCCAGGTGATGTCTATGTCGGTCGGGCAGGCGGCGGCGTCGGGCATGTAGGCCACCGTGTAGTCGATGACGCGGGCGCCGCCGTCGTCGTCGGGCGCAGCCCAGGTGACGGCTAGCCGGCCGTCACCGGCAACAGACATGACGTTGCCGGGAGCGCCGGGCGCGGTGGCGGGGATGGCGGTGGTGCTGTCCCAGCCGCCGGCGCCCGCCCGGTTGTTGGCCCTGACGCACACGCGATAGGCGACACCGTTAGTGAGGCCTCCGATGGTGGCCGAGGTGGTCGAGACGATGCGGGGATTCCAGGTGATGTCTATGTCGGTCGGGCAGGCGGCGGCGTCGGGCATGTAGGCCACCGTGTAGTCGATGACGCGGGCGCCGCCGTCGTCGTCGGGCGCAGCCCAGGTGACGGCTAGCCGGCCGTCACCGGCAACAGACATGACGTTGCCGGGAGCGCCGGGCGCGGTGGCGGGCGGTGTGGCAGCGGCGCGCAGCGTGTCGACAGCGGCTGGGTCGAGGGCGAGGAAGCAGCCGATGCTGTCGCTGAACCCCCAGCTCAGGCGGGCCAGCACAGTTTGGCCGTCGGCGGTCTTGGCCGCGTCCACCGGCTCGGCGCCGAATCGGTGATGCTCAAAGCAGCGGGTAGAGGCATCGGTCTGTCCCTGAGGCAGGCTCTGGGGGGGGCCTGCGGCCCGCAGGGCGGACACGGCGTCGCCGTCGAGGGCCAAATAGCAGCCGATGCTGTCGTGATGCCCCCAGCTCGCCTGGGCCAGCACGGTCTCGCCGTCGCCAGATTTGGCAACGTCCACCGGCTCGGCGCCAAAGAGGTGGAACTCCGAGCAACGCTCCGCAGCGCTCTGGTCGGCCGACTGCGCTGTCGCCTCCTGTGCGTTGGCGACGACAAGCCCGGTTGCTGCCAGCACGACGGCCAGTACAAGCCCCACACTCCGTCGGCACCATCTGAGGTTGGAAAAAACCGGCCATCCTGCAAAGAGCATGGGCAAAACTATATCTCAATCAATCCCAACAGAGGTCATGGCCCAAGGGCATCCGAAAGGGGAATATGCCCTAACGTGGTCGCTCTATGGACACCGAGCTGGCCGACGAACTGGTCGGCACCATCCGCACCTGGGTGGACCGCGAGGTGATCCCCAACGCTCCCGGCCTCGAGCATGCCGACGAGTTCCCCTCGGCGATGTTCTCCCAGATGTGCGAATTCGGCCTGTTCGGGGCCACCATAAGCCCGGCTTACGGCGGTTTGGGCCTGGATGCCACCACCTACGCGCGCATTGTCGAAGAGCTGTCTCGGGGGTGGATGTCGCTGGCCGGAATCCTCAACACCCACAAAATCGCCGTCACCATGATCGCTCGCTATGGCACCGACGAGCAGCGGGAGCGCTTCTTGCCCCGAATGTGCGACGGGTCGGTGCGGTCGGCCTTCTCGCTGTCGGAGCCCGACGCCGGCAGCGACACCCGCAACATCCGCTGCCGGGCTGTGCCCGACGGCGACGAGTGGATCATCAACGGTACCAAGATGTGGGTGACCAACGGCATGAGGGCCCAGATGGTGATGCTGCTGGCCCGCACCCCCGACGACCGCATCACCTGCTTCATCGTGGAGAAAGCGCCGGGTCCGGGCGCCGACGGGCTCACCGTGTCGCACACCATCCCCAAGCTGGGCTACAAGGGCGTGGAGACAGTGGAGATGGCCTACGCCGATTACCGGGTGCCCTACGCCAACGTGCTCGGCGGCCCCGACGGGGTGGGCCACGGTCTGCGCTATGCCCTCTCGGCCCTGGAGCTGGGGCGGATCAACATCGCCGCCCGGGCGGTTGGGGTGGCCCAGGCCGCGCTCGACGCGGCCATGGAGTACGCCCAGGAGCGGGAGACCTTCGGCCGTCCCATCTACGACCATCAGGCCATTGGGTTCAAGCTGGCCGAGATGGCCACCAAGCTCCACGCCGCCCGCCTGATGACCTACGACGCCGCCCGCCGCTACGACTCCGGGGAGCGCATCGACCTGGAAGCGGGCATGGCCAAGCTGTTCGCCTCCGAGGCCGCCTTCGAGATCGCCTCCGACGCGCTGCGCATCCACGGGGGCAACGGCTACACCGAGGAATACCCGGTGGAGCGCTACTTCCGGGACACTCCCCTGATGATTATCGGAGAGGGAACCAGCGAGATTCAGAAGATGGTGATCGCCCGCCAACTTCGGGATCGGTATTCCCGAAGTTGATGTGAGCTTGAAACGGCGGCGGTGGCTTTTGTGGCTGGCTGCGCTGGGACTGCTGGCGGGCTGGAGCCTCACATGGGCGCTGGACTCTCCGCTGCGGCCGGTGCTGGCCGAGCGCGACGACATCCGAACGGCTGCGGTACACGTCAGCGGTACGGCCTGCGGGCAGTTCTCCGAGGGAAGCGGGTTCATGGTCGAACCCGGTTTGGTGCTCACCAACGCCCATGTGGTGGCCGGAGTTGAGCAGATCACGGTGAGCGCTGCCGATGGCCGATCGGAGATCGGAAGGCTGGTGGGCTTCGACCCCGGTCGGGACATCGCCGCGCTCTCGGTGTCGGAATGGGCTGTTGCTCCGGTTGCGCTGGCCCCGGTGGGCGCCAGGGCTGCTGATGTGGGCGATGCCGCCACCGTTGATCGCGGCGACGGCCTGGAGTTTGTGCCCTTCGAGGTGACCCGCAGGATTTTGGCCACGGGCCGCGACTTCTACGCCCGGGAATCAGAAGACCGCCGCGTGCTCGAAATACGCTCGCCATTGGCCGCGGGCGACTCCGGGGCCGCGCTGGTGAATGCCGACGGCGAGGTGGTGGGCATGGTGTTCGCCGTCGCCCGAGGCCAGCCCGGCGAAGGGTACGCGCTCGACAGCAGCGAGATCGCCGCCTTCTGGAACGAGATCGACCGAACTCCCCTCCCGACCCCGCCATGCCGGACGCGCTAGGGGCTCAGTCACCGCGGCCCGACCCGCCGGACGCGCTAGTCGCCTGGTTTGGGGGCTAGTCTCAATCGATGCCTGTGGACTTGGTCGATTTGCTGTCTCCGTCGCACACCGCGGTGGTCACCATGGAGTGCCAGCGGGGGGTGATCGGCGACATGGCCTCCATGGGCGGGTTGCGAGACGTGATGCTCGACCGGGGGGCCATCGACGCCGGGTCCCGGCTGTGCGCCGGCGCGAGAGCCGCGGGCGTGCCGGTGGTACACTGCCTGGCCCATTTCCGACAAGACCGGGCGGGGAGCGCGGCCAACTGCCGGATGCTGGCGGCGTCGGCCAAGATGGCCGAGCAGAACGGAGGACTCCTGATCGGGTCGGAGTCGGCCGAGGTCATTCAGGAGTTCGACCCCCAGCCCTCCGACATAGAGATCGCCCGATGGCACGGCATGTCGCCGTTCATCGGCACCTCACTCGACCAGACCCTGCGCAATTTGGGGGTTGCCACTGTTGTGGCCGCGGGAGTTTCGCTGAACGTGGGGGTGATGGGTTTGGTGATCAACGCCGTGGACCTCGGCTACCAGGTGGTGTTGGCCGGCGACGCGGTGGCCGGCATCCCCGCCGATTATGGCGACACGGTGATGGACAACACCATGGCATTCCTCACCACAATGCTCACCGTGGACGACATCGTGGCCCGATGGGGCTGACACCAAAGGAGAAGACCAATGGCTGACACTTCACCCGTGCCCGACTATGCCGGGCTGATGCGGCTCGACGACAAGGGCTTCATCGTGCTCGGCGCCGGCCAGGGAATGGGGCGCCAGTCGTCGCATGCCCTGGCCCAGATGGGGGCCAAGGTGTTCTGCGTCGACCTCGAGCAAGACCGGGCCGACCAGGTGGCCAACGAGGTGGACGGCATTCCCTGGATCGCCGACATCGCCAAGCGGGAGGATGTCCAGGCCCTTGTGGACGAGGCCGGTCGGGCCATGGGATCGATCGACGGGATCGTCGACATCGTGGGGGTTTCGGGATGGTCTGGAGTGCTCGACATCGACGACGCCGAGTGGGACTGGCAGTTCGACATCGTGCTGCGTCACGCCTACCTCATCTCGCAGATCGCCGGGCGGGCCATGAAGGACACCGGCGGCGGCACGATGGTGTTCATCGCCTCGGTGAGCGGTTTGACTGCGGCCCCCAACCACGCCCACTACGGGGCGGCCAAAGCCGGTCTGATGGCATGGATGCAGTCGGTGGCCATCGAGTTGGCGCCCCACGGCATTCGGGCCAACTGCGTGGCGCCGGGCACAATCCTGACCCCCCGCATGGAAGCCCTGTTCGACGATGAGCGACGGGCGATCAACAAAGCCACCGTTCCGCTGGGGCACATGGGGATGCCGTCGGACATCGCCGGTGCAGTGCTCTTCCTATCTGCGCCGATCTCCAACTTCATCTCGGGCCGCACACTGGTGGTGGACGGAGGCGTGGACGCAGACTTCCCGTACCACCCGATGTAGATACACTGTGCCTATGGCGGATGCGGTAAGCCGTCCGGAGAATCGGATCGTCGTCGGGGTGGAGGGATCGGGCGGGGCCCGGGCCGCGCTCCGCTGGGCCATCAAGGAGGCTCGACACCGCAACGCCTTCGTCGACGTGGTTACCGCCTACTCAACCACCTATGTGCCCGCCTCACCCGACTTCAACTACGTGCCGCTCGATCCCATCGACCTGGAGGCCGAGGTCAAGCGGATGCAAGACAGCGTCATCGACGAAGTCATCGCCGAAGTGGACACCGAAGGGGTGGAGATCAGGCGTCGAATGGTGCGGGGGCGGGCGGCCGACACCCTGATCGCCGAGTCGGACAACGCCGCCATGCTGGTGGTGGGCTCGCGGGGCCGAGGCGGCTTCCGGGGCCTGCTGCTGGGATCGGTCAGCCAGCAGATCACCCATCACGGAAGCTGCCCCGTGGTGATCGTCCGCCCCGACCTCCCGACCTAGCTGCCCTCATTTCTCATGCCGGTCAAGCCAGGACTGGAGGGTTTGGGTGGTCCAAGTTGGCACGCCGGTGCCCAGGAAGTCGTTGTCGTTGGTCCAGACGGCCGCGGATAGTGCCAGGGCGCAGGCAACCACGGGCCAGTCGGTGGGATCGCGTTGGCAGCGCGCATAAGCCTCATCCCCGAACGGCATGTAGATCTCGGCTCCGACCACGGCCACGTTGTTGTCGATGCTTTGGAGAGACATCATGAGCAGGGCATCTCGCTCGTTGGAGTTGAGCTCGGCAGAGTCCGAGAAGGCTCTTATGCGGCGAGGCAACTCCACATGGGCCTCTGCGAGCATTTGTTCAGGCAGATAGAGATCCAGTCGAGGGTCTCTCAAGCGTTCCCGCCCCTTGACTCTCAGCAGGTCGCCCACCAGCACGCTGGTGTCGACCACTAGGAGCATCAGCTTTGCTGGTCTTCGGGCACAAGGGCACGAACAAGGTCTTCTTCGTCGAGGCTGGTTTGGGCCAGCACCCGCTCAACTACGTTGCCTAGTTGATCAAGCGATTCGTTGATCTCGCGACGATCGTGCTTGGGAGATGGGACCGGTACGAAGAAGCCGACCGGTTTGCCGTGGCGCTCAATACGGATGGTCTCCCCCAGCTTCATCAGAGTGGTGGCTTGATCCCTGAATTCCCTGACTCCAACCGAGCGCATGACCGAACTCCTTGCAGTAGTGGCTATCAGTGTAGCCACAATTTACGTCAATCGTTCAATCCTTTGAATCCTTGCGCGCTCACAGCTCCACGATGACTTTGCCCCAGGTGCGGCGGTGGTAGATGTCGTTGAGGGCGGCGGGGACGTCTTGGAAGGCGTAGGGGGGATAGACCGGGGGGTCGATTCGACCCTCTTCGAGGAGGGCGAAGATGGTTTGGCGGGCTCGTTCGGATGGTTCGGGGTTGCGGCCCACCGAGGCGCCCCAGTGGACGCCGACCACGGAGTAGTTCTTGAGCAGTATGTGGTTGGTGGGGGCATCGGCGATCCGCCCACTGGTGAAGCCCACCACCAACAGGCGGCCGTCCCAGGCCATGCACCTCCGCGATCGGTCGAACACGTCGCCCCCCACCGGGTCGAGGCACACGTCTACCCCCCGGCCTCCGGTGTGGGATCGCACCAGATCCACGAAGTCGGGAGTCTCTCGGTAGTCGATGGCCAGCTCCACGCCCATCTCGCTGAGCAGGGCCGTCTTCTCGGGCCCGCCGGCGGTGGCGATGACCCGCGCCCCAGCGATCAGCCCGAGCTGGACTGCGGCGGAGCCGACGCCGCCCATTGCGGCATGGACCAACAGGGTTTCGCCCTCGGCCAAATGCCCCCGGTCGTGGAGGGCAAACCACGAGGTGCCGTAGTTGACCAGCGCCGCGGCCGCCGCACCGGCTGACACGCCGTAGGCCAGCTTGTGTACCCCGCCGGACCGGAGCACGGTCTGCTCGGCCGTTGACCCGCCGCCGATTCCCACCACTCGGTCGCCGACGGCCAAGTGGGATACCCCATCGCCGATTTCCCGCACCCGGCCCACCACCTCGGTACACGGTGACCACGGCAGCCTGGTTTCCATCTGGTAGAGGCCCCGAGCCATGAGGCAGTCCACAAATGTGAGTCCGACTGCTTCCACTTCCACGACGACTTGGCCGGGACCAGCCTCAGGAGAGTCGGCTTCTTCCAACCGGAGCAGTTCGACGGGGTCGCCCAGCTCATGCTGGCGCCAGATTCGCATCAGCTTTCCTTTTCGGTGCTGCTTCCCGCCGCGGCCGGGCGATCCACCACCGATTTGATGCTCTCCAAAGCCCGCTGCCTGAACTCCTGCACCGACGCCACATTGCCGGCGAGGGCCTGGTATTCCGACATGGTGCGGATGGCGTTGCGGGTGCCCATCGCCTCCATTCCCCGGTGGACGCTGCGCTTGTTGATCTGCTGGAGGTCGGACGGCGCCCGGGCCACCCGCTGGGCCAGCTCCAGCACCCGCTCTTCCAGTTCGGATTCCGGGTAGGCCCGGTTGGCGAAGCCCATGGCGGCCGCCTCGGCACCGGAGTAGGAGTCGCCGGTGAGCATCATCTCCATGGCGTTGCGGAACCCCACCAGCCAGGGGTGGTAGTTGAAGTCGGGCGGGCTCAGCACCCGCACCACCGGGTGGCCGATATCGGCGTTGTCGGCCACGTAAACCAGATCGCAGGCGGCGGCCAGCTCCGATGCGCCAGCCAGTGCGTAGCCGTGGATCTGGGCGATGACCGGCTTGGCCAGCTCCCAGATGGCCAGCCAGCTCTCGGTCACATGGCGCGACCACTGCCCGTCGCCCCCCGCGGTGTAGTGGGGCGGGTCGGCCATGAGCGAATCGCTCAAGTCATAGCCCGAGGAAAAACACGGACCTGCGCCTCGGATGATCGACACCCGCACATCGGCGTCGGCGTCGGCCGCTTGCAGGGCAGCCAGCAGCTCTTTTCGCATCGGAGTGCTGATGGCGTTGCGTTTCTCCGGTCGGTTCAGGGTGATACGCCGGACATGAGGGGCGGGGTCGTCGATGAGGATCAGCTCGTAAGCCATGGGGTGACCCTATAACGACCGGTGCCCCGGACCCGAAGGCCCGGGGCACCGAGTGTTCAGTTCAGAAGATGGTGTTACAGGGTGCGCAGCCTGCGGCTGAGACCGAACAACATCGCACCGGCAAGCACTACGGCAAAAGCAACGATGGCCAGCAGCGGGGTGTTGGCCCCGGTGTCTGCCAGCATCTCATCGTCGCCCATGTCATCAGCCATGCCGTCGCCCATGTCATCAGCCATGCCGTCGCCCATGTCATCAGCCATGCCGTCGCCCATGTC
>JAPPMA010000045.1 GCA_028819295.1 bacterium | reverse complement strand
GTTGCGCCTCCTTGCCGTACGCTGGGAGTATGGCTGCGTCGGCGCGCCTTGCGAGGAACGCCGCTGCCGTCGCAATCCACGGCGCTAAACCCAAGACACACCACTAGTCCAGCGTCACCGGGGTGGCGACCTCGGTGAAGAAGTCGTTGCCTTTGTCGTCGGTCACGATGAAGGCGGGGAAGTCCTCCACCTCGATGCGGAACACCGCTTCCATACCCAGCTCGGGGTACTCCAGCACCTCCACCTTGCGTATCGAATCCTTGGCCAGGCGGGCGGCGGGACCGCCGATAGATCCCAGGTAGAAGCCGCCGTGGCGGGCACAGGCCTCGACCACTGGGCGGGACCGGTTGCCCTTGGCCAGCATCACCAGGCTGCCTCCCGCCGCTTGGAACTGGTCCACATAAGGGTCCATGCGCCCCGCGGTGGTCGGGCCGAACGATCCCGAGGCGTAGCCCTCGGGAGTCTTGGCCGGACCGGCGTAGTACACCGGATGGTCGCGCAGGTACGCCGGCATGGGCTCGCCGGCATCGAGGCGCTCCTTGATTCTGGCGTGGGCCAGGTCGCGGGCCACCACCAGAGTTCCGGTGAGCGACAGCCGGGTTTTCACCGGGTGTTTCGACAGCTCGGCGCAAATGCCGGCCATGGGCTGATCCAGGTCGATGCGCACCACCTGGCCGCTCAACTCGCCTTCGGTGACCTCGGGCAGAAAGCGGGCCGGGTCGGTCTCCAGCTGCTCCAAGAAGATTCCCTCGGCGGTGATCTTGCCCAGGGCCTGGCGGTCGGCCGAGCATGACACCGCCACCCCAACCGGGCAGGAGGCGCTGTGGCGGGGCAGGCGGATCACTCGGACGTCGTGGCAGAAGTACTTGCCGCCGAACTGGGCGCCGATGCCGAAGTTCTGGGTCAACTCCAAGATCCGGTCCTCCCACTCCAGGTCTCTATAGGCGTGCCCGGTTTCCGATCCCTGAGTGGGCAGGGTGTCCAGGTAGCGGGCCGAGGCGTACTTGGCTGCCTTGAGCGTGTACTCCGCCGAGGTGCCACCGATGACCACTGCTAGGTGGTAGGGCGGACAGGCGGCGGTGCCCAGGGTGCGGAGCTGCTCGTCCAGGAATCGGGTGAGTGATTCGGGGTTCAACAGCGCCTTGGTCTCCTGGAACAGGTACGACTTGTTGGCCGAGCCCCCTCCCTTGGCCATGAACAGGAACGAGTAGGCATCTCCCGGCGTGGCGTAGATCTCGATCTGGGCCGGCAGGTTGTTGCCGGTGTTGCGCTCCTCGAACATGGTCAGCGGGGCTAGCTGGGAGTAGCGCAGGTTCGAGGTCTGGTAGGTGTCGAACACCCCTTGGGCGATGGCCTTCTCGTCGTCGGCGTCGGTGAGCACCCGCTCGCCCTTGTGCCCCACCACCACCGCGGTCCCGGTGTCCTGGCAGCCGGGGAGCACGCCGCCGGCGGCGATGTTGGCGTTGCGGAGCAGCTCGGTGGCCACGAACCGGTCGTTGGCCGAGGCCTCGGGGTCGTCCAAGATGGCGGCAAGCTGGGCCAGATGCCCCGATCTCAGCAGGTGGGCGATGTCTCGCATGGCCGCGCTGGTGAGCAGCCGGAGGGCTTCGGGTTCGACTTGGAGAAACTGGCGGCCGCCGAGGGTGACGGTGGATACGTGGTCGGTGGTCAGCAGCCGGTATTCGGTGGCGGTGTCAGGCCCCTTGGGGAGCAGTTCGGTGTAGGCGAATTCTGCCATGCGCTCGGTTCATTCAACGGGGTTCTGCTCAGCCTAACGCCGGGGTTCCAGCGAACGGCGACGGATCCCCAGCGTCGGGGATCACCGGGGGATGCCAGCTCATGGCCTGGCCGAGCTGGGTTGCGAAGTCGCGCCAGTCCGGGGGATTCCAGCCCTCAGCAGAGGCTCGCAAGTTGAGCTGGTGGTCGAGATGGACGATCGCGGGCAGCGACTCCAATCCCAAGGCCCGTACCACTGAGCGGTCTTCGTCGGCGAACGTCAAAATCTCCTGGGTCCACGGTCCCAAAAACTCTTCTGCCTCTTGAGGCGAGGCGGTGACCAAGAACGCCACCCGGCAGTCGGCGCCGACGAAGTTGCGCAAAATACGGCCAGTGGTGTCGATGAGCCAGGAGCTCTCGTAGGTGTAGGGGTCGAGCACCACCATGACCAGATGGAAGACGGTGACCCAGTCTCCAATCGGGCGGGGTTCGCCATTCAGCGGCGTCAGGTTCACATCGGCGTCGAGCGTGGTGGACATCGCATCTGAAATTAGCCCAGCCCGGGGGCCGAACTCGGTGTCGTGGCTGATGATCAGATTGCAGTCGCATACGCTTTAGCGGTGCATCCGATGCCTGGGCTGACGATGACCTGCTCGCCGATCATTGCAGTGGCATACGCTTTAGCGGTGCATCCCATCGAGCATCTGCGCTATGTGGCCCGTTCGTCGGGGGTGGGCCAGGAGTCACTAGTGCGGGAGACGGCTGGGGCACTGTTGAGCTTTGGCCACGACCCAGCCGGATTGGTGACGACTTGTCGGCGGATGCTCGCCCGCCAGCCGTCCTCGGGCCCTCTCATGTGGCTGGCCTCTCGGGTTCTTACCGCGGCCGACCCCCGAACTGAAGTCCGAGCGTGCATGGAGGCAATCTCCGAGGACAGAACCGCCCGGCTGCTGTCTCGCCAACTGCCCGTCGAAGCCGCGGTTTGCGTGCTTGGATGGCCCGACCAGATCGGTCGGGCTCTGCGGATTCGGGGTGATCTGCGGGTGCTGGTGGTGGATGTGCTGGGGGAGGGCCGCCAATTGGCGCGGCGGTTGTCGGAGCAGGATGGCTGGGTGGATGAAGTGCCCGAGAGCGGGTTGGGGGCGGCGGCGGCATCAGCAAGCGTGGTGCTATTGGAGACGGCCGCGGTGGGCCCGGACGGATTTCTTGCCGTGGCCGGATCCCGAGCGGCCGCGGCGGTGGCCCAGGCCGCTGGTGTGCCGGTATGGCTGGTGTCCGGCAAGGGAACAGTCCTTCCCGGACCCATGTGGGACTCGCTGGTCGAGCGGGCGTTGGGGATGGTGGAGGCGTGGGAGGCCGACGAAGAGATCGTGCCGCTGGCATTGGCAGATCGAGTCGCCGGTCCCGATGGGCTGAGCTCAGTAGCCGAGGCAGTGGCTAGCACCGACTGCCCCGTGGCCCCCGAGTTGTTCTGCGCAGCCATCTGAACACCCGAGTGAGGTGCCTGACGCGGGGTTGCCGGGGGGCAGACACTAACCTGCGTTCTGTTGAGGGGCTAAGTCTGTCCCTCCCGAGGAGTCCATGTGTCTGACAGCCCGCCGCTTGACTCGGCTTTCTTCCGCCAAGTGCTCGGACAGTTCCCCACCGGCGTAACCGTGGTCACCGCCGCAGGAGCTGACGGGCCCGTCGGGCTGGCCATCGGCTCCTTCGGCTCGGTTTCGCTTGACCCGCCGCTGGTGATGTTCATGCCGGGCCAGACGTCCACAAGCTGGCCGGCCATCGAGGCCGCGGGCCATTTCGGGGTGAACATCCTGGCCGACGACCAGGTGGACATGTCCAACCTGTTCGCATCCAAGGCCGAGGACAAGTTCGCCGGTTTGGAGTGGACGACCAAGGTCACCGGTGCCCCCATATTCGAGGACTCCCTGGCCTGGATCGATTGCGAGATCGACCAAGTGGTGGAGGGTGGCGACCACTGGATCGTCTTGGGCCGGGTGCTGGACTTGGGTGTGCAGCGAGACGACGTAGGGCCGCTGGTGTTCTTGGCCGGCAAATACGGCTCGTTCGACCCGCTGGGCTGAGGATCAGGGCCAGGTAGCCATGCCGATCTACGCGCTGGGGGACATCGAGCCCGACATCCACCCCGAGGCGTTCGTCCACCCCCAGGCGGTTATCATCGGCCGGGTGAGCATAGGGGCCGAGTCGACCATTTGGCCGGGGACGGTGCTTCGCGGCGACGGGGCGGGGATAACCATCGGCGACCGCACCTCCATTCAAGACAACGCCGTCATCCACAACACCAACGAGCTGGCCACAGTGGTGGGCAACGATGTCACCGTCGGCCATCTGGCCCACTTGGAAGGCTGCACCGTGGAAGACGAGGCGCTCATCGGCGTGGCTTCTGTTGTGCTGCACGAAGCGGTTGTGGGCCGGGGCGCGTTGGTGGGGGCCAGTGCGGTGGTCACCAACCACATGAAGATTCCCCCGCTGGCTCTGGCTGTCGGAGTGCCGGCCAAAGTCCGCGAGGGCCACATGGCCGAGGGCCAGAACCGAAAGGACGCCCGGAGTTATGTGTCCCGGTGCCACCGATATCGGGCTGAGATGCGCTTATTGGGCTGAACGCCGGGTAGGATCAAGGTTAGCTCTGTCACACCCATCGCTAGGATTTGGATATGTCGTCGGAAGCCCTCGCCCTTGATCTCGGTCGGTACAAGCTCGGCTGGAGCGACGAGGAGGATTACGTCTTCAAGCCCAAGAAAGGGCTGAACACCGACATCGTGCAGGAGATGTCGTGGATGAAGAGCGAGCCCGACTGGATGCGGAACTTCCGGCTGAAGTCGCTCACCCGATTCGAGAAGCGGCCCATGCCCAGCTGGGGCGGCGACATGTCGGGCATCGATTTCGACAACATCTACTACTACATCAAGCCCACCGAGAGCCTGGCTGACGACTGGGATGCCGTGCCAGACTCGATCAAGGACACCTACGAGAAGCTGGGCATTCCCGAGGCCGAGCGCAAGTACCTGGCCGGGGTTACCGCCCAGTATGAATCCGAGGTTGTGTACCACCGCAACCGGGAGGACCTGGAGCGCCAAGGAGTGCTGTTCTGCGACATGGACACCGCGCTCAAGGAGTATCCCGAGCTGGTGAAGGAGCACTTCGGCACCATCATCCCGCCGGGCGACAACAAGTTCTCTGCCTTGAACTCGGCGGTGTGGTCGGGGGGCAGCTTCATATACGTCCCGCCCGGGGTGAAAGTGGAGATGCCGCTTCAGGCCTACTTCCGCATCAACGCCGAGAACATGGGGCAGTTCGAGCGGACCCTCATCATCGCCGACGAAGGCTCTCAGGTTCACTACATCGAGGGGTGCTCGGCACCGGTGTACACCAGCGATTCGCTGCACTCCGCGGTGGTGGAGATCCTGGTCAAGAAGTCGGCCCGGGTCACCTACACCACCATCCAGAACTGGTCCAACAACGTGTACAACCTGGTTACCAAGCGGGCCAAGGTCGAGGCCGAGGGCCACATGGAGTGGATCGACGGGAATATCGGCTCCCGGCTGACCATGAAGTACCCGGCGGTGGTGATGGTCGGCCCCAAGGCCTCGGGCGAGGTGCTGTCGGTGGCCTACGCCGGCCCCGACCAGCATCAAGACGCCGGGGCCAAGATGACCCATGCCGCCCCGGAGACCACCTCCAAGATCGTGTCCAAGTCGATCTCCAACGGGGGAGGGCGCACCAGCTACCGTGGCCTGGTGAGGGTGGAGGACGATGCCTACGGATGCCGCAGCCATGTGCAGTGCGATGCGCTGATCCTGGACGAGGACAGCGTGTCCGACACCTACCCCTATATGGAGGTGGGCACCCGGGACGCGGAGATCGGCCACGAGGCCACCGTCTCCAAAGTGGCCGACGAGCAGTTGTTCTACCTGATGAGCCGGGGGCTGACCCAGGAGCAGGCCATGGGCATGATCGTCAACGGCTTCATCGAGCCCATCACCCGCACCTTGCCGATGGAGTACGCCGTGGAGTGGAGCCGGCTGATCGAGTTGCAGATGGAGGGATCTGTCGGCTGATGCCCATGCGGCAGGACTGCAAGTTCTTCGAGAGCCGGTCGTA
>JAPPMA010000065.1:10926-54613 GCA_028819295.1 bacterium | reverse complement strand
GTATCAGCCCTTGGCCAGCCGCGTCCAAACCAGCCCCGCCAGGTACCCTCACAAATGATTAGTCCAGCATGCCGGGGCCTCAAATGTCAACTCAAAAATGGGCAACATGCACCCATCTGCCCCAAAATTGCTCACCCTCAACGTATAGTTGAGCTTTATCCGCAGCGGTAAACTTCGCGATACGCCGCTAAGTGGCGAGGGCCAACGGGACCATGGTGGCCCAGTTGGTAACCGCAAAACCCACAAGCATGAAGACATGCTGGCGGTTGTATTTGGCAAGAGACGAATCGATATATGCCCGCAGTTCGGCGAACCCAGCCTTGGTCTCAGCCCTGTGTTCGCCGAACTCGGCTCGCAGGGTGGTTTCGAGGGCCTTGACGTCGTCTTTAGTGGCGAGTTGGTCGCGACCCTCGGGGATGAGGCACTGCATCATGGTCTCTGTGCGCTCCTTGCCCAAACCCTAACGGGCCGCGCCCCTACCCGCAACCACGCCCACCGCCGCGCCGCGAATCTCCCTGGCCTGCTAGCCCAGAAGCAGCGCTGCACCTCACAAACAGTGGTGCTGGGTGTAGACGCGGATTTCTTGGCGGGCTTGGGCGACGGCTTCTTCGAGGTCGAAGGCCCGGCGGAACAGTTCTTGCAGATCCTCGATCTCGTCGACTTCTCGGGAGGCGTTGGCCACGGTTGTGGCCGCCTCCCGGATGTCGGGCGGGGCGGCATCCTCCAGGGCGTCCAGTTGGGCTAGGTCCCCCTCGTCGTTGGCGGGGCGCATCCCCACCCCCTCGCCAGCCAGCTCGCAAAACGCCTCGACATCTCCCCTGTCCTCATCGCCGCACGCCGCGAGCAGAAGAGCCGATACCAGCAATAGCGACAGGAGCCGCCGCCCGGACGCTCGCCAGGCCACCACTAGGAAACCGAGATGGTGCCCGCGTCGGTGTCGATGACCACTGGATCGCCGTCGGCTGGCTCATCGCCGTCGAACACCACCCCCATCAAACAGGGGATCTGGAAGTCTCGGCTGATGATGGCCAGGTGGCTCTCGATGTCGCCCGACCGGCACAGAATCCCGGCCAGGTCGGCCTCGATGGGCGCCAAGAACGTGGCCCCAGCGTCTTTCACCAGCGCCACCGTCTCGGAGGCGGCGGCATCGCCGGCGTCGAGCACCGCGATCACATCATCGGGCGTGTCGAAGCGCATCAGCCGACCGTGGCCGGAAATGCCGGAGAACACCGGGCTGCCCCGGCCAACAATGCTGCTCATCAGAAATCAGACACCTCGACGCCATCGCACACATCGAGGTTGGTCTCCCCCACCTCACGCATAACCGCCGCAAACATTGAAGAATCGTAGGCCGAGCCTGCCTTCCACGACACACCTGGCCGCGAAACCGGCCACTAGCCTCGTCAGCCATGCCGCAGACCATGGCGCTGGACACCGGGGAGCTGAACCGGCTGGTGGAGTTCTGGGACATCCTGGTGTCGGAGAACTCCAAGCGGCGCACCGGCCTCACCTCGGGGCTCATTCCGGTGCGGGAGTACACCGGCTACTCGGGCATGGAGGCCTGGCTGCGGTGGCCCGACATCTTGGCCCGCTGCGACGAGGTGCTGGAGGCATCGGATTTGGGGGCCAGGATGCGGGGGCCGGGCACGCAGACCACCAACGCCCACCCCTTCGCCCTGGTGTGCATCCCGTTCGGCGGCTGGAGAGCACTGGAAGAGCTGTCGGCCATGGGGCTCACCACCCAGGTGGACGACGTGGAAGACCGGGTGCGCTTCCTCATGGACTACTGGATCCGCTGGGTGGAGCCCTGGCGGGGCGATGGGTTCCGCTCGTGCTGGGACGCGGCCGACACGCTGCGAACCTGCGACCCCGAGATCATCGACACCCTGTATCAGGCGGCGTGGCCGGTGGAGGGCGACGCCGAGAACCGGACAGCCCGCCGTTTTGTGGCCGGACTTCAGCAGTACCTCTTCCTGCTGTACCTCGACACCCGGCTGGGCACGGGCGACACCGGCCCCTATCCGCTGCCCAACGGCCGCCACATGATCGTGCGGGAGTTCTCGTCGCTGGCCCGGAGCTGGATCCCGTGGAGCCACGTGGCCGCCGATGTGCCCCACCAGAACCTGGTGGTGGGCCTGGTGTTCCGCCCCGGCGTCCACAACCGGGTGAACGATCTGTCCACCACGTTCTCGGTGCCGGCCGACAACCTGGCCTGGCTGGAGGCCATGTCGGTGTTCGAGCCCCGCCCCGGCGGAGAGCTGGTACCGGTGGACCGGGAGGAGCTGCCCGACATCCTGGCCGCGATCAAAAAGGCCCAGGCCGACGCCTACCGGCTGATGAACACCTGGACCTTCGAGGAGAAGGTGTACAACGGCGCCCATGTCTACTTCCGGGGCCTGATGTGGCCGTTCACCCGCATACTGGGCATCGACGACGAGTTCGACTGGTCGATCCCCCACCCCCACACCGCCGAGACGGTGTGGCCGATCTTCGCCGGCGGCCTGCCCGAACAAGAAGACGCTGAAGAGGTCGCCTTCCCCATGTTCCCCCGCTTGAAAAGCACCTGACTGTGAAGTTCGACACCGTGGACAGCCAAGCGGCGTTGAGCCCATGAAGTTCGACACTGCCAGCAGCCCAACGGGGGTATGCCCATGAAGTTCGACATGCCGCTGTCGGCCGATCTGGCCGGAGTGCGGGACCAAGCCCGGGCCTACGAGGCCATGGGGGTCGACGGGGTGTTCACCTTCGAGGGCCAGCGCGACGTGTTCTTCCCCCTGCTGGCCTCGGCCGAGAGCACCGGCTTGGACATCTACACCAACGTGGCCATCGCCCTGCCCCGAAGCCCGATGCACCTGGCCTACCAGTCGTTCGACCTGCACCGGCTGTCGGGCGGGAAGTTCGCCCTGGGCCTGGGCTCGCAGATCAAGCCCCACATCACCAAGCGCTACAGCGCAGTGTGGGACCGCCCGGTGGCCCAGATGCGGGAGCTGATGGCCGCCACCAAGGCCATCTTCGCCCGGTGGCAGGATGGCGACGCCCTCGATTTTCGGGGCGACTACTACACCTTCACCCTCTCTACCCCGATCTTCGAGCCCAAGCCGCTGGAGTGGGGGCCGCCGCCCATCTGGGCCGGGGCGCTGGGGCCGAAGATGGCAAAGATGGTGGCCGAGACCGCTGACGGCATCCTGATCCACCCGTTCTGCTCCGAGCATTTCCTGCGCACCAAGACGCTGCCCACGGTGGAAGCGGGCTTGGCCGCCGCCGGTCGCAGCCGGGACGACTTCCTGTTCGGCGTGGGGGTGATCGTGGGCCTCTACGGCGACGACGCCGACGAGTCCGAGGCTTGGAAGGTGGAGCAGCTCTGCCGTTCCAACCTCGGGTTCTACGGCTCCACCCCGGCCTACCGGGTGGTGCTCGACGCCCACGGCTGGGGCGAGATGCAAGACGAGCTCAACCGCCTCACCAAACAGGGCCGCTGGGGCGACATCGGCGACGTGTGGGACGACGAGATGGTCCACACCCTCAGCATCCAGGGCACCCCGGCCGAGGCCGCCGCCGAGATCAAGACCCGCTTCGGCGGCCTGGCCGACCGCGTCCACCTCTCCCTCCACGGCGCCCCCCAACCCCTGGTAGCCGACCTGTTCGCCAACCTCAAGGGCTGAGGAGAATCTTGTTTTCGTTTCTTGCGGTTATGGATATGCTGGACGCATGTCAACTGCGGCCGCTTTCAGCCCCGACGGCGCTATAGACGTTGAGGCCTGCGTCGACTTCGCAGAGAATGCCGCCGAAAGACTGCACACTGGGGATTCCCTGCGACTCGGCCTCGGCGACTCAGAGGTACGGGTAACTGGCAATCTCGCATTGGCCATCGTGGACATCCTCAGGATGGGCTGGCAAGGATTCGCAGTGGAACTTCAAGCCCTGCCCGCCAGCCGGGTCGGGACTCACCGGCGTATCCCAACACCGGATCTGCTTGCCTACCGCGAACGTTGCCGGATGGAGCGCTCAAAGTAGATTGTCGCGTCGAATCTCCGCTCTGGACTCAAGTTCTTCTCTCCACCACCAATAATGATACTGGGGAGGATGTCAGGGCGCAGAATAGGAGTCCTGAGGCGTGGGTGTTTCATGTACATTATGGTGTTCGAGCCAGAAATTGAGAACGACTTATCGGTTTGAAGACCGAAACCCATAGCTCCATAGACTTCTTCATAAATGAACTCTTCTCTTGCCAATTTTGAGATACAGCAAATGTGACGAACCACTTCCCTAAGTGGCCGAATCATCTCTCTTTCAGTACGGGCAACTGCAATCCTTGACAGATCATGGGATAACATTACTGTCGCCAGATCAGACCAGACAAATACATCAAGGCAGTTTTCGGCAAGTTCTGGACTCTTCCCTACTGTTTTCCATATTGGCTGCACCAGATATGGTTCCTGATATTCATTGCAAATCCTAGCTACATTGAATAAAGCGCTGTGCAACCTATCCGCTAGACCCAAGACCTCATTCTTGTTTTCCCAATCTTGAATCTTATATTTACCGGTGATAAAATCGGCCACAAGATCACGTAGATCATTCTGCTTTTGATCCGGCAATCTATTCCAAATAAGCAGCATTGCGTACGCAGATGTGACTGGTCGAATCACCAGCTCAGAGGACCACTCATCCTCCGATTTCTTTGATGTGCTTTCATCAGGCAATACTGTGAGTTTGACTTCAAGTGCCTTTAAGTTGTGCCATTCTCCATTGATATTCTGCGAAATCACCACATCGATTCTCTGGGTGTGGCTATCCGCAAAGAGCTTCTTTATTGGCGTGAACTCAGCCTCAAACTCAAATCGTATATTTGGATCTACCGTGCCAAAAACTCTATCAAATGCAATCTCGTTGTCCGAGGCCCTGAACTGACCCTCTTGTTCAAAGCTTATGTATACCGGATTCATTCCATTATCGCGCATATAGCAGCACAGCGCCATAGGAAACGTAGAGTTGAATTGATTCTTGCCCCAGAGATCAGAACCCTTCCTGTTTGAACTACTCAAGCCGTACAGATCACCCTCCACCCTAAAGCACCTCTTTGATCCCACTTGCTACTGAGTGTGCCAACTCGACAGGGACCGCATTCCCAATCAATTGTTCCGTCTTTGCTTTCGAACTATTTTCTGGCCACAGCCAATCCTTTGGAAATGTTTGGATACGGCCTCTCTGATATGTTGTGAGTGGTTTGACTGTATGTGCTGGCGCAGTATCCAATGGGTGTCCTGGATAGCTTGGCGGAACTGGACGATTCACCCCTCTAATGGTCGCTGATGGCTCAAAAATGGAGTACACCGCCCGCCTACTGTAATTTCGAGGGTGACGGTAATAATCAGTAAAGTCCAGTTCTGAATCCATATAATCCGCTACAGATAACTGCTCACTTGACTTTACAGATTCAATGCTATCTAGAAATAAGCCTACCCTACTATCTTTCATTGCCACACAAAATACTCTCTTCCTGACCTGCGGAGCGCCGTAATAGCTAGCATCAAGCACTACTTCAACAGAACTATAGCCCGCGCCATAAAATAATTCCTTAGCCCCTTGCCAAGCCCAGCTAGATTTCGCCCTAGGCACATTCTCCATAATGATGGCTGCTGGATTGCAACCAATGGCAATTTCTGCGAATGCTTCGGTCAAACTGGCATTGTTGCCTTCTCTTCTCTTTCCAGCGCTAGAGAAGTCTTGACATGGCGGACCCCCAATAATCAATTGAGGCTCATATGCAGCCATGTGCTCGAGGGTCATCTCAATATTCTGAAGATCCCACTCATGAATTGGATGCTTGAAATTAGCCCGATAGCAATCCACTGCTGGCGCCCACCAATCGTAGGCCGCAACAACGTCGAAACCTGCGAGTTCAAACCCCATGCTAAGCCCACCCGCACCAGCAAATAGGTCGACCACTTGGATGGGGTCTGGGCCATCACTACGTGCTCGCGTTGAAGATGCCGCAGCTTGACCCACGTCCTCCACGTTGTCCACCTCCTGTTAGTACAGACTCTCGGGCTCCAAGTCAAGGACCCGCCACCAGTCTACGGACGGGAGTGACAATTTGAGCTGATATGTCGGTCGCCAGGAGGAATCAACCCGGGGGCTGGATGTGGGCTTCCACCCGGTTGGCGGGCTCGTTGATCCAGCCTTTGGAGCTGGCGTAGGCCAGCATTCCGTCGAACTGGGCCTGCCACTCGGCGTCGGCGGCGGCAGCGCCGGCCAGTTCCTGGACGAAGGCGATGTCGATCCACAGGTGGTTGTCGCGCTCTGAGGCTGCGGCCCGGCCGTCGAAGGCTTCCACCGCAGCGGCCACGTCGCCGTGGATTGCCACGTAGAACTCCCGGAAGTTGCCCGCGTCCTCAAGGGTGATCGCACCGGCAATGGCGATGAACACGGGCTCAGCTTGGCGTTCGGCGGGGGCGGGTGTCGATCCGAAGGCTGAACGGCAGCGACAGCAGTGCGGTGATCACCACCATGCCCATAAGCAGTTGGATGGCCTCAGACGCCGAGGCCGCGGTGGTGGCAAAGGTGAGGCCCAGCGCCACTCCGATGGTGGTGGACACCCGCTGGGCGGTGAAGTTGATGCCGGTGGCCAGGGAGTGCTGGTGGGGCGGCACGTCGTGGACTGCGGCGGCGATCAGCGAGGGGAAGACCATGCCGGTGGCCGCCCCGATCACTGCCATGCCGGTGATGAACGCCGCCACATTGGGCTCTTCTCCCAGCAAAACCCAGAGCGCCATGGTGGCGCCGACGTAGAGCGCGGTGCCGGGGATAATGAACACTCGATGGCCGGTGCGGTGGGCGATCCGGCCGATTAGCACGCCCACCAGCCCGGCGAACAGCGCCAGCGGGGCAATGGCGAACCCGCCCTCGATGGGTGTCCACCCCCACGACCGGATGATGATCACGGTGAAGCCGAAGAACATCCCGAACCACGAAGAGGCGAAGATCAGCATGGCCAGATTGCTGCGGCGGACGTTGGGAATGCGGAACATCCGCAGCTCCACCAGCGGGTTGGGGTGGTTCCACGACCGCTGCACGAACAGCCCGAACATGGCCAGGCCGCCAGCGATGCTGCCCGCCACCTTCCAGTCGAACCAGCCCCACGGGTCGCTCTGCACGATGCCGAGGGTGACCAGGGCCGTGGCCGCCGCCACCAGCACCCCGCCCACCGGGTCGGGCAGGGCCCGGTGGGCGGCGCTGTGAGACTCGCCGTAGACCAGCGGCACCGCCACCAGCACGAAGAGGCAGAACGGGACGTTCACCCAGAACATCCACTCCCACCCCTGCCACTCGATCATCAGGCCGCCCACCGGGGGGCCGACAGCCGACGACGTGCCGCCGGCCACCGCCCAGATGCCGATGGCCAGGGGCAGCCGGTTGGCCGGCATGGTGGCCAGCAGCAGGGCCACCGCAGCGGTGTTGATGACCGACGAGGCCACCGCCAGCACCGCCCGGGCCCCGATCAACACCCCCACCGAGGGAGACAGCCCGCCCAGCACCGAGCCGGCCAGGAACAGCATCGTGCCGAACAGCAGCATCCGGCGGCGCCCCAGTCGGTCGGCCAGCGCGCCGGCGGGCACCAGGGTGGCCGCCCCGACGATGGTGAAGATGTTGGTGACCCACGACAGGGTCGGGTCGGAGGTGCCGGGGAACGCTTCGCCGAGAGCCGGGTAGCCCACCGTCATGATCGACAGGCCGATACCGGTCAGGGAGGCGGCAGTGACCAGCGCGGCCAGCCCTATCGCCGGATGGCGAGTGATCGGTTGGGGGGCCGCCGCTGCGGTCACCTAACGTCTGGGCAGGAAGTTGGGCGATGATTTCCTGGGCACGAACGGCCACGCTAGACGAGGAGCCGACAAGGTGAGCAGCAACGACGAGAGCGGCACCGTCTCCGAAGTCCTCGACGGCGACATCCTGGTGGCCCAAGCCGGCGGGGTGCTCACCCTCACTTTGAACCGGCCCGACGCCCACAACGCCGTCACCCCCGACCAGCGGAACTTCCTGGCCGACGAGTTCGCCCGCATCAGCGAAGACCTGTCGGTGCGGTCGGTGATCTTCACCGCCGCCGGCAAGGGCTTCTGCACCGGCGCCGACCTGCGGGTGGCCCGCGCCGAGCGGGTGCAGCCGCCCGGCGCCCCCGACCGGGCCATCATGGAGGTGGCCCGGGGCATCAAGACGGGGGCCCAGAGGCTGATTTCGGCCATCTTGGACTGCGAGAAGCCGGTGATCGCCGCGGTCAACGGCACCGCCGCGGGCATGGGGGTCCACATGGCGGTGGCGTGCGATCTGGTGGTCGCCGCCGAGGGGGTGCGGTTCATCGAGGTGTTCGTGCGCCGGGGCCTGGTGCCCGACGCCGGAGGCGTGTACCTGCTGCCCCGCCTGATCGGCCCGCAGAAGGCCAAGGAGCTGATGTTCTTCGGCGACGACGTGAGCGCCGCCGACGCGGCCGACATGGGGCTGGTGAATCGGGTGGTGCCCCCCGACGAGTTGATGCCCACCGCCCGGGCCTGGGCCGAGCGGCTGGCCGCCCAGCCCACCAAGAGCCTGACCATGAGCAAGCTGCTGGTGAACCGCAGCTTCGAGACCAGCCGCCAGACCATGTTCGAGATGGAATCGTGGGCCCAAGAGGTGCTGATGGCCGGCGAGGACGCCGACGAGGGGGTCAACGCCTTCAAGGAGCGGCGCGACCCCAACTGGAAGGGCTGGTAGCCAACTCGCTCCGGCCCGGGCGCACCGGCACCGTCAAGACGGCGCCGGACGGAGTTGAGATGGGGCGGGAATCAGAGGGCGTCGGCGCCCTGCTCGCCGGTGCGGATGCGGGTGAGGCTCTCCACCGTCGAAGTCCAGATCTTGCCGTCGCCGATCTTGCCGGTGCGGGCGGCGCCGGCGATGGCCTCGGTGGCCGCGGCCAGCGAGGAGTCGTCCACCACGACCTCGATGCGCGACTTGGGCGTGAACGACACCTTGTACTCAGTGCCCCGGTAGGTTTCAGTGTGACCGCCTTGGCGACCGAAGCCCTGGGCCTCGCTCACGGTCATGCCCTGGACGCCGACCTCGGCCAACGCCTCTTTGATGTCTTCGACCTGATGCGGTTTGACCACCGCAGTGATGAGCTTCATGGTTGCCGTCCTTTTCCGGTCGCCGATGCGGAGGCTATCAAGTCAATACAAAAATGGCAATGACCGGCCCGAACATAGGTGTTTCTATCGATTTTGTGCCTAATGAGTTAGTACATTGGTACAATATCGCGATGCGGATCTGGATAGACGAGAGCGCTCGGATCCCCCCGTATGAGCAACTGCGGGCCCAGCTCCGGCTCATGGTCTCGTCGGGCCAGCTCAAGCCCTGCGAGCGGCTGCCGCCCATCCGGGCGCTGGCCCAAGAGCTGAGCCTGGCGCCGGGCACGGTGGCCCGGGCCTATCGGGAGTTGGAATGGGAGGGAGTCGTGGAGGGCCGAGGTCGGGCGGGCACGTTCGTGGCCGACGAGCCTCCGGTGGCGTTCTCGGTGGTGGAGCGCCAGCTAGCCGATGCCGCTGGGGCGTTCGCCGCCGAAGCCGATCGCCTAGGCGCCGGCCAGCAAGCAGCGCTGCTGGCATTGGAGACCGCCTTCGCCGCCCGATCAGACCCCGATCGGGCATCGGACTGACCTCCTCGGCCAGGCCGGGCAGATTCAGCCCAACACCACCGAGGGGTCGGGCACCAGGTCGCGGGCCAGCCACTGGAAGACGCGCCAGCCGTTGTCCGCCGAGAACAGCGAGGCCTCCACTTCTTTGGCGGCCTCCTCGCTGATCGGCTTGGCGTCGGGGGCCTTCACATGCACCTCGGCCACCCGCTCGGCGGCCACGAACCAGCCCACGGCCTCGCCGGGCGAGCGCCCACCGGTGAGCAGGCCGTGGTTGCGGAGGATGCACACCCGGCTGGGGCCCATGGCCTGGGCGATGGCCTCGCCGCCGGCCACGTCGTTCACCTCGAGGTTGTCGCCGTCGTAGAGCGACTGGTCGAACACGAAGGCGCACGACTCCTGGCTGATGGCCCGAAACGGCTCGACGTTGGCCGACCACGGGGTGCCGTAGGGAGTGTGGGTGTGGGCGGCCGACGCCAGATCGGGGCGGGCGTTGAGGATCGGCCAGTGGATGTGGTAGGCGGCGAAGTTGACCCCGTTTTCGAGAGGACCGGCCACGCCCTGGCCGTCGGGTCCCACCAGGGTGAGGTTGTCGATGGTGGCGTTGCCGAAGCGGATGCCGTAGCCCAGCACCCAGAAGTGGTCGGTGAGGATCGGATCGCGGGCGGTGATGTGGCCGTCGCCGGTCTGCCCCCAGCGCAGAGCGGCAAAGATGCGATAGCCGATGGCCGCCTCCCATTTGCGGAGCAGGCGCAAGTCCTCGAGGCCGCTGACTGCCGGCGGAGCGCCGTCGTAGGTGAACTCGGGGTAGCGGTCCAGCACCAACGCCATCTCCAAATGATACTCGTAGGCAGCGTTGGCCCCTCTCCAAGTTCGAGGCTGTGTTTGCCGCCAAGACTGACTAAAACTGTGGCATGGCCCATTTGAACTTGAGCGCCGATGAGGTGCTCACCACCACCAGGGCAGTACGCCGGCGGTTGGATACGTCCCGGCCGGTGGCACCGGAGCTGATCAACGAGTGCCTGGAGATCGCGGTGCAGGCCCCCACCGGGTCGAACCGGCAGAACTGGCGGTTCATGGTGGTCACCGAGCCCGAACTCATCGCCGGACTGGCCGACCTGTACCGCCGAGCCGGCGAGGTGGCCGGCGACTACCTGGGGGTGCTCCCCCGGCTGGAAGTGCAGGACCCCTCCCAACTGGAGGCCACCAACGAGAAGATGTACACCTCGGCCGGCCACCTGTCCGAGCACCTCCACAAGGTGCCGGGAATGCTGATCCCGTGTTTGGCCGGGAGAGTGTGGGACCACCCACCGGTGACCGTGGCCTCCCATGTGGGGTCGGTCATCCAGGCGGCGTGGTCGTTCATGCTGGCCGCCCGAGAGCGGGGAATCGGCACGGTGTGGACCACCATCCACCTCTGCTACGAGCAGGAGGCGGCCGAACTGCTGGGCATCCCCTACGACGACGTGATGCAGCTGGCGCTCATCCCCTTCGCCCACACCATCGGCACCGACTTCCGCCCCGCCCGCCGAGAGCCCTTGGATCTGGTCACCCGCTGGAATCGCTGGTAGGCCGACATGACCCGCGAGGAGCCCCGCTCGGCGCCGATCTCGGCGGAGGGCCGCAACACCACCCTGGACGCCGTTCGGGGGGTGGCGGTGCTGGGGATCCTGACCATGAACGCGGTGTCATTCGGGCTGGTGGACATGCCCGCCTACTTCAACCTCGACGCCGGCGGCTCGCGCACCTGGCTCGACTGGGCCATCGGCGGCATGGGCGAGGTGCTCTTCGATCAGAAGTTCATGGGGCTGTTCTCACTGCTGTTCGGCGCCGGGATCGCCATGTTCGCTGACCGGGCCGCGGCCCGACAGCGGCGGCCGGTGTGGTTCAGCCTGTGGCGCAACGCGCTGCTGTTGGGCATCGGCATCGCCCACATGGCGCTGTGGGAGGGCGACGTGCTGGTGCTGTACGCCATCTGCTCGCCGCTGATCATCGCGGCGCGGCGGCTGCGTCCGTCAGTGCTGGTGACCATCGGCACCGTCCTGGTGGTGGCGGTGGCGGTGGTTGCGGTGGCGGTGCAGGCGGCCATCGAAGACCCGGCCAGCCGGCTCAGCGGCTACTGGCTCGAAGGCGAGAAGTCCGCCGGGATCGAACTGTGGTTCGCGGGCGACTTCGGGGCTCGGGCGCTGGGCATGATGCTGATCGGCGTGGCGCTGTACCGCACCGGCATGGTCACCGGCGAGCGACCCCGGGGCTTCTACGTGCGGGCCGCCCGATGGGGTCTGGGCGTGGGCTTGCCGCTTTCGGCGGCCGGCCTAGCCATCGTGGCGGCCAGCGGGTTCTCCCCGGACTGGGCGCTGGCCGGGGCCGCCCCCAACACGCTGGCCACCATCCCCCTCAGCCTCGCCTATCTCAGCCTCATCGCCCTGTGGGATCGCCGGGCCGAATCCGGCCTGAGGATTCGGATGCGCGCTGTGGGGCGCATGGCGCTCACCAACTATCTCGCCCAAAGCGTGTTGGGCGTCATCGTGCTGCGGGAGCTGCTCGACACCGTCGACCTCAGCCGCAGCCAGATCGCCCTGTTCGCCCTCGGGGTGTGGGCCACACAGCTCTGGTGGTCACAGGCCTGGCTCAGCCGCTTCCGCTTCGGCCCGGCCGAATGGCTGTGGCGCTGCGCCACCTACCGCCGGTGGCAGCCGCTGCGAGTATCGCCTAGCTGATCTTGCCGACCCGGCCAGAACGGCAACAAGCCTCATAGGATGCCCCCATGGACTCAGCGAAGGCCTTGGACTACATCCGGGAGAACGCCAACGCGGTGCTGTCCACTGCGAGGGGGGACGGGACGCCCCAGATGTCGCCGGTGACCTTGGCGGTGGTGGACGACACGGTGGTGATGAGCACCCGGGAGACCGCCTACAAGACCAAGAACCTGCGCCGCGATCCCCGAAGCTGGCTCTGCGTGTTCCCCCGCAACTTCTTCGGCGACTGGGTGCAGATCGAGTGCCAGGCCGAGATCATCTCCGGCCCGGCCGCGCTGGAACCCCTGGTGGAGTACTACCGCACTCTGCGGGGCGAGCACCCCGACTGGGACGAGTACCGCCAAGCCATGGCCGCCGACCAGCGCTGCCTGGTGAAGTTCCACATCCTCCGCTCCGGCCCCGACCGCTCGGGGTAGCCGCTTATCCCCCCGCCGAAGCATGAGTTCTCCTCCGACATGGACCGTGTACGTAGACGGGCTCAACTTCTATGCCGCGGTCCGGGGCAGACCCGCCATAAAATGGGTTGACTTTTCTGCCCTTGCCGCACGGTTGGTTCCCCGACCTGGAAAGGTGAGAGGAGTGAAGTACTTCACATCTCAAATCTCGGAGAAAACCGCAGAGAATGCCGACCCGCCACGGCGTCAACGAGTCTTCATACGTGCAGTTCGGGCTTCCGGAGTCGATGTGTTTGAAGGCAAGTTCAAAGTGCCCGACGACTGGAGGGCTGTCTCGTCTCGGGGAAACTGGGGCGATCGGCTCCGCCCGGCACCGCCTGAAGAGATGTTGCGGGACTTTCACGAGCACTTTGCAAGCCACCAGATTCAGCCATGGAAGGCAAGGGTCGAATTGCCACAAGAGAAATTCACCGATGTTGCAATCGCGTCCCAGGTGATGGCAGTCGGGACAAAGCTGAGCGAGGTTGGGGATGTCGGTAGGCCCGTCGTCTAGCCAGTGCTGGATGTGGTGGGCCTCGCACCGCTCCGAGGGGGATACACAGCCGATGCAACCGCCGTCACGGGCCCACATGGGCCGCCGGCCGGCCGGGCTCGTTCACGATCCGAACAGCCCCATAGCGGAACTCCCGATCGAAACCTCTTCGCAGCCTGGACACAGCCCCTACCTATAGAGCATGCCTCCACGAAAAGAGGGGAACCTCATGCAGTTCTTGCGTGAAGTCATGCGTTTATGTATGAAGTTATGGGTTTGTGCATGAAGTCGTGCGCGGTATACTGCCTGCGTGGAGAGACTCGGAATTCCAGGCAAGGCTAGCGACAACCCGTTTTCACCGACGTTTGGGGTTCCTCCTGTTGAACTTGTCGGGCGGGACGATCTGCTCACTGACATAGGGTCAGGACTGCTTACAGGCCCGCGTGATCGCAGCTACTACAGCGTGATCATGGGGCAGAGAGGGTCGGGCAAGACCGTCGCTCTTACGGAGATGGAAAATCGTGCAAAGCAAGATGGTTGGATTGTCCTGTCCGTTGATGCTGCAACAGAAGGACTGCTGGAACGCCTTAACCAAGCCATATATCAAGCTACAAGAACTTATGTGGGGCTGGATTCTCTGGACACTAGAACTGCCACAACTGCCACACGGAAAAGGGGGGGTGATCTTACGAGGTGTTGAATTAGGAAGTTCGGAAGCAGATTACACAAACTTGGAAATCAAACGAGGATTGCGGGAACAATTGACAGAGTTGGTGAAGTTAGCAGAATCCAATGGCAGTTCCGTGCTGTTGACAATTGACGAACTTCAGGGTATAGACAGAACAGAAGGACGTAGGTTATCTAACGACTTGCAGCATATAAGACGTGATGGGTTGCCATTAGCTTTTCTTGGCGCGGGTTTGTCAGAGGCTAAGAATACAATTCTATTAGACAAAAGGATGTCGTTTTTCAAGAGATGTGAGCAATATGATATGCCTTCGATCAATTTTCCCGATGCTTGGGCAGGAATCAAAATACCGGTATGCGGAGCTAACGGAAGCATTACCGACGATGCATTGAAGGTCGCAGCCGAATCAGTCGATGGCTTACCGTATAAGTTGCAGTTGATTGGCTACAATGCTTGGAAGCTTGCACATGCACCAAACAACACAATTGACATGAGTGCTGTTCACAATGCAATTGACTACGCTAATTCAATTGTTGATCGTGACATTGGGATACTGTCCTTTAATGATCTATCGAAAACAGGCAAATTGTGCTTGGCTAGCATCGCTGTACTGGGAAGACACGCTGCTCTCACAGATTTGATTGAGGTGTCAGGCATCAATTTCAATTCAGCAAAGGACTCGCTTCGAAGATTAGCAGTAACGGAATATATCACCCAGCATGGCGACACTTACTCCCTTACGAATGCGGTTTCAACGAGAGTGATATATCAACAGTTCGGACTCAACCCGCAGAATCCTCTCGCATCATTTAGAGAGCACATGATCCACGAATCGGATTTTCAATCGAGGGGCGAAACCCCATTGTGCAATAAATGGATGAATCGAGCGAAGGCATATTGTATTTTGAACGCAGAACATACTGGGGGGTGTCGCTCCAAATAAACCGGGTCTGCACGGATTCGTGGGGTGGGGTGGTCTGAGGGTCGGCGAACAGGGGCCGTGGCCCTGCTGGAATCGGTGATGTCAATGTCGCCTGTCCCAGAGGGCTCCGATGGGTTCAGATGTTATGCGGGTGCGGTTGTGTTTGCGCCGGGTTCGTGTGCTCGAGAGTCCATGGTTCTCAGCCGGGCTCACCGCGGTGCGCCGCGACGCGCAGCGCCGCCAGCCCGAGGGCTCCGAACCAGCGTTCGACCCGCAGGTGTTCAAAATCGTGAACACCCTCATCGAATGGTCAGACGAAATACTCAACTGGCACCACACCGGACGGCCCTCAAACGGGCGCATCTAGGCACCAACAACCGCCTCCAAGTCCTGCGACGAACAGCCCACGGCGTCACCAACCCCCACAACTCCCAAGCCCTCGGCCTGCTGATAACATGACCCCCAACCGGTGACAACAACCCCAACCCCACAAAACGCGCAGGATCTCCTTGTCGCGAATGACTCGGACTTGCGTCCAGCGATTGAACTCGCAGTGGGCGATGGCCATCACGTCGGCGTCTTCAGCCCTATGAAGACCGTTTCCCGAGATCTGGAGTGGGTGGCTTCTTGGGCCGAGTCGATTCGGCCTGAGCTTGTCGCCAAATGCCAGATGTCCGATGAAGTCCAAGAGCCTGATTCCAGCCGCATATTCAACAGACCAGCAGCGTGGAAATAACAGAGGCCCCTCACATGGAGGGGCCCCGGGTCCTAACCGACAAAGCGATCAGGGGGTTATACGCCCAGTATAGGCGACAACCAGTCAAAAGCCAGCGGGATTCAGACTGGCCACCGTCAAGCCGCTGGCAGCAGCGGCGTCTTGCTTCCCCGGTGCCGCTGGTGGAGTACTACCGCACCCTGCGGGGCGAGCACCCCGACTGGGACGAGTACCGCCAAGCCATGGTCACCGACCAGCGCTGCCTGCTGAAGTTCCACATCCTGCGCGCCGGCCCCGACCGCTCGGGATAGCGCCAGCCTCCTACCCGGCCGCGGCCAGTGAGAAATTCATCCGACACGGGAGCGAGAAGACTCAGTTCCTGAGCACCGGGCTGTGCTGAGCCAGGTGGTAGGTGGAGGTTCCATGGTCGGGAAACGGATCGGGTGGAGCATTGATCCGGTAGTAACTCCAGTGGTTTCGACAGACCTGCCAGTTGCAATCGTGAACCAGGTGGTGACAGCCGGGACAAAGCTGAGCGAGGTTGGGAATGTCGGTGGGGCCGTCGTCTTGCCAATGTTGGATGTGGTGGGCCTCGCACCGCTCAGACGGACTCTTGCAGCCAATACACCCGCCGTCTCGGGCCGCCAGCATGATCCTTTGGGCCAAAGACGCCGACCGCTGCGATCGGCCCAGCCACAGCGGCTGGCCCTCTGCGTCGGCAAAGGCGGTGTATACGTCGGCATCGTCGATGAACCGGGCCAGTTCCTCGGGGGGCACCGGCTGGCCGTCGTCAAGTCGGGGTTGCCCGAACTCACCAGTGGCAGGATCGTACTCGGAGATGATCAAAAGGGAAGCCGGCGCGGCCCGCTGCGGACCGTCTCGGGTGATCAATTGCACTATAGCGTCGGCGTTGCGCTGCAAATACGTGATCTTGCTGTCGGGCTTCTCCTCGCGGCGAAATGCTTCGGCCATCTTGGCAAATACCATGCTCACCCGCCGCCCAGCCATGCAGTCGAGGTGGGCAAACAGCTTCCATGATCCGTCCGGCTCCTGGGTGATGGATGCCCTTCGATCTTGACGCTGCTGCTGGTACTTGGAATAGTCACGCTCTTCGACCGGCTCCCGGCGAAGCGCGTACCTTGACAGCAAGTCCGCGGGAGCCTCCTTGGTGCAGGCCAGTATGGCCTCTTCGCTTCGGTAGTCGGGCTTGCCTGCGACGCGCTCGATCACCCGGGCTTGGCCCGCGTTGATCTCGCCCGATGCCAGCGCTTCCAAGGTGGCGGGGAACTTCTCCGCCAAAGACACCGCCAGCTTCACATCCCCGCTCGCCTTGCCTGCGGCTTCCAACACCCGCTCCCGCAGCACGCTCGCTGCGGCCCGGGGAGTGCTCTGCCGAGCACGCTCAGCCAACGCCTCAGCCAACAATCCTTCAATCTGAGAACGAGCCCGCCCCAATTCTTCAATGCGATCATCCAATTCTTCAATCGGCATTTCACCGACATCAGCCCGAAATACACGCAGTACCACCTCCGACCCCACGCCGGAATGATCACTTGTGCTTGCGGTTTCACAACCCGCCAATCCAGTGAACTCCATACCCACGAGAATACAACCCACCTGTGACAGTTACCCGTACTTCAACCACCTCATCTGGGATATTTCTTGAACATATTCCAAAGCAACACGATCCAACAATACAAAACACCTAATGATAGAAGGTGCAAAAGTGAGGATCACTGACGCTTCAATGGGGGGGGTTCAATAACCCCCCGAATGGCGCCCATGAGGTCCTGCTCGAACGACCTGTTCATGCTTCAATGAAGGGGGGGGTTCAATAACCCCCCGAATCGAGTAGGCGGCGGTCACGCCGTCGGACTGCGGCGAGCTTCAATGAAGGGGGGGTTCAATAACCCCCCGAATATCTCACCAAAGCCGCATACTACGTTACGAAAACTGCTGCTTCAATGAAGGGGGGGTTCAATAACCCCCCGAATCTGGCCTCGGAGGTCGGCCCCGGGCGGCGCCTGCCGCTTCAATGAAGGGGGGGTTCAATAACCCCCCGAATCGGGCGTACTCCGAGCATTCGACGAATGCGGTTTACGCGCTTCAATGAAGGGGGGGTTCAATAACCCCCCGAATGACCGCCGGCGCAGACTGGTGGGTCGAGGTCCGCGCCGTGCTTCAATGAAGGGGGGGTTCAATAACCCCCCGAATGGGTGGACCCGTTTTCTGCCTCTGTCATCGCTGCTGCGCTTCAATGAAGGGGGGGTTCAATAACCCCCCGAATCGCGGGCGGGCCGGGCGCGGTGAGCGCCGCCTGCGTGGTGCTTCAATGAAGGGGGGGTTCAATAACCCCCCGAATTCGGCATATGGCAGCATCGGGGGTGAAGCAACAGCAAGCTTCAATGAAGGGGGGGGTTCAATAACCCCCCGAATCATTGGCCATGTGCTCGACATGGGCGCCGCCGCCGCCGCTTCAATGAAGGGGGGGTTCAATAACCCCCCGAATCGCCGGCGTGCCCCCCGACAACGCCATAGCCTTCCTGCTTCAATGAAGGGGGGGTTCAATAACCCCCCGAATCGGCCAAATCCGCAGCCAGTCCAAGGAGCTGCCCGCCCAGCTTCAATGAAGGGGGGGTTCAATAACCCCCCGAATCACTGTGCCGCGACGACGGATGCGACCAGCCCGTAGCTTCAATGAAGGGGGGGTTCAATAACCCCCCGAATCTCGACTACCCGATCCACATGCGGCGGGCGGACTGCTTCAATGAAGGGGGGGTTCAATAACCCCCCGAATGCCAAAACCGTCATCGCCTACGGCCCGGTCGCGTGCGGGCTTCAATGAAGGGGGGGTTCAATAACCCCCCGAATCGGACGACGGGCGCCTCCACACCATTTCGAAGAGGTCGCTTCAATGAAGGGGGGGTTCAATAACCCCCCGAATTGAACCCGTCGGCCAGCCCGTCGCCGTCGGAGTCGATGCTTCAATGAAGGGGGGGTTCAATAACCCCCCGAATCCGCCGCCGGCATCGCCGTGATCGCCGCCACCGCCGTGCTTCAATGAAGGGGGGGTTCAATAACCCCCCGAATGGGGCCAGTGTCGCTCGGCGGCGTACCAGTGGCGCATGCTTCAATGAAGGGGGGGTTCAATAACCCCCCGAATCCGCCGCGCCGCCACCAAAGCCCAGACCATCCTCCCGCTTCAATGAAGGGGGGGTTCAATAACCCCCCGAATGACGTCACCTTCCGCGTCGTCCTCGCCGGCGACAAGGCTTCAATGAAGGGGGGGTTCAATAACCCCCCGAATGAGACTTGGTCGCGTGGCAGGAGGGCGGCTACGACGCTTCAATGAAGGGGGGGTTCAATAACCCCCCGAATGATGCGGTCGCTCATGCAGTCCCTGGCGGCGCCGACGCTTCAATGAAGGGGGGGTTCAATAACCCCCCGAATCTCGGACCCCTTCTGACCGCCGCCGGGCGGCGGCTAGCTTCAATGAAGGGGGGGTTCAATAACCCCCCGAATGAAACCCCCCCCAATCACTGCGACGTCACATCCTCGCGGCTTCAATGAAGGGGGGGTTCAATAACCCCCCGAATCTGTACGACGCGATCTCCGCCGGCGTCCCCCCCGGGCTTCAATGAAGGGGGGGTTCAATAACCCCCCGAATGTCGAGTGCGGGCGGCTCGTCGTGGCCGAACGACGCGCTTCAATGAAGGGGGGGTTCAATAACCCCCCGAATCAGCCCGCGGGTCGGGTCGCCGCACTCGCGGCAGGCGCTTCAATGAAGGGGGGGTTCAATAACCCCCCGAATGCCTGCCATGCGCCGGTCGCGCCCGGCAGGTACAAGCTTCAATGAAGGGGGGGTTCAATAACCCCCCGAATCCGCCCGCAACGCCGCCGGCGACTCGGCATGGTCCGGCTTCAATGAAGGGGGGGTTCAATAACCCCCCGAATTCATCGAGCTCGGCACAAGGCTGCTGCCCGCCGCGACGCTTCAATGAAGGGGGGGTTCAATAACCCCCCGAATAGCTCGGCATCCCGCACTGGGTGCTCCAGCTGTCCGAGCTTCAATGAAGGGGGGGTTCAATAACCCCCCGAATGGCCCGCTCCTCGTCCCTCATGCTGGCCGCGAGCGAGCTTCAATGAAGGGGGGGTTCAATAACCCCCCGAATTGCTCGCTCTATTCGCCTACCCTGAACTGCGGGTTTGCGAGTATTTGCGAGCGGTAATGTGGAGGAAGCATCTGCTGGCATCTATTCAGCTGTCAAAGAGCGTCAAAATCCTTGTGTCCATGCGGTTCCGAGCGCTGCTGGGCATATCGCAGCCTGCCTCAGCGCTCGCATCACAAAATGACTGGGCCACTGGTCGGCAGGGGAACAGATACTCCCATGAATTGAAAGCAGTCTCTGCCTCGCTGGCCAGGATCACCGATGTCGATCATAGCAATGGAATCTTCAGCATGATGGATGATCTCTCCTAGTTCGGTCTTCATGGCAATGAGCTCCATCGCATCGAGGTCGCAGATGAACACGCTGTATTGCATCGACCAGCCGTAGCCCACCATCGTCTTGTGGACTTTCCGAAGGCGCTTGGGGTCGCGGATGTCATAGGCCACCAAAAATCTCCTTCGTCCTTGCGTCATGGGTCACCTCGTCATGAACGGCACGTACTCGGGGATCTCGCCGAGCAAGTAAGCACCCAGCATCCGCGCCTGGACCTCGAGGACGCGGCGATAGGTGATCTTGTATCCATAGACCGGATGAGTCACTTCTTGATCGAGGCGGCGTTCATAGGCGGCGATGAACGATCGACGCCCTTGCTGAGTCAAGGCAACGCCTTGAGCCCTCACAATGAACCCGTTCTCCTGAATCTCGCCGTTGTTGATCACGTTGACCACAACTGAGTCGGCGATGAGAGGGCGGAACTCTTCAGCAAGGTCAAGGGCCAGCGCCGGGCGCCCGAATCTCGGCTTGTGGAAGACCCCCAAGTAGGGGTCGAAACCAACCGCTAAGGCAACTGAGGTGAGATCCTTTGTAAGCAATGAGTAGCCATAGGAAAGCAGACAATTCACCGAATCGCGGGGAGGTCTTCTATTTCGCCCTTGGAAGTCGAAGGTTCCCAACGAGTCATCCTTCAGCATCTCAGAAAACCCTGAGAAGTAGAGCCGGGCTGCTGCACCCTCCACGCCCAGCAGCGACTCAACAGTGTCCACCTCAGCGGTCTGATCAGCAGTCGCCTTCAACTGCTCCAAAACGGGCTTGACGTCGCTTCGCGAGTTCCGCCGCAGCAGCGTCCTTGAATTCCTGATCTTCCCCTCAACCATCTTTCGGGCTATAGGCAGACCCGCCTGCGCGGCGATGGCAACTTGACGTCTCCGAAGGTCAACGTGCTTGGAAGGCAGACCATGGGCGATGCCCTGGAACCAGCCGCCGTAGGAAAACCAACAGACTGGAACCTGCTGATCGAACATCGCCCTCATGGCCTGGGAGCTAATCTGCACATTGCCGTAGATCGACACTTGAGAGACATCAATAAGCCTGACCTCCTGAAGAACATCCTTCTGCTGAGAAACCGTGACCCTTCCCTTCCTGACCCCAATCCGGGTGCCTTGCTCTGTCACGTAGAGGGGCCGGGCCGCGGAATCCCTGGGAGTCAGACGACGGGGTGGGACATCCGATCGGTTAGCCAGAAGATTCGTTTCGTCAGGCAAGCAGATGCCCACCAGAGAGCATCGAGGGCATTTGGGGCTGTCAACGAGTGGAGGCGGTGGATCAGGAGAGCCAGCAACCTCTTTCAAGTCTCTCAACACGTTCAGGGTTTGCCACACCAGCTTCTCGTCAAAGGGCACCTTGACTCGCTCACGCGACTCGGCGAAGAAGATCTGACCCTCCGAGCAGTCATACCCGTTGTCTTGGAGTATGAGCCCAATGGCGCAGATTTGCACAAGCTCAGGAGACCACGCCGGCCCATGCCTCGGCGGCCTCCCCCGCTTCACCTCAACCGGGGTGACCTTGCTCCCCCTGCCCTCAATGATGTCGGCCTTGGCGATTATCCCCAGATTCTCAGAGCTGACAGTAACTGATCGGGCCTTGCGCACCGGGCTGTCTTCATCGGGATCGTCAATGCGCCCCCCGCCGGCATCCACGTTTCGATGCACATAGCGACCTTCGACGGTGTCAGGGTTGTCCTCAAAACGAGACTGGACCCACTCCAAATAGAACAGCCGCGGACAGTACTCGAACTCGTTGACCATCCTGGCCGGAACGAGATCAGGCACATCACTCACGAGACCAGATCACCTCTGGCTAGCGGGCAAGAGGTGCTGTAGCCGTCCTGAGCGCTTCTACGGGATGATCGCCTCATACCGGATTGGATTCGGATTCGGCAGGAAGAAACAGACCAAGACCAAAATGGCTCATCGAACCGAGAATGATCGGACCTTTGACCGGATGCTTGAACCTGATCTCTACGAAAGCTGCGCGTCGGCTACCGCCTATTGTTTCTTTGGGCGGGAGTCGGCGGCGACGATACCTCCGCGTATCGTCATCGAGCACGGTTACTGATGTTGGCGCAGGCAGGTCGCGGTATACCGAAAGCTCACGAGCGATCTCAATTTGGATGTGGTCGTTCCAAGAGAGCTTTTGGCGGTGTCTCCCTGGTACAAACGGAGTACGAGATCTCCAGGTGGATACGGGACCAACGATTTCAGGGGCGACTTCTTCAATTTCGCCGAAGGCAGCGACGGCTACTGCGATGTCAGGCACGTCACTGGCCGCTCGACCGGCTCTGAGCCATTTCACTTGGGCGAGTGCCGCGAGTTCGTCCCCATTTAGACGGCCCGGTGCCCACACCACGAGTGAATCAATAGGTGCCCCAGCATCCAGTCTATGGCCCGGTGTCAGTGAGAAGTAGTGGGCATGTTCGTGTCTGCCGCGATTGCGATCGCCCGACGGTTGTTTGCCGCTGAGCGTTTCTGAGGGCTCACCGTGCTTTTTAAGTGCAGTTCGTCGAAGCAGTTCACCAACAGCCACGGCGTTGGCAATTGTGGGTCGAGGCCTGGGATGTACAGCCAATCGGACTGCTGCATAAGTGGGCCGCCAATCAGTTGCTGAGGGTGCGCCCTGCGTCAGGTCAACCCTCGTGTACGGGACAAGGTGGCTTCCGGGTGGAATGATTCGCCCGTTCTTCCTGACAGTGTCGGGACTTTGAAGCAAGTAACTCAACTTGAATGGCTGTTGAGGGCACAAGACTTCGGTGTTTACGTGATCCTGAGGTCCTGCTGGTTTCCATAACTCCGGTGCTGGCTGTTCGACTCGGGACACGAGCTCCGCCCTACAGATGGACTCTGATCTCCCGAGATAGGAGAGCGCCGCTGCGATCTCACCAAGAGCAGCCGTTGGGCCTTCAGCTAATTCGGCATCCCACTGAATGTAGGCCGGCACTTGTGGATCGATAACTGCAAATGGATCGAAGGTAAGTGTCGTGTCCGGTTTCCCGACCGAGCGATAGCTCTTCTGAGGCATGTAGTGGCGCAGATGAGCAGGTCTCATCGCAGGAAGATGGAGCGTGGGAGGTCCTGAAAGCTGACTCAGAGCTGCCTCAACATCCTCATCCTGAAGATGCGCACAACGGTTCTTCCAAGTAGCGAACAGCGCCCGGAGGATGCGCCATGGTGACGGAGGCCACTCGGGTTGGCCCTCGTTTACGTTCCGCCCCCATTCAGTGGCGTGGTACTTGCCCCATGGGAACTCCACCCGGAGGATGGCTGTCACTACGAGCGCTTCTTCCTATCCGACCAGCGAACCACCAATGGCGATCCATCAGAGTCCTGAAGCTCATCAACTCCGCCACTGATGAGATCACTGATTTCCGAGGCCAACGCATCGATGTCTGCGAGTCCAGCTAGATCCCCGTCGTTAATCGGTTCGAACTCGCAAGCGGTTCGTAGTCGCAGGCCCAGGTCAAGAATCGAGCGAACTTCCCACCGCGCGATGGCGAGCAGCAACTTCGTCGCATTCGTAGACAGGCCATATGCCTCCATCTGTCCTACGTCGATAGATACGTACAAGGCGATTGAGCGGGCGGTGTACTCGGTGCGGGGATATGGAACGCTTCCGTACCCTTCGGCGGTACCACCTCCATCACCCAAATTATGCCGAACACCATCGCGCTTTACGCCGCCAGAATATGCCTCCCTGACATCGGTCGCCTCAATAAATCCAGTAAGCCCTCTGGCTATTTTGGGCTGGCCAGGCCATCGCTTGTCTGCGAAGAACACCCCGTGTATGAGGCACAGGGGATCGAGAGCGAAAATTGCAGAAGCTATTTTGCTCGGAGAAATAGGCGTATCGTCGGCCAGGTCGAAGCGGTTGCGGATCTCGTCGACCATGTCTCTACCGTCGGCGGTGTCACTGTCTTTCACGAAAGCCGATGCCAGCCGATGGGCCTCAGTACGACTCGAAGTCAGGTAGCGGCCGTCGTCCTTGGCAACAACTTTGACCCACGGTAGGCCCAGTAGCGCTGCGACGGGTTCTTGGTGCTCCTCACTCCATCCCACCGCTTCAAACCGGTTTGCCATGGATTGAGCAGATTCAACGAGGATGGCATCGACCCATTCGTTGTTTGGACCAGCCGGTTTCTGAAACTTGGCTGCACCCAAGTCCGGAAATCCGGTGGGCTGGAACCGATCTGAAGGGACAGCCCTCAGGTCGATTGTGTACATTTCACGCTTGCTCATGGTGTGGCTCCTGCCTTTCTCGACCCGCTGACCAGCGAGTCTCAATTGTGCTTTGGTGGTTGAGTAGGAATCGAAGCTGGCGCTGATCGTTGCCTGCTCGATCAAGGCGCAACAGCAGCGCAGTCGCCAAGCGGCCGGGTTCGATGCTCGTCTGCTCGAATTTGTCAGCAATCAGCCTCCAACCGCGTCCCCGAAGCAGGTGGGCGGCCGACCTGGCTGCGGTGTGGGCGGCTTCGGTTCGGATCGCTCCAATCCACTCGGGTCGTGGACGTACTGCGATCGATCGGATGGGATTCGGCTCGGTGTCCGTTGGGGCGACCGGTAGCCGTCCAGCAAAGAATGGAGCGAGCACAACATAGATGGGGCGGCTCGCGGCGTGTAGCCGGGCCACCGGGTCATCTGGAACAGCGGATAGGCATTTGGCGGCAACGCTGAAGGCGTCCTCCCATTCCAACAGCAACAGGCCCGCCAGAATCTCACTTAGCCGCTGCTCGTCAAACTGCCCGCATAGAAGGTATCCAACATCGGCGATGTCAACTCCAAGGCCATAGTCGAAGGCGAAGGGCAGGCCTGCATTTTGACCATCAGCCTCTTTGTCGGACCGCTTGGAGGCTGAGAGGACGGCGCGGGCCCCAAAGGCATCGTTGATGACTTCGAATATCGGACAGCGACCGAAGTTGGGCACCCTTGGTCCGCCACTTGACCAATTCAAGCCATACCGGGCACGGCTCACCGGGCGAAAAAGCGTCGCGAGGCTTCCCCTGACGGCTTCTGCGCCGCTAGGCATGCCTGAGGGCGTCCTATCGCTGAGTGATGCCAGCCCAACGGCAATCCGGAACTCAGTGGAGCCGTCGTCAAGCACCGGCAACCACTCTTGGGCCAATAGTCCGTCGATGGGATGAAGGCGCCGATCATCGCGATATTTGGGTGATCGAGATACTGCCTGCTCGGCCTCAGCGAGTGCGGTAAGCACTGCCTGGAGGCGGCGCGCTCCACCATGAGTTGCCACAGCGAACTGTGCCCGATCCAGAGCATTCAACGCCGCGGTAACCGCGCCTGGTTCCTGGTTTGACCTGGCCCGACCAACCCAGTCGTCGAGCTGACGTAGAAGATCGGCCTCAGGTCTCACGCTGTTGCTGACCTTGTATCGGCCAATTGGAACGGCTAGCGGACTCTGTCCATGTCGATCGCTGATCAGGTAGCGGACGAACTCATCAACAGAACGATCAACGCCCAAAGTCGCGGTCGCTCGGACAAAATCAAGCCCCGACCGGGCTTGGTTGCGGCCCCATTGGGATCGCCCCTCTGAGATGAAATTTCGTATCTCCCGGTATGACATTTCGTCGCGCCACAGTGGTGCCCATAGCTCGCCCTTTGGACTTTCGCTTTCCGCTGCTGAGCCGTATCCCACCACCGTTGCAGCTACGGTGAAAGGCATACTGACTTTGCTAGGACCTGCTTGGCTTTCTGCGCTAAGCCTGCGGGCCGCGGCGCTGGCAAACACCATGGCCCCTTCCATGGCGAGCACGAAACTCCATGGGTTAGCGAGGGGATCGGCGTCTCCTGTCGAGGAACTGTTTGGACCGCCTACCCCGCCCGGGTCAAACTGGCTAGCCGTACTTCTACAAAGTTCAGCTTCACTATCACGAAAGAGAGCGTGATTGAGAAGAGGTCTCACTGATGGAGACTCCATAGACCCTTCTTGTGAATGATTGGATGGTCCGCCAAAAAAGTCAAGAGCTTCCAACTGTTCAAGAAAGCCTACCGAAAGATCCCTTCTACCAATATTTCCCCCAGTTCCGAGAATCAATGGAAAGGCGATATCGTTGTCAAGAAGTACAACTGATGCGTCGAGCCAGGGTAGTGCTTCGTCAGGGAGCTTCGCTCTACAAAGTTCAATAAACTGCGCCTTTTCTTTATCTTTTCCAATAATTTTGCCATCTTTAGCCAACCCGTAATGTCTGGCCGTCTGCCGTGCTCGTCTAGCAGCAACAATGGCATCCCGATAGGGAGCTAGCCTTGGATGACTGCTTTCCGCGACCCTTTCTACGAGTCTTTGAGCAGATGGTGAAGTAAGCTTTCCTTCGTCTTGAAATCCTCCCCCGCTATTCCATGGAGATATCACCGCGGTTGGTATGTAGTCATCGGCAAAAAACTCGATGAGCATCGTCTCGTCCAACTCCTGGGCAGCAATCACCAAATGGTTGCCATCCCATCGGGCTGACACTTCGGGGGTGACCTGCTCGGCAACTAGTCGAACGACCCCGAGTCCCGCAAGGTAGCTAAGGAGCGGTTCAGCCCTGCAGCCGTACAGGTGGATCGGGTTCACTTGGTTGCCCCTATGTCCCGGCTTGCTCGCCAGTCAGCACTGCGGACGACCATTTCAAGGAACGCAAGCCGGAACGGCCCGAGATCGGCACGATCACGCAACGCAAGAGCGCGCCTCTCGTATCTGTCGTCGCCTGTCGGAAAAATGAGATGACTTGGAGGCACGGTTGACACTCCCACGTTCACTTCAGGCAGTTCATCTTCGGGCGCAACCCCAAGCGTCGTGACAATTGTATTATCGACGGTCGACTCCTCGGGCGGGCGGCGGATCGATAAGCGGATACGACCATGGTGGGAGGCAACGAGGTAGATGACAAGATCGGTCTCGTGATGATCGCCCATGGCAAAAGCGCCCTCACTCATCAGGGCCAACGCCGATACGAGTTCATGGCGGAAGAATCGGCGCCCGAAACGCAGGGTCTTGCTGCTTCCAGTTTTGGCGAACGGGCCGCTGCTCTTGAGAGCTGCTCGTTGTTCTTCGTCGGCAGTAGCCAACGCTGCGTCCTGCCAAACCGGTGAGGCCTTCCCAATGTCGTGAAGCCGCCCCGCAATGATGGCCGCTCTTCGCATCTCAGCTGTGAGGTCGCCAGGCCCAAAGCCTTCCAGGAGCTCCTCACACTCACGTTCAACGTCTACAAGATGTTGGGCAAGTGGATACCAGTCACTAGCAAGTGACGCGGGATCGTCACCCACACTTACGTCGTCTTCGGGAGAGAAGCTGACCGAAACGGCTTGCGTTGTAGGACGTGCAAGCACCTTCGCCTGTTTACTTCGCGGGTTCCAGCCGATCTCCGAGTCGTAGCCACCCTGGTCTGCGCGGAGCACAACCTCAATCCCGTCGTGTAAGTCGCTGGCATTGCATCGCACCCATGGCTGCTCACGATCGCGTGACAGATGGTCGAGACGCCATGCCTGATGGTCTTTCAACCATTTCTTGAGTTCGGCAATCGGCACACCGCATAGCTCGTCTCGACGCGGGGCCCGGCCTAGCGGCTTCCCGTTGACTGCGAAATTCCGCCAGGCCACCTGGACTGTCCGATCGCTGCTGTCGCGGATGAACCGGGCAACATCAAGGTCATTGCCGCTGAGGTCAGGCGTGGTGTCGAATAGGTCGATCAAGTCTCTGCGTCAAATGACGGGAGTGATTCGTGATGATGTGTAGACATCCAGGCTCTGGAGCCGAGTAGTCGTCACCATCTCCCCTGCAAGCGATCGAAGCGCTTCAGCCGACGCTTGCACCTCGACTTCCTCATAGGGCGGGTTCGTAGGCGGGGTTGCCCACAACAGTCGTGCATCGCCGTTAGTGCCGTCTCGGTTGCAACGCCCGGCGCGTTGTACGATCGATGGCCACGGAGCAGCCTCGGTGAACAGTATTGCCGCCGAGATGTCAATGCCGGCTTCGAGCACTTGGGTACTGACGACAATCTTGCCCGCGGGTCCGGGCTGAGACAGGGCATCTGTTGTGTGGGCCGCACGATCAGGAGGCCGGTAACGGGAATGTAGAAGCACTATCTCAGCGTCAGTCGAGAGCTTGTTCAGCGAACTCCAGGTGGCGACAGCACGCTCAACTGTGTTGAACACCGCTAGCGTGAGAGTGCCTGGTTCGTGGCGAGCAATGAGTTCTTGCGCGAGGTCTTGCGCGAGGTCTTGCTCGCGCCTTCGGTCAAGCAGCTTGATCTCTTCGACGGTACGGGTCGAATCGAGACGCTGGCTGAGTGGGCCATGACGATCTTGATCGCTTAGTTCGACAATGGATCCGATATCAGGCCGATCCACCGTGCGCAGAAGGCGGTCATCGACGGTGGCCGACATCCAAGTGCTTGCTGTTGGAAACGCTGTGCCGAAAATGTCACGGAACGATTGAAGCTGACGAGTGTTCGGCGTGGCTACATCCATCAGTTGGATCTCGTCGAACACCCAGTGCGTTCCATTGTTGAATCCACCAAAAGACATCGGCCAGTTCCACCGACTATCGGCATAACCACGATTGAGGGCTCGCGACAAGAGCATGTCAATGGTGCCGACGAATATGGCGTCACGGTCCGGCGCAAGCCGCCAATCGCGGTCACTCCAGTCAACGCCACCCTGGACTATGTGAAGGCCAACATCGCTGCTCAAGCCAAGTTGCTGAAGCCATTGCTTGAAGCGATCAGAGGTCTGCTCGACGAGGGTTCGCATCGGCAACGCGATGACCAGCCAGTGAGGGGTGGCAGCACGAACTTCGGTGTCTGGGTGAAATCGCCGCCGATACAGCCACCCAAGTCCTATAGCTTCCGTCTTGCCACAGCCCGTCGGGGTCCTCAGCAACTCCGGCAGACCCTCTTCAGCAACACGTCGCTGATAGTCGTACGGCCCAAAGTCGGTGGCCTTCTTGTACATCTGGTCAAGATCCATGTGGCCCCTGCTATGACCAGCGATCAGCCCTGAGTGCAGGAAGGGTTCGCATGCCTTCCCGCCACCGCATCCCGCAACTTCTCGTAGGTCAGTTGAGACGTGTAGCCGTCTCCATTCGTTGGTGGGGTCATAAAGCCCTCTCCCTCTTTCACAGGTCAATGATTTGCGATGAGAAAACTAGCAAGAGGCGATGACAATATGTGCTTGCCTGACGGTCAGCTAGTGCATATCCCCAGGTTGTAGGGCCATAAAACGGCTACAGGAGCGCTGCACCCATACACCAGTTGGCGATCGTCAGTCGCTGGCAGCCAAAGTAGGCTTCAGGGCAATGCCCTCCACCAGGAGCTACCGGCAGCTACATGAGCAGGTCGCTGCCCGGCCTGGTGCAGAGCGGAGGCTCGCAGGACTTCGGAAGCAGTCCTTGGCTGAGATGAAGGTGTACAAGTTTCAACAGGCACTCCGCCCATCACCCGAAGCAGGATCGGACTGCCGAGAGCCGGTTGACTGAAGAGCCCGGCTGCTACTTTCCTGGGTCGGACTCGTCGCTGCAAACGTCAAGAAGCTCTGCCGCAACAGCCGCTTTCTCTTTGGCACTTCTGTTTCAATCAGACCAGCTCGATCTCGCAAACTGGGCCAGGGGCGCGGGCGAGGCGGGTGTCGCCGGTGAACAGCGGGCAGCCCAAGAGCTCAGCTAGGGCGATATAGCAGGCGTCGTACGGGCTGCCGCCGGCAATGGACGGCACCGGCGCAGAGAAGCGTCAACGACGAGCGCGCTCGGCTTCGAGTGCTGCTACTACTTCTTCGCTGGAGATACGTCCGAGCCTCTTGCCCTCGATCCGTTCGAATACCTCTTCCGTGGTTGGCAGCGGGGCCCCGGTTTGGAGGTAGTGGGCGGTGGCGTGGTGGCGGAGGTAGTCGATGGGCTCGGCGCAGCGGTTGAGGATGGTGGCGTCGCCGGCGGGGATGGGGGTGGGGCGCAGGGCGGAATTGGCGATTGCGGCCAGAGCGTGCTCGAGGAGGTCGGCGGCGGCGCGTATGTGGGCGGCGGTGTTCTCGGGGGTGATCATCTGCTGGAACGAGTCCGACTGCCCCAGATAGGGGGCGAGCCTCCAGTTGGTGTGAGAACCGTCGTCCTCGGCGGTGTCGAGCATCTCAAGCACGCTATCGACGAACGGGCCCGACGGGGTGGGACGGAGCTTGCCGGCCATGATGTCGATGTTGTGGGTGTTGTCGAGGTATCGACGGAGATGGAGCCGACCAAGCGCGGTCAGGCACTTCTCGATGCTCATGTGGGCTGATTCGAGCGCAGACTCATAGGTGTAGCTGCGGTCCGCAGGCAGCCACTCACCCGTGGCCGCTTCGCCAGGAATGGATTTGAGGATTCGGAGCAGTTCCAGGTTTTTGCGGTGGGCCTCTTCTAGATCCTTGAGGGCGAGGCCCCAGTCGTCTCGAGACATGACAGTCTCCTCGGCACTTGGTGCCGAAGGTGGACAGGGGCGCTCAAAGAGGGTGATGCCGTGGGCGTGCGCTTCTCCGAACACGGAGGAGCGGGCATGCTCCAGGCTCCACTCCCATTCGCCGATAGTGGTGAGAATCACCTCGCACTTGATCCCGCATGCGGCTTCAGCCGCTTGGCGCAGGGCATACTCAGCCGCCCCGCGCCCTTCGCCTAGCGACCGAGATGCGTCGCTGATGGCGATGATGTCGATGTCGGAGCCGGGCCTCTGAGTTTGCTTGGCGACTGAGCCGAAAACCACCACGCGCACGACATGCGGATCATGCTCAGCTATCGCCTCCGCGGCACGGGCAGCGTCTTCAAGAGTCGGCGCTTTGTCGACAACCAGGGTCGCCATGGGATGAGGATATCAACAAGACTCACCAAACACAGGTGCAAATTAGGTATTTTCAGTGTCTTTTAGCTAGAAATAGCGGGCTCCATGGCCCGGAAGTGGGGGATCACGCGGTGGCCGAACTGGTGGATGGTTTCGAGCATCACCTCTTGGGGGATGGTGCCCATCTGGATCATGCACATGATCTCGTCGCAGCCGACGGCCTCCAGCTCGCTCACGTAGCGGATGGCGTCTTCGTGATTGCCGTAGGCGTGCTCGACGTTGAAGGTGCTGGTGGCGTTGGGGCTGAGCGGTATGTTCATCTCGCTGATCTTGGCATGGACGTTGCCCACCGCCTCGTCAATGGCCGCGGCGGTGTCCTCGTCGGCTGATCCGGCCCGGGGCGGGGGCGTGCCCAGGTTCCAGTGCATGATGGCCTCGGCGAAGAACCGCTGGCCCCGGGCCCCGATGCGGAACGCCTCGTCCCGGTCGTCGAGGATCGTGGTGGGGCACAGCGCCGAGAACCAGTCGTTGGGATGGTCGCTCACGAACCGCTCCCCGGTGCGGGTGGCGATGGCCTCGTCGTAGGTCTCCTTCATCAGCCGGATCTCGTCGGCGCCGGCGAACCCCAGCACCAGGGCGCCGATGCCCAGATCGGCGGCCAGCTTCACGGTGTCCACCTTGGTGCAGGCCAGATACAGCGGCGGGTGGGGGGCCTGCACCGGCCGGGGCAGAATCGGGTGCGGCGAGATGTCGAGAAGGCCGTCCCACTCGAACTCTTCGTCGCGCCAGCAGTTGGAGATGATCCGCAGCGACTCCTCCACCTGGGCGTAGGTGTCCTCGGGCTTGACCCCGAACGCCGACATCTCCTGGAGGGTGGCCCCCCGGCCCGCGCCCACGTCCAGCCGCCCGCCCGACAGCACGTCCAGCATGGCGATGCGCTCTGCCGCCCGCAAGGGGTGGTTGTAGCCGAACGGCATGCACACCACCCCGTGGCCGATGCGGATGCGCGAAGTGCGGGCCGCCACCCAGGTGAGGAAGATCTCCGGGGCGCTCATGTGGGCGTACCACTTGAGGCAGTGGTGCTCCACCGCCCAGATCCGGTCGAAGCCCACCTCCTCAGCCAGCACCGCCTGCTCCACGCAGTCGCGGATCACCTGCTGCTCGGTCTCCCGTGATGGATCGGCCATCTGGGCCTCGAAGATCATCGAGAATTTCACGCCGCCATTGAAGCATCCCCGGCCTGTCGATCCCGAATGGAGGAAGACACCGCCTCAGCCCTGCCGTCCGGTGGGGCCTGCCGGAAGCCCTCTGGCTACCATCGACGCGGCATGGATTTTGACGAGACCCCCCAGGAAGCCGCCTTCCGGGCCGAGTGCGTGGAGTGGCTCGACGCCAACCTCCCCCCCGACGGCGGCGGCCCCCGCGACCAGACGGCCATGACCATCTCCGACCCCGATGTGGAGATGGCCTATGTGAACCGGTGCAAGGCCTGGCAGCGCACCAAATACGACGGCGGCTGGGGCTCCATCACCTGGCCCGTCGAATACGGGGGCCGGGGCCTGGGCGGCATCCAAGAGGGCATCTTCAAGGAAGAGGAGGCCGAGCGGGTGTCGGCCACCGGGGTGTTCGCGGTGGGCATCGGCATGGCCGGCCCCACCATCATCGCCCACGGCGCCGACGCCCAGAAAGAGCGGTTCCTTCCCGCCATGCTCAAGGGCGAGGAGGTGTGGTGCCAGCTTTTCTCTGAGCCGGTGGCCGGGTCAGACCTGGGCGGGCTGCGGACCACGGCGGTGCGCGACGGCGACGAGTGGGTGGTGAACGGCCAGAAGGTGTGGACCTCAGGCGCCCAGCACAGCGACTGGGGCATCTTGCTCACTCGCACCGACCCCGACCAGCCCAAGCATCGGGGCATCACCTATTTCCTGGTAAACATGAACACGCCGGGCATCGAGGTTCGCCCGCTGGTGCAGATCACCGGCGCGGCCCACTTCAACGAGGTGTTCCTGTCGGACGTGCGGATTCCCCACGAGAACATCCTGGGCGAGGTCAACGCCGGGTGGGGGCCGATCATGACCACCCTGTCCAACGAGCGGGCCCTGATCGGGGGATCCAACGCCCGGACCCCCTTCAAGGAGTTGGTGAAGCTGGCCCGGCAGACCGGCACCGACAGCGATCCCGTGATCCGCCAAGAACTGTCCAAGGCCTACACCCGAATGGAGATCCTCAAGTACCAGGGATACCGGGTGCGCACCGCGGCCAGCCGGGGCGAACTGCCCGGACCGGAGAGCTCCACCCTCAAGCTGGCCATCTCCCTGCACTTCGGCGAACTGGGAGATTTGGTGATGGCCATGAACGGTGCGGCCGGGATGCTCCACGGCGGCAGCGCCCGCGACGAGGGGCGCTGGCAGTACGAGTTCCTGGGCCAGTGGGCGTCGCGCATCGGCGGCGGCACCGACAACATCCAGCGCAACACCATCGGCGACAAGGTGCTGGGCCTGCCCCCCGACATCCGGGTGGACAAGGGCGTCCCGTTCAGGGAGATTCCCAGCTAGCTCGCCCCGTAGACCGGCGCCGGATCAGGGGAACCAGCAATAGAAGCGTGCACCGCTTCACCCACCTCAGCAGCGGCAAACTTTCGACCCACGTCGACAACATGGCCGTGCTGCCAGCCATCGCACACGTTGAGCGCCCCGCCGGCGATCTCGAACACCCGGCCGCTCACGTCGCAGGCGTCCGAACCCAGCCACACCACCAGCGGTGAGGCATTGGCCGGGTCCTTCTCGTCCCAGCCCTCGGGTGCCTCCTCGGTGTACATGATCCCCGCGGTCATGCGGGTGCGGGCGTCGGGGGCGATGGCGTTCACCATCACCCCGTAGCGGCCCCACTCGGCGGCCTGCTGGATGGTCAGCGCCGCCACCCCGGCCTTGGCCGCGGCGTAGTTGCCCTGGCCGATCGAGCCCAGCAGACCGGCACCGGAACTGGTGTTTATCACCCGGCCCTGCACCATCTCGCCGGCCTTAGACCGGTCGCGCCAGTGGGCCGCCGCGTGGCGGGCGGGGGCGAAATGCCCCTTGAGGTGGACCCGCATGATGGCGTCCCACTCCGATTCGCCCATGTTGGCCAGCATTCGGTCGCGCAGAAAACCGGCGTTGCACACCAGCGTGTCGAGGCGGCCCCATGTGCCAACGGCCTGGGCGATCATGGCCTCGGCCTGGTCCCAGTCGGCCACATCGGCGGCGTTGGCCTCGGCGGTGCCCCCCAGAGCCCGGATCTCGGCCACCACCTCCTGGGCGGGCGCCGATGCGCCGCCCGAGCCGTCGCGCTCCACCCCCAAGTCGTTGACCAGCACCCTGGCCCCCTCGGCGGCGAACTCCAGGGCGTGGGCCCGGCCCAGCCCCCGGGCCGCTCCGGTGATCACCACCACCCGGCCCTCGGCTATGCCGGCCATCACTACAGCTCCGGGTTCAGCTCAGACGAAACCATCCACATGGCGTAGTACTGGGCGGCGCCGCCGTAGGCGTGACCGATGGAGATCTTGGCCCCCGGCACCTGGTACTCGCCGGCGGTGCCCCGCACCTGATTGGCCGCCTCCAAACAGCGGATCATGCCCGACGCCCCGATGGGGTTGGACGACAAAACGCCGCCCGACATGTTCACCGGGAACGACCCGCCCAGCTCGGTGTCGCCGGCGTCGGTCATCTTCCACCCCTCGCCCTCCTCGGCGATGAGGTGCCCCTCCAGCCACATGGGCTCGTACCACGAGAACGGCACGTAGAGCTCGGCGCAGTCGATCTGCTCGCGGGGGTTGGTGATGCCCGCCTTGCGGTACAGGGCCTCGGAGCACTCCACCCCGGCTTGGGGCCGCACCGTGTCGCGCCCGGGGAACTGGCCGAACTCGGTGCGCTTGGCGTGGGAGATGACCCACGCCGGCGGGCGGGCCGACTTCTTGGCGATGTCGTCGTTGCCCAGCACCATGGCCGCGGCCCCGTCCGACGAGGGGCACGACTCCAGGAAGTGGAGCGGATCCCACAGCATCGGCGACTCCCGCACCTTCTCGACGGAGATGTCGGGCAGGTGCAGGTGGGCGTAGGTGTTCTTGAGGGCGTTGAGCCGGTCTTTCACCGCCACCATCCAGCCGATGTGCTCGGGTGCCTCGGAGCGGGCGATGTAGTTGCGGATCCACGGGGCGAACGTGCCGCCCGCGCCCTGCCCGCCGCTCTTGCCGCCCGACAGCGCCCAGGTGGCGTTGCCCTCCGACTGCTTCTCGTAGGCGACGGTCAGCACGGTGTCGTACATTCCCGACTCCACCAAATTCACCGCCGAGATGGCGGTGGACGCCCCCACCGACCCGGCGGTGTGTACCCGGTGGATGGGCTTGCCGACGGCGCCCAGGGCGTCGCACAGGCTGAGCAGCGGCATCATCACCCCTTCGAGGGCGTCGGGCGCCTTGCCGATCACGATGGCGTCGATGTCGTCGAAGGTGGCCCCGGCGTCTTCCAAGGCCCGAAGGGTGGCCTCCCGCACCAGGCCGTCCAAGGTCACGTCGTCGCGGCGGCGCTTGTACTTGGTCTGGCCGATGCCCAGCACTGCACACGGTCGAGGGGCCATCAGATCGTCCTCTCTGTGCTGTGGCTCTGTGTTTTCCTCGAGAACATCATCGGTCTCCTTCCAACACGCAGAGCAGGTTCTGTTGCAGCGCCGGCCCGCTGGAGGCGTGGGCCACGCCTCGGCCGCCATCGCCGTTGCGGATGGCCCGGGCCAGCTCGATCACCCGGGTGAGGCCCACGGCCATGAACGGGCTGCCGGTGAGCGGACCGCCCGACGGGTTCACCGCGGTGTCGCCGTTGAGCCCCAGGGCATCGCGCAAGACGATCTCCTCGGGGCTGTAAGTCACGGTCAGCTCGGCGATGTCCACCGGCCCGTTGTGGAGGCCCACCCGCTCGGCCGCGATGCGCGCCGACGGGGAGTCGGTGAGGTCCCGCAGCGTGGGGTGGTGCGAATCGATGCGGTGGTCGATGGCCCGGATCCACACCGGGTTGTCGCACAGCTCCCGAGCCCTGTCGGCCCGGGCGATGACCATGGCCGCGGCCCCGTCGCTGGTGGGCGGGCAGTCGAGGCGGCGCAGCGGCTGCTGCACGTAGGGCTCGGCCAGCAGGTCGTCCACCGACAGGTCGCCGCTGAGCTGGGCGTAGGGGTTGTTCTTGGCGTTGGCGTGGCTGCGGGCCACCACCTCGGCGAAGTCCCGCTCGGTGGCCCGGCCCGCGGCGATTAGGGCTTGGGCCTGGAATCCGGCCTGGGTGCGGGGGTCCAATCCGATGGGGGCGTGGACGTAAGGGTCGGTCTGGAGCGAGAACCCCTCCCGGTAGCTGCCCGGCGAGCACTTGCCCGAGCCCGACACCAGCACCGTGTCGATGTCGCCCGACTGGAGCCGCACGAACCCCTCGAACAGGGCCCAGGCGCCGTCCATCTCCACATGGCTCTCATACACCGGGGGCCACGCCCCCACCGCGTCGATGTTCATCACGAAGGCGAACGGCATCCCCGACAGGTAGTCGCAACTGCCGGCGATGGTGAAGTCGATGTCGTGGCGGTCCATGCCCACCTGCTCGACCACCGAGTTGACGCACGGCATGATCATGGCCGGCTCGCTGTCGTTGAAGTGGGCGTGGGACGGGGTTTGCGAGAACGCGACGATGGCCACGTCTTCGGCGAGCTGCATCATGGGCGCTCCTCTGAGTCGGCGACGGTGCGGCTGCCGGCTGGTTCGGCCAGGCTTACCATGAGTGCTCCTTGAGCTGGTCGGCGGGCACATCGGGCTCACCAGTGAGCTCGAACCGGGCGTAAACCGTCTCGGGGATGTTGCCGTAGCGGTTGTCGATGTCCTCCACCGAGCGCTCTTCGGGATCGCGCCAGATGCAGCGCATCCTCATGCCCACCCGCATCTCGTCCACCGTCATGTCGCGGATGTCGATGCCGATCACCGGCTGGTCGGTCCCGTCGAACAAGATCGAACACCGCACGTAGGGCTCGGTCTCGGTCTGGCCGTAGTACTGCACCGGGTTCAGCTCGGTGAACGCCACCACGGTGCCCACGTCGGACACTTCCACCTCGTCGGATTCGCCCATCAGCACCCGGGACATGTTGTCGTAGCCCCGACCGGGCACGTACACCTTGCCGGTGACCGGGCTGCGCTGGCCTATGATCTTGCCGTCGAGCAGCCCCTGGGCGAACCGGGCCCGATGGGGATACAGCGGCTCGTTGATGCGCAGGCCGATGAGGTGCTCGGTGATGGTCACCGGCTCGTCGCCCGGCTCGATCACCTGTTGGGCGGCGTCGGCCTCGGGAACGAAGTACACATCGGCAACCGAACCGTGGCGCTCATCGCGGAACTGGGCCTGCACCCTCATGCCGGTGCTCATGGCCTCGGGGTCGCCGCCGGTGTCCACCGCGTGGACCAGGGCGGTGTCGGCCCCGTCCAGCTTGATGAAGGCGAAGCCGAACGGGCGGTCGAAGGGGTGCTTGGCCGAGGGCTCGGCCACCCAGGTCCAGTTCTCCACCTCCCCGCCGGGGCCCACCTCAACCAGGTCGGGCACCAGGGTGGCGAAGGTGTCCGGATCGAACTCCATGGGCGGGCACAGCACCCGGTCGCCGCACCGCTGCCCGAGGATGCGGCCGTCGCGCAGTCCGGTCAGAAACGGGCCGATGACCGGCCCGGTGGTGCGGGTGTAGGGGTACTCAAGGGTGTAGTCGACGTCATGCAACTGGGGCACGGCGGCAAGTTCACCACACCCCTGCCACCGCCCCCAAAGCAGACACGGCCAATTGCGGTGGGAAAGTAAACTAAGTCGGGCTAAGTTGGTGCTATGACCACCCTGCAAGTGAACATCCACGCCGCAAAGAGCCGCTTGTCGGAGCTGCTACGAGAGGTCGAGGCCGGCACCGACGTGATCGTCGCCCGCGCCGGGCAACCGGTGGCCAAACTTATCCCTTGGCCCCCGAAGCCGCCGGAACGGAAAATCGGGTTTATGGACGGCCAGATCCACATCTACGAGGAGGACATCGTCGGCTCCGACCCTGAAATCATCGCCATGTTTGAGGAGTCAGCGGAAAGCGACCTCTACTAGCCGTGAGGCTGCTGCTCGACAGCCACGCCGTACTTTGGACCGCCGGCGTCTCTTCTCAGATCGGAAGGCGGTGCCGGAAAACCATCCGAGAGTCAGCCGGTGTGTACTACTCGGCGGTAACGCTATGGGAATTGGGCATCAAACGCGCGAAGGGCAGACTTCACTACCCGGACCATATGGTCTCAGACCTCATCGCCAACGGGTTTGTCGAACTACCGATCACCGTCTCCCACGCTGAGCGGGCCGCCGCCCTGCCCCTGCACCACCAAGACCCGTTCGACCGCATGCTCGTGGCTCAAGCCCAGGCCGAGCTGCTCGCCCTCGTCACCACCGACCACCGACTCCATTCCTACGACGTGGAAATCATCGACCCCCGCCGGTGATCGCGGGGAGAGCCGTCAGCCCAGTTTGGCGAAATATTCGACGACGTCTTTGACATAGAGATCGGGGGCTTCGAGGGATGCGAAGTGGCCGCCGTGGGGCATCTCGGTCCAGCGGACGATGTTGTACCAGTACTCCACCCACGGACGGGCCGGACGGATGCCGTCGCCGGGGAAGCGGGCGTAGGCGGTGGGCACCTCCACCCGGCGGTCGGGGACCGAGGAACCCCGACCACCGACGCGGGTCTCGTAGTACAGCCGGTTGGCCGAGGCGATGGTGCCGGTCACCCAGTACACCATCACGTTGGTGAGCAGTTCGTCTTTGGTGAAGCTGGCCTCGATGTCATTGTCGGGGCCGATGTCGCTCCACACCAGGAACTTCTCGATGATCCAGGCGGCCAGCCCGGCCGGGGAGTCGTTCAGCCCCACCGACAGCGACTGGGGCCGGGTGGCCTGCTGCTCCCGATAGCCCCGCTCCACCCGGTTGCGGGCCCCGCCCTCGGCCCGGTCGGCCTTCTCCTGTTCGGTGAGTTCGGGCACCGTCCCCGGCGGGGGCTCAGGAGCGATCGCCAGGTTCAGGTGGATGCCGAAAAGCCGCTCCGGGGCCTGGAGGGCCATCTGGGCAGTGACCATCGCCCCCCAATCCCCGCCCTGGGCGCCGAATCGCTCGTAGCCCAGCCGGCTCATCAGCTCCAGCGAGGCCGCGGCCATGCGCCGGGGCGTCCAGCCCGGCTCGGCGGTCGGCCCGGAGAAGCCGTAGCCGGGCAGCGACGGGCACACCACGTGGAACCGCTCCCGCAGCGGTTCGATCACCTTGGCGAACTCGGTGATCGAGCCTGGCCAGCCGTGGTGGACAACCAGGGCCAGGGCGTCGGGGTTGCGGCAGCGAGCGTGGATGAAGTGCAGGTTCTGGTTGTCGATGGTGGTTGTGTACTGGGGAAACCGGTTGAGCTCAGCCTCGATTGCCCGCCAGTCGAAGTCGTGGCGCCAGTACCGGCACAGCTCCTTGAGATAGTCCAGGTCGGTGCCCTCATCCCATCCGGCCCCCGGCAGCGGATCGAACCACCGGGTGGCGTCGAGGCGCCGATGGAGGTCATCCAGCACCTCGTCGGACACCTCAATGGCAAACGGCTCGACGAAGGTCATACGAAGCAAAGACTAGGTCACTGTGGGACATTGCCAATGGTAGATTCTCAAGAAAGGAGACCGGTGCCCGCGAAGGCGAAGCGAACCGCCCAAGGCCCGACCCCAGCCGCCCCAACCCAGGCATATTCGAGAAGCGCAGCGAAGCCCGCTGACGTGGATGCCCCAATATGGGAATTGTGCAGCTAGTCCACTATTGGGGGATGTTCGCTGGATGTCGCACATAACTAGGCTTCGGCGGTGACCTTCGACGATTCGAGGTTCGACGTAGAGGCGGTGGCTGCCGGGGCATGGGCCCCCAGCCGATACGGACCCGACGATGTGCTGGGCACCTACAACGAGGTCACCGACCAGAAGCGGGCCAACGCCTTGGCAATGCTGGATTTGACCAGGCCGATTCGCACCTACTCGATGGGCGACGGAATCTGGCCGGGGTATCCGGCGTTCGCCGACCGGCAATTCTCCCAAACGCTGGTGGTGGCGGGCTACGACCCTGGAGAGGGCTTCGAGGGGCAGATCGTCAGCGGCACCGAAGGATTGGGCCAGTCCAAGCTGGGCTATTCCGAGGAGCGGGTGTCGTACACCTTCAACATGAGCTCCAAGATCAACGGCTTCACCCACGCCGCGGTGGACGGCACCTTCTACAACGGCCACAAGGGCGCCGATCTTGCCCGCACCGACGGGGTGACTGCCATGGACGTGCCGTCGTGGGGGCCACCCCTGCTAACCCGGGGGTTGATGATCGACGCGGCCGCCTATGTGGCCAGCACCACCGGCGATGTTGAGGCCAACCAGGCGGGGTTGCCCCGGCTGATGGATCGCCACCGCATCACCGTCGAGCAGATCGAGGGCGCCATCGAGCGCCAAGGCCTGCCCCGGCCCGAGCCGGGCGACGCCCTGTGCCTGCGCACCGGGTGGATCAGCCTCACCCGGGAAGACCCGGAGCGGTTTCTGGCCGCCTCGCCCGGCCCGTGGATCGCCGAGAACAAGTGGCTGGCCTCACACCGTCCCGCGCTGGTGTCCACCGACAGCTGGATATGGGGGGTGTTCGATTTCGAGGCCACCGGGGGCTGGGTATCGGCAGGCCACCAGATCATGCTGGTGAAGGAAGGCATCCGCATGGCCGAGTCGATGAGCTGCGAGGAGATTGCCGCCGCCGGGGTGGACCGCTTCGTGTTCTGCCACTCGCCATTGCGGGCCAAGGGGTCAACGTCGTGCTCGTCGCCTCCCATGGCCATCGCCAATCCCCCTGGCGCCAATCCCCCTGGCGCCAATCCCCCTGGCGCCAATCCCCCTGGCGCCAATCCCCCTGGCGCCAAATAACCGGAGGAACCAAAATGAGCATTTTCGACGGATCGCCCTTGGCCGGAAAAGTGGCCCTGGTCACCGGCGCCAGCCGGGGCATCGGCAAGGGGTGCGCCTTGGAACTGGCTGCGGCGGGAGCCACGGTGTATGTCACCGGGCGCACCACCGGTGCCGGCCAGCACCCGCTTCCCGGCACGGTGGGGGCCACCGCCGAGGAGATCACCGCCGGTGGCGGCACCGCGACCGCAGTGGCTTGCGATCACCGCGACGACGATGCGGTGCGAGCGGTGTTCGAGCAGATCGCCGCGGAGCACGGCCGCTTGGACGTATTGGTGAACAATGCCTTCGCCATTCCCGACGAGCTGACCGCCATGCTGCCCTTCTGGGAGGTGCCCATCTCCAACTGGGACGACATGCTGGACGTGGGCACCCGCTCGGCCTATGTGGCCTCGGTGCTGGCCGCCCCGGTGATGATCGAACAGGGCGACGGCTTGATCGCCAATATCAGTTCCTCGGGGGCCGTCGAGTACGCCTGGCACGTCGCTTATGGAGTGGGCAAGTGCGCTCTCGACCGCATGACCGCCGACTGCGCCCGCGAGCTCCGGGACACCGGGGTGTCGATGGTGTCGGTTTGGCCCGGATTCGTGCGCACCGAGCGCATAGATATGGCCGTGGAGTCCGGGGTGGAGCTGCCGCCGAGCCTGGACGTGTCGGCGGCCGAGTCGCCCCGGTTCACCGGGCGGGCGGTGACCGCCCTGGCCATCGACACCGACCGTTCCCTCCACACCGGCCGAGCTGTCTCGGCCCGAGACATGGCCGACGCCTACGGATTCACCGACATCGACGGCCGCCTCCCCGCCGGCCCCCTCCACAACCGCACCGGCTAACCGTTGGCCCAATGGGCGAAGTGAAATCGCCCTCACTCTCAACGGCATCTCGGTCAAGAGCGGCGAGGATGCTCAGGGCTGTCTCCTAGAAGAAGCCGCGGCCCTGCACGGCGGCGTTGGCCAGCCAGGTCTCGAAGTCCTGAATCGACTGGGACATGGCCTGGCCGATGAGGTCGAGCTTGCGAACCTGCTCGATGCGGGCGGTGGCCTGCTCCAACTCCCGCTTGGAGAGCAGCTCGTTGAAGATCCCGCAGGCGTGGGCCAAGGAGATGATCACCACATCGCGCGGGCTGGGGATCTCGTTGCTGAACAGCACCCCCATGATCCGCAGTTTCACCTCCCTCTCAGCCTCGCCGTCTATCGTCGGGTAGCGGCGCGACCGGAACACCCACAAGAACCGGTCATCCTCCCGCTCGAGGATGCCCCGCTCCACCAACCGGGCCAGCGTCGCCTCCCTGATCCCGGGGGCCTGGCGGGCCAACTGCTCTACCCAGTGGCGGGCATCCTCACCATCCCCTTCGGCGATCATGGCCAGCGTCGGATCCAGCAAGTCGTCGCCCACCGGGGTGGCGTCGATCAGGATCAGGTTCTCCAGGTCGGTATCGATCCGGTTCTCCATGGCCAGCTCCATCAGCACCGCACCGGCGATGGCCCGGTCCATGGACGACTGGGGCACGTTGACGAACTTCCCGTCGTCGTCGCGCAACAACAAGAGGATGATCTCTTCGACAAATCTCAACATGGGAATCTCCTTTCAAGCCCTGCACAACGACCGCAGGAAGTGCCTTCGACAAATCTCAACATGGGCCTAACGATAGGCGATGATTTCCTCGCCGTATTGTTGGACGGCCTCTATGACTTGCGATCGGTTGTCGCCGGCAATTGGGGCCGACATGCCCGTCACCCCGATGGCGGCTTGGGCAGCGATATTCTCCCGATGGCGGTCGGCGCTCCAACCCGATGTGCCCACTGCCCCCACTTCGAGGTCCATGTACTTGATGTCGATGGGCTCGGTGCGGCCCACCGAGGCCGCGTGGTCGTGGAGGTGGGCGATCATCTCGGCCAACTCATCGAGGGTCTCCAAGTGGGCCGAGCGGCGGCGGGAGGCCAGAGCCGCCGGGTTGGGCATCGGCATCCACCCCTGGGCTTTCTCGGCCACCCGGCGACGGGACAGCTTGGAGTTTCCCCCGATCCACACCGGCACCGGCGACTGCACCGGGGTGGGAAGGCCGGTGCTGTTCGCAATGGAGAAGTTGAGCCCCTGGTAGTTCACCGTCTCTCCGCTCCAGATCAGCCGCATCACCTCCAGGCTCTCGTCGAACAGGGCGTTGCGCTGCTCGAAGTCCGCCCCCACCGCTTCGAACTCAGAGAGCAGGTAGCCCACCCCCGCGCCGAGGATGACCCGGCCGCCGCTGAGCCGGTCGAGGGTGGCCACTGTCTTGGCCAGGATTGCCGGGTTGCGATAGGGCAGCGGAGTCAGGTTGGTGAGCAGCCGCAGCCGGGAGGTGGCCCCGGCTGCCACCGCCAGCGCCACGAAGGGATCTAGGGCGTCGTGGCCCCCGCTGGCCAACCACCGGTCGTTGGGCAGCGGGTGCTCGGTCAGCGAGCAGGAGTCGAAACCGGCCGCCTCGGCGACCTGGGCAAATTGGGCAACGGCCTGCGCGCTCAAGAACTCGGGGTTCTGCGGATGGGCCATCAGCGGAAAACCGAAGCTGAACTTCACTCGGCTGCTCCCTTCAATCGCGCCAAGGTGCAGCACGATAACCGACGGGGCCTCCCCCCCTCACAAAATAGCCGGGCACCCCCCTCACCGAAAAGAATAAAATGTGGCAGGCCTTGGCTACGAGCCGCCCGATTTCACCAAGACCCTGGCGCCCGCCGAGTT
>JAPPMA010000065.1:0-10916 GCA_028819295.1 bacterium | reverse complement strand
CCCCCCCCCCCCCCCTTTTTTTTTTTAACACCCAAACCCCCCAAACCCATTTTCGCTTTTTTCTGGTGGGCTGGTATTTTTTTATACCACACCCCCGCCGATCACAAGATCGGCGGAGACCCCAGTCAGCTCAATGAATCAATGGTGTCTGCGATTGGCTACTCGCCGCCCTCTTTCACCTCGACGGTGCGGCGGGCGTAGTCGTTCCCGAACACGTCGTGGCCAGCGGCCTCCAGGTTGGCAATCGCCTCCTCGGCGATATCGGTGCGGAATGCACCGGCATCGGGCGCTGCCTGGAGGATGCCCTGTGACGTGGCCACGTCGATGGTCTGGTCGTACAGGGCTTGGTCCATGATCCCGACCCCGCCCGGCGATGGCCAGATGAGGGCGTTGATCTCGTTCATCATCCACGCCTGGTGCGCTGGCCCGCCGAAGGGCGGTGAGGCCGCCACCACGATGTCGACGCACTCTTGGAAGTTGTCGCGGCAGTGGATCCAGCCGCGCAGCGACGCCTCCACGAAGCGCACCGCGATGTCGCGGTACTCCGCATCTGTCTCCAGCTTGTCGGCGTCGGCCCAAATGGCGTCTTGCAGCATGGCCGTGCCCACGTCGTTCCAGTCGATGACCGACAGGTCTTCGGGCTGGAACAGCTCGCCGGTGTCGGGATTGATGGTCTCGAGCACCTGGGCGTACTCGTTGTAGATCATCGCCTGGGCGGCGTCAATGTCGCCGTTGATGAGCGCGGTCATGTTGAAGTCCTGCTGCACCAGAGTGACATCGCTCTGGGGATCGAGACCAACGCTGACGAGGCCGGCGAAGAGCTCGAACTCGTTGCCGAATCCCCAGTTCCCCACCAGTTTGCCCTCGAGGTCGTCCGGGCCGGTGATGCCGGCGTCAGCGAACGACACCTGCAAGGTGCCGCTGCGCTGGAACACCTGGGCGATGTTGGTGATGTTCAGGCCCTCCTCGCGGGGCACCAGTCCGCGCGGCACCCACGAGATGGCGAAGTCGGCTGCTCCGGAATCCAGGACCGTGGCCGGCACGATGTCGACAGCGCCGTCGATGATGGTCACCTCGAGGCCCACGTCCTCATAGAACCCGAGATCACGGGCTGCAAAGAAACCGGCGAACTGCGACTGCGGCACCCACTGGAGCTGTAGCGATACTTCGACCAGTTCGGCGGGCGCAGGAGCCTCGGTCGGCGCCGGCGCGGGCGCCTCCGTCGCCGGTGCTGGTGCTGGCTCGCTTGCGTCATCGTCGTCGTTGCCGCACCCGGCGGCAACGAGGACGAAGACAAGCAGCATCGCAAGCAAGCTCCAAACTCTTCGTGTGTTCATGTTGTTTCCTTTCATGTTTCGTCATTATGGGATCGGATCAGCGAGTACCAGGGCATGGCCACTCGCTCGAGCACAAGCACAGCAAAATACAGCACGGCCCCGATGAGGGTGCCGGCCAGCACGGCCGCCCATGCCTCGTCATAGCGGGTGAGACCCGCCGACTGCGTGATCAACGGGCCGAGGGCGTCTTGTCGGCCACCGAAATACTCGGCGACGATGGCGGCGATAACGGCCAGCGATGTCGCCAGCTTCAGCGCGGTGAAGAAGAACGGCATGGCGTTGGGAATCCGCACCTCTCGGGTGATGCGCGACCGGCTGGCCGCATAAGACTCCATGAGCTCGACCTGGCTGCGGTCCACCTGGGTGAGGCCCCTGGTGGTGTTGATGAAGATGGGGAAGAACACCAGCGCCACCACGATGGCCTGGTTGGAGCGGGGCGAGGTGAGTCCGAACCAGTTGTTGAAGATCGGCGCCAAAGCGATGATCGGAATGGCGTTCACCGCCACGGCCAGCGGCGTGATGGTCTCGTTGGCAGTGCGGAATCGAGTGACCAGAAGCGCGGCGACAATGCCCAGGATGATCCCGGCGATCAGGCCGGACACCACCACGAAGCCGGTGATGCGGGCCCCCTTGAACACCTCATCCCAGTTGTCGATCAGGGCGCCGACGATCTCGGAGGGGGCGGGCAGCACGAAGCCGTCGGGGTTGAAGAGGGAGAGGACGCCCTGCCACAGCCCGAACAGCACCACACCGGCCACGATGGGGGCGGAGAACCCCTTCAGCGCGCTCACTCCTCCACCTTCCGCAGGGCGGTCCGCACCTCGGTGACCTTGGTGAAGAAAGCGGGATCGTCTCGGGTGGAGGCGCTGCGGTCGCCCAAGGCCACGCTGATGTTCGATGCGATCTTCCCGGGGCGGGGCGACATCACCACGACGCGGGTGGAGAGGTACACCGCTTCCGGGATGGAGTGGGTGACGAACACCACGGTGGTCCCGGTCTCCTTCCAAATCCGCAGCAGCTCGTCCTGCATGTGCTCGCGGGTCATCTCGTCGAGGGCCCCGAACGGCTCGTCCATCAACAGCAGCGGCGGGCTGAAGGCCAGGGCTCGGGCGATGGCCACCCGCTGCTGCATCCCGCCCGACAACTCGGACGGGTGGTGCTTGGCGAACTCGCTGAGCTTGACCAGCTCCAACATCTCGGCGGCCCGGCGGCGTCGGTCGCCCTTCGACCAACCCATCAGCTCGAGCGGGAGCTCGATGTTCTTGGTCACCGTGCGCCAGTCGAACAGGCCGGCCGTTTGGAACGCCATGCCGTAGTCCCGGTCGAGGCGGGCCTGCTCTGCCGGCTTGGCGTTGACTTGCACCGAACCGGTGGACGGGGAGATCAACGACCCAATCAGCCGCAGCAGGGTGCTCTTGCCACATCCGGATGGGCCGATGAGCGTGATGAACTCCCCCGGCTCAACGGCCAGGTCGATCTCGGCCAGCGCTTCTACTTGATTGCCCCTTCCCGGGTTGAACACTTTGGTCGCCCCCTGGATGTCGATCACGTTCACGCCGTCGCTCCCCTGTTCTGGCGACCGACAACGAGCCGCTCCACCCCGGTCACCACCAAAAACACGAATATCCCCAACACCGCGGCCCCCAGCACGCTGGCGAACAGGCGGTCGGGGCCGGTGGTGTAGTTGAACGCCTCCCGCAGAATCCGCCGGCCGAGCCCGCCCTCGACCCCGGCGGATATCTCGCCCACGATGGCGCCCACGATGCTGGCGGTGGCCGCGATCTTGAGCGCGGCAAACAGATAGGGCAGCGAAGCCGGCAGCCGCAGCCGCCACAGCGTCTGCCCCCAGTTGGCGGCATACGACTCCATTAGCTCTTGGTTCTCCGGTCGGGGCGATTGCAGTCCTCGCAGCCCGTTGACCGCCACCGGGAAGAACGTGAGATAGGTGGCGATGATGGAGACCGACATCCAGTCTTGCCACTCCCACGGGAACACGTCGAAGTTCTTGCGGCCCCAGATCACGATGATGGGGGCGATGGCGATGAGCGGGATGGTCTGGCTGGCGATCACGTACGGGAGCAGGCCCTGTTCGAGCCGCCGCCACTGGGCCAGCGCTAGGGCGATGGCCATGCCGATCACCAAGCCCACCATGAAGCCGGCGAAGGCCTCCCGCAGGGTGAAGAGAGCCTCGTCGAACAGGATCTTCACGTAGATCTGGTCTTGGCCTCCGGGGGTTTCCCCGAACTGGCCGAATATCTCGCTCACCGGGGGCATGTTGAGGTCGTCGGTGCGGGGCAGAACCGATCCCACCACCGCCCAGTCGTGCTGGCGGTCGTCGATCGCCTGGCCGAACGCCTTGTAGCCGGTGTACAGCGCGGCCAGAAGAGCCAGAAACACCACAAAGGTCACCGTTTGGCGAGTGATTCGCACCACGGCGTCGCGGCGCTGCTCTTGGGCCGCCTGCTGCTTGAGACGGTGCTCGCGAACCAATGGATCGTCGACCATGCCCATAGTGTCGGTTTCCGGCATCCCTGGTTGCCTCTATCCGCCCATCGCCGGGATGATCTGCTTGCCGTACGCGTTGAGGGTTTCGTCTTTCTGGTCGTGCATGAGATAGATGGCGAACTGGTCCACGCCCAGCGACTCCAACTCGCGCAACCGGGCGAGGTGGGCATCTTCGTCGCCCAGCAGGCAGAAGCGGTCGATGATCTCGTCGGGCACGAAGTCGGTGTGCTCGTGTCCCGCTTTGCCGTGCCCGCTGTAGTCGTAGCCCTCGCGCCCGGCGATGTAGTCGGTGAGCGCTTGGGGCACGCCTGCGCCCTGGTCCCCGTATCGGCCCACCAGGTCGGCCACGTGGTTGCCCACCATGCCGCCGAACCATCGGCACTGCTCTCGCTGGTGCTCGATGTCGTCTCCCACATAGGCGGGCGCGGCCACGCAGATGTACAGGCTGTCGGGATCGCGGCCCGACTCCTCGGCGGCCTGGCGGACGGCGGAGATGGTCCATTCGGCGATCGCCGGATCAGCAAGCTGGAGGATGAAGCCGTCGGTCTCGCTTCCGCACAGGTGCAGCGCCTTGGGGCCATAGGCCGCCATCAGCATCTTGAGCTCCGACTCCCCGGCCCACGGGAATTGCTGCTGCGTACCGTTGTAGGCAGTCTCCCGGCCCTCAGCCAGGCTCTTTATCACCCCCATCGCCTCGCTCAAGGTGGCCAGGCTGCAAGGCTTGCGGCCGATCACCCGCATGGCCGAGTCGCCCCGGCCGATGCCGCACACGGTGCGGTTGCCGAACATGTCGTTCAGCGTGGCGAAAAGCGAGGCGGTAACCGTCCAATCCCGCGTGCCCGGGTTGGTCACCATCGGCCCGACGATCATGCGGTTGGTGGCCGAAAGCATCTGGCTGTAGATCACAAAGGGCTCCTGCCACAGCACATGGCTGTCAAAAGTCCAGCCATAGTTGAAGCCGAGCGTCTCAGCCCGCTTGGCCAGCTCCACCACCCGCCATGCCGGAGGATCAGTTTGCAGGACAACTCCGAAGTCCATTCTGTCCCCCCTGTGGTGGCAACTAGCGGCCTGAAAGGAGCGAATGTATCAGGTGTACCGGCGAACTCGAGAGCCACAAGAGCTGCTAGTCGCAGCTCGCGGCCTGAAAAGATCGAATGTAGCAGGGCAACCCATCGCAGAGGCCAGATGTTCACAACCGATTGAGGAGTTCTTGACCGGCGCGTCGTGAACGCTCGTCAGCGGAGTCAAGCAGGTCTAGAGCCACAATCGGCAGGGGGGCATACCGCTGTCCATGCTCAAACGGCCAGTATTCGTCACCCACCACTCTCAGCTGGACGTTTGGCCGGTCGGCTGCGTTGTCGAGCGCGTATTCGTCAATCATGCTGGCCAGCTCAGACCTGCGGATATAGCCATCCGCCTGGTCGACGGCGACAAGGTCTGCACTGTGAGAACCGAGAGCGCTCACGCCGGAGGCGACAATCCCAGGGTGCTCCATCAATTCCCCTAAGACCGAGGGGTGGGCATAGAGCTGGTGACGCTCCGCCCGACTGGCCAGTTTCCCGACGAGCGGCGCTATTCCGGCCTCAGCTCGTTGGCGAGCGCGGAATCGATCAACAGCCGACCCCTTGACCTCGACGCCACTGGCCATGGCGAGCACGTCCCAAGCCGACGACGGGCACCATGGCCTTCCGGCGACCTCGCCTCAGACCTCGACCGGATCGCAGAGCGCCGCCGCCGGCTCGAAAAAGACATAGAGGAAGCGTTCATGGCCCACCCCCTGGGAAAAGCCCTGTCCACCATATGCGGATTCGGCCCCAGAACCGGGGCCCGCACCCTCGCTGAGATCGGCGACCCCCACCGCTTCCACAACGGCTCCCGACTCGCCTCCTACGCCGGCCTCGCCCCCGTCGACTCCCAATCAGGCCGCAGCCACACCACCCGGGCCAGCCGCCGCCACAACCACCGGCTCAAAAACGCCATGTTCCAAGCCGCCCAGACCGCCTACCGACACGACCCCCACGCCGCCGCCCACTACCGGAAAAAACGGGCAGAGCCCAAAAAGCACAACCAAGCCATCACCGCCCTCGCCCGCAAACGCTGCAACATCGTGCCCGCCATCCTCAAAACCCAAACCCCCCACCAACCCCCCAACACCAACCCGAAAAACTAGCCCCCGCAGCTTGACAACACCACAGGGACACCCCCCGGTCCCAGCTTCATAGAGAAGAGCCCATAAACCAAGTGACAGAACAACAGGGGAACCTCAGCCGACATTCCTGACCGGCCTTCCTGGCCGAGCCGCTGCGACCATCTATAGAGTTCACATCGTCTTTTCTATATATTTCCTATCTCAACTATAACCGACATTATCAGATCCTTCCTAAATTCGTCCTCCAGCGTCCTTCCGATTTCCGAGTCTTCAATTAATTGTGCAGCAAACTCACTAGCAGCTTCTATTTCAAAACTGTCATCGTTATTGCTTTGTGCATTGAATATGCAAGCAACAAGTAGAGCAATGCTAGCTACCTCAAGACTACTCTTCGCGAGAGTTTTCTTCAATATTTCGCCGATCCTGTGTGAAATATATTCTTTGAAAACCTTTTTTGTCAACAACTTCTTTACGGCGTTCTTTGCAAATTCCTTTGCAGCTGCCTTAACTCCTACGCTAGCGACAGAAGCAGCGCCTCCCGTGAATACCGCAGCTGCGACACCTCCTACAACCAATAAGTCGGAAATTAAATCTATTTTCTCCAAAATCCCTTTAATTTTATTGTAAATCCTGTAACTCTTGCATTTTACGTTGAGGAATGCAAGTTGATCATAGTACCAGGGTGTCCATTTGACTTGGGAACGGTCTCCTACTCTGACTTGAAGGACATAATCCCTTTCCACTTCCTCAATCTGGACCTTAATATTATCCTTGGGTTTTGGACTACATGGGTCAGATTTAAAGTCCTTGTCGCATCTTGCATATTTCGGATTCTTTTTGCGTAAATCTTTGTATCGCCAACCCGTATAATAGTAGTCGCGCCCCAACTTAACATTTACCTTTACTCTATCCCATGTATACACAATTTCTGGCTTGTTGCTATCGTTGGGCTTGCTTTTTTTGTCAATTTTGTGGTCTACGACTGTATCATTCTTGTCAATATAGCGCCAATCCAATTGATACTCGGCGCTTTCTCCCCAAACCGGATCCCAACTAATTTCTGCATCAGAATCTAACCCCCACAGATCCCAACCGTGGTATCTAATTGTCAGTCTTGGACCCGGAATTGTGATCCTACCTTCAGTGTCAGCGCTCGTGCCGTATTCGTTCTTGGCCCTTACCTTCACATAGTAGTCTGTTCCTACTCGCCCACAATTCCTCGTGCTTAGCATTTCACTTTCAAAAGATAATGTATTTGACTGCCAAGATGGTGCTGGTAGCGGTCGATTTACCTCTACTTCAAAGCTAGTTACTGCCCCTCCTCCAGTACCTGGCGACCAATCTATATTGCAATGCCTGCCGTCTTGATGAAGTGATAAGTTAAGGCTAGGAGCACTTGGTGGTTCTTTCCTGACTGTTCTAACGATAATTTGACTCATTTCTCCAGCTTGATTAGCTGAATTTATAGCCCAGACATTGATGGTGTACGTCGTGCCACTCGTATTAATCGGTTTGGTATAGGAAGTGCCAGAAACAGTGCGTATCCCACTCCACGCTGCCCTAGAGCCGACGGCTGGGCGCGAAAACTCAATCCGGTAGTGCCTAATCGAAGAGCTATTGCTGTTGGACGGTGCGTCCCATGTGACTCTGATGCTGCCATCCTGCTCGTAGACAGCATTTAGATTCCTCGGAGCAGTGGTACGGACAACTCGGCTGGTCTGCACGGTTCCGCTGAATTGGATGGTGTTGGACTGCACGCCGTCGACGACAACGGTCAGAAACCGGCCCGTCTGCACGTTGAACCAGCACAACTGGGAATTCGTGCCGGCGACCCTGGACGTGTTGAACGACGCCGTGCGCGTCTCCAGGCCCCCCGACGACGAGCTCCAATAGCACTGCACCCGATAGCTGCCCGGAGTGAAACCCGAATATGCGGCGCTCACCCACCGGCACGGCAAACCCTCATACGAACAGCCGCTCCGGTCCGCGCCCAGCTTGATGGTGACTGTGCGCTGTTGGGCGGCATCGGTCTGGAAATCGGCGAATGAGGGGCTGCTGAAGCCTCGGCTGCTTTTGGCCGAGACCAGCACTGAGTAGGACGTGCCAGCACTCAGATTGCTGAAATGCACAGTCCGCGAAGAGGCAGGAGAGCTCTGGACTTCTACCTGGCGGCTGCCGCTATAGAGCTCGACCTGATAGCCGGTGAGAGCGCTGCCCCCGTCGCTGGAAGGCGGCGCCCACGACACTGACACGCTACTTCCGTCTACTGACGTGCGAACACTCCTTGGCTCTGATGGCACCGTGGCCTGCGCGGGGGCGGGCAGGGTGCGGGTGCTGCCGACGGCCTCCGCGCCGGCGCCGGCGCTGTTGCGCGCTGAGATGCGGAACTGGTAGGCCGTGTCCGCGGCCAGGCCGCCGAACGTGGCCTCACGGGCCGCGGCCGACAGGCTCTTGGTGTCCACCCGGCTCGACCCCCGGTACAGGTCCACCCGATACCCGGTGACCGCCGCGCCCCCGTCATCAGCAGGCGGCGACCACACCACACCGATGCTGTCCACGTCCACCACAGCCCCCACAACCCCCGGCGCCCCCGGACGACGCGGCGCCGGCCGGTCGGTGCGCGCGCTCGCAGTGGCCTCCGGGCCGCGGCCCGCGCTGTTCTGGGCCGACACCCGCGCCTGATACGCCGTGTCGGCGGCCAAACCGGCGAACGACGCCGACCGGGCCGACGACGCCACGTTCTTGCGGTCCACCCGGCTCGACCCCCGGTACAGGTCCACCCGATACCCCAATACCGCCGCGCCCCCGTCATCAGCGGGCGGGCCCCAGGTCACCGACACGCTGCCGGCTGCGCCCGCGGCGCTCACGGTGCGCGGGGCGGACGGACGGGTTGCCTGCACGGTGCCCGCGAACACGATGGTGTTGGACCGCACCCCGTCGACCACCGCGGTCAGATACCGTCCCGGCTGCACATTGAACCAGCACAGCTCGGCGTTGGTCCCGCTGACCCTGGAAGTGCTGAACGACGCGGTGCGCGTCCCCAAACTGCCCGACGACGAGCTCCAATAGCACTGCACCCGATAGCTGCCCGCCGAGAACCCGCTATAGGAGGCGCTCACCCACCGGCACGGCAGACTCGAATACTGACAGCCGGCCCGGTCCGCCCCCAAAGAAACAGACACACTCCTCACCACCCGCACAGCATCGGTGCGCGCGCTGGCGGTCGCCTCCGGGCCGCGGCCCGCGCTGTTCTGGGCCGACACCCGCGCCTGATACGCCGTGTCGGCGGCCAAACCGGCGAACGACGCCGACCGGGCCGACGACGCCACGTTCTTGCGGTCCACCCGGCTCGACCCCCGGTACAGGTCCACCCGATACCCCGATACCGCCGCGCCCCCGTCATCAGACGGAGCAGACCACGACACCGACACGCTGCCGGCTGCGCCCGTGGCGCTCACGCTGCGCGGGGCGGACGGCTTGTTCTTCTGCGGGGGGATTGTGCGCGTGTTGCCGACGGCCTCCGCGCCGGCGCCGGCGCTGTTGCGCGCTGAGATGCGGAACTCGTAGGCCGTGTCCGCGGCCAGGCCGCCGAACGTGGCCTCACGGGCCGCGGCCGACAGGCTCTTGGTGTCCACCCGGCTCGACCCCCGGTACAGGTCCACCCGATACCCGGTGACCGCCGCGCCCCCGTCATCAGCAGGCGGCGACCACACCACACCGATGCTGTCCACGTCCACCACAGCCCCCACAACCCCCGGCGCCCCCGGACGACGCGGCGCCGGCCGGTCGGTGCGCGCGCTCGCAGTGGCCTCCGGGCCGCGGCCCGCGCTGTTCTGGGCCGACACCCGCGCCTGATACGCCGTGTCGGCGGCCAAACCGGCGAACGACGCCGACCGGGCCGACGACGCCACGTTCTTGCGGTCCACCCGGCTCGACCCCCGGTACAGGTCCACCCGATACCCCAATACCGCCGCGCCCCCGTCATCAGCGGGCGGGCCCCAGGTCACCGACACGCTGCCGGCTGCGCCCGCGGCGCTCACGGTGCGCGGGGCGGACGGACGGGTTGCCTGCACGGTGCCCGCGAACACGATGGTGTTGGACCGCACCCCGTCGACCACCGCGGTCAGATACCGTCCCGGCTGCACATTGAACCAGCACAGCTCGGCGTTGGTCCCGCTGACCCTGGAAGTGCTGAACGACGCGGTGCGCGTCCCCAAACTGCCCGACGACGAGCTCCAATAGCACTGCACCCGATAGCTGCCCGCCGAGAACCCGCTATAGGAGGCGCTCACCCACCGGCACGGCAGACTCGAATACTGACAGCCGGCCCGGTCCGCCCCCAAAGAAACAGACACACTCCTCACCACCCGCACAGCATCGGTGCGCGCGCTGGCGGTCGCCTCCGGGCCGCGGCCCGCGCTGTTCTGGGCCGACACCCGCGCCTGATACGCCGTGTCGGCGGCCAAACCGGCGAACGACGCCGACCGGGCCGACGACGCCACGTTCTTGCGGTCCACCCGGCTCGACCCCCGGTACAGGTCCACCCGATACCCCGATACCGCCGCGCCGCCGTCATCAGACGGCGCCGACCACGACACCGACACGCTGTCGGCATCAGCCGTGGCCCGCACACTGCGCGGACTCGACGGCTCATCGATCTGCGGCGCAGGAGCCGCGGTGGGAACAGGCGTCGGCTGTGTCGTGGAACAGCGCGCCACGCAGCGCATCCTTATCGCGTCGACTCCGATCCTGCTTGCGCTATAACCGTCGCGCTTCCAATGCTGCGACGCGTCGTTGTCCCGCAGCCTGATCGACACGCTGGCACCGTCGGCGTTGTAGGTGCCCAGCGCAGTCCAGCCGTACGCGGTGCGCTGCACTATCCGCTTCGTGTACCGGCTGCCGCCCACATCGATCCGATACACAAC
>JAPPMA010000063.1:18016-54690 GCA_028819295.1 bacterium | reverse complement strand
CGGCCCGAGAGCCGGTCCTCGACGTAGGCGCAGAGCCGCTTGCCCGCAACCAGCTCCGGGACCTTGGGCCTCCGAGCGGCCATGTCCGCCTTCCATGGCGCGACCGGCGCCCGATACTCGATCTTCCCGCCACGGGTCGCCGCATTGCGGCGCAGCCCACGAGAAATCGTCCCCGGGTCACGGCCAACCGCCCGTGCAATCTCGCGCACCCCCTTGCCTTGGGCACACAGCAGAGCGATCTCCTCACGCCCGGCGAAACACAGGCAGCGGCCCGAAGGCCGGCTGTTGACGTCGAACGGCGGCATGCCGCCAGCGTCGCGGAACCACCGCGCGCCCACAGCCTGCACCACACCGGCCACCGCCGACGCCTCCTCGGGCAGCGAACCCTCGGCAACCTCCGCCCAGAACGCCGCTTCGACGCTCCGATGAAACCTCGGATGACCGGACGACCTCAACTTCAGCCGCATCGCCCGACCCGCCACTTGTTGTCGGCGAACCATCAAACACCTCCAAATCAAGGTGTTGCGACGACCGATTGAATCCGCCCAGCGAGCGCCGATCAATGTGGCACTCGGGCAGGAGACTTGAACACTTGTGTTTGGTGCCAATGGATGTACTGCTCGTCGGGGCGCTGGCCGGAGGCTTGTGGCGGAGTGAGCTCTTGGTTGGCGAGTTCGATCACGAGCTGAGCTGGCCTTCCTCTGCCGTTGAAGTCTTGCGACACCTTGATTCTGAGATCAGGAGAGATCCCCAGCACACCACGATCGAACAGACGGTGGTGCAGCACGCAAAGGCAAACCCCGTTCCTGGGGTCATCGGGGCCCTGATACGCCTTCCACCGAATATGCGCGGCCTCTAAAGCGACAGAAGAATCACTCAGTCGGGCATCCCACCCACACATTGCACATTGATACTCATAGGCCCTCAATACTTGGGGTCTGAAGTCTGGATCGCGCTTCTGCTCGGCCTGCCTGCCGGACGCTGCGGAATCGGCGGTCGTGTCGACTACTGCCGTGTCACCTGCGAGAACTGACTCGAAGTCAAGCCCAACCCTCTCGCATATCTCAGAGTGCAAGCTGTCGGGCCAGTTGCCGCGCAAGAGCGTCTGCACCGTCTGATAGAGCAGCTCGGGACGCGACTTCAGAAGCTCCTCGTCGTTGTCCGGCAATCGGCCTACCGCGTTTGCTTCTATCAGAGCGCGGCGGCTGTCGACCGCAGGGGAGGCTCCGTCTGATGTGTCGATCTCCCAGATTCTGTCTCTATCCATCCGACTGAATGCGTATTCGGGACTGTGGCCGCCCGGACGCGGCGGCCCAAAGTCTTCAAGCATTTGCTTGAGGCGAACCTCATCCGACTCAAACACAACTCGAGAGTTTCCGTTGTTATGGAGTTTGCCTAGTGCATACAGAAGCAACAACGGTTTGTTGGGGGCGCGCTTGCCCCCTTGCTTCCACTGGTTCAGCCCTCGTATCCGATTGAGCCAGTCCTGGAGCGGATAGGACTGGGCTTCGGTCATTGAATCCCCCTTCTAATCTCCCCAACAGAGGGTATCAATAGCAACGAAGATGCTGACCGGCGCGGGCGCAGATGGATGTTGTCACTGGCTTCGGTAGACTTGTTGACATGGGTTCCAAGGTGTTGACCAGGGATAACGCCGCTACGGGTGTACATGTTGACGTGGTGGACGTTGCGGGGTTGGATGATGCTGGGCTGGATTTGCGGTTGCGCCAGATTGGGCGGGGTCGGAATCAGCTAGACGGGTTCTTGGCCGAGGCGGTGGCGGAGAAGAAGCGGCGCACCACGCCCTATGACACTGCCAATACCCTGAAGTCTGAGCTTCGCCAATCCGGCCAGCAGGCTCAGCGCACCATGCGCGACGCGGAGCAGCTCGAGTCGTTGCCCGCTACCCGAGGGGCGCTGGCTGACAGCCGAATCACGTCTGAGCATGCCCGCATCCTGGGCGCGGCCGCCCAGACTGGGCCGTTGGATGAGCCCAAGATGCTGGCCGCAGCCGAGACCGAGACGCCGGAACAACTGCGGCGCACCGTTCGTGAGCACCAAGACGAACTAGCGGGCGACGACGCTATCGCCAAGCGCTACGAGCGCCAGCGGAAGGCCCGCACCGCGAGCTTCACCGAAACAGACGACGGGATGTGGCGGCTGTTCGCTTTGTTCGATCCTGTCACCGCCCAGGGAATCCGGGCCGCATTGAACCACAAGACAGATATGGCCTGGCACGCCACTACCGGCCGCGAGCGGCTTGAGGCCCGCCATCGCCGAGCCGATGCCATCGCTGAGCTGCTCACCCGCACCAGCGACGGTGAGGCCGAACAGCCCCAGCCGACCAGCTTGTTGATCTTGGCCGACTACGACGCCATCGACCGCCAGCTTGGCAATCCCCGCCTGGCCGACGGCACGCCGCTTCCCCAGGGCGAGTTCCGCAAGCTGGCCTGTGATGCCGAAATCCTCACCGGCATCTTCGACGCCGACCTCCAATGCCTCTCACTGGGCCGTCAACGCCACCCCAGCCCTCAACTCCGAGCCATCATCACCGCCCGAGACCAGGGGTGCATCGGCTGTCGGGCCGAACCGGAATGGTGCGTCTCCCACCACATCATCGAATGGCAACACGACGGACCTACCCAACAAGACAACCTCGTGCTGCTCTGTCACGACTGCCACCACAAGGCCCACCACCGAAACCACACCGTCGAAAATCACCCCGACACCGGACGGCCTTACCTCCGACCCCCCTGGCAACAACCCCCAACCCCGCCACCGAGACGCTGATAAGGAGGGCAAGCTCTATTGGTGGTCGCGACAGAGTTCATTGTAGGTGGTTTGGGCTGATTGCCACCGGTGGAGTTCACCGAGCCTGGTGTCTAACAGCCTGTTCTGTCCTCACTTCGGGAGAACTCCGCAATCGGTGGTTGAAAGAGACGGGCTGGTGACAGTGGGCTTCTTCAGTGGAGGCGGCGCATGATGAAGTCCCCGAACATGGGCACGGTGAAGTCTATGTGGCCGTGACGGGGGGAGTAGCACAGGCCCCTTTTGATGAGGGCATCTCGGAACTGGTTTACCTGGGGGGTGGTCTTGTCCAGAACGGAAGCGATGTCGCCTGTGCTGTGCGGTCCTGGGCCCAGCGACGCCATCGCTTTGAGGTAGTCCCGCTCAGCCGCGGTCGTGCGATCCACGCGAACCCGGAAGAATCCTGAATCCAGACCTTCGGTGGCCACGGGAAGGGCAATCTCAACGTCATCGGCCGTGATCTGGTCTGGTCCGGGAGCTAGCTCCCAGGTGTGCTTGCCGATCTCCTGCAAGAAATAGGGATATCCCTTGGTGGCTTCAATCGCCGCGTTGAGCGCCGCAGTCTGCCATTCAACTTCCTCCTGCTCGGAAGGCACGGCCAAGGCCGCTATCGCTTCTTCGTGATTGAGGCTGTTGATCGTCCGGAATGCGAACAGCCGCTCAGCGTAGCTCCTGGCATCACCCACCAAGGCGAGCAATGAAGGCAGCCCTGCGCCAGCCACAACGAGCGGAAGTTGAAGCTGGCTCACTCGATGCAGGGCCGTGATCAATGCCCCAAGGCGGTCTCTTGCCAGATACTGCATCTCGTCAATTGTGAACAGCACTCCTCTTTGGTGGTCGCGGGCTAGCTGACCGAGTTCGGCAAAGAGATCGCCCAGATCATTGTCCAACCTGCCCGAGTCGGCCCAGCCGAAGAGCGGGTCGATCTCAGCAACGACGCCTGCACCTTCGGGAAGCTCCCATCGAACTTGGAACGCCCTGAGCGCGCCTAGGGCGCGGCGGGTATTCTCGGCTATTCGCTTTCCAGGCGACAGGCGCAAGATGGCATTGCGAGCCAGAAGTGCCATCGCCTCTGTCAACTCGAAGCCCTCTGTGGCTTCGACATGTTGGTGAACCCACTGATGCCCATGGGCGATGCGGCCGAACTCCTGCAACAAAACGGTCTTGCCCACCCCCCGAAGTCCAGATAACAGAATGCTCCGATCATGGCGACCCCTTCCGAGCCGCTGCACTGCCACATCAAATGATCGAAGCTCTTCATCCCGTCCCACCAGAGCTGGGGGGCGAACACCCGCTCCTGGGTTGTAGGGATTGCGGACCGGGTCCATCGGCCCAGCTTATCCTGATTTCAAGGTATTTATATGGGCTTATATCAGAATCTCATATATCTGGCGCGAAATCCCTTGAAGCGGGCATATCCAGGGCCGAGGATGGAACAGCGCTCAACGGGTCTCGGCTTCGCCTATCTCCTTGAGGGCGTCGTCGACGGCGGCGCGGAGGCGGCGGGCCAACGGTGGGGACAGGTGGGCCACCAGCCCGTAGCCGGCCTGGCCCACTTCCTCGACGGTGAGCATCACTCGGGGTATGGCGTCTTCATAGTCGTCGGCAATGGCCACCGCCCACGACACCGGGGAGAACTCGTCGTCGTCTCCGGGAGGGAGATCGGCAGGGTCGAATGGGTAGTCGTCTATAGACCGGCGCACCGAGTCGATGGTATCGGAGGCGATGGTACTGGGGCGCCGGCATCGGAGGGGTGGCACAGAGGTGATGGCGCTGGATCGATAGCACTGGCAACAAGCCGATGCCGGCGACGTGTCGCTCACGAGTGGTACAGAGGTGATGGCGCTGGATCGATAGCACTGACCACCCCATATGTCAGTACGGTTTGGGCGTGGCTGCCGGTCCCGCCCCTGACAACAGCGCCTTCCTGCGGGTGTGCCGCTGCCTGCCGGTAGACCGGGTGCCGGTGTGGTTCATGCGTCAGGCCGGGCGGTCGCTGCCCGAGTATCGGGCCATCCGGGGGGAGGGGTCGATGCTGGACACCATCGCCCGCCCCGAAATAGCCACCGAGATCACCCTTCAGCCGGTGCGCCGCTACGGGGTGGACGCGGCCATCTTGTACTCCGACATCGTGGTGCCCACCCACGCCATCGGGTTCGGGGTGGACATCGTGCCCGGAGTGGGACCGGTGGTGGAACACCCGTTCCGCGAGGCCCGCGATCTCAACCGTCTGCGCCCGCTCGACCCCGAGGCCGACACCCCGTATGTGCTGGAAACCGTTCGCAACCTGGTGGCGGAGCTCGACGTGCCGCTGATCGCCTTCGCCGGGGCGCCGTTCACCATGGCCTCGTACTTGGTGGAAGGGGGGCCGTCGCGCACCCACGCCCTCACCAAGCGGTTGATGCACAGCGACCCCGGCCTGTGGGCCGCCCTGTTGGATCGCCTGGCCGACCTGGCCATCGCATCCATCGGCTCGCAGCTCGACGCCGGGGCTTCGGCCTTTCAGCTGTTCGACTCGTGGGCCGGGACACTGGCCCCCGACGAGTACCGGCGATTCGTGCTGCCCGCCAGTCAGCGGATTTTCGCCGAGCTAGGTGATCGTGGGGATGGGGCGCCGGGTATTCACTTCGGGGTGGGCACCGGCGAACTGCTCGAGTTGTTGGCCAAGGCCGGGGCCGACGTGGTGGGGGTGGACTGGCGGGTACACCTTGACGGCGCCCGGGAGCGGCTGGGACCCGACGTGGCCGTGCAAGGCAACCTGGACCCGGCCGCGGTGCTGGCCCCGTGGCCAGTGGTGGCCGAACGGGCCACCGACGTGCTCGACCGCAATGCCGGACAGCCGGGGCACGTGTTCAACCTGGGCCACGGCGTGCTGCCCGAGACCGACCCTGAGACACTGGAACGGGTGGTGGAGCTGGTACACGGGTACAAGGCCGCCCCGTGAAAGTCGCGGTTGTCGGGGCGGGCGTCACCGGGTTGGCCGCCGGTTATGAGGCCGCCAAGTCGGGGGCCGAGGTGGTGGTGTATGAGGCCGCTGAGCGGGCGGGGGGGCGGCTTCTCACCACCGAATTGGCCGGGCAGCCGGTGGACGAGGGGGCGGACGCCTTTTTGGCCCGGGTGCCGTGGGCAGTGGAGCTGTGCCAGGAGCTGGGATTGGGCGCCGACCTGGTTTCGCCGGCTCAGCGGGCGGCATTCGTGTACTCCCGAGGGGCCTTGCGAACGCTGCCCCAACCCAACGTGCTGGGAGTGCCGTTGGACTTCGACGCTTTGGCCGCTTCGGGGATTGTCTCTTCCGACGGAGTGGACCGCGCCCGCCAAGAGCCCGATTTGGCCGGGTCGCCGCTTGTCGGCGACAAGTCGGTGGGTGAGCTGGTGCGGCGGCGGCTGGGCGATGAGGTGGCCGACCGGCTGGTGGATCCGCTGATCGGGGGCATCAACGCCTCTTCTATCGACCAATTGAGCGTGCGGGCGGCAGTGCCGCAGTTGGCCGAGGCCGCCTCCCGGAGTTCCAGCCTGGTGCGAGAGCTTCGTCGGCTGGCCGCGTCGTCGACAGCCGATCCGGCCGCGCCGGTGTTCTACACACTGCCCGACGGCTTGGGGCGGCTGACCAACGAACTGGCCGACCGGCTGGGCGACCGGCTGCGACTGTCGTCCCCGGTGGTGGAATTGGGCGACTTGGATGCCGACCGGGTGATCGTGACCATCCCCGCTAACGCCGCCCGCGCCCTGTTGTCCCCGGTGTCGGCTCGCACGGCTGAACTGCTGGACAGCATCGACTACGCCTCGGTGGTGCTGGTGTCGCTGGCCTACGACGCCATCGATGTCAACCACCCCATGGCGGGATCGGGCTACCTGGTACCCGCGGTAGAGGGTTTCACCATCACCGCTTGCTCATGGGCGTCGAGCAAATGGGCCCATGTGGGCTCGCCCGACACGGTGGTGCTGCGAGTGTCGGCTGGACGTTATGGCGACGACCGGGCCCTGGCCCTCGATGATGATGCTCTTGTGGGCGCGGTGCGAGCCGACTTGGGGGCCACGATGGGCTTGAGCGCCGAGCCCCAGGAAGTGCGCATCAGCCGGTGGGAGCGGTCGCTGCCCCAGTTCCGTCCCGGTCATTTGGATTTGGTGGCCGACATAGAGCGGTCGCTGGCCCACGACGCCCCCTGGTTGCAGGTGACCGGGGCATGGGCGCGGGGCCTAGGGGTGCCAGCCTGCATCCACCAGGGCCGACAAGCGGCTCAGGCCAGCGTGGCCCAGGGCGCGGTCGCCCGATGAGCAGCCGAGCCAGCCTGACCGAAAGCGCTGACGCCCGATGAGCAGCCGAGCCAGCCTGACCGAAGGCGCTGACGCCCGATGAGCAGCCCGAGGTTGGCGGTGTGGGCTCGCACCAGCGGAGGGACGGCCGCGGGCTCTTTGGCGGCGGGCGGGCTGGTAGCCCTGTCGATGCCTCCGTGGGGGTGGTGGCCCCTGGCCTTGGTCGGGTTGGTGGCCTTCGAGCGCCTCATCGCCGACCAGCCGATTTGGGCCCGGGCGTGGCGGGGATTCGGCTTTGGGGCCGGATGGCTGTTCCCGGCCACATTCTGGATGGTGGACTTCACCCTGCCCGGCTATCTGGCCGTGTGCATTGTGTTCTCCGTGCTTTATGGCCTGGTGGGGGCCGCCTGTCCGCCGGAACGTGGCCGATGGGTGGCGCTGCCGGGACTGTTCGTGCTGGCCGGAGCGATCCGATGGCACTGGCCGTTCGGCGGCGTGCCGCTGGCCACCCTGCCCATGAGTCAGGTTGACACCCCGTGGGTCACCACCGTGCGGGTGCTGGGGCCATTGCTGCTGGTGGGCGTGGGCGCGGCCATCGCCATGCTGCTGGCCGCCGCGCTGGATCGCCGGTGGCAGGCTGCGCTGACCCTGGCGGTTGTTGTTCTTGGGTTCTGGGGCTGGGCGGCGTTGGCCCCCCGGGGCTCGGCCACCGGCACCATCGACGTGGCCGTGGTCCAGGGCGGCGGCCCGCAGCGGACCAGGGCGGCCAACACGGAGCCGGGGGTGGTGTTCGAGCGTCATCTGGAAGCCAGCCAGCTCGTGCAGCAACCGGTGGACTTGGTGGTGTGGCCCGAAGACGTGGTGGACGTACACGGCTTGTTCGTCAGCAGCGAGGAGCGGTTGCGGCTGGCAGAGTTGTCCCGGGAACTCGACGCCACCCTGGTGGCCGGAGTGGTCGAAGACGTGTCAACCACCGAGGCGGCCAACTTCGCCGCGGTGTTCACCCCCGACGGATCGCTAACAGACCGCTACGACAAGGTGAGGCTGGTGCCTTTCGGTGAGTACGTGCCGCTGCGGTCGCTGATCGAGCCGCTGGCCCCCGATTACCTGCCAGCCCGAGACATGCGCCGGGGCTACACCCCCGCAGTGGTGGACACCCCCGTGGGCCGCCTCGGGGTGTCCATAAGCTGGGAGATCTTCTTTGAGGATCGGGCCCGCGACGCCATCGGCAACGGCGGCGAGGTGCTGTTGAACCCCACCAACGGGGCCAGCTACTGGCTTACCATCGTGCAGACCCAGCAAATCGCCAGTTCCCGGCTGCGGGCCTTGGAGACCGGCCGCTGGGTGGTGCAATCGGCCCCCACCGGGTTCAGCGCCTTCGTCGACCCCGAGGGCAACGTCTACCAGCGCACCGCCGTCTCCGAGCGCAAAGTCATCCAATCCCCCATCGAACTCCGCGCCGGCCAAACCCTCGCCACCCGCGCCGGCCCCTGGCCCATGATCGCCCTCGCCATCGCCGCCCTGCTGGCCGCCTGGATCGCCCACCAACGCACCCCTGCCCCACCCCGCCGCAAACCCAGCTGATCAGATCTCCACCATCAGGGTTACAGGTCCGTCGTTGATGAGTTCTACGGCCATCATGGCCCCGAAGGAGCCGGTGGCGACGGTGGCGCCGAGGGCGCGGAGCTCGGCTACGAGGTCGTCGATCAGGGCGGCGGCTTGGTCGGGAGCAGCGGCGCCCAAGAATGAGGGGCGGCGGCCGCGGCTGATGTCGCCGTAGAGGGTGAACTGGCTCACCACCAACAGCTCGCCGCTGGTGTCGGCCACCGACAGGTTCATGTGCCCGTTCTCGTCGGTGAAGATGCGCAGGTTCCACAGCTTTCCGGCCATCTTCTTGACCGTGTCGGCGTCATCGTCGTGGGTAACGCCGACCAGACAGCACAATCCGGGGCCGATCTCCCCGATGACCTCACCGTCCACCCGAACCCGGGCCTCGGCGGCCCGCTGCACTAACGCTCGCACGACGCCAAGATAGCGGTCCCTTCCGGTGGTTGAGCATTTGCCAAACCCCCCGAATTCCGAAAGCCTTGTGGGGCTATGGTCTCAGCGGATCAACCGCTCAAAATCGCCCTTTTGTCGTACCGGGGCAAGCCCCACTGCGGCGGGCAGGGGGTGTACGTCCACCATCTGAGCAAGGCGCTCACCGGCCTCGGCCACCAGGTGGAGGTGCTGAGCGGACAGCCCTATCCGGTGCTCGATGACCGGGTGCCGCTGCACAAGCTCCCCAGCCTGGACATCTTCAACGACGTCCACCCCGGGCGGATGCCGGGGTTCTGGGAGATCAAGTCGTGGGCCGACGCCGCCGAGGTGGGCTCGTTCATGACCGGGGCCTTCTCAGAGCCGCTGGCCTTCTCCATCCGGGCCTGGCAGATGCTGCGCACCCGGGTCGGCGACTTCGACCTGGTTCACGACAACCAGTCGCTGGGCTACGGGCTGTTGGCCATCGAGCGCGACGGCTTGCCGGTGCTGGGCACCATCCACCACCCCATCACCGTCGACCGCCAACTGGAACTCCAGCACGCCCGGAGCCCCGTGGAGCGGCTGGGCAAGCGGCGCTGGTACTCCTTCACCCGGATGCAGGCCCGAGTGGCCCGCCGTCTCCAGCGCATCATCACCGTGTCGGAGTCGTCGCGCGACGACATCGCCCGCGACCAAAGAGTGCCCCGACACCTCATTCATGTGGTGCCGGTGGGCGTGGACCCCGAGCAGTTCCGCCCGCTGCCCGGCGTGGATCGCAAACCAGAGCAGATCATCACCACCGCCAGCGCCGACGTGCCCATGAAGGGCCTGCGCTACCTGCTGGAGGCGGTGGCCAAGCTGCGAACTGAACGAGACGTCCGCCTCATCGTCATCGGCAAACCCCGCGAGGGGGGCACCTCGGCAGAGGCCATCGCCAGCTTGGGTCTGGGCCAAGTGGTGGAGTTCATCTCGGGCGTGCCCGATGAGCGCATCGTGGAGCTGTACGCCACCAGCTCGGTGGCAGTGGTGCCCTCGCTGTACGAGGGGTTCTCGCTGCCCGCCATCGAGGCCATGTGCAGCGGCACGCCGCTGGTGGCCACCACCGGCGGGGCGCTCCCCGAAGTGGCCGGCCCCGACGGCCAGACCTGCGTGGCGGTGACACCAGGCGACAGCGAGGCTCTGGCCGCCGCGCTGAGCCGAGTGCTGGACGACCCGGCCATGGCCGCCCGTATCGGCGCGGCAGGGCGGGAGCGGGTGATCAGCCGGTGGAGCTGGCGTCGCACCGCAGAACAGACGGTGGAGCACTACCGGGCACTGTTGGACGAGTGGCGGCCCCACCGATAGCGCTCGGCGACTTCCAAGAGCCCGGCCCATCATGCTGACCGTTGACTACAACCGCTTGGGCCTGAAACCGGGCGAGCGGCTGCTGGATTTGGGTTGCGGGTTCGGGCGCCACGCCTACGAAGCGGCCCGGCGGGGGGCCCATGTGGTGGCCTGTGATCTGGCATCGGCCGAGCTCACTGAGATTCGGGCCACATTTGCGGCCATGTCTGACGCCGACGAGCACTACCAGGGAACGTGCCAGGCAGCGCAGGGCGACGCCACCTGCCTGCCGTTCCCCGACCAGTCGTTCAACCGGGTCATCGCCTCCGAGGTCTTAGAGCACGTGGACTCCGACGATCAGGCGTTGGCCGAGCTGGCCCGGATTCTGCGCCCCGGCGGGGTGCTGGCCGTGACCGTGCCCACCTGGTTCCCCGAGAAGGTGTGCTGGGCGCTGTCGGATGAATATCACGCTCCCAAAGCCGAGGGCGGCCATGTGCGGATCTACCGGCGAGGCGAACTCCGCAACCGGCTCCGACAGGCTGGCCTGGCCCCCTACACGGGCCATCACGCCCACGCGCTGCACAGCCCGTATTGGTGGCTGCGATGCGCGGTGGGCCCCAACCAGGACGACCATCGACTGGTGGCGGCTTATCGTCGGCTCTTGGAGTGGGATATTGTTCGCCAACCGAAAATCACCCGAATAGCCGAACGGGTCCTGAGTCCAGTGCTGGGCAAGAGCCTGGTTATCTACAGCCGGAAACCAGGATCGAATACTCCAAGGGAGACCGAGCTTGTCGCCGCCTGAATCCCACAGCCACAGCGAGGCCGGTGTTCTGTCGGCATCTGATTTGGCGCAAACGGCCGACAGCATCGTCGACTGGCAATTGCCCAACGGCATGATTCCCTGGTTCCCCGGCGGCCACGCCGACCCGTGGAATCACGTAGAGGCCGCGATGGCCCTCACTGTGATGGGGCGCCGGGCCGAGGCCGAGCGGGCCTACCAATGGCTGGCCGACCATCAGCGCCCCGACGGCGCGTGGCATCAGTACTACGTGGCCGACGGCGTTGAGCAAGACAAGCTGGACGCCAACTGCGTGGCCTACATGGCTGCCGGAACCTGGCACCACTACCTGTGTACCGGTGACCGGAGCTTCTTGGAGTCAATGTGGCCGGTGGTGGAGCGAGCGGTTGACTTCGTGCTCGACTTGCAACTGCCCCGGGGCGAGATCCGCTGGGCCCGCCACGCCGACGGCACCCCCTGGTCGTTCGCCCTGCTCACCGGATCGTCCAGCATCTGCCACAGCCTGCGAGCCGCCATCGCCACCGGCGAGGAGCTGGGCCACGAGCGGCCCGATTGGGAGCTGAGCGCGGCTCGGCTGGCCGACGTGATCCGAACCCAGCCCGACGCCTTCGCCCCCAAAGACCGCTGGGCCATGGACTGGTACTACCCGGTGCTGTCGGGCGTGGTCACCGGGCAGGATGGCCGAGCCCGGCTGGCCTCCCAATTCGATCAGTTCGTGATGGACGGCATCGGAGTGCGCTGCGTGTCCGACCGGCCCTGGGTCACCGCGGCGGAGACCTGTGAGAGCGTCATTGCCCACCTCGGCGTGGGCCGGCGAGACGTCGCCGCTGAGATGTTCGAATGGGTGCAAGACCTGCGGGCCGACGACGGTTCCTATTTCACCGGCATGGTCCACCCCGAGCGCACCCACTTCCCCGCCAACGAGCGCACCTCCTACACCGCCGCCGCCGTCATCCTCGCCGCCGACGCCCTATCCCGCTACTCCCCCGCCTCCACCCTGTTCTCCAACCACCGCACCCTCCCCGAACTAATAGCCATCGGCTGAGGGCCGGGTAGCAGACCGTCAGGTCTGAGTCAGATTCTCGGGGATTTCCACTAGCAGTGAGGGGTCCGGTTCTACTGCCGCCACTCGGGTGTTGTAGGTGTCGAAGAGCTGGCGAAGCACTCGGCGAGTCTCTGGTTCTGAGTACCTGGCAATCTCGTCGATATTGCCAGCCACAAACTCCTCAACACCGCGAACCGCAATGCGGTCTTCGATTCCGATGTAGTCAGCGAGAGATCGGGCCGTTCCTATCCTGTCTTCGAGCGTCAGGATCATGGGCCGAAAGCCCTGTTCGATATTAGCTTGGCACTTCGCAACAAGCGCCTCGGTCGGACCTACGGCCACATGAATCATGGCGTCATTGATCACGAAGTCGCATGGGCGGCTAGTCTGCCTATCTGTGGTTCTGAGGCCGTGGGTTCTAGTGTCGAGATCGGGATACATGACCTCCAGCATTGCCCCAACGAGATGATGTGCTACTGCACCGGTGAAGTCCCTGCCCTTCTCACTAGCCGAAGCAAGCAATCGGTCGACCATGCAGCAAGTGCGCTTGCTTAAGTCGATCTCTAGCCAGAAGCGCTGGCGACCATTGGATTCATCATTGCTCTCGCTGGTGTTGCTCTTCATGGCATCGTCGGCCTGATCGATAGGTCCGGCCAACTAATCATGTGCCGCCATTCGCTCAAGAAGCGTGTCGATCATTTCGCCAACGGGGCGCATGTCGTCAAGTTGCTTGGTGATCTTGTATGTGATGTCCTGGTCCTGGGCCATCATCACTAAGCGCCCAGCTAGCCCGTCAGTCACATCGTCCTTGTGCCAGACATTGAATACGATTTGCTCAGGGCAAATTCCAAGACACAACAGAAAAGTATAGTTTCGGTCTAAACGGACGTGGTTGAACTGAAACGTGCCATTCGCGCCCAGCGAAGCGGTCTTGACTTCGGTTCGATGCCCCTCGATCGCCATATCTATCTCCGACGCACGGTTGCCGTTGCCGATGCTAAATCCTGCGTTGCCCAGATATCGGCGGACGAACTCTTCGCCGATCTCACCTCTGTTGGTGTTCCCCAGCAACCGATATCCGATGAGCGGGGAGTCTGCCCAGATGTCCTCTGGACTCTGCTCGCGTATTATGTCCGCCAGCAGTTCTACGGCATCCATCAGGGCGCTTCCCATACCCGCTTGCTGCCATCGGACTTCCAGAAGACCATGAAGTACGAGTGGTTCTTCCGTGCATGTACTTGCTTGACTGCGCGGCTCACTCCAGGCCGATTCTTTCGCATCACCACGAACAGGTCTTCGGCCACGAAACCCAGTTGTTCGTATGCCTGCATGATCTCGACGTGGGTGAACCGCTGCCGGTTGGAGCACACCTCGTCCTGGCATTTCACTATCAAGACACCCCGGTTGCGGAGCACTCTGTACGCTTCCACTCCTGCATCCTCGTACAAAGAGAGCACAGCTTCGTGGTACTTCTTGTTCGTCCGGTTACCTGTCCCGTTGTTCCGGTAGTGGTGCTCGAACGCCTGGTGCACAGTGTGCGCTGTCCCACCCGGCGAGTGCATATACGGGGGGTCAAGCACAACGCAGTCGATTTCGCCATCGCCGTAGGGAAGCGCCCTACAGTCGATGCCGGTCTGAATGTCCGTCGCCCGCAATTCATACATTCCATTTGGAACATTCCGCCAAAAAACGCCTTTACCAAAAGTCACGTCGGCAACAACGCTGCGCGGGGCCACGTACAAGTCCATTATCCGCGGGAACACATAGTCGTTTCCCTCGGCGTATGCGCTGAACACTAGGTCGTTGGTTGGCAATCCGTTGCGTACGCGACGTGCTGGCGCTTGTTCGTCGAACAGGCTGTCGCTCTGAACTCTGCTCATATTGCCATTTCCTCCATCATCTTGTGACCGACGAGCCGTCTGAGATCAATTGGCCTCACCAGGCCAATGCCAACAAGGAACTCCGCCGCTGCCGGTGGCCGATACCAGCGCATCAATTGACCATAGCCGTGGCCAGCGACACTTACGCGGATCAACATGACGAAGGTCCCGGCGTCGCTAGCAGCCTTAGGCCTGAACTCGGGGGCTTGGAGGCCTCTGGGTGGAGGCGGGGTGGTTTAGCGGATTATGCCGCAGGCTACGCGGCCTCCGGCACCGCCGATGGGTTGGGTGACGTGGTCATCAGGGTTCTCATGAATGACCAACGTGGCGCCGTCGGCGTCGAGGAGTGCGGGCATCGAGCCGCCGAAGATGGTGACCAGTGAGGTGAAGTACTCGGCCTGGGCAATGCCATCTGCCGCCGCGTACAGATTGGGAAGGTCGCCGTTGTCGTGGTTGTCCACGGTTCGCTCAGGGTTCTTCAAACCGTGTACCGCGTCTTCTGTAGCGGTGAGGTGGCCGCCCGCCGCCGTGAAGTCAGGCGAACACGCTCCAGCCGCGTGCAGGTGGATGCCGTGAGCACCAGGAGTGAGGCCTTCTACCGAGAGCGTCACCAATACGCCGGTCGGTCCTTGATGGAAGGAGGCAGCACCTACGGTGTCACCATCGGGGTTGATGAGATCAGCCGTGGCAGTACCACCAACCCGATCGGCCTCATAGGTTCCACCACTACTGTCGTCATCCCCGCACGCGGCGACCAACAAGCAAAGCGCTCCGACAAGTCCGAGGATTTTCCTGCTTCTTTGGTTCGACATGGCGACCACGATAGTCAGAAATAGCAATACTATCGGGCCATGAGCGGGTTGCCGGAGGGGTCTTGGGCTTCTTCGGAGGCGACCCGGAAGTCGATGCAGGGGAACCGCAGCCGGGACACCAAGCCGGAGTTGGCGGTTCGCTCGGCGGTGCATCGCCGGGGGTTGCGGTATCGGGTGGCGGCCCGGCCGCTGCCGGAGTTGCGGCGCACCGCTGATCTAGTGTTCCGCAAGGCCAAGATCGCGGTCTTTGTGGACGGTTGCTACTGGCACGGCTGCCCCGAGCACCACACTCAGCCCGCCACCAACCCTGAGTACTGGTCAAACAAGATCACCGGCAACATCGCCCGCGACCAAGACACCGATACCCATCTCGCCGAAGCCGGCTGGACCGTGATGCGCTTTTGGGAGCACGAAGACCCTGAGAGTGTCGCCGACGCAGTGGAGAAATCGGTTCGAGATGCTCTGAACCGGTCCTAACTCTGGAAACGGAGGGGTGGGCGACATATATGTACGTATAATACGTACATGCCAAACAAGACGATCAGCGTCCCTGATGACGTTGTGCCGATCATCGATAACCTGGACCTCCCGTTTTCAAGGTGGGTAACCGAACAGCTCCGCCGCCACGCGGCTCAGTCGACCATGTCCCTGGCTCAGCAGCTCGAAACAGATGCAGCGCTGGTCACCACAGAGCGGAAACTGGAGAAGGCAGACGCTCACACCACAGGACAGCGGATGGAACGATCTGCGCCGTGGTAGCGCGAGGTGAGGTCTACTGGGTCGACCTCGACAAGCGTCGGCCATGTGTCGTGGTGTCTTCCGAGGATGTTCTGCATGCCGAGGTGTGGCAGACCCATGTCGTACCCCTGACATCGAACCTCGACAGGGCGGGACTTGCCGGTAACGTGCCGCTCAATGCCGCGGTGACAGGTCTGCCAACCGACTCTGTCGCGGTGCCGCTCGGATTGGAACTTGTCGACCGCTCGTGGTTGGCAGAAGCGGCCGGGCAATTGCCCCCGGCGCTCATCAACGCCATCGACGACGGCCTCCGAGGTGTTCTCGGACTCCGCTGAACTACAGCAAGGGCTCAGCAGCGGAAGCGGTGGGCGCGGGATTGGCGGCGTAGGGCGATTTGGGCGGCGCGCTGGGCGGGGGTGAGACGGATGACGAAGTCGGGGAGGTGGTTGTCGATCTCGGCGAAGGGGACCACGAGGCCCTCGGGGGTGGGCATGGTGGTGCTCAGCACCCAGCGGAAGGTGATGAGGGCTTCGGGGCGACCCTCGGTGTCGAGCCAGTTCTGCACCCCAGGATCTTGATGGGCCACCACGATGTGAAAACGACCGTCGGGGCCGGTGGCGATCTGGGTGTTGTTGAGGCTTACGGTGCGATTGGCAAAGTCGAGTGACTCGAACCAGGCATAGCTGTAGAGCATGAACGACCAGTACTGGGCGTCGGGTACGTCGCAGGTCACCACCAAGGCCTCACCGGGGGCCAGCTCATAGGAACAGCCGCCATAGCCGATGGTGTCGGCGCCGCCGGGCACTGAACGGGGGCCGTAGAACACGTTGGGCGGCGCAGCCCGGCGGCTGCGCTCCATCCACTGATTCCAAAACACCAAGGCGTCCTCGGCCCAAGTCACAACCCGGTCTAACCCATCGGCCAACGCACCAGGATCGAGGGGCGCAGGATGCCGGCCTTCGCTGCCCAGCCGCTCGATGGTGAACCGACCCGGCTCGTCGGCCCCCCAGTCCACGTTGTACTCCCGCACCGAAATGTGGTCGGTGTGCTCGTCGATGGGCAGCCAGTTGCCATCGTGGGGAGTGGCGCTGGCGATGAAGGTGAAGCTGCCGTCGGGCTCGACGACGAAATCGTCGCTGGAGCGCTCGGCGGTGATCCCCAGCCGATTCTGGTGCATCTCCCCATGGGCGCTTTGGATCACGAACATCGCCCCCGGCGGCAACCAGCCGCTCACCCGATAGGAGTGCTCGGCGCTTACATGGGCCCGCCAATAGGTGTTGTCCACGTTGGGCCCGCCCCAGCGCATCACGTCGTCGTTGTGGCGGTACATCACCGGGAAATCACGGTCGGCAAACTCCACCTGCTCGATCCATCCCTGTATCAAAAGTCGGCCCAGATGCCGATACCCCTCAGCCCGATCAGCCGCCCCCGCGGGAAATTCGTCTTCCAGCAAACGGTCACCCGCGGCCTTCAACCGATCACAGAACTCCCGCCACGCCTCGCCGGTTGCCAATTCTTGGTTGTTGTCCACGCCCCAGAAGCTAGTGGTGTGCCTGATCAGATGCCGGGGGTGTGGCGGGTTAGGACTCGCAAGGAACCAGTGGCGGGCAGCTCGCTGAACGCTCCAGAGTCCATGGCCCGGCAGTAGATCTCATAGGGCGGACGGCCGCCGTCGGCGGGGTCGGGAAACACGTCGTGAATGGCCAGGCGGCCGCCGACAGCCACATGGGGCACCCAGTTCTCGTAGTCGGCGTGGGCTGGCTCAACACCATGACCACCGTCGATGAACAGAAAGGCCAGCGGGGTGGACCAGTTCTGGGCGATGGCCACCGAGTCGCCCACCAACGCCACCACGCTCCCCTCCAGCCCGGCCTCATGCACGGTGCGGCGAAAGTGGGGCAGGGTGTCGATCAAACCAACCTCGGGATCGACGAGGTCGGGCTCGTGCCACTCCCAACCCGGTTGGTTCTCCTCCGACCCCCGGTGGTGATCGAGGGCGAACAGCACCCGGCCCTGGGCTTGGGCGGCGTCGCCCAGATACACCGACGACTTGCCGCAGTAGCTGCCCACCTCGAGAAGCGGGCCCTCAACCTCCAAATCAGACGCTGCTAGATAAAGGGCCAACCCCTCGTCGGGGGGCATGAACCCCTTAGCGGCCTCAGCGAACGCCCGCCGACTGGGTTCCATCGCCTGCCACGTGGGAGGCCTGCTCGGAGAGGCCGTCGCCTTCCACCAAATTGCCGAACAGATATCGGTCGCACACCGCGTACTTCACCAGCCACACCGTGCCGAAAGCGGCCACCGACGCCGTGGTGAGGTACCAGCCGTTGTCGGTGGCGGCGTCCACCAGACCCACAGCCAGCGATGACAGGGCCAGCCCGGCCAGCGAAACCAGCCAGAAGGACAGCACCACTCGGCCCCACTGAGTGGAGCCATCGCTGTCCCACACCCACCCCCGGTACAGGAAGTAGACAGGGATGTTGGCGATCACGAAGGCCACCAGGTTGGACACCAATCCCGACCAGCCCAGCAGGTCGTAGCACACCCGCAGAATGGTCTGGCCCAGAACTACCCCCACTGCCGATGTGCCGCAATAGCGCAGCAGTCGCGGCCAGTTGTCCATAACATGGGCGCGGACCAAGACAAAGAGCGACATGGGGAGTATTAAGCGTAGCCGAGCGTCTCCCAAACCGGGCTAGCTCAGTCGCGGCCATAAAGATTGCCTAACGCGGGGGTAGGATCAGTCGGTCATGCAGGCAGAGGTAGATGATCTGATCAAGCTGCTGGATCTGGAGCCCATCGAAGAGGACATCTTCCGGGGAGTCAGCCCCAAAGCAGACCGCCAGCGGGTGTTCGGCGGACAGGTGGCCGGCCAGGCGTTGGTGGCCGCCACCCGAACGGTGGAAAACCGCTCGGTCCACAGCCTTCAGGCCTACTTCATTCGGCCGGGCGACGCGTCGGCACCCCTGGTGTATCTGGTGGAGAGGGTGAGAGACGGGCGCTCGTTCACCACCCGCCGGGTGACCACCATCCAGCACGGCCAGCCCATCTTCGCCATGTCGGCCTCCTTCCAGCGCCGCGAAGAGGGCTTTGAGCATCAAACCGAACTCCCCGCGGGAGTCCCCGACCCCGAAGAGCTGGCACCGTATGTGTGGCCCGGTATCCCAGTGGACGATCAGGGCCGGATGATCCGCCCCATCGAGCTGCGCTATGTGACCGGCTCGCCAGCGGAGCGGGGTCAGAGCCGAGAGCCCCGCTTGCAGGTGTGGCTGCGAACCACCGGAGAACTGCCCCCCGACCCGGTGCTGCACACCTGCATGTTCACCTACGCCAGCGACATGACCGTTCTGGACACCGCCACCAGGGCCTTGCCGATGCAGGGCAACGAGATCGCCATTCAAGCGGCCAGCCTCGACCACGCCATGTGGTTCCACCGGCCGCTCCGCATGGACGACTGGATCTTCTTGGACCAGGTGTCCAACTCGGCGTCCAACGCCCGGGGGTTGGCCTGGGGCACGGCGTGGAACCGCACCGGCGAGCTGGTGGCCTCTGTCGTGCAGGAGGGCTTGATCCGGCCGCTGCCAAAGCAGCCATGAGCCTGGTTTGGCGGCTGCTGGTAGCGGTCGCCGCCATCAGCCTGTTGGCCAGCGCCTGCGGGGGGAACAACGACGGCCAGCGCGAAGCCGGACCGATTCGCACAGCCACCGCCGAGGCCACGACTGAAGCTGCATCGACAACAAGCCCTGATACTGGATCGGGCACGGCTGGCCCCACCTCTGCCTCAGATCAGCCCGCTCCCTCGCCCGCTGCCATCCCGTCCTCGGGCCAGAGCGGGGCTGCCCAGCCGGCAACCGCCGATAAGCCGGCTGCGGGGCCACTGGTGCTGACCCCGGTGGCGTCGCTTCCCGATCCCACGGCGCTGGTGACCCGACCAGGAACCGGCGGCGACACGGGAGACTTGTATGTGGCCACCCGAGATGGGCGGGTGTGGCTCTTGAGCGCCGATGGCGATGAACCCCCGGAAGTGGTGCTGGACATCAGCACCCAAACCGATCCAGATTGCGAGGAAGGACTGCTAGGCATCGCCTTCTCCTCCGACGGTTCCAAGCTCTACGTCAGTTACACCGACTTGGAGGGCGACAGCCAGATCGTGGAGTATCCCATGAGCGGGCAATGGGTCGAAGGTGACCAAGCTCGAACCGTGTTGAGTGCAACACAGCCGGCCTGCAACCACAACGGCGGCCACATCGCCTTGGGACCCGACGGCTACCTGTGGATCGGGTTCGGCGACGGAGGCGGACGCGATGACATGTTCAACCAAGGCCAAGACCTGAACACCCTGCTGGCTGCCATGCTCCGCATCAACCCCGACTCCGACGGCGATTCGGCCTACTCCATTCCCCCCGACAACCCGTTCGCCGACGGTGGAGGGCGAGCCGAGATCTGGGCCTACGGAGCCCGCAACCCGTGGCGGTTCTCGTTCGACCGGGCCACCGGCGACCTGTGGATCGGCGATGTCGGCCAAAACACCTGGGAAGAGATCCACGTGTTGCCGGCCTCGGCGGGCTGGATGCCCGGCACCAATCTGGGATGGCCGCTGTTTGAAGGCGACGAGCGTTTCTCCGGCACCGCCACCCCCGACAACCTGGACTTTCCGGCCTACGTCTACCACCACGACGACGGGTGCTCGATCACCGGCGGCCATGTTTACCGGGGCTCAGCCATCCCCCACATGGTGGGCACCTACGTGTTCGGCGATTTCTGCCAGGGCCGCATCTGGGGTTTAACAATCGACGGTCAGGGCACGGCCACCCGAGCAGATCTCGGCCTCTCTGTCCCGCCGGTCACGCTGGTTTCCTTGGGCGAGGACGCCTCCGGCGAGCTGTACGTGCTGAGCTTCGACGACACCGTGTACCGCCTCGAACCTGCCCAGTAAATCCACTGCACCTTGCGGATGCAAGAATGATCCCATGAAGTTGAGCGGGGGCGAGGCGCTGGTCAAGTCGCTGGCCCGAGAGGGAGTCGAGGTTGTATTCGGAATACCCGGCATCCAGCTCTACGGGATCATTGCCGCGCTGCGAGACGAGCCCGGCATCCAGACGATCACCACCCGACACGAGCAAGCCTCAACCTTCATGGCCTACGGATATGCCCGAGCGTCAGGCAAACCAGGCGTGGCCTTGGTGGTCCCTGGGGTGGGGGTATGCAATGCTTCAGGAGGGTTGGCCACGGCTTACTCCCGCTCGTCGCCGGTCTTGCTCATCGCTGGACAGATCCCCCGAGGACAGATGGGCAAGAACCTAGGCGGGGTCCATGAGATCGACGCCCAGATGGACATCGTTCGATCCCTCACCAAATGGCGCCAACAAGCCCTTACGCCAAAAGCGATACCCGCGGCCGTGTCCGAGGCGTTTCGACAAATGCGTACCGGTCGCCCCCGTCCGACCTACATCGAATGCCCGCCGGATGCCCTGGTGGAACGAGATGAGGTCGAGCTGCGGGGTCCCGTTCCAGTCTCACCAGTCGTGCCCAGCCGCGAGCAACTGCAAGGCGCTGCGGCGACCATTTCGCAATCCCGCCTTCCCCTAATCGTCGCCGGAGGTGGAGTCGCCCTCTCCGGCGCAGAGCAGGCGCTCCTAGAACTGGTCGAATCCTCCAACATCCCGGTGGTGACATCGGGCGGCGGAAAGGGTGCCATCCCCGATAACCATCGGTTGTGCTATGGATCATGTGTAAGCCCCGGCGGCGAGCGGCACGAATTGAACCAGTTGCTGGATGTGATGAAGACCGCCGATGTGGTCATAGGGATTGGAACACGCTTTTCTCTGGGCAATCCCGCGGGGGAGTCGTCGACGCTCGTCAACATCAACATCGACGACTTCGACCTCACTCGGATTCAAGCCAACACAATTCCCCTGCATGGTGACGCCAAAGCAACCATCAATGCGCTCTTGCCGCTGCTCATTGAAGCCGGGTGCCAAGAACGTCCGTCACCGGCTGAGGCAGTGACCGCCGCCCGCCGCCTCATCGCCTACTACGACATCCGATTCAAAGAGCCGCAGTACCCCATCCTGGAGGCGCTTCAGCGGGGCACACCCCAAGACGCCTTCACAATCTGGGACGTCACTCAGTTCGGCTTCTATTCTCGCACCCACTGGCAAGTACACCAGCCGAACACCTATATCGACTCCGGCTATTCGTTCAATTTGGGTTACGCCTTCCCCACTGCACTGGGAGCAAAAGTGGCTCAACCCGATCGCCCCGTGGTGTGCATCGCCGGAGACGGCGGCTTCCTGTTCAGCTCATCGGAGTTGTCAACGGCGGTGAAGTATGGAATCAATGTCACAACCGTGGTCTTCAGAGACGACGCATTCGGAAATGTTGCCCGTGATCTGGACGACTTGTTCGGCGGCACACACGAAACCGACCTCGACAACCCCGACTTCGTGAAGTTGGCCGAGTCGTTCGGTGCCATCGGCATGAGAGCCGACGACCCGATGGACCTCGAGAGATTGATCCCGTCGGCCTTGGAGCGGCCGGCACCGGTCATCATCGACGTCCCCATCGGCCATATTCCGCTTGAACGGCCCAAGCAGATCGAACATGTGCCCAAGCTCCCCTGGGCCCACCCCCAAGACGGGCTGATCTCGCACTAGCCGCACGTCAAGATTTGGTGACACATACTTCAGTTTGCGGCGCAGCTGTGTCGCTGCATGGGGGTAGGGTTGGCGTGGTGGAGGCAGTGTCGTTGTGCTATCCCGGTGCGGTTCCAGCCAAGGAGATTCACCGCGCCTTTGGGGACGAGCCGGTGGCGGTCTCCTTTTTCGAGCAGGTCAGGTGGCCGGGTGGGCCAGCCTGTCCCCGATGCGGGGTGGAGGACAAAAGCCGGTTTCCCGACGACTCCGGTCGAAGGTGGTGCGGCGGGTGCCGTCGGCGGTACAGCGTGCGCACCGGAACCATGCTGGCCCGAGGGCACGCCCCGCTGCGGGCGTGGGCCATCGGTGCCGCCGCTACTGCCAACGGCCCGTTTGCGGTCAGGCCAGGAACGCTGAGCCAGGTAGACGGGATTTCTCCGGGGACAGCTAGGACGGTGGCCGATGGAATTCGCTCGGTGTGTGGAAGCCGAGTCAGCCCCTATGACCGGCCCCAACAACTCGCCCGCCGGATCACGCAATCCGAGGGCGACAGCAGTCCAGACAGCCCCGGCGAATCCCGCCGCGAGCCGTTGAGCTGGGTCGCCGGACTGTCCGATCACCGGCCTGTGGTTCCTGATGGCGTGGACCGCTGGTTGACGCCTCCGACTCCGCCTGAACAGTTGACAGTGACGTTACCGCCCCACCCCCGACCGGGAATTACCGAGTCGGAGGTGCTGGTGCTGACAGTGCTGCGCTCGTATCTGGGCGGCGCCGACTCGGCTTCGGTGGCCGATGTCGCGGGGATCACCCGCCGCAGCACCCAGCGGACGCTGCGCGGCTTGGAGGAGGACGGGTACGTTGCCTCAGAGTTAGTTGAGCTGCCTTGGAAGCACCGAAACCGGCAAATTCTGACATGGAAGCTGGCCCCGACCAATCCAGCCGCTGCCCTGCTCCCCTACCTGCCCATGATGCGCTGGCGCCGGAGGGCACCCTGTCCTGAGACACTGCCCGCCGACATCTGGTATCTGTTCTGGTCGGGCCCCGATCCCGCCGACATCCGGTTGCCCCGCGACGCGATGGTGGTGGCCAATCGACTGCTCAATGGGCGGCTGCTGGACTTCGACGCTCGACGATGGGCGCTGCGGCATTTGCCGCTCGAGACCCTGGTGGCCCAGACCGGAATCCCGGGGTGCCCCCCAAGCGTGGAAATGGCCGTCGCCGAACTGGTCGAATACGAATCAGGCAAAGCAGGGCATTCCACCCCCATCGGAGCCCAGTGAGCCAGGTCGACCAGTGGCAGGAGGTGATCGGCCGCCGCCAGCGTGAGGTGTGGCCCAAGGCGGCCAAAGCCGCCGTTGCCTGCGGAGGCGTGCTGGTGGGGGGCACCGCGGCCACCATCCATCTGAGGCATCGGATCAGCGAGGACATCGACATCTTGGCTCCCAGTCCGATTGACGCCACAGGAGTGAGATCGCTGTTGGAATCCGAGGCCGGCGAGTCATTCACCATGATCGGCCTCAGTGCCCATGAGGTTCACGCCCTCGTCGACAGGGTGAGCGTACACGTATTCAACGATCCCAATGCCGACTCCCGCTCAGGAGAATTAGCGACTTTGCAGGAGGGTCCGACGATCGACGCAATGCCGGTGGCATCGCTGGAAGACCTTCTGGCCCTCAAGTTGGATCTGATCCGGTGGAGGAGCACGCTGCGCGACCTGATTGACCTCGCCGCCATCGACCGGCTCAGCGGCCTCAGCCTCGAAGACGGGCTGGCCTGCTGGCAGCAGAAGTTCGGGGCCCAGTGGGACAACGCCGCATTGGACCAGATGGTGTTCAGGCTGAGATTCCCATCGGCCAAAGACGCCGATCCGCTCTTCGACGACTCCCGCGAGCAGGTTGTCTCCTACCTGAAGAACCGGGCGACCCAAGTAGAAGAGTCCCTACAACAAAAGCGATCCGCCGCCAGCCACCCATAGCAGCGGCCGTGACAACACAACGACCGGCGGATGCTCACCCATCAGGGACTGTCATCGGCGGCGGTCTGGACCTCGTCATGGTGCCAGACCGACTGGTGAGCGACGCGTCAATCCGATAGGCGTGCATCCCGTACGGGGTTGAACCACGACAGTCCCTCAAAGCGGGCGAAGCCGGCATCGGCCGTGGCGAGCCGGGCGCCGAGGGAGACGGCGAGGGCAGCGGTGCCTGGGGCGCACGAGACGGTTCCTTCAACACCAAATGCAACCCTTCGGTGACGAGCGTGGTGAAGGTGCAGCCCCGTTCCGCAGCTCGCTGCCTTGCTTCCTCGGCAAGACCGTCGGGGAGGTTGAAGGTGGCCTTCATCCATACCACCATATCAGATGATATGTCTATATGGATGCCGTTGAGCGGGCCGTGCACCTGTCAGGAACGCCCACTGAAGTTTCTGCTGGCCGGTATCACGTGGGCGGCCAGCACCGGGTCTGTTAGGGAGTTAGTGGGGGGCGGTGAAGGTGATGAGGAGGAACGCGTCGTTGGCGAGGTTGAGGAGGGGCTCGGGGTAGATGCCGAAGGCCAAGGTGAACAGCACCACGATGGTGATGGCCAAAGCAGGACCTCTTGGGATTCGCAGGCGGGGGGCGTCGGGATCGGGGGCGTCCAGGAACATGGCCACCACGATCCGCAGGTACAGGAAGGCGGCCACCACCGCGGCCAGCATGGCGATCACCGCCAACCAGAAGGAGCGGGCGTCCACCGCGGCGGTGATCACCTCGAACTTGGCCCAGAAGCCGGCGGTGAACGGGATGCCGGCCTGTGACAGCAGCAGCACGGTGAAGCCCGCGGCCAACAGCGGGCGTCGAGTGGCTAGGCCCCGCAGGCTGTCGAGGCCGGTGCCCTCGTCGCCGGGGCCGCTGACCACGGTGACCACCGCGAAACTGCCGATGGCCATGGCGGCGTAGGCGGCCAGGTAGAACAACACGCTGGCCACGCCGTCGTCGGTGGCGGCCTGCACGCCGACGAGGATGAACCCGGCGTGGCTGATGGAGGAGTAGGCCAAAATGCGCTTGACGTCGTTCTGGACGATGGCCAGCATCGACCCCACCGCCAAGCTGGCGATGGCCAGGCCGAAGATTACCGGCTGCCAATCGTCGGCAACCGGGCCGAACCCGGCGAAGAACACCCGAAGCAGAGCGGCGAATCCGGCTGCTTTCACCCCGGCGGCCATATAAGACACCACTGGCGAGGGCGCCCCCTGGTACACATCCGGGGTCCAGGCGTGGAACGGCACCGCGGCCACCTTGAAGCCGAAGCCCACCAGCAGCATGGCCATCCCGGCCAGAAGCAGGCCGTTGTCGCCCAGTTCGTCGCCCCGCAGGATCCCCTCGATGTCGATCAGGTTGAGCGACCCGGTGGCGCCATAAACCAACGCGATGCCGTAGAGCAGGAACGCCGACGCGAACGCCCCCAGCACGAAGTACTTGATGCCGGCCTCCTGCGACTCGGCCCGGCGCAGGTGCATGGCCACCAGCACGTACACCGCCAGCGACAAGATCTCCAGGCCCAAGAACAGCACAATGAGGTTGTTGGCCGAGGCCATGGTGATGCCGCCGGCGGCCGACAGCATCAACAGCACGTAGAAGGCGGGAGCGTCAAGGCTCTCCCGGTGCAAGAACCCGTCGGCCACCAGCGCGGTCAAGATCACCGTGCAGGCCAGCACCACGATGATGAACACCGAGAACTGGTCCACCCCGATCGACCCGGCAATGGTCGAGGACGGCCCCTCTTGATCGACCCGCAGCCAAACCGGAATGGCGGTGGCCAGCACCCCCAGACCGGCGGCCACCGTCCAAGCCGATGCGAACCAACCCGGCAACCGGTTGCCGGCCAGCGACACGACGGTCAACAGCACGACCGCGGCCCCGGCCATCACCAGATGGGGGATGAGCGGCAGCCACTGGATGTCGGGGATGTCGGCTTGGGCGAACACGGAGAGCATCAGTGCCCCTCCCCCTCGTCGCCGTAGTCAGACTTGAGCGTGCGAAGTTCCTCAAAGCTGCCCTCGGGCCGGTCATCCACGGTGGGCGACTCGAACCCCTCCACTTCCTCCATGTGCTCGATCAAGGCGTTGACGGCGGGCTCCATCCGCTCGATCACCGGCTTGGGGTACACCCCCAAGAACACGATGAGCCCCACCAGCGGCGCCATCACCAGCTTCTCCTGCCAGTTGAGGTCGGGCATCGACCGGTTGGTGTCGTCGGGGGTGCCGTGGAACACCCGCTGGTAGGCCCACAGCAGATAGAGCGCGGCCAGGATGACCCCGGCGGCGGCCACCACCGCCCACCAGCGGTGGGCCACGAAGGCGCCGGCCAAGATCAAGAACTCGCCCACGAAGCCGTTGAGGCCGGGCAGGCCCACCGACGACAGCATCACCACGGTGAACACCGCGGCCAGCACCGGGGCGGCCTTCTGAAGGCCGATCATCTCGGAGATCTGGCGGGTGTGGCGGCGCTCATAGATGAACCCCACCAGCAAGAACAGCGCCCCGGTGGACAAGCCGTGGTTCACCATCTGGAGCAAGCCGCCCTCGATGCCCTCGGTGTTGATGGAGAAGATGCCCAGCACGATGAACCCGAGGTGGGCCACCGAGGAGTAGGCCACCAGGCGTTTCAGGTCGCGTTGCATGGTGGCCACCACCGCGCCGTAGAGAATGCCGATCACCCCCAGGGTGAACAGCAGCGGGGCGAAGTAGCGGGACGCCTCGGGGAACAGGTACAGGCCGAAGCGGACCAGCCCGTAGGTGCCCAGCTTGAGCAGCACCCCGGCCAGGATCACCGACCCGGCGGTGGGGGCCTCGGTGTGGGCGTCGGGCAGCCAGGTGTGAACCGGGAACAAGGGCACCTTCACCGCGAAGGCCAGCACGAACGACAAGAAGATCCAACGGGCAGTGATGGTGGGCAGCTCGCCCGCGCTGTTGGCCAGTTCAAGCACATTGAACGTGACGGCGTTGCCGGTCTCCCGGGCGGTGAGCAGGGCCAGCACCAGCATCCCCACCAGCATTAGGGCCGAGCCCAGCATGGTGAACAAGAAGAACTTGGTGGCCGCGTACTTGCGGTTCTCATGGCCCCACGAACCGATGAGGAAGTACATGGGGATTAGCACGATCTCGAAGAACAAGAAGAAAAGCACCAGATCCAGCGCCAGGAACACCCCGAGGCAGCCGGTTTCCAGCACCAGCATCCAGATGTAGTAGGCCTTGGCGTCGTGGGGCGGATCGCAGGCCACGATGGCGATGGGGAACAGCAGCCCGGTGAGCACCACCAAGAACAGCGAGATGCCGTCCACCCCGACGTGCCAGGAGATGCCGGCTGAATCGATCCACTCGGCAAACTGGGTGAACTGGAAGCCGCCGTCGTGCTTGTCGAAGGCGGCCATCAGCCACAGGGTGAGCGCCCCGGTGGCCGCCGATGTGGCCACCGCCACCGGCTTGAGCACGGTCGAGCGTGACGGAGCGATGAGCGCGATGGCCGCCGCCCCCACCAACGGCAAGAAGATGATGGCCGGCAAGACGGTGGAGCTGCCCATTACGGCCTCACCCCAATGGAAGCCCCAGACAACAGCGCCATAACGATCAAAGAGGGAGGCATCAGAACCCCGCCCTTGAGATGAACCACGCCAGCAGCGCCACCGCGCCGATGGCGATGCCCAGGGCATAGCTTCGCACCAAGCCGGATTGCGACACCCGCAGCTTGGTCCCGCCCCGTCGGATCAGAGTGCCGACGGCGTTGACCGCGCCGTCCACCACCTGCTCATCGAACTGGGTGGTGCGCTCGAAGGCCCGGCGACCGGGACCGCCCATGAAGTTGGTGACCTTCTCGTCGATCCGCCACGCCCGGGCCAAGAAGGGGTGCTCGATGCGGGCCGGGTCGATTCGGCGGCGGATATAAACCGCGGCCCCGGCCGACACCCCGCCCAGGCTGCCGACGATGGCGACTGCGGCCAGCACCCACTGGGTGCCCCCGCCGAAGGGGAGATGGCCTTCGTTGCCGAACAGGGAGGGCTTCAGCCAGTTGCCCAAGAAGTGGACATCGGAGGTGAACGGCAGATTGAACACCCCGGCCACCATGGCCAATCCGGCCAGCAGCACCAGAGGAACGGTCATGGTCCACGGCGACTCGTGGGGATGGCGATGGGGCAGGGCTTGCTCAACTCCTTCGCCAGCCTCTGCCTCTGCTTCTTGATCCGTCCAGCGGGGCGGGCCGAAGAAGGTCATAAGCACCAGCCGGGTCATGTAGAAGGCGGTGAGGATGGCGGTAATCAAAAGCAGCACCCACAGCACCTTGTTCTCGCCATAGGCGTAGGCCAGGATCTCGTCCTTCGACCAGAAGCCTGAGAACGGCGGCACGCCGGCGATGGCCAGCCACCCGGCCACGAAGGTCATCGAGGTGATGGGCAGCAGCCGGGCCAGGCCCCCGTAGCGGCGGATGTCCTGATCGCCGTCCATGCCGTGGATCACCGAACCGGCCCCCAAGAACAGCAGCGCCTTGAAGAAGGCGTGGGTGACCATGTGGAAGATGGCGGCCACGTAGGCCCCCGAGCCCACGGCCACGAACATGAACCCGAGCTGGCTGACGGTGGAATAGGCCAGCACCTTTTTGATGTCGTTCTGGGCCACCGCGATGGTGGCGGCCATCAGCGCGGTGCCCAGGCCCACCCACATGATGAGGTCGGGCACCCAGCCGTGGGCCTCGGCGATGATCGGGCTCATGCGGGTGAGCAGGTACACCCCGGCGGTGACCATGGTGGCGGCGTGGATGAGAGCCGACACCGGGGTGGGACCGGCCATGGCGTCGGGCAGCCAGATGTGCAGCGGGAACTGGGCCGACTTGCCGGCCGCGCCCACCAGCAGCAGCACCACGATGGCCGACGCGGTGCCCGCGGCCACGCCGTTGGACTCCAGGTCGTAGAATATCTCGCCGTACTGGAGCGATCCGAAGGTCAAAAAGGCCAGGAGCATGGCCACCAGAAAGCCCCAGTCGCCCACCCGGTTGGTGACGAACGCCTTCTTGCCGGCCGAAGCGTTGGCCTCGTCGGTGAACCAGAACGAGATCAGCAGGTAGGAGCAGGCCCCCACTCCCTCCCAGCCCAAGAAAGTAAGCAGCAGGTTGTCGCCCAGCACCAGCATGAGCATGGAGAAGCCGAACAGGTTTAAGTACACGAAGAACCGGGAAAAGCCCTCGTCGCCGTGCATGTAGCCAATGGAGTACAGGTGGATGAGAGCCCCGACCCCGGTCACGAACAGGGCCATGGTGATCGACAGCGGGTCGGCCAGAAAGCCGATGTCCACCGCCAGCTTCCCGGCCGGCACCCACTCAAACAGGGTGAGCACCGTCTCCCGCTCGTCGCCCTCGTGGCCCACCAGCCCGATGAACACCAACAGCGTGGCGATGAACGACCCGCCCATCATGGCGGTGGCCAGCCAACCGGCCCGAGGCTCGCCCAGTCGGCGGCCCAGCGCCATCAGAATCAGTACCCCGGCCAGCGGGAAGGCGGGAATCAGCCAGACGAGGTGGACGAGCGTGCCCATGTGCTGGCCCTATCCCCTCAGCGCCGACAGGTCGTCGGCGGTGGCCTGGGGGCGGCGGCGGTTGATGGCCACCACGATGGCCAGGCCCACCACCACCTCGGCGGCCGCCACCACCAGCACGAAGAACACCGACACCTGCCCGCCGATGTCGCCCAGCTCCCGCCCGAAGGTGATGAAGGTGAGGTTGACGGCGTTGAGCATCAGCTCCACGCACATGAACATGATCAGCGGGTTGCGCCGCACCAGCAGGCCCACCGCGCCGATGGTGAACAGCCCGGCGGCCAGGATCAGATACCAGGAGGCGGTGACCATCAGTCGTCCTCCGCTGCTTGTTGGGCTTGGTCGGCGCGGGCTATGCGACGGGACATGACCACCGCCCCCACCACCGAGATGGTGAGCAAGGCGGCGGTGGCCTCAAAGGCGTACACGTAGTCGGTGAACAACACGTCGGCGATCTGGCGCAGATTGGAGTACTGATCGGTGATGGGCCCCGTCAGGGCCTCTTGGCCGGGCAAGCCGATGTCGCTGGTCACCAGAAAGGCCACCGCCAGCCCGAAGGTTCCCAAACCCACGATGGTGGCCAGAACCCGCTGGCCGGTGATGGGCTCCACCGAGAGGTCTTCGAGCCGGTCGACGCCCAACAGCATGATCACGAACAAGAACAGCACCACGATGGCGCCGGCGTAGACGATGATCTGCACCGCGGCCAGGAAGTGGGCCTCCAGGTTGAGGAACAAAACGGCCATTCCGAACAGCGTCCCCACCAGGCTCAACGCGGCGTGGACCGGATTGCGGGCCAGAACCACGCCCAGCGCCCCGGCCAGCACGATGGCCGCGCACACGATGAAGACCGCGGTCTCCATCAGTGGTGGCCCCCATGGTCGTCGTGGCGGTGGTCGTGGTCGTCGTGATGGTGCCGGCTGTGGTCGTCAGCCGCCTCGTCGGGCTCATCTTCTGCTGATTGGCCCCGCTCGGGTGAGCGGATGCCGTAGCCCAGCTCGCCCGACCAGGCCACCTTGCCCTCGTAGGCGGCCATGCCCGACGGCGACGTGGCCCGCACCCACGCCGAGGTGTGCTCGTCGTCGCCGGGTTCCCAGTGTTCCCACGGAAGCTGCTGGGGCCGCCCGTCGTCGCCCACCACCAGCTCGTCTTTGGTGTAGATGGCGTCGGACCGGTTGGTGAACGAGAACTCGAACAGCTTCGACTCGGTGATGGCCTCGGTGGGGCATGCCTCCACGCACAGGTCGCAGTGGATGCACCTCAGGTAGTTGATCTCGTACACGTAGCCGAAGCGCTCGCCGGGCGACACCGGATCGTCGGGCGAGTTGTCAGCCCCTCGCACATAAATGCAGCGGGCCGGGCAGACGCCAGCGCACAGCTCACACCCGATGCACTTCTCCATGCCGTCCTCGTAGCGGTTGAGCACATGGCGACCGTGGAAGCGCTCAGGCTTGGGGCGCTTCTCGTTGGGGTATTGGGTGGTGACCACCCGGCCCGACTCGGTGCCCTTGAGCAGCTTGCGCAGCGTGACCGCGAATCCTTGGAGGTATCCCATTAGGCGAACCCTCCTTGCGGCTCAAGTTCTCGGCGTTGGCGGGCAGCCCGCAGGGCCAAGGCCAACAGCCCGGCCAGCGCGGCCATGATGGCCAGCATCACGACCACTGCTGCGGCCCGGTTCCAGCCCCGGTCGCCGGCCACGTCGTAGGAGGCCAGCACCAGCAGCCAGCCCAGCGACAGGGGGATGAGCAGCTTCCAGCCCAAGTCCATGAGCTGGTCGTAGCGGAAGCGGGGCAGGGTGGCCCGCAGCCACACGAAGGCGAACAGAAACAGCATCAGCTTGATGAAGAACCACAGCAGGCCCGACAGCCAGCCCACCGTGGTGAAGTCGGGGCCGTTGGGGCCGCCCAAGAACAGCGTCACGATGATGGCCGACATGGTGATGGTGTTCATGAACTCGGCCAAGAAGAACAAGGCGAACCGGATGGAGCTGTACTCGGTGTGGAAACCACCGACCAGCTCCTGCTCGGCCTCCACCAAATCGAACGGGGGCCGGTTCAGCTCGGCGGTGGCCGCGATCAAAAAGATCACCATGGGCACCACCCAGGTAACCCACAGGTTCCAGTTCCACACCGACTGCTCGACCACGATCTGGTTGGTGGACAAGCTGCCCGACTTCAGCAGCACCGCGGCCAACGACAGGCCCAGAGCGGCCTCGTACGACACCATCTGGGCCGAGGCCCGCACCGACGCCAGCAGCGGGTATTTGGAACCCGACGACCAGCCGGCCAGCATCACCCCGTACACCGCCACCGACGACATGGCCAGCACCAGCAGGATGCCCACCGGCGGGTCGGACACTTGCAAGAAGGTCTCATGGCCGAACAGGGTGACCCGGCCGTCGCCCCCGCTGAAATCGCCGCCGATCGGGACCACGGCGAACACCAAGAAGGCGGGCACCAGCGACAGGTAGGGGGCCAGCTTGAAGACCAATCGGTCGGACTGCTCGGGTACGAGGTCTTCTTTGAAGAACAGCTTGATGCCGTCGGCCAGCGTTTGGAAGATGCCGAACGGGCCGGCCAGGTTGGGGCCGATGCGGTTCTGCATGTCGCTGATGAGCTTGCGCTCGAACCAGATCATCAGCATCACGCCCACCAGAAGTACGGCGAAGGCCACCCCCACCTTGATCAGGGTGATGAGCACCTCGGTCAGGCCGACCCCGCCGACATACAGCGGGTCGAGGCCAAAGACGCTGGGACCGAGGCCAGCCATCATCAGGTCTGCACCCTCACGTTGGTGACCACAGCCATCATCAGGTTTGGATCCTCACGTCGGTGACCACGGCGTCGTTGTCAATCAGCGCTCGCACGTCCAGGTCGGGGCAGTTGTAGCCGAAGGCCGCGGCACCTCGGGGCACTCCGGCGTCGGACACCACGGGCACGAACATCTCGCCCACGTTCGAAATCACCTGCACCTCGGTTCCCGGATCAACGCCGACCCGGTCGAAGTCGTAGGGGTTGAGAGCGAGAACGGCAGTGGGAGCCAGCCCGGCCAGCGAAGGGGCATGCTGAACCAGCGTGCCCCGGTCATACATGCGCCGAGACGACACCAATCGCAGGCTGTAGGCATCCACATGGGGCACTGAGGTGACGATTTCGGGTGAGGAGAACGCGATGGAGCCGCCCGCAGCTACCGCTCCGTCGGTTTGGGTGCCGATGGCCTCCAGGGAGAGGCCCCGGTGCGATGGCGCCACTCGGATGATCTCTTCCCACACCTCTTCTGGGCTGCCAAAACCGAAGTCGGCGTCGAGCAATCGGGCGAGCCCAGAGGCGATGGCCCAGTCGGCCCGGGCGGTTCCCGGTGAGGTAACGATCTGACGCTCCCGGGTGATCCGGCCCTCCATGTTGGTGTGGGTGCCCCGGCGCTCGCCGAAACCGGCAGCAGGGAACACAATGTGGGCCTGGGCCGCGGAACGGTGCAGGAACAGGTCGGAGGCGATGACCGTGCCCACGCCATTGATGGCCGACTCGGCCACTTTGCGATCGGGGAAGTCGCCCAGAGGGTCGGCGCCCAGCAGGATCAACACGTCGATGTTCCCGTCGGCAGCCGCCTTCAAGATGCCTCGGGCATCGGTACCGGGCGATGCCGGCACCGAGCCCCACGATTCGGCCAGCGCGGTGGTGCCGTCGGCCAGGTTTACCCGACCGGGCAGCAAACCGGGGGCCAGGCCCATGTCCAGCGCGCCAAGCACGTTGCCCCGGTGCAGGGCGGGCAAAAAGGCGATGCCCGGCCGTCCGCCAGCGGTCAGCAGTTTGGCCAACTTCATCAGCTCGGCCGCGGCCTCCACCGTGGGGCCGGCCGCTTCGGCCAGCGAAGGGCGGCCCAGGATCGCGGTGATGGGCTGGTCGGCCCGGTCGGCCAGGCCAGCCGCGGCGGCCGCCAAGGCGTCGGCTGAAACCCCACCGATCTCCCGGTCGGGTCCGGCATCGATGTCCCCGCCCACCAGGGCGGCGGCAACGGCAGCGGCCTCACCAGGACGGTGGTGCAGCCGGTGGGCGGCGAGATGGCTCAGTCCGGTGGCCCGGGGCGTTAGCTCGATGAGCTGTACGCCGTCGTTGACCACGGCGTGGCGAAGCCGCAGGTACAGGGTGCCCTGCTCCTCTTTGGGGTCGGGCGCCATCAAGATAACAGTTCCGCCCGGAGCACAGGCCCGGTTGATGGTGGCCCGGGGCAGGCCCAGCACCACATCGGCGGGGAGGCCGTCGTCGAGCTGGGCATCGACGTTGTCGGTGCCAATCACCCCTTTGGCCAGTCGAGCCCAGGCGTACTGGTCTTCGTTGGTAAGGCGGGCCCCGCCCAACACGGCCACCGACTGGGGGCCTTTGCCTTCGATGGCGGCCCGGATGGCGTCGGCCGCCTGAGTGAGGGCTTGGCGCCAAGAGGTCTCTACCAGTTCGCTGCCGTCGGAGTCGGGGCGGCCCAGCGGCGTACCCCGTACCAGCGGTGACCCCAGTCGCAGCTCGCTGGCGGTGGCCTCAAAAGAAAAACGGTCTTTGTCGGTGAGCCAACCCCAGTTCACCGCGTCGCTGTCTACCCCCTGGTAGCGCAGCACCTGGTCGCGGGAGGCCTGCACCACCACCCGGTCGCCCATTGGATTGGGATAGGTGGATTCCACCTCGGTGAGGTCCCAGGGGCGGGCCTTGAACCGATAGGGCTTCGCGGTGAGGGCGCCCACCGGGCAGATCTGAACGGTGTTGCCGCTGAAGTAGGAGGAGAAGGGCAAGTCGGGGAAGGTGTTCACCTGGGTTTGGTCGCCCCGGTCTTGGAAGGTGATGAGCGGGTCGCCGGCCACCTCATCGGCAAATCGGGTGCAGCGGTCGCACAGGATGCAGCGCTCCCGATCCAAGTACACCAGGCTGTTCACCGGGATGGGCTTCTCGAAGTGCCGCTTCTCCTCGATGAACCGGCTCTCGCCGGGACCATAGGCCATGGTCTGGTCTTGGAGGGGGCACTCGCCGCCCTTGTCGCACACCGGGCAATCGAGGGGATGGTTGAGCAGCAGAAACTCCAGCACCCCGTCTTGGGCCTTGCGGGTTTGATCGGAGGTGGTGTCCACCGCCATGCCCTCGCTCACCTGCACCATGCAGGAGGGTTGCAGGGCGGGGCCGCGCCCGGTGTCGATGTCCACAATGCACATGCGGCACATGCCCACCGAGTTCATGCGGGGGTGGTAGCAGAAGTGGGGAATGTGTACCCCGGCCCGCTCGGCGGCGGCGATGACCCACTCGCCGCTCTGGGCCTCCACCGGCTGGCCGTTGACGGTGATGTTGACCACGGTCTCCTGATCGCTCACTGCTTGCCCCCGGTGCTGGCGGTTGGCGACATCACAATCCCGTCCTTCACGACATGGCTCCTGCGCTGGTGGTGACCGCGACCGCGGTGGCGGGCAGATAGGCCTCGAACTCGCCGCGGAATCGCCCTAAGGCAGCGGCGATGGGCGACACCGCCGACGGCCCCAGCGGGCAGATGGTGGTTTGGCGGGGCGGCCATTTGATGCCGGGGCTGATGTTGTCGCACACGTCCATGAGGAGGCCCAGATCTTGGAGGCGGCCCTGGCCGGCCAGGATGCGGCTGAGGATCTTCTCCAGCCAGGAGGTGCCCTCCCGGCACGGCGTGCATTTGCCGCAGGACTCCCGGGCGAAGAACCGCACCACGTTGTGGCAGGCCTTCACCACGTCGGTGGTGTCGTCCATCACCACGATGGCCCCCGAGCCGAGCATGGAGCCGGCCTGGTCCACCGCGGCCTTCTCCAGGGGCAGGTCGAGGTGCTCTTCGAAGAACCACGGGGCCGACGCCCCGCCGGGGATGAACGTCTTGAGGGTTCGGCCGGGGCGCATGCCGCCGGCGTAGCGGGGATCGAAGATGATGTCGCGGAAGGTGGTGGTGCCGAAGGGCACCTCGAACACCCCGGGGGTGGCCACATGGCCCGACACCGCGAACACCCGGGTGCCGGTGGAGCTGTCGGCCCCCATGGCGGCAAACGCCGCTCCGCCGTTGGACACGATCCAGGGCAGGTTGGCCAGGGTCTCCACGTTGTTGACGATGGTGGGCTTTCCGTAGAGGCCGATCGACGCCGGGAAGTAGGGGGGCTTGAGCCGGGGCATCCCCCGGTCGCCCTCCAGGCTCTCGATGAGGGCGGTCTCCTCCCCCACGATGTAGGCCCCGGCCCCCCAGTGCAGCGTGATGTCCACCGAGAAGTCGTGGGCGCCGAGCACATTGGCGCCCACATAGCCCGCCTCGTAAGCCTCGTTGAGGGCGGCGGCCAACCGCTCCTGGGCGTGGGCCATCTCGCCGCGCACATAGAGGAAGCACTGCGACAGGCCCAGCGCGTAGCAGGCGATCAGACACCCTTCGATGAGCTGATGGGGATCGCGCTCCATGAGGAGGCGGTCTTTGTAGGTGCCCGGCTCGGACTCGTCACCGTTCACCACCAGATAGCGGGGCCACACGCCGGGCGGGCAGAAACCCCACTTGACCCCGGCGGGGAACCCGGCACCGCCCCGGCCCAGCAGGCTGGCGGCGCGAACCTCCCCGTGGACATCAGCAGGGGCCATCTCCAGGGCTCGCCGCAACCCGGCATAGCCCCCAGTGCGCTCGTAGCCGGCCAGGGTGTGGCCGTCTTCGACATCGAAGCGGGAGGTGATGATCCGCAGATCGGAGGGGGCGGGCACACTCACGAGCCGTCTCCGTCTTCGACATCGAAGCGGGAGGTGATGATCCGCAGATCGGAGGGGGCGGGCA
>JAPPMA010000063.1:0-17916 GCA_028819295.1 bacterium | reverse complement strand
CACTCACGAGCCGTCTCCGTTGCTTGAGGGGTTGCGAGCCATCCAGGGGGGCTCGCCCTGGCCGTCGGGGGGCGAGACTCCGGCTCGGCGGTCGTCGCCGATGTGCTGGCGGACCTTGGCCAGATTGCCGTGGGGCGCCACCCCAGCGGTCCCGGCCCGCAGGTCTTCGACTAGCTGGTCGAAGTCCTCGGCGGTCACCCGATTGCGGTAGCGGTAGTTAACCTGGAGGCAGGGGGCCTCGGTGCAGGCGGCGATGCACTCCACAGCTTCCAGGGTGATCTTCCCGTCGTCGGTGGTCCCACCGGGCCTCACCCCCAAGGCGGCCTCGGCGTGGTGGATCAGCTCAGACGAGCCCAGCAGGTGGCAGGAGATGCCGTTGCAGATGTTGACCATGTAGTCGCCCACCGGCGCCCGCTTCAGCATCTCATAGAAGCTGCACGTGCCCATCACCTCGGCCGGAGTTGTCCCCACCAGTTCGGCGATGTGGGCCATGGCGTCTTCGGAAACATAGCCGTCTTGTTCTTGGGCCAAGTGCAGCAGGGGGATGAGCGCGGAGCGGGGAACCGGATACCGGCTGATGATCTCCTGGGCAACGGTGAGGCTGTTGGGATCGAGGCGGGCCATGGCTAGCGGTCCACCTCCCCCATGATCGGGTCGACCGAGGAGATAACGGCCACCGCGTCGGCCACCATGCCGCCCTGCATCATGTGGGGCAGGGTTTGCAGGTTGACGAAGCTGGGGCCGCGGATGTGCATGCGGTAGGGCACAGCCGAGCCGTCCGACACCATGTAGCAGCCCAGCTCGCCTCGGGGAGACTCCACCGCGGCGTACACCTCCCCGGCGGGCACCTTGAACCCCTCGGTGAAGATCTTGAAGTGGTGGATCAGAGCCTCCATCGACTCGTCGATACGGGCCCTGGGCGGCGGGGTTACCTTCTTGTCCTGCACCCGGTAGTCGCCCGACGGCATCTGGTCGAGGATCTGGGCCAAGATGCGGATCGACTCTCTGATCTCGTTCAGCCGGATGGCGTAGCGGTCGAAGCAGTCGCCGTAGGTGCCCACAACCACATCGAAGTCCACCTGGTCGTAGGCCAGATAGGGCATGTCCCGGCGCAGATCCCAGGCGTAGCCGGTGGAGCGCAGAATCGGCCCGGTGACCCCCAGCGCCAAGCACTCAGCGGTGTTGATTACCCCCACGCCCTGGAGCCGCTCCCGGTAGATGGGCTGGCCGGTGAGCAGGGTATCGAACTCATTGAGCCGGGCAGGAAGGGCGTCGATCAGGGTGAGCACCTCGTCGCGCCAGCCGTCGGGCAAATCGGCGGCCACTCCGCCGGGTCGGATGTAGTTGTGGTTCATCCGCAACCCGGTGATGGTCTCCAGCAGGCGAAGGGCCTCTTCGCGCTCCCGCCAGCCGTAGATCATCATCGACACCGCGCCGATGTCCATGCCGTTGGTGGCCTGGAACAAAAGATGGGAGCTGATGCGGTTCAGCTCGCACATCAGCATCCTGATCCACACAGCCCGGGGAGGAATCTCCAAGCCCAGCAGCGCCTCGGTGGCCATCGAGAACGCCAGCTCGCTGAACAGCGGGGAGGCGTAGTCCATGCGGGTGACGTTGGTGGGGCCCTGGAGGTAGGTGAGGGTCTCGGCGGTCTTCTCCATGCCGGTGTGGAGGTAGCCGATGACCGGCTTGGACCGCATCACCGTCTCCCCCTCCATCTCCAGCATGAGCCGCAGCACGCCGTGGGTACTGGGGTGTTGCGGCCCCATGTTCATGATCATGCTGGTGTCGCTGGTGCCGGCCTCAGCCTCCAGGCGCTCGCCGTCGTCTTCGCTGATGCGAAGCACCGCGCTGTTCTCCCGGCGGCGGACGGCCTCGTCGGTGGTGGTTTCCACCACGACCTCCGACGCGCTCATCGCGTCGCCTTGAACTGGACGGGGAAATGTCCCATGAAATCGGGGGAGGACGCGCTCATCGCGTCGCCTTGAACTGGACGGGGATGCGCCCCACCGAGAAGTCCTTCCGCAGAGGGTGGCCTTCCCAATCGGGGGGCATGAGGATGCGGCTGGGGTCGGGATGGCCCTCGAAGGTGATGCCGAACATGTCGGCCACTTCTCGCTCCAAGGCCTCGGTGCCGGGGAACAGGTCGAACAGGGTGGGCACCACTGGATCATCGCCCGGCACTTGAACCCGCAGCCTGATGCGGCCCGGCGCGGCATGGGAGATGAGGGTGACCACCAACTCGAATCGCTCCGGGGCCACCTCGGGAGGCAGGTCGCCGCGTCCGGGGTGCTCCGCGTAGTCCACCGCGGTCACATCCAGGGCCGACACGTAGCCCTCGTCGCGCAAACCGGCCACCGTCTCGACGAGCTGGTCTCGGGATACGTGTACCACCGGCGTTTCGACGATGTTGCTCATGTACGAATCGCCACGCCGGTTGAGCTTTGGCCGTCCCGCTGGCCGACAGTGAGGTTGGCCCCGGCCCCGGTCTCGTCCCGGCGGCGGGTGATCTCGCCGCTGGTGATCTTGTCGTGAAGGGTCAAGATGGCATGCATCAGGGTTTCGGGGCCGGGCGGGCAGCCGGGAGCGTACACGTCTACCGGCACGATCTGGTCCACCCCCTGCACGATGGCGTAGTTGTTGAACATGCCGCCGCTGGAGGCGCACACCCCCATGGAGATCACCCACTTGGGCTCCATCATCTGGTCGTAGATGCGGCGCAAGATGGGTGCCATCTTCTGGGAGACCCGGCCGGCCACGATCATCAGGTCGGCTTGGCGGGGAGAGGCCCGGAACACCTCCATGCCGTAGCGGGCCAGGTCGTAGTGGGCGCCGCCGGTGGCCATCATCTCGATGGCGCAGCAGGCCAATCCGAAGGTGGCCGGCCAGCAGCTACGAGCCCGAGACCACTTGACCAGGTCTTCGAGCTTTCCGGTCACGAAGTTGTGGTCGACTCCCTCGAGCCCCCGGTCGGCGATGGCCTTGGGATCACCCACGAGCGGCAGCTTCATTTGTGGCCCCCCCGCCGTTGCCTGCGCTCCCGAAGCCTCATGCCGCCTCCTCCGGGACGCTTCTGCCGTCCAGGCCCACCCGGCGGATGGTGGTGTCACTGGTGCGGCGGGCCGACACCTGGGGATCACGCCGCCACATGGGGCGGGAGGGGCCCCAGTCGAGGGCGCCGTTGCCAATCAGGTAGACGAACGACTCGAACACCGCCAGGGCGAAAATACCCATGGCCACCAGTCCGAACAGCCCCAGTCCCCGGTAGGACACCGCCCAGGGGTACAAGAAGATGATCTCGATGTCGAAGACGATGAAGATCATGGCGATGAGGAAGAACCGAACCCCGAATCGCTCGGGGGCGTCGGTGCTCTCCTCAACCCCGCACTCGTAGGGGGCCAGCTTGGCCTTGGTCTGGCGGCGGGGGGCCAGCAGGCGGGAGGCGCCGAAGCTCAAAGCGGCGAACAGCACGGCCAAGACTCCGAGGGCGAGGATCGGCAGATACTGTCCGGTCATCGCTGACTACCCCCCCAATACGATCATGGGGCCTCGCCCTCGCCCTCCAGGCGACGGCGGACTTCCAGGTCGCGGGTGTGGAGCATAAGAAGCGATGCCAAGAACAACAGTCCAGAGCCGATGGTGACCAGAATACTGGGCAGGCGGAACCGCCCCAGGTTGCGCTGCATGAGCACGGAGATGACCGGCTCGCCGGGATCGACCTCGGTGGGGGACGGAGCTTGGCCTGCCACCGGCTCATTGTATTTCGACCGCTGGACCTGCACCACCGTGTAGTTGGTGGGGTGGCGGGGCATCGCGCTGGTGATGACCTTGTTGCTGACCCGCTCCCATACCCCGTTGTTGAGCCTGTCTGGCTTGCCTCCCTGCTGGAAGGCATCCAGGACCACGAAGGTGTTGCTCTGCTCGTCGGTCTCGCCAAAGCCCAGATCGGCCTGGGCGAGATAGTCGCCGGCCGCGGTGATGGCCTCGCCGGCGGCCTGGGTGGTCTCCAGGTTCCAGTCGCCCAGCTCCAGCCACCCTCGGCGCTCAGCCTCCTCGGTGAGTTCGGGGGCGACACCCTTCAGCTCGCTCAGGGTCAGATCTTCGTTGCGGATGCGCTGCTCCTCGACCAGCCGCTCCACCTCGCTCTCGACCTCTCCGCCCACAAGCTTGCGGGGGTCGTCAGCGGCCAACGCGTCGTTGAAGGCGGTCAGTTCAGCGCGGATGGTACCGGCGTCGATGGAGTCCAGTTCGGCCCTCTGAGTGCTGTTGCCCATCACCCGGACGATCTGGATGGCCTTGGGCAGGCAGTCTTGGTCACCCAAGGTGGTACAAGTCACCGGATTGGGGAGATCGTCAAGGATTTCCGGGGGGGGATTGGCATCGTTGTCCGACACCGATGGGTTGCCGATGTGGATTGCTTGAACCTCCCAAGTGGGCCGGGCCCCTTGCAGCCCGATTCCGTACAGCGACCAGATGAACGCCATCATCACCGTCCACCCGAGGATGGCCGAGATGGCTATGAGGGAGCCGAGGCGAAAGCCGGTGTTGGTGGAGATGATGAGCCACACCGATCCCATGAGGATGGCCGAGCCCAAAAGCACCGTCAGCAGGCCGCGGATCTCGTTGTCAAACGAGATGGCCCCCAAGGCGCTCACGGCGGAGAAAATCGAGCCCATGCTCACAACCCCCGCTCGTAGGCCACGATGTCGGCGATCTGCTGTTCGGTCAGCGTGCCCGGTCGCGGGCTGCCGTCCTCAAGCGTGCAGAAACCGAAGATGGGGCTGCGCTCACCGGAGTCGCGATCACCCACGCAGACGCCGAAGGCCGGCATCTGGCCCCCGCCGTCGCCCTGGCCGAAATTGCCGTAGCCCACGCCCTCTTGCGAGCCGATCATTACGAAACCCTCGTGTCCAACGGCGCTGTCGAACTGCCGGAGGGTGGCACCGTTGGTGAGGTTGGGCCCGAACCCGCCACCGCCGGGAATGTCGGCGGGAATCAAGTTGCCAAGCTGGGCGACCATCGCGGCCTCGGCATCTGATCCATTCAGCAATTCCACTGGACCGGCGCCGGGTTCCTCCTCAGGTCCGGTGAACCGCCACGAGTCCCGCGGAGTGTGACACCGGGCACAGCCATAGACCCCATTGTTGAACAGCAACTCTCCCCGATCGGCTGACGCACCATTCACCTCAGGCAGGTTGCGTATGTACTGCTCGCTGGTTTCGCGAATCTCTTGCTCCACTGCGGCCAGGTTCCGGGCAGCGGCTTCGGCGGCCGCATCGTCGGCACCCGCGGTGCTCACCGCAGCTTCGGCTGCTATCTGCCTGGATGCCAGATCAGGGTTGGCAGCCAACACGTCGTCTCGCACTTGGGCGATGAGGCCGGCCAATACCTCCCCCTGCATCTCGTCGGGGGAGAGCTGGATGCTCTGGATGTACTGGATCAGCTCGTCCACCTGCTGGGTGGTGAGCGGGCCGCCCCCAGGAGCGCCCCAGGGCTGCATGGGGGTGGGCGGGCGGCCGTAGTTGAGAATGTGGCGCACCTCTTCTTCGGAGAAGCGGTACAGCGTGGTGGTAAGCGCCGGTACCTCCCACTTGATGGCAGCCACGAAGTTGCCGTTGTCGTCGGTGATGGTGTGGTCGGTGGTACCGCCGAGGCCGCCACCGCCGTGACAGCTAGAACACGACTCTTCGAACATACCGGCACCCCGGCTGGTGAATTGCTCCCGGGAGTAGTCCACGTAGCCCTGTTGGCGTCCGGGCTCGCCCAGCCAGTACAGCGGTAGGGCCACCCCGATGATGACCAGGGTGACCAGGCCGCTGACCAGGGCGAGGTCGAGCTTGGAGGTTTCCAGCTCCTCGTCGCTCAGGTAGGGCTTGCGGTTGGGGGCCAGCTCCATCTCTGATCCCCGCTCCCCTCGGCCAGCCCACAGCACGTTGTAAATGAGGTAGAGGGCGAAGCCCACGATGGCCACCACCGCGATGGCCATGCCCAGGTTGCGCTGGGTTGAGGCGGCGATTAGGTGCATCAGTGCGATGCTCCCCCGAGACAGCTCGGCCCTTCAGGCTCCTGGCCGGTGGTGTTCACCCCGATGGGAGGCCCCTGTATGACGGTGCCGGTGCGGATGATGAACTCCCCTTTGGCGTTCACCGACATGGCGAAGCGGTCCATGCCCCGAGGGGCGGGTCCGCCCCGCTTCTCGCCCACCTGGTTGTAGCGGGAACCGTGGCAGGGGCACTCGAACCACTGCGAGGTCAAACAATTCGGCACCCGGCAACCCAGGTGGGGGCACTTCTGGAACAGGGCGACCAGCCCGGCCTCCATTCCGGCCAGTTCCGGAGCGCTATATGCGGCCTGCGCCTTGGGGAGGGCGGCGGCGGGGTATTCGGTGACCCAGGCCCGGCCCTCGGGAAGGTAAAGGAAACCGTTCTCGCCCCTTATCTTCGACTTCACGTCGTCCACCAGACCGGCATTGACATCGGCACCGAATCCGGTTACGAACGGCGGCCACAGAAACGCCACGCAGGCGGCCCCAAAACCGGTGAGGCTGAAGCCCATCATGGCCACGGTGCTGCGGTTCAAGAACTGGCGGCGGCTCACCCCGACGGCATCGGGATCGGGCGGGATCCACTCCTCCACCGAAGCATCGGCTGCCTCCACCAACTCGGCGCCCGCGGCCAGTCGGGCCACCACCGCGGCCCGCTCCACCTCTCGCCCAGTGAGAGCGTCGTCCGCTCCGGCCGGATCGTCGATGTCCACCCGACCCCGGTCCCGGCGACGGGTCTCCCGGGTCAGCCGCCCTTCGGCCGCCATAGTCTCCCGACGCCGGGCCGCGCCGATCAACACGACCACCGCGGCAACCACGATGATCGGAATGGCTATCGAGAGTGCGACGCCCATAGTCAGTTCCTACAGATCGAAGAAGAGCCCGGCTTCCCACGGGAAGACGAAGTTGAAGCCGGGGCCTCGGAAGAACGAGCCGATGAGAACCAGGATCGCCCAGAACATCAGGTGGATGGTCATGAGCGAGATGGCGAACTTGCGATCCTCGGGCTTCTTGTTGGGGTTGCGGTCTACGTACGGCGCCAGGATCAGCAGGAACAGCGCAATGCCGGGGATGGTCACGCCGGCCACCATCGGGTGGAACATGGTGAGCAGCTCTTGGAGGCCGAGGAAGTACCACGGGGCCTTGGACGGGTTGGGCGTCTCGTTGAAGTTGGCCAACTCCAACAGCGGGGCGTTCACGAAGATGGAGAAGATCAGGGTGAAGGCGGTGAATACCAGCGCGGCCACAAACTCCACCACCAGCAGATGCGGCCACACGTGGACCTTGTCGGTGGGGGTGGCCTTGACATCCTGGATGGAGCCCGACTTGACCACGGTGAGCAGCCGCTGGGTGCCTCCGCCGGGGCCGGTGGGCTCGGGCCGGGCCGGGCCGGCGGGCACCGGTGCAGTGGCCGCCGCCGCGGGCGCCGGGGCGGCACCGCTGGCCGCGGCCTGCTCGCGGGCCGACTTTGACCTGTCCAGCAGATGCTCGGGGATCTTGGGACCCGCAGAAGCCCCCTGCTCGGCGGGCTCGGACGACTCGGCGCCCGAAGGCTCGGACGCGGTCGGTTCACCGCCGCCCTTTTGGGCTTGGGCGCGCTGGCGGGCCTCTTGGGCTCGTTTCAGGAGGTGTTCGGGGATTTCAGCCATGGACTTTCTAACCGGGCCAGGGGTGGCGACGCTGCCGCACTTACAGCGGCCCGGAAATACCTCCGTCCTTTCTTACTCGCCAGAAGTGGATGGCCATGAATATGACGATCACAAAGGGCAGCATCAGCACATGCAGCACATACCACCGCAGCAGCGTGTCGGTGCCGATCTCCACGCTGCCCAGCAGCACGAAGCGCACTTGATCGCCGAATACCGGGGTGAACCCCATCATGTTGGTTCCCACCGTCACCGCCCATAGGGCCAGCTGATCCCAAGGGAGCAGGTAGCCGGTGAACGACAACAGCAGGGTAAGGGTCAACAAGATGACGCCGATAACCCAGTTGAACTCTCGGGGCGGCTTGTAGGCCCCGTGGTAGAAGACCCGGGCCATGTGCAAGAACACGGTGATGACCATGAGGTGGGCGGCCCATCGGTGCATGTTGCGCACCAGCAGCCCGAAGGCGACGGAGGTTTGGAGGGTGTAGATGTCGTCCCAGGCCTGCGCCGCAGTGGGGCGATAGAAGAACATCAAGAAGATGCCGGTCACGGTGAGCAGGATGAACAAGAAGAAGCTGAGGCCGCCCAAGCACAGGGTGTAGCTGACCTTCACCGCATGTCGCTTCACCTTCACCGGGTGAAGGTGGTACAGCACGCTGTTCATGATCACGTAGCTGCGGTTCCGGGGGCTGTCGCTGTAGCCCTTGCGGAAGATGGAGCCGGGACGGAAGATGGACGACCAGGCCTGCGACCCCTGCATGCCGCTCATCATTTGGCTCGCGGCCTGCTTGGCTCGCTCGCTCGCCGGTGGTCTGGGCTGCTTTGCCACGTTGCTCCTGAGTCCTCTTCCCTGAGTCCTGCTAGTGCCTGCTGGCTTCTGCTCTTGGTGACTGATTCATGTCCTCTTTATCCGTTCCGGGCCTTAGTTCTAGGTCAACCGCATGCCGTAGCCGTAGCCGTAGCTGGTCATTCGCGTATGGGGATCGCCATCGCCTCCGGGATCGCCCAGCCGGCCCAGGGTGATCACCCCCGTGGGACACCGGTCCACGCACAGGGCGCAGCGGGTGCAGGCGTCCTCGTCGATGGTGAAGATCACATGGTCGCTGGGGTCGACGCCGGGCTGCTCGGCGCCCACCGCCTCGTCCACAGCATCCGGGGCGACCATGTGGATGCACTTCCACGGGCAGATGTCCACGCAACCCTCGCACATGATGCACTCGGACTGATCGATGTGGATGAACTGCTTGGGCTTCACCCTGCTCTGGAGGTAGTCGTTGTCCACCTCGACCAGCACGTAGTCGTCGCGGAACTCCGGCATGGGGGGGTTGGCATCGCTGCTGGCCATCAGGTTGTCGCCCCCTCTCTCACGATCGGTCGTCCATACTCAGACTTCTCCACCTCGACCGGAGCGGTCTTGCCCCGGTTCTGCCACACCATCCAGCCGGCGACGTTGCCGGCCAGAGCCAAACCGTAGATCAACACCGCGATCACATCGCGCAATACCAGGTAGGGAAGGTCGAAGGGAAGGGCCCAGGAGATGATGCCCTGGTTGCCCACGTAGTAGCCCTCAACGAGGCGGTCTTTGCGCCAGCCCAGTTCGCTGTCGGCGTACACCAGCCACTGATGGGGCACCACCCCGTAGATCCAGAACAGCAGGAAGAACACCAACGCGGCGCCCAGCATGGCCTCGCCCCATGTGTGGTACTTCCCCACCGGACGGCGGCGGGCGTATTCCAAGAAGGCCACGGTGCCCAGCACGGCGACCACCAACGAGGCGGTGAAGGCCACGTTGAAGTACGGCACACCCAATCCCTCGTCGTACTGGTGGACGGCGATGAACGCCCACAGTGCCAGGTAGAGGACGAAGCATCCTCCGAGGGCCTTGTAGAACTTGGTGACGGCGATGTCTATGGGCCTGTTCGCGGCCACGATCCTCCCTTTATGGGTGCGGTCCGCGTCTGATAGTAGTAGCCCCACCCTGCACTTCTACACATCAGAGTGACTGCTGCCCATGCCCCTCCGCTACCGCTGCCAAAACAGCGCCAGGCTCGCCTGCCGGTCAGGCCGCGGCTGTGTTGTGGAGGTGTTGGATGATGTTGAAGAACTCGTCGAGGTCGGGGGTGGAGAAGATGGTTTCGGGGCCTTGGGGGGCGACGGCGGTGAAGGGGGATTCGTAGATGCGGCCGGGGCGAATGGTGCCGTGTTGGGTGAGGTAGTCGATGACGAGGTTGACGAATTCGATCTGGTTGCGAGTGTAGCGCTTGTCGTCGAGGAATCTGGCGAAGGCTTGTTTGGCGGCGGCTCGGTCCAAGCCGACGATGGAGCGGATGAACAGACCGAAGCTGCCGGCGCGCTGGGAGGCTTGGGCGAAGGTGTCGGTGTCGCCGATGCCGGCGGCAACGAGCACTCGTTGGAGCTCGTGGATGTCGGCCGGGGTGATCGGCTGGCCGCTTCGGACTTTGGCCACGATTTCGTTGGCCAGGTGCTGGTTGAGGAAGTGCCGGGCCTTCTTGTGGAACTGGTCGAACTCGTTGCCGGGCACGCTGCCGCCGGTTCCGGGCAGGTCGATCTCGGTGGTCTCGCCGAGTTCGTCGATGAAGTCGGAGTACAGGATGTTCTTGTGGGTGCGCTCGATGAGATGCACGAGGTTTCGTAGTCGCTTGCGGGCGTCTTCGAGCATGGGGTAGCTGACGTCCGCCCACCAGTCGTCGGTTTGGATGTCGGCGATCAGCTCCTGTTGCTCTGCGACGACCGGGATCGAGGTGCCTAGGTCTTCGAGCGCTGATGCAATCTTGGCGATGCGGCTCTGCTGCCGTTTGAAGGACTCGTGGCGAAGCAGGCCGAGTTCGGCGTTGAGCATTACCACGTCGAAGCGTTTGGCCTCCTCGGGTTCGGGGTCGAGCTGGTCGGGCAGCTTGGCTACCCGCTCGTTGAGTGCGGCCAGGTCTTGGCGGGTGATCTTCTCCCACGCCTCGGGGGTGCGGAAGCGCTCGACCAGCTCCAGGTGGGGGCGCACCAAGAAGTTGTTCTCGTTAATCGACCCCACGGTCTCGCGCAGCACAGCGGCCGGGCCTTCGCGAAAACGTGGGGTGGCGGTGGTCTGAGGGTCCGTAAACAGGGGTCGGGGCCCTGCTGAAATCGGTGATGCTGTTGTCGCCTATCCGAAAATGCCAAACAATTCGCTACTAGTAGGTGCCGGTTCCTAACCGAGTTGCATTGAACCAACGGGAAATCTGCAACAGCCATCTGCGGAGGCAGGTCATGCTCTCTCTGCTGGTCGCTGTCCACGTGGCCACGCATGGATTGCTTGTTCCGGTTTGTGCCGTTGTAGCCATTTTCGCGCGGCAGCTTCGCTGAAGCCGCGCGACCGGAGTAGTTCAAGGGCGGCTGTTCGGACTTCGCGCTGTTGGTCCCGCTGTTCCAGGTGAGCTTTCATCCGAGCGATGACATCGTCGTGGTCGTAGTCGTAGCGGCCGTTGACCTTGTCGGCGAACAGAGGCAAGAGTTTGTAGTAGCGGCGCTCACTGATCCCGACGTGAGTCCAGGGATAGCAGTCCGGTGCCTCCTGCTTTCTGTGTTCCATCACGACGATGCTTGCCTTTCGGCGTACGTATCGGCGGGTTGGCTCCGCGCCCTGGGCTGGGTCGAATCCTGGATGGATCAGCTGCTCGAGCAGCATCGAGGCGGCCAATTCTGTAGTCGGAGCGTGGGTCTGGCGCTGAATGCGCTGTACCGGTTTGGGGTAAGCGGCGGCAATGGCCCTTGCCAACGCCGGGCTATCGGCACCTATGTAGCCGTGCCAGTATCCCTTCAGGACCACTTGACAGGCGATCTCTTGGGGGGTCGAGTCAGGGTCCAGGGTGATGGTGGGTACGCCATGGCCGTGTATTGCCTTGGCCATGATGCTCCACGGCCGGTCCTTCCGGCGTTGGACATCTTCGGTCCATATGCGTGCAGTGAAGGCCCACTCCAGGGGTTGTCGCGTCATCGGGGCAGCGATCATGACCGGCTCGGCAGCCGTCAGCGGGATGATCTCACCGTTTGTCGTCTTCTCATCCAGTAGTTGCTCCAGGAGTCGGCCCTCATCTTTGGTCTCGCTGGTCACCCAGATGAGACGCCTCGCGATTTGAAATCACCAACCCTGGGCCGAAACACCGAGGACTGGGACGTGGAACCGTACCGCAGGATCCATCACGCGCCGGAACAACTCCATGCGCTGCTCGTGGTCGAAGTGCATACCCAGCCATCGAAGGACATAGTCGCCCATTAGCGCGCCTGCCCGTGAAGCTTCGACGACAAGCAGGCCCGCACTCCAGAGGGCGTCGGCCGCGGACGCAGCCTTTCGTACAGGGGAGCCGATTGCAGCGACTTGCAGAATTGCTGCAATCTGGGGATTTAGGGGATCAGGCACCTCCCATGCCCCAGCCGTCGCATCCATGGAGCCGACCTGCATGTCTGGTATGTCAACCAGCGGCAACCCGCCCGAGTCGATGGTCGCAGTAGCCCGATGAAGCGGGTGGAAGCTCCGACCCGCCAGGACATCGATCTCTCTCCCGGCTTCGGCGAGCAACTCCCCCAGCAGGCGCCGATCAGGGCTTCCCCCGAGGCGCTGAGCGAGCCCCTCAACGAGTTGCTCGGACCAATGTCCCATTTGGGCAGTATATCTGGGTGTGGATGGCCAGAAACCCAGCCAGAATCCATGGCGAGCGAGCGAGCGAGACACACCAGGCCAGTTGACGCCGCGCTTCAAGCTGGTCTACGCCACGCTCGTTGCCCTAACCCTGCTGGCACTGGCTCTGAACGTGGTGTTGGCAGTGTGGGGCGGCGACTCGGGCCAGATCAATACCGCCACTGAAGCATGTTCCACGACCTACAAGATGGGCCTCGGCGCAATCGTGGCACTAATGAGCCAACGACACGCGTAGAACCCACATCCGACATATACATGTTCGGTGCTCTCCCCCGGTTACCACAGCCGAGTCAAGCTGCAGATGACTTCAGACGACGACACCGAGAGACAACTCATCCGGCACGCCCTAGACACCTACCCCCTAACCGGCATTGAAGACCCGCCCGATGTGGATTCACCTGTTTCAGATGTCCCGTTTCATCAAGATTGCGTCAAAGGCGCATAGGTGAGCTTTCTAGCAGCGAGGTCGCCCCGCAAGACTCCTCCTTCGTTCTCTCGGAGTTGCCGCCAGGAGTCGAATCCTTGGAGTACGGCTTGCTCGACCTCCCAGAGATGGCGCTGTTCAACCTCAAGGCCGGCAGTGAAGGTCTGAAACGTCTTGAGGGCGTGGTAGTCGAGGTGCCGCAGGTCTTCGAGGAAATTGTGTTGGCGGGCGTAGGCAAACATGAATGCGGCGACCGCCTCCTCGATCACGATTGCCCGACCACCGTCCTCGACGGTATCGGCCATTGTCCCCTTTGGACGCTTGCGGTTGAAGATCTTGCCCCGGGCCACGGGCGACCAGCCCAAGACGGCAGCGTTGGCCAGGTGAAACGCATCGTGGTACCGGTACCCACTGTCGTCGTAGGTGTTATCTCCAAGGTTGTCGGCAACGCATTCGCCGTTCCAGATCACTTTGATCAGCGGTTCGGGCCCGCCGCTGGGTATTGGTCGAATCGTCACGGTGAATGTGCGGGGAAGCTGATGCTGCCGGGGCAGCCCGGCGTCGAAGTGTTCTGATGGTTTCCGGCGTCTCGGTGATTCGCTGCCGCGAGCTGGCCATCGATCAGAAGTCTTGGCCAGGTTGCCTCGGGCGATCTCGTCGAGCGAGAGTCCGGCCTTCTCGGCGACGTTTGCTGTGTACCACAGAATGTCGCCGAGTTCTTCTGCAACGTTTTCCCCAAACAGTTCGTACGCGGCCCCGTCTCGCAGCCGTTTCTTGTAGCCAGCGAGCAATGTTCCGACTTCGCCCGCGAGTCCGAGCAACGGCCCCAGCAGCGGACCGAATTCGTCGTCGCTGAGTCGCGGGAAGTGATCTGTTCGTTGGGACCGGCGCTGATATTCGGCAAGGGTGAGTGATTTGTTCGTCATAAGGTGTCGGTTCTCCATCGGCTCGGCAGCACTCTGTTTGTGAAGCTTGACGGGTCAATCGCGCCAGCCCGGGCTCCAAACGCGATGAGATAGTCCAACGGCAGCCACCCGAAGCCGCCCGCTCCCCATCCGGGGCCCCAACTATTTCGCACCAGCAGAGTTCGGACTCGTTCGTGCGTTCGGGCTCCTACTACCAACACGGCGTGGTAGGAGCCCTGCGGCGCTGCCAATGGAGGCACTTCGATGGTGCCATTGGCCGTGGCCCGCTCAAACTCCGTTGTGACTTCTACTATCAGCGCCACAGCAAGGCCAATTGCCAGCTGGTCTTCGATGCCATCTTCTATGCCGTCGTTGGCGACTGGCACGGAGGACAAATCGGCTTGGTGCCAGATAGATGCCTGGGCCGCTAACGGAATCTGATCGGCTTCGTGAATGATCGCAGTATTGAATGGCCAGTCAACCAAATTGGGCTGGCCGTCTGTCCGGAGGGCGTCAGCAACCGCTTCCAGCGTTGTGCCTTCCCGAGCCGCCGTGCCGCTTGCGACGCAGCTTGCCCACAAGGCATCAGGTGCGAGTGGTTCAGGAGGCTGTTTGCGACTCGCTTCATGAGCGGCGGTCACGACAATAGGGATGCAGAGTGGCCGGATTCCCTGGTCGATCGCAGGCGCGAGCATCGGTCTCAAATCGACTGGTGGCCGGGACAGGCTGCGCTCCCGCCTTGCGTCATACCCGGACATTGCCTAACGGGATTCATCTATCGATGCTGCGGCGGTCGAGCGTCGGCGCTCTCGCGCTACGTCTGCCCAGTCGTCGCCGCCATCGCTGATCTGATCGATGGTGAACGCATCTCTCCGTGCTTCAACGGCCGCTGTGATTCGATACTCGTCAACCGGATCGTCATCGCTGTACTCGTTGCGGAGCACTAACCGGAGTTCCGTCTTGCCGGGTTCTTCCAACCGAATACCGAAGACACGGCGGCCTACCGCGCCTACGACGATCTTCTCATTGCGAACCTGCTCTACAGCCTCCCGAGCCTCGGAGGCACCAAGTCTCGCTAGCCGGCGACTTCGGATAGCCGAGTCGGTCGTTGCCTGAGAGGAGCCATCGGCGATGTAGACATCGCCGACTACAGTTGCCCGACCACCGGCAATCGGAAGTGGCTCCGGTTTCTTCTTTGGCGCGGCTTGACGCGCTCGGTCGATTGCTTGGCTTGGGGGTTTGCGACGTGGTTCTGTCTTTGGTTCAGCCATCGCTAGTTCGGCCCGACCCGAGAGTTCGCCCTCGGCGAACGGGGGAGGCGGCTGTGTCGCGGAGCGTCGTGGGCTCTTATCGGTGCTCGGGATCGACCACCTGTAGCCGGTACTTCGGTCTTCGGGTAACGAGATAATGATCTCGTCATCAGTCCGGACGTCGAGTTGCTGATTGCGCCAAGCCATGTCTACCGGCCAAACGTCCGCAATGCCGACGACGGGTCGGCGTCCGGCGCCAATTGCCTGTTTGACTCTTAGCGGCTGTACCTTGAGCACCTCTCGCAATTCGTGCTGAGTAATTCGTTCGAGGTGGTACAACTGCCTCGCAGCCGCCTCATAGCTGACGCCTGCTTCACGGGCCACGGTGTATACGTCCAACGGCCCGAGAGATGTCGCGTTGCGGCGCGACAGGATGCTGTGAACGAGCAGGGGTGGCATCAGCAGTGCCCCAGCGAAAACCTGTGCAAGAGTCTCCCGCTCGATGTCGGTGCGCCCCAGCACGTCTGCTTCCGTATCGAGTACGGCATCGTGGCCGCCATCGAGTCGCCAGTGACCGAGTTCGTGTGCCGCGGTGTACCGCTGGATCGGTGTCGAGCGTTCGGTGGTGATGAGGATGCCGCCTGTGCCCTCTGGCAGGTACGCCCCTAGGAGCCCGTCGAGCGGGAAAAAAGCGAGCCACAAGTCGAAGCTTGCAATCAAACCGAACACGTCTACTTGGCGCGTCTGATCCACGCCTGCCTCGTTCAAAAGCCGGTTCGCAGAGCTTGCAGCCATGAGTCGGCGTGTGTGTCCAGAAGGCACGGGCTACTCCGTTTGTTCAGTTCGGGTGGCCCCGGGTCGTCCCGCTCCGGCGAGGAACTCAGCAAAGCGCAAGACCTGCTCCTTGTCCTGGTCCGACAGCGCCTCGGTCGCCCGATACAGGGGAGCATTCATGTCGACCTCAGCACCCTCTTCTCCAAGTAGCCACGCCACGGGGCGGCGATAAATGCGGCCGAGACGCCTGAGTTCGAGAGACGAGACGCGCCGCTTCCCGGACTCAATCGCCGACACGCTTGCTCTGGGGATGTCCAGTGCAGCCGCGACATCCTCTTGAAGGAGCCCGATGTATTCGCGCGCTTCCCGTAGCCGCTGCGCGAGAGCCATCTGCTCGCTGGCGTCGGATTCCGGTACATCCATGCTCATGATCTGTCCTTTCGCTGGTGTGGCGCTTCAGAGTCCATTTGTCCCGTCTTAGCGGAGGCAACTGCGATTGCCGTGGCCCAGCCACTCTCATGGGAGGCGGAGATGTGGAACTTCGAGATGCCAAGCGATCCGGCCTGCTTGGCAGCCGAATTCCGCAACGCGACGCTTGGAGCTCCCGATTCCGACGATGTGATCTCGATGTCTTGCGGGTCAAGGTCGCTGATCCCCAGCCCGAGGCACTTCATCACCGCTTCCTTCGCCGCCCACCGCGTTGCGAGCCGCTCCGGGTCGCCGTCGGCATCGGCACATTCGCCGGGTGTCCAGCCGCGCTCAAGAAACGCCGGGCCACCATCGGAAACGAGTCGGTCAAGTTTCGGGACGGATACGACATCGATCCCGACGCTCACCACGCCGTCGTGACCTTTAGCCAGCGCCGAGGCTTCTAGAGCTGACGCGAGTGCCATAGACGGCGGTGCCTCCAGGGTGTCGATGGTCCTCACAGCAGCGCTCCTATGGACTGGACGAGTTCTCGGGGTCGCGCACGATGACCCGGCTCAGCGTCGGCCAAAGTTGCGTGGACCACCAGCTCACCGCAGTCTGCGCCCGTCTGTTCACACAAGAAGTGCATCAGGCGGCTGAGCCCAAGCAAGTTCCCGTATGCCTTCGTGATGAGGTACTGGTGGCGGTACACGGCCATGCAGTGCAGCGTTCCCTCAAACAGGGTGAGATCGATATGCACCAAGCAGGGAAAGCCCCGCGTCCGCTGGTCACTAGGCGCATAGACCTGCACTCCAGCGAGAGAATCGGCACCGACGTCAATGTCGAGGGTGTTATTGGTTCGACGTCGGTTTGCGAACCCACTGCGAATGCGGGAAATCCTCAGATCCAGCTGGTTCGTTCCGCCGGACTTCTTGCCCGGCCAGCTGATCATCCGTGAGAAATAGGTGCCCCTGCTGTTCCCTGGAAATCTCAACAGGACGGGCAACATCTGTTCGTAGCGCTGGTAGAGGTTTCGCGCGGCAGTATCCAAGGTGCCAATGTCCGGCTCATCCAGGTCGGGAGACCATGAGAATCCGGGACTCTGGTACAGCGTCTTGGGGAAGATGGTGCCGGCGACAGTCTCTACACCCGGAGTATTAGTCTCATCGAGAGCTTGATCGAGCGCATGGCGGACGGCTTCGTCCTCAGAGCCGGGGTTCTCAATCGTCATCACCAAGTTAACGCAGCGACCGCTCTGCTGTCTGGCCGTATGCGTGAGTGCCTGGAGCCACGCTCCGCTCAACGTCTTGGTCGCACCGAGTAGCTCGCTCATGACTCGACGAGTGGCGCATCTTGCTTGTGAATTTGCTGGTGTAGCATCCGGCTGAGGGCTGTTGGAGAAGCGAAATCATCTTTGGTGAGGTCTTTAGGATTGACGAGACGCCCTGCTCCGCACGCCTCTTCGACCTGACTAATCACCCACACCGCCGAGAGGCTGGCAATGCCAGCACCGGAGTCACTTGGGGCCTCACCGACACTGGCGAGCAATGTGTTCACATGGACCTCAAGTTCGCTCTCGCTGAGTCCGCGGACATCGACTGCGCTCTCGAGTTGGGCCTGAGGCGGGGAAATGCTGCCCGTGTCGATGTCATCTTGCACGACATGAATGTTAGATTATCTGACATCCGCTGTCAAGAGCATGATTTCACTGTGGCCTTTCGGGCCTAGTGGTGTGTCTTGGGTTTAGCGCCGTGGATTGCGACGGCAGCGGCGTTC
>JAPPMA010000044.1 GCA_028819295.1 bacterium | reverse complement strand
GACAGGCGCATCGCAATACCAGACAGTGCCCGCGCCCGACCCCGAACCCGTCGTGCACGACACCACCGACGACCACGTCACCAACTACTCCCAAAACCAGCCGACACCGCACGTCTGCACCGCCCGCGGCAACATCGCCAGCACCGTGAAGCGATACCACGACAACAACAAGAGCCGGGCCGCCTACGCCGAGCACGCCCGCTGGGCGCGGGTGCTAGCCGCGCTCGGCTGGACACTGCCCGACGCGCCGTGGAACACCGCCGAGCCCTACACCGTCGCCGAGGCCCAAACCCAAGAGATGCTGTGGTCGGGGTGGACCCCGATCCGCCAAGAACTGGAGCGCCTAGAAACCTGCCGATCCGCCGCCTGCCAAAATGCGCTGGCCAGACAGTTCAACCGAGACCAAGCGGTCAGGACTCACTGCCCCGGAGTGTTCAACTGAGCGCCGAGCAAGGCTGACCGCCCAGCCGCGGCCCCGGCCCGCTCCGCGGTAGTCAGGCGTTGAAGTCGATGCGGTGGGCGTCGGCTATGGCGGTGAGGACGGTGCCGGGGGTGTGGGCATCGCCGATGACTTGGACGTTGAGATCGGCGGCGACTAGATCGGCGGATAGAGGGTCGTGGGAGTGTTTGGCCACGGTGAGAGTTAGGTCGGCGTCGGGTGGAGTGTCGACTTTGGTCTGGATATCGATCTCGAGGGCTTGCAGGCGCTCAAGGGCGGGTTGGACCACCAAGTCGAGCAGGGCGTTGGAGGCGACCCGGCGGCCGGGAGTGGTCAGCGTGACGGCTAGGCCCTGGGTGGCAAGCCACTCGGCCAGGCCGAGGGCCTCATAGCCGCCGAAGCGGTCGTCGACCACGGCGGTGGCACCCTTGGGCATGGTGCTGATGTCGGGAATTTCAGCGCCGGTGGCGCCGGTGGCCACCACCACAATCTCGGGGCGGGCTGCGGTGACTAATTCGACATCGACGGGTTGGTTCAGCCGTACATCCACGCCGAGACGGGCTAGTTCTCGCTCTTGCCAGTCGCAGATGTCGCCCAGCAAGGCCCGGGTGGGCAGCTCTTGGGCCTGCCGAACGGCGCCGCCCAAGCGGTTGCGAGCCTCGAACAGCACCACGGAATGACCCTGCTCGGCGGCCAGTCGGGCCGCCTCCATGCCGCCGGGTCCGCCGCCGACAACCACAACCTGTCGGGGTTGTGGGCTCGGACCCGGGGGCGGGTAGTCCAGCTCGCGGCCCACTGCGGGGTTGACGGCACAGGAGAGACGGCCCCGGTTGAGGCCGCCGACGCAGCCGTCGTTGCCGGCGATGCAGGGGCGAACCTCGGCCTCCCGGCCTTCAACGCTCTTGGCCACTAGATCGGGGTCGGCGATGTGGGCTCGGGTGAGGCCCACCATGTCGGCCACCCCTTCGGCGATCAATTGGTCGGCTTCGGCCAGGGTGCGGAACCGGCCAGTGACGATGGCGGGCAGATCCACAGCAGCCACCACCGGAGCAGCGGCCTCCAACTCGTAGCCGGGCAGCTCGTGCATCCCGCCCATGATCTTGTGGGGCCGAAGACAGCTTCCGTAAGTGAGGTTGACGTAGTCGATCAGGCCGTCGCCTTCGAGGACTTTCACCAGTTCGGCGCAGTCGTGCTCGGTCACGCCCCCGTCGCCCACCGCTTCTGAACCGATCCGCACCCCCATCGGGATCTCCGGGCCGATCGCTTCCCGAACCGCGGCGACCACCTCGCGGGCCAGCCGAATGCGGTTCTCCCACGAGCCGCCGTAGTGGTCGGTGCGCTGGTTGGTGATCGGCGACATGAACTGCTGGAGCAAGTAGCCGTGGGCAATGTGGACCTCAACCCCGTGAAGGCCGCCCTCGATGCTCCACCGGGCCGCTTGAGCGAAGGCATCGACCAGCTCATCAATGTCGTCTTGTGCCATGACCTTGGCCGGGCGGCGGATGCTAGGCCCGGCTAGCTCTGATGCCGACCACGGCGGTCCGCCGTCGGCGGTCACCCCCTCATAGCCCAGGTGGCCGAGCTGCTGAAAGATCGCCATGTTGTAAGGCGCCAGGCGGGCCATGAGTCGCCGGTAGTCGTCCACCACCGAGGCATCGTGCAGCCACAGCGTGCCCATGTCGGTGGGGTGGACCGACGCCGCTTCCAAGATGGTCAGTCCGCACCCGCCCGCAGCCCGGGCCTCGTGGTAGGCGATCAGCTCGTCGTTGATGCGCCCCTGCCCGATGTTGGTGCCGTGCGCGGTGCGCACCACCCGGTTCTTGACTACCAGCCGATTGATCTCAATCGGCGCCAAAACATGCTCGTAGCTCATTACATCAACCTTGGGGAGCTTGGTCATCGTCGTATCACCGATCAAGGAACAACGTCGCCTACCCGGTTGGCCCGGGCAAAGCAGGCGGCCCCAACCCCGCTAGCCAGGGCCATGACCAGCCAGGCCCAGGTGTAGGTGCCCAGCCAGTCGACCAGTGCGCCGAAGCTCACCGGGGTAGCCAGCGCGCCCATGTAGTAGCCGGTCATGGTGACCCCGGTGGCTCGGGCCACGGCTTGCGGGGCCCGGTCGACCACCGCGGCGTGCATGATGCCGATGGCCGCCAACTGGGCAATGAACCCGGCAAACAAGCCGATGGTGGCCACCACCAGGCCCAACGTCAGGCCGCTCATGGTCAACAGAATGGACGCGGTCAGCACCGAACACAGCCCGACGATGAGCGGCACCCTTCGGGTTCGGCCCAGATAGTCGGCCCGCAGCGCAGTCAACGACATGCAAACCGCCCCTAGCCCAGCGGCTGTCCCAGCAATTGCGCCAGCTACTGGCTTGGAAGTGCCCAACCCCTCGTCCAGGTAGGGCACCGCCCAGGAGAACAGCGGCTGCGAGGAGCCGACCAGAAAGAAGGCCGAGACCGCGAACCACCAGATCCCTTTGGGGAGGACTGATCCTTGTCGCTTCGACCTCTTCCCGGCGGCGCGGATGTCGGGAATGATGGCCGACGAAATGAGCGCGTTTGCTGCGGCGGCAGTTCCGGCAATCATCAAAATGAGGTTCCAGCTCCAGCGGTCAGACGCCCAGGGCACCAATACCGCGCTGATCAGCGCAATCATCGGCACACCCGACGTCTTGGCCGACAACGCCAGGGTGCGACGGGTCTCGGGCACCGCGGCGGCCACTGCCTCGTTGGTGGCGGCGTTGGCCAGGGCGTAGCCGAAACCAGCGAATACCGCAGCCGCCAGCAGGGCGGCGTAGCTGTCGAGAAGGGCCGCTCCCCAAGCAGCCACGGCCACCATCATCTGGTCGACCACCACCGCAGCACGGGTGCCGACCTTTTCGGTGATGCGAGCGCCGATGATCGATCCCAACCCGGTGCAACCGAAGTGCAGGCTCACCAGGAGCCCCACTTGGGCCCGGGAAATGTCGAGGTCGTCGCGTACTGCGGCGACAAAATAACCGGGGAAAAAGCCCAGGCTGGAGCCGATGCCCAGCGCCAGCATGCTGGCCGCCACCACTGCCGGGCCGCGGCCAACCCCCTGTCTTGCTGTCATTCGCCGTGTCCGCTCACCACTCCAGGCGACGTTACCGGGCGGCGGAACCGGTAGTGTGGTCTGAGGCTCATGGGCGGCCCGGTACGCTCCATTTATGGATTTGTCGCCCACCGCGGTGGGCCGTGCGGTGGCAGAGGTGTTCGACGGTGTGGGCGCCCTTCCCCGCATCGAGCGCCTGAACCGGGGGTTCTCGTGGGTGACGCTTGGGGTGGACGATGTGATCGTGCGGGTGGCACCCCGAGGGGGACCGCTCGACCCCTACGATCCAGAAGTCGAAGCCGCCAACCTGCGCCGGGTGGAGGGAATTGTGCCAGCGCCCCGGGTGTTGGCCGTCCAATCTGACGCCTCCAACCCCATCGGCAGGCCCTTCGGCGTTCACACCCGGGTACCGGGACAGGTCTTGCGGCTCGACGACGTGACCGAGCACCGCTCCAAATACACCGCCGCTGCGGCCCAGGCACTGGGCGAGCTCCACAGTCTGACCGCGCCGTTGACGGTAGCCGAAGCCTACGACGCGGAATTGGGGCGTACCGAGGCCGCTTACCGGCGGGCCGCACCCGACCGACACCCCGAGTTCGAAGCGGCCCTGCGATGGCTGCGAGCCAACCGGCCCGACTGCGACGAGCCCGCGGTGTGGTGCCACGGCGACTTCCGGTTCGCCAACCTGAGCTGGAACGCACCGGGAGAGTTGGGCGGCATCTTGGACTGGGAGCGGGCCTGGCCCGGCGACCCCATGTGCGACGTGGCCTTCACCCGCCGCTTCTCCGGCTGGTGCGTGATTGACGACTCCGCCGACTACGGCCCCCCGCTCGACCAGGAGCGCTTGGTTTATGCCGCCCGCTTCGAGCGAGTCCGCTCCTTCACCGCATCCATGCGGGCCATCCGGGCCTGGCTCGACGGCCGCTCCGACGACCCCCGCCTGCTCACCATCGGCCGCCGCGGCGAGGAGGCCATGAAGACGGAGCTGGATTGGGCGTCGGACTAGCCCAGGGCCGCTATCCCCGGCCCAAGATCATGGCGTTGTGGTATTGGGCGCCGGCGCCGGCGCCGGTGACCAGGGCGACCTCGGCATCGGCGACTTGGCCGGGGCCGGCGGTGCCCCGGATTTGGCGCACCGCCTCGACCACTTTGAGGGTGGGGCCGCCCCAGCCGATGTGGCTGTAACTGAGCAGGCCGCCGTCGGTGTTGAGAGGGTGGCGGCCATCGACGCCGATGCCCGCCTCCCACAGGTAGTCGGCCCCCTCCCCCTCGGCGCACAGACCCAGCATCTCGAATTGGCGCACCACCTCGTAGGTGTTGATGTCGTAGAACTCGAACACGTCCACATCCTGGGGCCCTAGCTCGGCCAGCTCGAACGCCCGATGGGCGGCGTCGGCCCCCAAGCCCCACACCTCGTCGTAGCGGGGCGGATTCACGTACTGCTGGCGGTGCCATTCTGCCCCTCCGCCCAGGATGGCCACCGGCGGCTGGACAAGATCACGGGCCCTCTCGGCGGTGGTGATCACCATGGCTGCGGCCCCCTCGGTGGCCAGGCACAGATCCAGCAGGCGGAACGGTTCGGCCACCATCGGCGAGGCCAACACGTCGGCCGCGGTGTAAGGGCCGCGGCCAGCCATCACCGCAGCCGGGTTGTTGGAACCGGCGGTGCGGATGGCGGCGGCAATGGCGGCCACCCGCTCGAGGTCGGGGGCGAACCGGTGCCGGTACACCTGGGCCACCAGGGCGAACTGGGCGGCGGTGAGCGATCCCCAGCAGGCGATGAACTCGTTGTCGGGCCGGGTGTAGTCGGCCACGCCGGCCCCGCCCATGACCCCGGCCTGGCCGCCGAACACCAGCGCTGTCTCGCACAGCCCGGCGGCCACCGCGGCCGCGGCATCCAGCACGCCGGGCACTCCCTGGGGATAGGTGTCGCCCACCCAGCGCAGCGGACGGCCGAAAACCTCGGCCCAGTCGGCCGGTCCGGGTTGGAACACGGTGCCCCCCGGTCCGGGCCATCGGGCGGCCACCCCGTCGATGTCGGCCACCGTCAGCCCGGCGTCGTCGAGGGCAGCCAACGCGGCCCGAAGGGACACCTCCGCCGAGGTGGTGTCGAGCTGGCGGGCCATCTCGGTGGCCGCCACGCCGGCAATGGCCACCCGGTGAAGCGGATGAACGCTGCTCACACCCGCCGACCCTCCCCCCAATAGCGGCTCCGCAACTCCTCCTTGGCGATCTTGCCCACCGCGTTCTTGGGCAGCGAATCGGCGAACTCCACCCGCTCGGGGATCTTGATGGAGGTCAGCTCCGACTGCCGGCACCACAGCCGCAACTCCTGGTCGCCGGCCGCCGCCCCCTGCTTGAGGGCCACCACAGCCACGATGGCCTCACCCCACTCGGGGTCGGGCACGCCGATCACCGACGCCTCCAGCACCGCGGGGTGGCGGTAGAGCACGTTCTCGATCTCGGTGGGGGCGATGTTGAGCCCGCCTCGGATGATGAGGTTCTTCATCCGGTCGACGATGTAGATGAAGCCATCCTCGTCCACCTCGGCCACGTCGCCGCTGTGCATCCACCCGTCCCGCAGGGCCTCGGCGGTGCGCTCGGGATCCCGGAAGTAGCCCTTCATCACATGGGGGCCGCCGAAGATCACCTCGCCCCGCTCCCCTACCGAGATGTCGCGGCCGTCGGGGTCCACCACCCGCACGTCCACCGCATACGACGGCTGCCCGCACGACGACAGCAGCTCGGGCCGCTCCTGCAAGCCCCGCACATGGTCTTCCTTGCGCAGGATGGTGCCGATGGAGGCGATCTCGGCCATGCCGTAGAGCTGGTTGAACACCGGGCCGAAGCGCTCCACCAACTCAGCCAGGCGGTCGGGGGAGATGGGCGAAGAGCCGTAGCCCAGCGTGCGCAGCGACCCCAGCCTGTGGTCGTCGGAACGGTCGAGTCGGTCGAGTAGGCGCATGAGCTGGGTGGGCACCAGAAACGAGTGGCTTACCCCGTGGTCTTCCACCAGGCGGGCGTAGCGCACCGGGTCGAAGTTGCGGCTGTCGACAAATCCCTGGGCCGCGCCGATGAGCAGGCACGGGAGGATGGTGATGTTCACGCTGGAGTTGTGGGGAATCTGGACGAGGTAGCGGCTGTGGCGGTCGATCTCGTACTCCAGGCAGGCCACGGTGGCGTGCTGGAGCACCCGGGCGTGGTCGAAGTACACCCCTTTGGGCCGCCCGGTGGTGCCGCTGGTGTACACGATGCAGAAGTCGTCTTCTGGGCCGACCTGATGGAGGGTGTCGGGAGGTGTTTTCGACGCAGCGTCGGCCAGGGCGTCGAGGTCGCGGTCGATGTCGATTACCGGCAAGTCCACACCGTCGAGCTGATCCCGGTGCTCGGTGTCGGTGATGGCCAGCACCGGGTCGGCGTTGTCGAACACCTGCTCCAACTCCACCGAGCCGAGGCGGAAGTTCAACCCCACATAGCAGCCGCCGGCTTTGGTGATGCCGCCCAGCACCTCCACCACCTCCGGGCGGTTGGCCACCAGCAGGGCCACCCGGTCGCCTTTGGCCAGGCGATGGGTGCCGAGCAGGGCATTGGCGATGCGGTTGGTGCGCTCGTCGAGCTGGCGGTTGTCTAGCTCCCTTTCGCCAAAGATGGCGGGATCGCGGGGATGACGGGCCGCGTTGCGGGCGAACGCTAAGCCGACGTTCACCGGGCCGCCCCGTCAGGGGCAAACGCCGGAAGCCGATGCCCGTCGGGGCCGGTAACGAATTTCACGGTCACCGGCATGTCAATTGCCACCTGATCGGGTTCGCAATCCACGATCCATGTCAGCAGGTGCCAGCCCTCCTCCACGTCCACGTCGGCCAGCACATAGGGGGCGGTGAACGCCGGGGTGGGGGGCCGATGCACGGTGGTGTGGCTGTGTACCCGGCCCCGGCCGCTGCTGGGCTCATAGGCCCAGTTGGTGCTCTGGCATCGCGGACAGGCGAACTGGGGGACGAAGAAGCTGCGGCCGCAGTCGCCGCACACCGGGCGGACCAGCTCTTCCCGGTCGACCGCGGCCCAGAACTCCCCGGTCAGCGGGCGCAGACTCCGGTCCTCTAGCTCGCCAGTCGGCCCGTCCATCAGTGATCTGCCTATCAGAACAATACGGGGTACTGCCCCCACCAGACCCGGGCGATGTTGGGGTCTTGCTGGGGAGGATTCTCTGGGTCGCGCCGAGCACCGCGGGCCAGCAGGCCCCGCAAGATCAGCGCCACCGTTCCCAGCAGGATGGGCGCCCCGGTGTTCTCATCGGCGGGCACACCGCCGTCGAGCTCCATACCAATACAGGCGTGTCGCCCCCCGCCGAAGGTGTGGCCCCAGCGGGGCACGTCGTCGCGAATCGAGCGGAGCGGGTTGAAACTGTCGGCATCGGCCCCGAACACCTCGGTGTCGCGGTTGGCCGACCACAGGTCGAACACCGCAGTGTCGCCCACCGCCATCTCGGTTCCGTCGCGCAGGGTGACCGGCTCCACCGCCTCCCGGCGGGCCACCGGACTGGCCGGATGCAGCCGCATGGACTCGTGTACGCAGTGCTGGAGAAACACCGGATCTTCGATCATGCGGGCGCGGTCTTCGGAATGGTCGTCGAACCAGCCGAACGCGCCGTGGACGGCGTGCGTGGTAGCAGCCCCGGTGGAGTGCATCCCGGCCAGCATGTAGAAGGCCACCTCTCGGCGAACCACATCTCGGGGCAGGTCCAGGGAGTCCTGATTGCGGACCAGCACCGTGAGCACATCTTTGGGCAGGTCGTCCTCGGAGATTTCCCCGGCGACGAACCGCTCGAAGAGGTCGGAGCGGCGAGCCAGCGACGGGGCGAAGAACTCCTCGTCCCAGCGCTCCAATGCGTCGGCCACCTCCGCCTTCAACTCCTCGGGGTCTCTGGTGCTGTGGACCGCAGTGGCCCCTTCGCTGAACTTGACCGCATAGGAGTACAGCCGATCGGTCTCTTCCGCCGTGCCCTCCGAGTAGTCCACCCCGGCTGCGGCGGCGGTGAGGTTGACCACGATGCGCCGGGCCAACGGCACCACGTCGCCCTGCCCAGCGGCTGCCGCGGGGTCCAGCACTGCGTCCACCGCGATGGGCAGCAGATCACGCTCGTAGTGCTCGAACGTCTCCCGGCGGAAAAGCCGATTCTCCAGCCGACGGCGTCGGCGGTGATCGTCTCCCCACAGGGTGAGCAGGGTGTCGGCCATGATCACCCCGGCGGCGTCGTACAGCGCTTGCTTTAGTCCCTTCTGCCGGTAGCCATCTCGAACGTCGTCGAACCGGGTAAGGGTGAACTCTGCCATCGGGTTTGGCCTCCTTGTGGATCAGTTGTCTTCGTCGATACCGTCGATGGACGCGGGGCGGGGCATTCCGGCCAGCACGGTCGAAACCACGCCGCCGTCCACCACCAGATTGTGACCGTTGACGTATTCGGCGTCTTCCGAGCACAGCCACATCACGGCCTTGGCAATGTCGGCCGCGGTGCCCAGCCGCCGGCTGGGGGTGCGTTCCGAGCGGGTGGCCCGCACTTCGGGGTCGGCCAGAACGGGGGCCGACATGCCGTCGTCGATGATGCCGGGGGCCACCGAGTTGACCCGGATGCCGGCTGAGCCCCATTCGATGGCCATCTGCCGGGTGAGCTGGATTACGGCGGCCTTGGTCGGGCTATACGCCCCGGAATTGGGGCCGGGAGCGATGCCGTTTATGGATGCGATGTTGACGATCGACCCTTGGCGATCCTCAGCAATGAGCCGGCGGGCCACCGCTCGACCGCACACGAAGGGGCCGGTGAGGTTCACATCCACCACTGCCCGCCAGTCGTCCTCCGAGTGGTCGACCAGCGGGGTGAACCGCACAATGCCCGCGTTGTTGACCAGCGCATCCGGGGTGCCGAAGGCATACAGCGCGGATTCAACGGCACTGGAGTCGGTGCTAGATGCCACCAGGGGCGCTGCATCGGGGAGAGACTCCGCAATCTGCTCGGCGGCCTCGCCGTTGATGTCCAGCACCCCCACCCGGTAGCCGGCGGCGGCTGCCTGCCGGGCTATCTCGGCGCCGATGCCGTGTCCGGCCCCCGTCACAATCATTGATTTGGTCACGAGCGCCAACCCTAGTCAGCCGCCCGCAAGTCCGAAGAAGATCATCACGGCTCGTTCTAGGCGGGTTACGTCTTGGTGAGCCAGTTCCCCGATCTTCTCGCCCAGGGTCTCTCGGCGAACTGTTGTGATCTTGTCGACCATCAGGCTGCTTCGCTCACGCAGGCCGTTGGCAGGGTCTGGTACCACCGCAAGTCGGATTAGGGGGGCTTCGGTGGGATCTGTTGTGAATGCACACACCGTGACCGAGTTCGTGGCGTCAAAGCGATCATCTTGGATGACTACCACTGGCCTCGGCTTACCTGCATAACCGCCGCCCCCTGCTGCGGTCCATATCTCCGCGCGCTTCATTCAACAGAAACGCTGATGGTATCGATGAACTCTTGGTCGTCGGCAGATTGTGAGCTGGATGCGACGGAGAGGGACTGTTGGTGGGCTTCAGACGAAAAGTCAGGATCCCGCACGTCGGGAACCCAGACCTGAATGAGACGTAGACCCTGCTCTCTCATCCGTTCCCGGTAAGCACTCACCCTCTCTGAAGTTGGCGTGCCACCCACTCTGCCTCCTTTCGACGCGTCCACGAGACTATGTTACATGTAACAGGACTCAAATCTACTCCAGCAGGTTGCCGTTGTCGTCGAATGCCTGAATGGCCCGGGAGGGGCAGTTGCGGGCGGCCCGGAGGAGCTGTTGGTCGGTGAGGTTCCCCGCGGTGGGCAGCACAGTGGCCAGCTCATCGTCGTCGAACGCGAACGCCGCGGGATAGTCGGCCACGCACCTCCCCGAGCTCATGCACTCATCCTGGTCGATCTCCACCCGGTAGGCCATGGCATGACCATAGCGGTCTGGGGCAGAAATGGCCGGAGCCGTCCCCATCCGCAAGGGTGCAAACCGGCCTGACGGATTGTGCGGCGCCGGCTATGGGGCCAGACGCCCAGTCCACCGACGATGTCGCTCTGCTGGATATGCTGGGTTGATGGCCGAGTCGCATTCCAGTGGACGTGGGCACCCCCGACGACCTTCCACTGAAACAGCTCGATTTGGGTCGTCCAGACGTGAGAGTCACGATGCATCAGCCTTCTATGAGCGGTTCGTCGCCCCCGAAGTGTCACAGGACACGACCATCAATCGTCCCCCCGGGGAGAACCTCGACAAGATCTACTGTCAAGACGCACGCCAGATACGACCTCCTCTAGAGGACAATTCTGTGGCTCTTGTCGTGACTTCACCCCCGTACTTCGCGGGCAAGGAGTACGAGGAGGAACTCGGCGCCGACGGGATCCCCGCAACCTACTTCGAGTACTTGGAACTGCTTCGACAGGTCTTCAGCGAATGCAAAGAGGTGTTGGAGCCTGGAGGGAGGATCGCAGTCAACGTCGCCAATCTTGGAAGGCGACCCTATAGGTCATTGGCCAGCGATGTGATACGCATATTCGAAGATCTGGGCCTGCTCCTGCGTGGAGAAGCAATCTGGTGGAAAGGGAAAGCAGCCGGCGGTTCGTGTGCTTGGGGTACTTTCCAGAGCCCCGCCAACCCAGTGCTCCGGGACGTTACTGAGAGAATCGTCCTCGCCAGCAAGGGTCGTTTCGATCGAGCGCTGAAACCAGAGGAGCGCCATGCCCAAAGCCGACCATCAGTCTCAACGATATCTAGGGATGAGTTCCTGGAGGCAACAACTGATCTTTGGGATATCCCTCCAGAGAGCGCAACGCGGGTTGGGCACCCTGCACCATTTCCTGTGGAGCTACCGAAGCGCTTGGTTGATCTTTATACATTTGAAGGCGATATCATTCTTGACCCATTCATGGGATCCGGCACAACTGCAATTGCCGCACTGCGAACGGGACGACATTATCTTGGTTTCGAGACAGACGAAGACTATTTGCTTCAAGCAGAGCAAAGGATACTGGAAGAGAAACTACGCTTAGACACAATCGATAACTTTGAAGACAAACCACTACGCGTGCGCCTACCGGCAGTTGCGACAGCGGATCCCGGGGAAGACTTCCAGGCAAGAGCAGTGCGCGAAGGACAGCGGGCAAAAGTCCTAGCAAAAATGCTGCTTGAGAATTGCGGTTTTGACGGGATCAAGGCAGATCAGAAATTCACTCACATCGGGCTAGAACTCAACTTTCTTGCTGGAGATCAAACTGGTCAGACTTGGGCATTTGACGTTTCTGGAGCGTTCACATCATCAAGATCAGGATTGCGACGTACCGATACCCTCTGGAAAGCACTGGGGAAAGCTGCTGTTCTGAAAGAAAGCGAACTCGATTTCCCATTGATTCTCCTTACCACTGATGCACCCACCAAGGGAAGCGCAGGAGACAGGGCATTGAAAGTTTTGGTCGGACCAGGTAGACCTGTCTTCGACCTCATTCAAATTGGCAACGACGAAGATCAGAGCCGACTTTGTCGATACGCAGAATTTGGTATGGATTTTTAGAAGACTCTCCGAACCCTATGCGGGAGAACCGCGCACGATAAGTTTGCAGTGCGATGAAGCCCATCGACGAGATGTCCATCTTGATCACCGGGGGCGGTTCGGGCATTGGCGCGGGGGCGGCCGAGCACTTGGCCGAGCGGGGGGCGCAGGTGACAATCACCGGTCGTCGCCCAGACCGGGTGGAGGGCCTAGCCGCTCGTCTCGGGAATCGGTGTCGGGCCGTGGCCGGGGACGTGACGGTGGACGCCGACCGCACGGCGATGATCGAGGCCGCGGTGGAGCACGGAGGCGGTCTCGATGCCCTGATAAGCAACGCGGGGAACATGTACCGCGGCCCGGTGGATGAACTGAACGAGCAGGCCCTTCTCGATGTGTTCCACACCAACGTGGTGGCGGGAATGATGCTGGTGGGCGCGGCGCTGCCCCACCTGCGGGAGCGACAGGGATGCGTGCTGTTCGTGGGGTCGGTTCACACCCAGCGGGCCTTCCCCGGTGTGGCCCCCTACGCCGCCACCAAGGGCGCGCTGGAGGCGCTCACCGGGGTGCTGGCCGCCGAGCTGGGCCCTCAGGGGGTTCGGGTGGGCTGCGTGCGGCCGGGCGCGGTGTTCACCGAATTGAACCAGCGGGCCGGCCTGATGGGCGACGGCGAGGCCAAAGCCCGCTTGGAGGGACTGGGGCCGGCTCACGCCCTGGGCCGCATCGGCACCGTTACCGAGATTGCCGAGGCGTTCGAGTACCTGATCGGCGCCGAATGGGCCACGGGCTCGGTGCTCACAGTGGACGGGGGCCTCAGCCTCGGCATCACCAATGCGTGACCCGCTCACCACAGTCAAAGACCACCTCGACGCAGTTCACACCGGCAATCCCGAGGCCATTATTCGCTGGTAGCAGCCTCGCGTTTCTGGCAAGTGAGACGTGTTTTGCCGAATTCCGATTAGGTATATGAAGTCGCTGGATGCACCGAGGGTGACCTCTGTTCTGTTGGTACCGCTATGGCAGTGTCACTCATTTCGCCTGGTCAGCGAGCTGCTTGATCCGTTGGTGGGAGACACCGAGAACTTGGCCTGCCTCCCGCATTGTCATATTGGCGTTCAACAGCGCAGCTGCGGCATCCCGACGGGCCTTTGCAGCGGCAGTATGAGCTTCGGCCTCAGCCGACGCGGCCCGTCGAGCTTTGTCGACCGCCGATTCGAGTTCGTCGGGCATGGAAACTCGGACCTCCACTTCAATGTCAGCCACATCTGTGTCAAGAAGCTCTGAAATCAGACGACGTGCGATCTTGGGAACCTTGTTCAGGCGACGGGCCTGGCTCACCCCGAGAACGCTTTTGGGAAGGCCAGAGACGACCTCAATGGTCCACCAATCACGTGAGCGAGTCGCGACAACCTCATAGACCTTGCTAGTCATTGCTCTTCTCCTCTCCCAATCGTGTCACCAAGTGCTCAGTCAGTCTCTTCATGATTGCCCGGGCAGTGCCTTCAGCAATCTCACGGTGCCTCGGAACCGGAAACCTGAGTCCTTCGCACTCCCAGATCTCATGTCGGCCTTGGCACACCGGTCGGGCGATGGCTCCATGAAGGCTGGCAAGTTGCTTGATCTGTGCCACCAGTTCTTTTCGTTTGGGCATCCCGCTTCCTCGCGGCACTTCGAATTTGAGCGGGGAAGCTTGGCACCAAACTTAGTCTAGTGGCAGTAGACAGACTTTCAACTTCCGCGGTCGGTGGCGGCCGGGAAGTCGGCCCCAGCCAGCCAATCGAGGAAGTCCTGGCGGCGGGCCGCGTCCACCAGCTCAACCCGAAGGCCGGTGGTGGGAAGCCAATGGTAGGTGAAGCCCAGCGGGTGGCCATCGGCTGCGTCGTAGGTGGCCTGGGGCTCATAGCCGGCATCGGCCAACCGCTGGGCGTCGGCGATCAGGTCGTGGCTCCAGTAGCCCAGGTGGTGGACGCCGCCCGCGGTGGACGGATCCCACACGGTTCCGGGGGCGGCCTTGATGAACTCGATGTGGGGTGGCCCGGCAATGGAATAGGTGAACTGGAAGTCGGCCAGCACCACCCCGTTGGGCTGGCGAACCATGAACTCCCGGTTCTGGACCGGAGCCCACTCGAAGCCGTGGATGGTGCTCCACTCGGCCATGGCCGCGTCGAGGTCGGTGACCACGATGCCGAAGTGGTAGAAGTCGTCGAGCGGAACCAGCGCGCGGCCCGGCATCAGCGTCAGTGGCCCAAATACGAGCGGACCAGGTCGTGGGAGGCCCGCAGCTCGGCCGAGGGCCCGCTGATGTCGTTGTTGCCGGTGCGCAGCACGTAGGTGCGGTCGGATACCTCCAACACCCCTGCGTTCTGCTCCACCAGCAGGAAGGTGGTGCCGCCTTCATCCCGCAGATCCACCACCAGCTCGAACAACTGGTCCACCAGGTTGGGGGCTAGGCCGAAGGACAACTCGTCGATCATCAGCAGCTTGGGCCGGGTGATCATGGCCCGGGCCAGCGCCAGCATCTGCTGCTGGCCTCCCGACAACGAGGACGCCTGCTCGCCAATCTTCTCGGCCAGCGCGGGCAGCAGGTCAAACAGGCGATCACGATCCCGGCGGATGGCGGCTGCACCGTCGGATCGCAGGCCCAAGCCCAGTTCCAGGTTCTCCTTCACCGACAGGTTCTGAAAGATCCCCCGCCCCTCGGGCAGGTGGCCGAGCCCACGCATGGCCCGGCGCTCGATGGCCAGGCTGCCCAGGTTCTCCCCGTCGAGCACCACCGATCCCGACCAAGTGTCCAGCACTCCGGAGATGGCCCGCAGCAGGGTGGTCTTGCCCGCACCGTTGGCCCCCAGCACCGACACGATCTCGCCTTCTTCCACCGAAAGCGAGACTCCGTGCAGCACCTCCAAGCGGCCGTAGCCCGAAACCAGGTCGTTGATCTCGAGCAGCATCAGGACGGCTCTTCCTGCTCAGTGCCGTCGTCGTCGATCCACACTTCTTCCAGGGTGCCCTCTTCTTCCACGTGGTCGATGTGGTGGTGCTCCGACAGCGGCCCCTCCACCTCGTGTATCTCGCCGCCTCCTTCGGCCTCGAAACCGTGGCCCAAATAGGCCTCGATAACCGCAGGGTCGGAGGTGACGTGCTCGGGGCTGCCCTCGGAGATGATCTCGCCAAAGTGCAGCACGCTGATCTTGGGGCACAGGCTGGTCACCAGTTGCAGGTCGTGCTCGATGATGATCACACACAGGTTGCGCTCGGCTTGGATCTCCCGCAATCCCCGCAGCAGCACGGTCACATCGTCGGCGCCCAACCCGGCGGCGGGCTCATCGAGCAGCACAACAGTTGGATTGGCCACCAAGGCGCGAGCCACCTCCACCAACTTCTGCGAACCCAGTGACAGGGCGCCGGCCTCCTCATGGGCCGCTTCGGCCAAACCGAAGCGATCAAGCATTTCCATGCAGATCTGCCGGGCCTCGGTCTCCTCCCGTCGTTGCTGAGGCAATAGCAACAGCTCGGCGAAGTGCCCCCATCGGAACAAATGGTGTCGCCCCAACAGGGTGTTCTCCATCACGGTGGCGTCGAGAATCAGCCTCGGAGCCTGGAAAGTGCGCCCAATGCCCGACTTCACCCGCTGGGTGCGGGACATATGCAGCAGATCCTCGCCGTGCAGCCGAACGCCACCCTGAGTGCTGCGAACATAGCCGGAGATCACGTTGAAGACGGTGGTCTTACCCGCCCCATTGGGTCCGATGAGCCCGTTGAAACCGGGGGTGAAGTTGAGGTCAACCCCTATCAGCACTCGGTTTCCGCCAAAGGCCACATGAAGGTCTTCGACGGCGAGCGAAGCAACGGCATCGGCGGGGCTGGCACCCGACGGAGCAGTTTCGACGACGCTCATAGCGAGAAGTCCGTCAACGTCTCCAGCCTTCGCTGGAGGTCTTTCACCCATCGGCTATCGCGGAGTTGCTTTGGAAGGGCAGCTATCCCGAAAGGCAGAATCAGCACGGCAAGGATGAGGGTGATACCCAAGATCAAGAACAACAGCTTCTGGGTGTCCTGGAGCTTCTGACGCAAGAACACGAAGAACACCGCTCCGATGAGCGGGCCCCACTTGCGGCTCACACCGCCGACGATCAGCACCACCAGCAAGAAGACCAGCAGGCGGGTCCTAAACGCGGAGGGATTGGCAAATGAGCTGTTCTGGGCCCACATGGCGCCGGCCAGCGCAGCAGCAAAGGCAGAGATCCCAAAGGCCAGCAGCTTGTAGTAGGTGGAAGAGATCCCCAGCGGGCCGGTGGCGATGTCGATGTCTCGGACTGCTTTCAGTGTGCGTCCCAGCCTGCGGTTGGTGAGTACGACATACGCGACCATCGTTATGAACAATGCGCCCAAAGCCAGCATGTAGACGCTGAGGATGCGGTCGAGCCCCGGTACACGGAACTGCGGAACCTGCTTGCCGGTGCCTCCATTGGTCTTGAGGCCGTCCCACACCTTTTCGTCAAGCCGAATGATGGTGACGATCAGTTCGCCTAAGGCCAATGTGGCGATGGCCAAGAAGAAGCCCTTCAGTCGGGCGGCAGGAAAGCCCACCAGGAAGCCGATAATGGCCGCGGCAATGCATATGACTGGCAGGGCTATGAAAAACGGCCAGTCGTATCCGGCCAGTGCTTCCCGGGCATCGCTGGGAGCCGACAGCACCGCAGTGCCATAGGCCCCCAGAGCGAAGAGGCCGGCTATGGCAAGGCCCAACGTGCCCGAATACCCCACCAGCAGATTGAACCCCACCCCGGCGATTGCGAACGCAAAGACGAACGCGAGGTTGCCACGACCGAAGTTGTTGCTGCTGTCGAAAATATCGGTCCAGCCGAAGATGTGCATCCAGGGCAAGAAGGCCAAGAAGAGGAACACGGCGAAGGTGGAGGCCCATTCGGGCACCGCCTTTCTCAGGGAACTCTTCTGCGGATACAGCGACGGCAAGGCTTGGTCAGACATCGGCTACACCTCGCGGGTCCGAGCGGTGCGGCTGAATCCGCCCGGAGCCACCAAGAGCACCACTACCACCACCAGCAGGGCGATGGTGGGCTGCAAGCTGGTGCTGATCTGTCCTCCGGCCAGAGCCTCGCCCACACCAATGAGCAGGCCACCGGCAAATGTACCGCCGAGCGACGTGAACCCGCCGAGGACGGCGGCGATAAACCCCTTGAGGATGAGCCCCTCGGCGCTGCCCAACTCCAACACCGTAGAACTGGTGTTTAGGATCATGGCCGCACCAGCGACAAACGTTCCGATGGCCCAGGCAATGAGCGAGACCCGTCCGGCGTTGATGCCCAGCAGCCGAGCGGTGTGGCCGTCCTCGGCGATGGCCCTCATCCGGACCCCCCACTTGGACCAGAAGAACAATGCCATCGCGATGGCAATGGCGATTCCCACCGCGATGGTGACGACTTGATCCCATCCAATGCGGGTATTCCCCAGATCGAAGGTCTCACCCGACCAGGGAGCGTCGAATCGCTTGGGGGTGGATCCCCAGAGGTTTTCGATTACGGAACCCAGCGCGAAATTCAATCCAATGGTCAGCAACAACAGCGGGAAGTGATCCACCTTCGACAGCGGTTTCACCCAGTAGCGAATCATCAAATAAGTGAGCGCCACGGTGACAACGGCCATGATGGTTGCAACCCACAACGGGAACCCATCATCGGTGACCGGAAACCAGTCGAAGAAGGTGGGCAAGCCCTCTTTGTTGAGGAAGAACACACTGGCGTACCCCAATCCAACGGAGGCACAAACCGCCAGTGGCTGGTTGGACAATCCCGTCAGGGGGCGGACCAGCAAGAACTGGGTGATGGCTCCGAACACCGCGGCAAAGGCCAACGCCAAGACTATGGCCAGCCAGAACGGCCACCCGACTCCACCCAGTGCAGGATCTCCGGACAAGAACCAGGCCATGAAGGCGGCTACCAGCCCCATCTCGGCCATGGCGAAGTTGGGCACATCGGTGGACTTCATGATGACCACGATGGCCAGGCCGATCAGGCTATAGCTCGACCCAGACTCCAGTCCGGCCACAATCTGCTGGAGGAGTTGATCCACCTGCTGTGCTCCTAGAAGTGGTCGGTCCGGGACCAGCCATTGCTGATCCCGGACCAACTAGCGAATTAGCCCACCGGGGGGAGGAACTCCCGAACCTGAGCCCAAGTCATGGTCTCGGCGTCGTACTCGGCAATACCGGCGCCAGAGGCGCAGCCGTGGCCGCCGGGAAGCGGCCCACAGGCCAACACCGGCATGGCCGGAATCAAGATGGGATCGTCCGCCATTGCCTCGGCAGTCGCGTGGAAGTTCTCGTAGGAGTAGTCGCCTTCCAGCCGGTCGAACAGCTCGAAGAACGCCCTGGAGATCGAGTAGGTCTGAAGGCTGAAGTTGGGAGCCAGGCTCTCCGCGCCGGGACCGTCGTAGGCTTCCCACATTCCCAGCCAGTGCTGCACGAAATCCATGTCGGAATCGGGTAGAGCACCCTGAAGGGCACCCAGATAGCCGTCAGCCGCCTCTGGAACGGCGAGACCAACCGTGGTCTGGCCACCGGCCCCAGCCGAACCCTGGTCGGAGCAAACCAATGGATCGAAGCCTGCCTCGTGGAACTGGTCGAGCACCAGACCGTTCTGGGTTCCGTCGAGCGCGGTGAGCACTGCATCGGCACCTGAGTCGATAACTGACAAGACAGCAGGCGCCACTGCATCGGAGAGCACCTCGACCTCTTCCTTGGCCACGATCTCCATGCCGTGAACCGGAGCCTGCATATCGATGGCGTTGAACGCCTCCTCGCCCAGTTCGTTGTCCTGGCCGATGGCCGCCACCTTTGTGGCTCCTTGCTCAGCAAAGTGGTCAATGCAGATGCGACCCTGCTCGGTACGGGTCGGGTTGGTCAGGTACACCTCTTGGATGTCCTGATCAGCCGGTGACACCGGACCCCACAGCGGGGTGCCAGCGGCCTCGATGTCGGGATAGGTGGAAGGGATGGCCTGCGAGCCCGCGGTGCCCACGAACGCCCAAACGTTGTCCTGCTCGATCATCTTGCGGACGTTGGTGACCATCTGCTCGATCTCAAAACGGTCGTCTTCCCAAACCAGCTCAAAGGTGCAACCGTCGATGCCGCCATTGGCGTTGACCTCTTCGACCGCGATGATGATGCCAGCAATCAGGCCCTCACCGGCAACGGCGGCCCGACCAGTAAACGGCTGGGAGGAGCCAATGGTGACAACCCCGTTCTCCTTGTCGATGCCTCGCATGTCGCCCTCGGTGGCGTAACCGCAGCCCGTGGCCATGTCCTCCTCTGGCATGTCATCGGCCATGTCCTCTTCCGGCATGTCATCGGCCATGTCCTCTTCCGGCATGTCATCGGCCGCTGGAGCGGGTGCTTCAGTGGCCACCGGCGCCGGGGCTGCATCCCCCCCCTCGTCATCGTCGTTGCCGCATGCGGCAGCAACCAGGGCCACTGCGAACAGCAGCGCCAGAACTTTCAAGAGCTTGGACATGGATACCCCTCCAGATCGTTGGATGTGCACTGATCGGACGTACACAAGTTCGGGAGACTAACAGACATTTCGCTATGGCAAAATACCGGAGATGGCAGAAATCACCGTGACCGGGTGCGCGAAGACCGGCTCTTTGTGCAGAAGTGCACCCACGAGACCATCCGGCTCCAGCCCTCCAGCCCCACCGGGATGCGCTGGGCGCTGGCCGACATCGACCTGTCCAGCGGGGTGCATATCGCCAAGGGCGACCGGATCACGCTGGATCTGCTGTCGGTGAACCGGGACCAGACAGTGTTCGGTGACGACGCCGCCGGTTTCAACCCCGACCGGGCTCTGCCCGGATGGGCCGGTTGCGGCGCGCGCGGAGACACCGCTACGCGCAAGAGCCCGACCTTCCAGGGCTGTGGCACACCCCGCAGCGGTTCTACCGGACTGCACGGGAATGCGTGGTCCAACACGACGACGGCTGGGCGGTCCAAACCGGCGATCCCGGCCACAGGTTCGTCTCCTGGGAGCTTGCGGTCCGCTACGAAGCCGCCGCCCGATCCGCCAGATTGCACTACACCCAGATCTGCGACCTGGCGGAGGACGAGGAGTGCAGGGAACGGCTGGCCCGCATCGCCGGCCACCTAGACGAGATGCGGCAGCTGTCCGAAGCCGAGCAGACGGTGCGCCCCATGCTCGGCGACGACCCGAGATACCTGCGGCCGCCACCGCGGGAAGCGGCACCGACGGAACCGGTCCGGCACTGTGCTGCGCGGCGGGTACTGCCTTGCCAGCCCGAAGAGGCCTTTGTGCAACAAGTAGTCGTGGGCGATCTGCTGGGCTGAGAGATCGAAGCGGTGAGCGGTCCGGTCGATCAAACCGAAGAGGTCGTCGGGAATCTGCGCAGAAGCGCTTGTCGCTCTGGGCGGCACCCCCCGTTGTTCGGCGGAATCCTCCCCTGCGGTCGCGGGGGATCCTCCGTCGGCGATCACCTCAGCGAGGCCGGGCCGCTTCGCAACAGCGGCGATGGCCGACGGATGCCGGTGAGCGGGAACCGGGCATGATTCTCGATGGTTCTTGCAGGGCCTGCCGGTGGCCGTGTTCTCAGAGCCGCAAAGCCTCCCCCCGCTGCTCACGCGGCCGCGCCGAGCACCGGAATCGGGTCGGGCAGCGCCGGCGGGATCACCCCAGATGAGGGCGCGGCGGGCAGCCGCTCAACAAGCTCTACGATGCGCCGCTGGAACGCACGCGGCTGACGCACCTCTTGGGCGGCCGCGTCGAGTATCGCCTCGGGACGCAGCACTGCCCCCCAGCCGAGGCTCTCAGCGAGGCGGCCGCTCTGCGCGCTGTTGAGCGCGTCGGCCCACCCCTCAGACACGGCATCGGGACCCGAACTGCGTTCGGGCTGCTTCGACCTTGGCTGGGCGAGCCGCGCCGACCGGACCGCCTCCATGACTGTGACCTCCGCCCAAGAGAGTTGTTTACGGGACTCGTTGCGCCGGGAGACGAAGCGGACACCGGGATAGGCGGGAGCCGGGCAGTACCCGACCACGCCGATCATGTCCTGCGCCGCCGCCTGCCAGGCCCATCCGACGCGGCAGACCGCGGTGAGCCCCGCGAACCCCGAGCCGGCGCCGACAAACGCCATCGCCAAAAAGTCCTTGCGGGCCGCAGCGAGCGCAGACCGCCCATCAGAGCCCCGCCGCCAATAGACGCCTTTGACAATCCGCTCGACGACCTCGCCGCGGGCAGCCATCTCGCACAGCACCTTCGCCGCCACTCCCGGCGACGCGGGCACATCGTCGATGCGGAACCACGACCGCTCAGCCCGGCCGACAACCCAGTCCCGGGCCCTCGCCGACTCCGTGCCCGCCCGGTAGTTGCAAGAGGGCAGACACCCATCGCGACGCGCAGGGGAACGCCGATCCGCCCCGAACCCCTCAGCACCCACAAGAGCCGGTTTCGCAGGCTGCGCCCTGTCGTCATACAGCAGGTCTAAGTCCATAACACAATCATAGCGACAGGTAGGACATTCTTACAGTTGAGTTCTGGGCAGATCGGAACCCGAACGAGGGCCTACAAAACTAATGCCTGGTGAGCCGATCACGGGACCGGGACATATACAGGTGCCTGACTGGGAATACGGCCTGTTCGTGAGACCGCTGCCGTGCATAGAGTACGGCTCGGTCACCAGTGTACCCGACATTGGCGGCTACTCTGGCAGCTCCGGCAGCGCTCTTGGCTAGACCTGCTGCGGCAAGCCCCCCGCCTGTCACTGGATGGCAGGTCACCACCCACACTCTCACCGTCACCCACGTCACGACTTCGGCGGTGAAGTCCAATGTGTCCCTCGCAGGCTCGCCCTCACACAGGAAGTCCACTGGCATGAACGGGCACTGGGCCGCTGCCTGCTCGTCGGAGCCGCCGACCGACACAAGTACTTGACATGAACTTCACGTATCAACTACACAATAAAGGCAGTTATTTATCATATAGAACTATTATCAATATTTATAGTTTATTTTAGGTTCAATCACGCTCAATTTCCTGCGACTGCTACCTGAGAAGCTGCTCCGACTTAACTCGCTGGCAGTCCGACAGCGCCCAACATCGAAGAGAACCATCAGGCAAGACCAGTCTGCTGACATCTACCCGATGAGATCGCTGGTCAAGGAGCTGGCGGCCCAGTTGGCCACCTTCTCGCCGGGGATGGGCGCCCGGGAGGGCCAGGGGCGGTCTAGGTCGACCGATTGGCCCCGGCTGATCACCTGGCGGAGGTTGGACCGATCGGCCAAAACGGTGACATCGGCGGCTGGGTCGCCGCTGACCACCAGCACATCGGCGGCCATGCCGGGGGCCAGGGTGCCCACCTTGCCCTCCATTCGCAGGGCGATGGCCCCGTTGGCGGTGGCGCAGGAAATGGCCTGAAGCGGCGACAGCCCCACCGATTCCACCAGCACCTCCATCTCCCGGGCATGCCAGTGGCCGTAGGGGGTGAGGGCGAATCCCGACTCCGATCCGCACAGCAGCGGCACTCCGGCGTCGTGGGCCTTGGCCATCATCTTGGCGGTGGCCTCGATCTCGCCCCGGAACACGTCCTGCATGCCCGCCCCGGCGCCCACCAGGTGGCCGTAGTCGGCCAGGTTGGCCAGGAAGGTGAAGGTGGGCATGAGGGCGGCCCCAGCGTCGATCACCGCCTCCAGGCCGGCATCGTCCATGAACGAGGCGTGGAGGATGATATCTACACCGGCCTCGGCGCAGGCCCGGGTGCTGTCGGCCGAGCGGGCATGGGCCATCACCGGTGTCTCTAACTCGTGGGCGGTGTCGCAAACCGCCTTCAGCTCCTCGGGCTTCCAGGCCAAGAGCTCGCCCTGGTGGCGGGGGATCGAACCGGTGGCGTGGATCTTGATCCAGTCGGCCCCGTACTTGATGTGGCGCCGGGTCATTTGGATCATCTCGTCGACGGTGGTCACCACCTGGGCGTACCCCACCACCCCGGTGTCGGGGATGAGCCGCCCGGCGGTTCCGCCCACCGAGGTGACCAGCGCCTGCACTCCGGTGGCCATGCGGGGGCCCTCCACCACGCCGGCGTCCACCGCGTCGCGCAGCGACGGGCCCATGGAGAACAAGGTGTCGGGATCGCAGAACCCGGTCACCCCGGCCAGGAGCAGCTTTTGGAGGTTCTGGGCGGCGATGAGCGCGGCCAGGGTGTGGTCGCGGTGGAAGAACAGCTCGTCGTTGGACTGCACATCGTCGAACGTGCAGTGGACGTGGGCGTCGATCAGGCCAGGCATCACTGTGCATCCGGCGGCATCGATGACGGTGGCGTTCGACTGAACAGCCCCAGCATCGGGGCCAACGGCCACAATCCGGTCGCCTTCCAACAGCACTGCCGTGTTGGGCTGGGGCGGGGCGCCGGTGCCGTCGATAACCGTTCCCCCGGTGATCACGATGGGCATCGGCTCAGACATCAGACTCAGTCCTTCTCAATCCCCCAGCAGGGCCGCGGCGGCATCCTTGACGGACATGCCCACCTCGACACCCCGGTCGCGGGCCGGCTGGTTGCACGCGCTGATGATCCCCTCATCGTACGCCTTGAAGGCATCGCCCACCGGGGCACTCCACGCATCGCAGCACGCACCGGCCAGTCCGTGGGCCTCGGTGATGGCCAAACCGGCGATGCCGGCGTCGTTCTTGCTGCGGCCCCCGTCGGAGCAGATGAAACCGTGGGGGCTCACCTCCAACAGGAAATCGGCCCCGCTGCGCCCGGTGTGGCCGGCGGTGACCAGCACGTTGCGGGAGTCCTCGGGCAGGGCGAACACGATGGAGTCGGTGACCACGATCTGGCGTCCGCTGTCGGAGGTGGCCTTGACCTCGCGGCGGATCTTGGTGCCCTCGTCCACCTCGCCGGGGTCGTTGTTCAACAGCAGCTTGGCCGCCTCGGCCACCGCCATTCCCTCCACAACGCCGCAGCGCTCGGCGTAGATGTTGAGCCGGGAGATGATCCCGGTCTCATAGAGATCGAGGCCGTTGCCCAGCTCGGCGCTCATCCCGTCGGCGGTGGCGGCGGGGATGCCCAGCGCCTCCAAGAACCACAGCCCGGAGATGCCCGCGCCGTCCTTGCCGATGCAGCCGTCATGGCCAATGACCCCCCTGGGCCGGTGGGGGGCCATCAACCGGGCGGGCAGCACACCGAGATACGACGAAGGCACCACCACGTCGTTGTCCCGGTTGCGGGCGTCCACATAACGGGCCGAGTCCATGGTCACGATCCGGCGGTCGCCGTCGGTGCAGACCACCTCTTGAGGGTGGTCCTCCTCGTTGGCCAGCAGTGGGGCTTCTTCAGGCACGATTCGACGTTACTCGTTCATCCACTTCGAGCCACGCGGTCCCGATCGCAAGGCAGACTGTCTCCCATGACGAGACCGGCTTCGGAGTTTCCGGCGCTCAAGGCCCAAGAGGTGCTGCGACTTCTGCGGAAGATCGGATACCACGAGGTGCGACGACGCGGGTCGCACCGGACGCTGGAGGCTGAGGGGCGGGGACGCATTCGGTTCGCATGGCACGATGGACGAGAAGTGCCCCCTCGATATTTGAGAGATATGCTCGTTGAAGCCGCAAGGCTGTCAGACGAAGAGATTTCTTCGCTGCTGAAGAGGTAGGCCCCTATCTGGGGAGCGCAGATGAGCGATATCCGAATCGAGAAGAACACAGAAGAGGGTCCGGCATGGGTCGCCTCGGGCACTATCGGCGGCTCATCCTTCTACGGAGGCTCTGACGACCTGGAAGAGCTCAAGCAGTGGATCGCCGAGGCAGAGGCCGACGAAGCCGCTGAGCTGAGCAACGCCTAAAGCCCGGTGCGGCCGGCCTCGCGGATCATGGGGGCGTAGTCGGCAAAGCCGGGGGCGTCGGCGCGGGCGCCGGTGGTGAAACCCGCATCGACTCCCAGAGTGTGACCGCTGGTGTAGCCCGACTCGTCGGAGGCCAGCCACAGTGCGGCGTTGGCCACGTCGGCGGCCAGACCGGGACGACCGATCAGCGGGGACGACTCGGCGAGCTCGGCCCGGGTGCCCTCCATGTTGGTGTGGTCGCCGGTGTGGGCGAAGGCCACCATCGGGGTGAGCATCGACGCAGGGGCGATGCAGTTGACCCGGATGCCGAAGCGGCACAGCTCGGCGGCGGCGTTCTTGGTGAGTCCGACCACGGCGTGCTTGGCCGCGGCGTAGGCGTGGGGGCCGAGGCCGCCCATCACCCCGGCAGTGCTCGACATTGAGATGATCGACCCGGTCATCCGGGGCTTCATCACCCGGGCGGCGTGCTTGACCCCGTAGAACACCCCGTGGAGAAGCACGTCGATGCTGGCGTGCCACTCGTCGGCCGGGGTGGTATCGACAGGGCCGACCGCGCCGACTATGCCGGCGTTGTTGTACATCACGTCGAGCTGGCCGAACTCGCCTACCGCGGCGTCCACCAGGGCGGCCACGTCGTCTTCGGAGGTCACGTCGCAATGCACGTAGACAGCGGCATCGCCCAGAGACTCGGCCAGCGCATGGCCAGCATCGTCCTGGATGTCGCCAATGGCCACCCTTGCGCCCTCTTCGACGAAACGCTCGGCCGCGGCCCGCCCTATGCCGCTGGACGCCCCGGTTATGGCCGCCACCCGTCCTTCCAGTCGTCCGCTCATTTGTGCCTCCTGTGAATCGACTGCGACCGGCACCGTAACCTGAGCGGCCTATGGAGACCAGATCAGAAGACGCCCCGGCCCTAGACGTGGAGCGCATCCAAGACCTCTTGGATCGCGACGCCATCCGCCACATCCAGATTCGCTATGCCTGGAGCCTGGACAACCACCGGTGGGAGGCGCTCAGCGAGATCTTCTTGCCCGACGCGGTGGCCGACTACCGGGGGGAGCGGTTCGAGGGGCTCGAGGCCATCGTGGCCAAGTGCGCCTCCTCGCTGGAGCCGGCCGACGCCAGCCAGCACCTAAACGGCTGCCACTGGGCGCAGGTGGACGGCGACAAGGCCATCGCCGGCTGCTACTTCATCGCCACCAAGTACATCGCGGATGTCCCCGGCGGCGACACCTTCATCGTCGGCGGCAAGTACATCGACCAGATGGTCCGCACCCCCGACGGCTGGCGGATCGCCCACCGCCTGCTGGAGCAGACCTTCCTCGACGGCAACCCCGAGGTAGAAGCCGTCTCGAAAGCCCGCTGGGCCGCCCGCCAGCAAGACGGGGGCAGCGGCTAGAGCCGGAGCAGGCGGGTGGCGTTGGCGTTGAGGGTTTCGGCTATGTCGGCCATGTCGGGGCCGGTGCCTCGGTCCCAGCCGCCGAAGTTGGTGCCGTAGACGAGACGGTCGGTGCCGTATTGCTCGAGGGCGAGGCTCAGTTCGGCGGCGCCGGTGATGTGGCAGTCGAACCACAGGCGGCTGAGAGCCCGGTCGAACGCCCCTGGTTCTTTGATCCATTCGGGGGCGGCGGGGCGGCGCTCGGCCAGCTTGCGGAGCTTGGACAAGACCACCGGCGTGGTGCCGCCGCCGTGGGACAGGCACAAGTCGAGGTCGGGGTGGCGCTCGGTGACCCCGCCGAACACCAGGGCGGCCACCGCAACCGTCTCCTCGTAGGAGTACTCCAGCACCAGGTCGAGGTCCCAGCGGCGCAGCCGGGGGTCGAGCAGCGGGCCGTCGATGCCCGACTGGGTGGGGTGCAAGAAGTGGGGCACATCCAACTCAGCACACAGCGACCAGAGTTGGTCGAGGGCCGGGTCGTCCAGCGGGGTGCCGAAATCGGTGCCGGTGTAGCCGGCCAGCAGGCCCAGCTCCTGCACCGCCCGCTGAAGCTCGGCGCAGGCCGCGTCGACGTCTTGCATGGGCAGCGCAGCCAAGCCGACGAAGCGGTCGGGGTGGGCAGCCACCGCGGCGGCCAGGGCGTCGTTGTGGCGGCGGCAGAAGTCGACGGCCAACTGGGGCTCGATGAAGTGGAGGTAGGTGAGGGGGTTGGGCGACAGGGCCTGCATCGAGATGCCCTGGGCGTCCATGGCCTCCAGGCGCATGTCCAGATCGATGAACAGCGATCCCCGGTAGGCCACCCCGTCGAGCTGGTAGCCGCCCACCCGGAACCAGGGGGTGCCGTCGTCGTGGGCGCCGATCTCGGGACCGCACGGCCCAGCGGCACCCATCGTGCCCTCCAGCACGATGTGGGCGTGGACATCGATGAGCCCGGTCATGGGGGTGAGCCTCCGCTGCCTGCCTTGAGGGTGGCGGGCAACTCTATTGGCGGCCTTCCATGATCCCGTCGGCGCCGGGCAGCCAGGAGGCCACGCCGGAGATGGGTATGGCGCACACCACCGCCTCGGTGATCTCGGACTCGGAGGCTCCGGCGCTGCGGGCGCCGTTGGCGTGGATGTTCACGAACCGACTCGAGAACTCTGCGGCGTTGATGGTACATAGCAGCAGCTCCACGTGCTTGGCGTCGAGCATGTTCTCGGCCAGCGACCACTGCCGCATGAGCACGTATCCCTCCAGTGCCCGGGGGGCGTTGTCGGCCATCACCTCGATGTAGTCGGGCACGAATCCGAAGTAGCTCTGGAAGTAGTCCAGCGCCGCCTGGCGATCCAGGGAGAAGTCGGGAATCGGCTCGGCAGATTGATCGGGGGCAGTGTCGAACGCCTGGTCGATGGCCCGGGCAAAGGCGTCGTGGGTGGCCTCGCCTCGGGAAATAAGCACGGCCAGCGATGCGCCGCGGGCGTCGCTCAGGCTCAAGCCCAGCTCGCGGGATCGGGTCAGCTCCCGAAGGGTCAGCTCCGGCTGGCCCCGCACCGCGGCGGCGCAGGCCATGTACAGCGCCTTGGCCCAGGCCGGGCAGGCGCCATCGCGGTCGGTCACGTCGCGGATCCGGGCGTAGCCCTCGGCGAACTTGGGCGAGATGGCGGCCAGCTCGCCGCTGGCCAATGCGGGACTGCCCAGCTCGCTGTGGACTGCGTTGTTGGACCCAGCTTGCGCATCTTTTGCAGCAGCTTGCATGGTCATGGATTGCCTCCCTTGGCTGCCTTCATTGTCAGAGCTTCAACATCAAAGTTTGGACACTTCTCCGCCGTCGATCACGAAACACGAACCGGTGACGAACCCGGACGCCTCCGATGCTAGGTAACAGACCAGCGGTCCGAGCTCATCGGGCCGGCCCATGCGGCGGGCGGGAATCTTGCGGAGCCGGGCGGCCAGGGTGTCGGGATCACCCAAGACCGCGGCTTGGGCGTCGGTTTCGAACGCTCCGGGGGCGATCACGTTCACCCGGATGTTGTGGCGGGCCCACTCCCCGGCCAGGGCCTCGGTGAGCCGTACCAGCCCGCCCTTGGATGCCGAATAGGCGGCCAGCGTCGGCTTGCCCTTGAGCCCAGATGTGGAGGCCACGTTGATCACCGAGCCGGGCTGGCCCGCATCAATCCAATGGCGGGCGGCTCGTCGGGCCAGGGCCGCGGGGGCGGCCAGGTTCACGGCCAGCACCTCGTCGAACACGTCGTCGGGCTGGTCGACGAACTTGGATGCGGGAGCAATGCCAGCGTTGTTGACCACCGAGTCGAGGCGGCCGAACCGGCTCACGGCCTGATCCACCAGCCCAGCCACTGCGCCTCGGTCCCGCATGTCGCACGGCACCGCGGCCACCGCGTCGCCCACCGCGTCGCCCAACTCGTCGGCCAGCGCGGCCAGGGCATCGGCCGAGCGGGCCGCGGCCACCACTTGAGCGCCCTCGGACACCATGGCCCGCACCGCGGCCTCTCCCAATCCTCGGCTGGCTCCGGTTACCACCGTCACATGGCCGTCAAGGCCCCAATCCACCGCCATCGCCTACTCCTCGCTCTGTGGGTCGGCTACTTCGTCGCACAGCCGGGTGGCGATGCCCAGCCGGAGCACCTCGGAGGCGCCCTCGTATATGCGCATGGGCCGGGCCTGTCGGTAGTAGCGCTCGATGTCGGAGCCCCGAATGAGACCCCATCGACCCATAACCTGCACACAGCGGTCCACCACTCGGCTGGCGGCCTCGGTGGCGGCCAGCTTGGCCAGCGACGACCGGTCGAGGTGGGCCGACGGGTCTTCCCGGGCGGCCTCGGCGGTGGCGTAGGCCAGCAGCCGGGTGGCCTCTAGCTCAGCCCAGGAGTCGGCCAGGAGTCCGGCCACCGGCCCCAGCCGCACCAGCGGCCGACCGAACTGCTCCCGGGTGGCCGCGTGGTTGGCGGCGCAGGTCAAAGCCCCGTCCATGAGCCCGACCGCGGCTCCGGCCACCGAGATGCGGAACACCGACAGGGTGGCCAGCACATGGCGGAAACCGGCGCCGGGCTCGCCCAACCGAGCCGAGGCCGGCAATCGCACCCCGTCGAAGGTCACCTCGCCCAGCACATGGGGGGCGATGATCTCCGGCGAGGGCTCGACCGACACTCCAGGAGTATCGGCGGGCACCAGCACCAGCGAGAACCGATCCTCCTCCCGGGCCATGGTGGTGTAGAAGCCGGCCGCCCCTCCGTTGGAGATGAACGACTTGGCCCCGTTCAGCTCCACCTCATCGCCGTGGGCAGTCAGCGTGGTCTCGATCCCCCGCAGGTCGGATCCCGCCACCGGCTCGGTGAGGGCCAAAGCGGCCAGCACCTCGCCCCGGGCCACTCGGGGCAGCCACTGCTCCCGCTGCTCGTCGGTTCCGGCCACGGCAATGGCGTAGCTGCCGATGCCCTGGAGGGCGAACAACGAGTCCAAGTGCGACGAGGCCCGCATGAGGGCCTCCCGAACCACGCACACCGCCAGCGGATCCACTCGCTCGTGGCGACCGCCGTAAGCCGAGGGCACCATCAGCGAGCACAGGTCGCTGGACCGCAGCACATCGAGGGTGGGCTGGTGGACGTGGCTGGCCTCGTCGGCCTCAGCGGCGAACGCGGCCACCTGCGCAGCCACCGCCCGGGCCTCTTCTTGAATGGCCCGTGTATCGGAGTCGAGCTCGAACGCCATACGATGTTGGACAGTATGCGCTGAAGGGAAAGACCACCACCTAGTAAGACTTCACCTTCGGGAGGGACGGTCAGGCGCTGGACGGCTGGGCTGCGCCGTTGCCGTGTCGCCGGTCGGGCTGGCCAAAGACCGCTCAAGGCTGGTGAACAGGTCGAACGCGCCGATAGCCTCAAAAACCCGGTATCGCTGCTTGCCTATGTTGAATTGGCGCAGAACTCCAGCCTCCAGCAATTGGTTGACCGCCTGTCCTACCGCCATCTGCGAGCGACCCAAGAGCTCACTGGCCTGCTCGACGGTAACAATCGGGGTTCCGGCCAACATTGACAACAGCAGGTTCGCCGAAGAGTCTGACCGCAGCTTTCCTACCTTGCTCCTCCATTCTGCCTCCAGTTCGGCCACTCTGCCGGCGTAGACGCGGACATCATCACTAGCTCGAATCACCGCTGAGGAGAACATCTCAATCCACTGGCTGGCCCCCTCCACGCGTTCAAGACCGTCCGGTTCAGTGTCAACGCAGAACCCCTTGAGGCCTGCCACGTACGACTTGGACCATGTGGCCAACACCAAGCTGACCGGAGGGGTGAACGCTGCGGTCAGCCCTCGACGAGCCAGTGCTATGTGGATGAGAGCGCGTCCAGTCCTCCCATTGCCATCGGCAAACGGGTGGATGACCTCGAACTGGGCGTGGGCCAGTGCCGCTTGGATCAGGGGTGCGTGGTGATCGGTGTCCAAATAGTCGATCAAGTCATCCATGAGCGGGACGACATATTCGGGCGGCGGCGGGACGAACGACGCGTCACAAGGGTTGTAATCGTTGCCGCCGATCCAATTTTGGACATCGCGAATTACGCCTCCAATCTGAGGCGTAGGCGAACGATCCATGAGGATCTGGTGGATCTGGCACAGATCATCGACTTCGAGGCGCGAGGGCTTTTCTGCCAGACGGAGGGCGAACTCCATCGCCTCGATATTCCCCAGCACCTCCGAAGCCGTGGAGTCCGATACTGACACTCCCAACTTCAGTGCGGCCTCGGCTTTTGCCAATCGCCGAGATGACACGCTGAGCCCCTCAATTTGAGACGACCCAACCGATTCGACTCGCAGCAGGAAACGCCCGAGCCCCGCGATGGTCTTCTGGACTGTCGAGTCGTTGTTCAGGGCATTGATACCCTCCTCGGCTCTTCTCGACTCAGCCATCGCTTCAAGGCTGATCGCTCCTCGCCAATCACAGAGCGTGTCGGGCAAATACGGCTGATACTGTCCCCCCATGCGCTCACGGCGGCTCGCCCCCTCGTAGTTCGCTTTCCAATATTTCTTCAAATATTTGCCCATGTCTAACCCATTTTATTATATGTCAATATATCTTATTCAACAATGCACCCAGGCTAAGTAAAGATTATCTGCTAACCCACCGTTAGAGTTTAGCTAAGTAAAGGTTAATCTCTAACCTTTCTTTAGATCAGGGATAAGTAAAGGCAAGGGGCGATGCCTGCCCTCAAATGCCGACTAGCAAGGAAGGGACACCACCGTGAACGACATCATCGTCGAGCGAAACGACCGAATCGTGTGGCTGAGGCTGAACCGCCCCGAGCGATTGAACTCCTATGACCGCAACACCATCGACGAGATCGTCGCCGCCTTCCGCGAGCACGTTGACGCCGGGGTGGTGGTGATCACCGGTCAGGGCCGGGCGTTCTGCGCCGGGGGGTACCTGGCCAACCTGGCCGAAGCCGACTTCTACGAGCTGCGGACGATGTTCTACGGCTCGCTGGAGCTGTTCGACGCCATCCGCAATGCCCCCATGCCGGTGATCGCCGCGGTGAACGGCCCGGCCTTCGGGGGTGGCAACGAGCTGGTGGTGGCCTGCGACTTCGCCATCGCCGCCGAATCGGCCGAGCTGGGCCAAACCGGGGTCAAGGTGGGCAGCGCCCCAGTGCTGGGGGGCACCAACCTCTTGGCCATGACCATCGGGGAGAAGCGGGCCAAGGAGGTGGCGTTTTTGTGCCGCAAATACACCGCTCAGCAGGCTTGCGACATGGGCTGGATCAACGCGGTGGCGCCCGACGACGAGCTCGAGGCCGAGGTGCGGCGGTGGTGCGAAGAGCTGCTGGCCATGAGCCCCCGCTATCTGGAGGCGGCCAAGATCAGCTCCAACGTGTACTGGAACCAGCTGCGCGACAACATGGCGTCGGGGCTGGGCATTCTGGCCCAAGCCATCGGGTCGCCCGACATGATCGAGGGGGCCACCGCGTTCATGGAGAAGCGGCGGCCCCAGTTCCCCCCCAGAACCGCCCGATGAGCGCAGACAGCGATACGCAGACCGAGGTGCTGGCCTCGGCCCGGGGCCGGGTGATGTGCATGGACTCGGCCTACGACGTGGACGAGACCAACCGGGAACGGGATGTGTGCGTCAACTCGTCGTATTGCGGGGTGCTGCCCGCCCGGTTCATCGCCGAGCACCGGCCTCGGGCCGCCATCGGCATGGATTGCGGGATCGGGCCTGAGGGCTCGGCCATCGCCGGGCTGTGGTACCTGGAGGCCTTGGGCATTCCCGCCGCGGCAGCCGATGTGATGACCGCCCATCTGGGCGACGGGGTACACCTCTACCACCACGGGGTGGTCAGCTTCGTGAACCAACCGGCCCTGGACTGCGGGGTGAGCGCGGGCATGGCGGTGCGGGACGCGGCCGCGGTGCTGCTGGAAAACGACCCGGTGGCGGCTGCGGCGGCGGAGATAACCAACCGCACGGTCATGGAGACCGCCCCCGACGGGCGCTGCGTGGTGGCGGCCGACTCCATCGCCTTCGGCACCGCCGAGGACGCCGACCGCAACGTGCTGGTCACCGCCGGCCACACCGGGCGCTCCGCGGTGCCCTACCTGCGCCGCTGCCGACCGTTCGGCTTCATATGCTCCGACGGCGGGCGGGGCATGGACGACTCCGGCACGGCTGGGCTCTACATCGTGGAGGCCGACGGCCTCGCCGGCGCCACCGTGGACGCCCGCCGAGCCCGCATGGGCAGCGGCCTGTCGCACTACCGCGACGGCATCATCTCCGCCGCCAACGCCCTTGCTGCCGCCGCCGGCGTGGAGATTGGCATGCCCTGCCCCCAAGCCGCCAGCCTGCTGCTGAATCGCAACCCGCAACTAGCATGACCATTCGGTGATCCCAGATCTGCTCGTGCGAACAGCACTCCGATGAACATCTTGGCAACGGCCGATCTGCTGGCGCAGTCGTCTGACGACTCGATCGTCGACGAGGCCCTGAACGTGTCCGACTGGATACAGGCCGGGATCATCGTGGCTGCCACGGTTCTTGTGGCGGTGGTTACTGCCCGCCTGGTGCGAAGGGTGCTGATCCACGTGGTGGGGCCGGGCTTCGCGGCCATCGTCACCGCCCGACTCGTGGGCTATCTCCTCTTCTTGATCGGGCTGTTCTACGCCCTTACCAGCCTGGGGGTGCAGGTAGGGCCGCTGATCGGCGCCATCGGTCTGGGCGGCCTGGTGTTGGCGCTGGCGTTGCAGAAGCTGGTGGAGAACTTCTTCTCCGGGCTGATCCTTCAGGCCCGCCGGCCCTTCAGGGTGGGCGACACGGTGCTGCTGGGCGACCACCTGGGTGTGGCCGCCGACATAGATTCCCGCACCACCGTGCTGCGCGGTCTCGACGGTTCTGCGGTGCGGGTTCCCAACAGCGAGGTGGCCGCGGGGCCCATCGTCAACCTCACCAGCGAGCCGTTGCGACGCAGCGAACTGGAAGTGGGCGTGGCCTACGACACCAACCTCCAAGCAGCCACGGAGTGCCTGCTGGAGGCGCTTGAACAGGTAGAGCGGGTGAGCGCCGAGCCGCCGGCACAGGCGCTGCTGACCCGATTCGGGTCGTCCAGCATCGACTTCACGTTGTACTACTGGCACGGCAGCGACGTTCCGACAGAATTGGCGACTCGCCACGACGTGATCCTGTCGGTTCACCAGAGCTTCGCTGCCGCGGGCATAACCATCGCCTTCCCCCAGGTGGTGGTGTGGTCGGGCCACGAGGAGGACTCACAGCCCTACAGAGGCCGAGCCGGCATCATCACTGCGGCTCGAGGTCCGAGCCCACAGCCCAATGCGCCGCCCGCCCTTGTCCGGCAGCTCTCCCGGTGGCGGGTCCGCAGCGGCTTCCGGCGCCGTCCCAACCCCGGCGACTGACCTCGCCCGCCGACGACTGCAAACAGTGCTGGTTGTGACCGATCTGGATCGGACGTTCTGGGGGCTGGATTGCGTCGCCCCGCAGGCCCATTTGGAGGCACTGGCTGAACTGGAGGAGGCGGGGCATGCGGTGCTGGCGGCCACCGGGCGGCGGTTGCGAAATATTCTTCGGCTGTTCGACTTGAACGGTCTCAAATTGCCCGCGGTCGCCCTCGACGGTTCCATCGGCATGGACTTCGCCACAAAGGAGCGCTTCCACCGCATCGCATTCGACGCTGCTGCCCTGTGGAAGCTGCTGGACATCCTTGGCGCCCAAGGCATCCGTCCCTGCCTGTACATCGACGACCGCGGCGATCCTGGAGGCGACGTGGTGATGCCGGAAAACCCCTCGAGCGAACCCAGCCACTTGAGATTCCTCGACGAAGACGTCAACCACGCCCTCAGCCCCAACGACGTCGAGACCGATGTGCTGGAGCTGGTGCTGACCGGCCTGCCCTCGGACCTCGCCCATGAGGCAGCAAGAGCAGTCCACTCCCAGTCGCTGGGCATCGCCCGCGTCGACGAGCCCGACCCCCTCTACGGAGGAAGCCGGCTGACGGTGTCGCCCCCCGGGGTGTCCAAAGTGTCCGGAGTCGAGGCCTTCTGCAAATGGAAAGGACTCGACATCGACTTTGCCGCCGTCGGCGACGGCGTAAACGACCTAGAACTGCTCGAAGCCGCCTCCATCAGCATCGCCATCGCCGGCAGCTACGCCAGCCGCGCCGCCAATGCCGACCACACCATCCCTCCCCCTGAACAATCCGGCTGGGCCTCAGTACCCAAGCTCGTGAGTTGATGCAACCTGCTCCGATGGCGCAGATACCTTGTTGGGCAATCAGCCGAAACAGAACTGTCAGGTAAGGCCAGCCGCCTCCTTGGCCTTGGCCAGGATCACAGTTGCTTGGTCTTTGGCGAAGCGGGCCACGGCGACGAGGCTCACTCTGTCGGAGACCTTGTAGGCAAGGACGCCAGCGGTCACGCCGACAACACCCGCCCGGCGCGCTCCTTCGTTCCGTCAACCGCTGCCCTGCTCCCAACCCGAACCCTCCAAGCCGTCACCATCCCAACCCCAGCCATCTTCACCAATCCCCGCCGACCAGCCGCCGCCATCGCTCTCTTGACCTTCTTCACCTTCGACCCCCCCTCCCTGGCAACAACCCCCAGAATCATCACCCAGACGCTACCGGAAGCGCCTGCAATGCCCAGCCAGCCAGCAGTCAACTCACCAGGCGGTTATGGCTGATGTCGTTCTCCGCTGGGCGCATCACATGGTCTCGCCGGATCTCCGGAGGGACACGCACCACAAAACTTGCCGCCATATGCCCGACAAGAGGGTTGCCTCTTGTTCGATGGATTCAGATGCGCCGATGCAGATAACGTTTGTGTTGGGTTCAGAGCGAATAAGGGGGTGATCGAATGTCTGCGAGCGGTGCCGAGCCGGATGTGACGAGCTACTCGGAGTTGCGGACCGTCTATCGGGAGCCGTTGCCCCGGGCCTCACAGAAGGTGCTCGACCATCTAGATGTCCACTGCCGCAGGTTCATCGAGATGTCGCCGTTCTGCGTGCTCAGCTCCACTGGTGTCGACGGCCGGGCCGATGCCTCGCCCCGCGGCGACCCGCCTGGGTTCGTGAAGGTCGTCGACGAACACACCTTGTTGATTCCCGACCGTCCGGGCAACAACCAGGTCGACACCATGCAGAACATCCTCAACCACCCCGTTGTGGGGCTGCTGTTCTTCGTGCCCGGCATGAACGAGACGCTGCGGGTATGCGGGTCAGCCGAGATCGTCGCCGACGAGGAGGCTCTCAGGCCGCTGTCGGTGGGCGGCAAAAAGCCCGCATCGGGACTCAAGATCACCATCAAGGACGCATTCCTGCACTGCGGCCGGGCATTGATCCGCTCCCGCCTCTGGGATCCTGAGGCCCAAATCGATCGCTCCGTCTACCCCACGTACGGCCAGGTTCTGGCTGATCAGATTGCAGGCGCCAACGCCGACTCAATCGACGCCGACGAGGACGAGGCCAACCGCAACCAACTTTACTAGTGGTGTGTCTTGGGTTTGGCGTGGGCAAAGAAGCTAGCTGATCAGCTCAGCGAGGGCATCGACATGGTGGTGCCATTCGTCGGCTGATAGGGCGAGGGGCACCAACAGAACGTGCTCGAGGCCGGCGTCGATATAGGGCATCAGGGTCTCGGCAACGTGGTCGACGTCGCCGATCACCATTTCGCGATCGCCGTATCCGTCGCCGACCACCGACCAGCGGCCGACGCGGTCGAGCGGGTCGCCAAGCCTCAGCTCCATGTGGATGGAGATGGTTGTTTCTTCATGGGGGCAGCCGAGTCGAACCTGCTCGGCCCGCAGCACCTCCAAACGCTCGGCGAAGACCTCGGGCGGGGCCCAGGTGCCCATCCAGCCCTCACAGCGAGCCGCCCGCCGGAGGGCGCCGGGCGATGATCCGCCGATCCAGATGGGTATCGGCGCGGCGGGCTGGGGGTTGATCCGCACGCCGGTGAAGGTGAAGTGCTCGCTTTGAAACTCAGTGGCCCCCTCCCAAGCGGCCCGCCACCCGTCGAGGTAATCGTCGAGGCGCCGGGCCCGGTGCATCATGGGCACGCCGCAGGCCTCGAACTCCGGCTCCAGCCATCCGGCGCCTACGCCGAGGATGGTGCGGCCCGGGGCCAGCCAGTCGAGGGTGGCCCATTGCTTGGCGAACTGCATGGGGTTCCGATAGGCGGGGATCAGCACCGACGTGCCCAACCCCACCCGCTGCGTATGGGCAGCCACCGCCGACAGCAGCGGCACCGGCTCAGGAAAGAACGACGGCATCCCCTCCAGGTCAACCGGCACGGCCACATGGTCGGCGGTCCACACGTCATCGAAGCCGGCGGCCTCGGCCTGCTGGGCAATCTCCACCAGCAGTTCAAGCGAGGCAGCCCGGCCCAATTGGGGCAAGTGAACGCCCCACCTCATCGGGCCACCTCTCTGCTGATGAAGCCCACAGCCATCCGCCCACGAACCTGCTAATACCGATACCGGGGCCAGGGCGGGTGGATCGAGTACTCGACCACCCCGTAGCCCCGCTCGCCGGTCTCCAGCACTTCGAAGTCGAAGAATGGCTCGTGGCAGTCGAGCCGCACCTCGGCGTCGTTCTCGTCGCGCATGAGCCCGTTGCGGGTGTGAGCGTGCTTGCGGCCGGTGCGCACAGTGAGCACCTCGCCGTCGGTGGTCTCAAAGGTCATGTCGAAGGCCATGGCGGTGCGCTGGTCTTCCTCCAAGCGGGGTGCGCAGGCAGCCGACCTCAGCGGGCGGGTGCCGTCGGCGTCGCCGATCCAGCCCCCCGCCGTCGGCGTGTCCGAAGGCAGCGGTTGGGTCGGGCTCATCCACCCGAAAGAGTTCAAGTGCCGGTCGGGTAGCTGCACCGACGGCCAGAAGTGGCCCCACGACTCGGCCTGGGTGCGACGATGCCGCACATCCCAGGGACCGGGCCGCTCGAACCGATGGGTCCAAGAGTGGTCCCGATGCGACCAGCACTCCACCGCCCGCCGCTCCCCCGCCCGAGGTCCTCCCCGGGTCTCCAACTCACCCCGGCACACCAGGGCCTGCTCATAGTGACCGCCATAGCCCTCATAGGCCCCCAGCGGATTCCCGCCCAGGCAGTCGTTGTAGTCGAACACGCCGAAGCGATCCTCGAACACCAGATCAAAGCCGAAGCGGGGGGCATCGAGCTGCCAGCGATAGCGGGCGAACGGCTCCTCCACCGAGAACGACAGCCGCCCGTCGCCCAGCGCCGAGAACCCCAATTCAGCGCCAAGCGGCTGACGGGAGGCCCATTGCACCGGCACCCCGTCGATCACGTAGAACGCGCTGGCCCGCAGGTACCCGTGGGAGAGGCTGGCGTGGATGTGGTTGATGCCGTACACATCGGCTTCCCGATCGCACACCGAGAACCAGAAGTTGTCGCTCCACAGGGCACCGCGGCCCGGCGGCGCAGCGTGGAGATACTCGTCTGCGGGGCTCAGGGCCATTGGGGTTGACAATACGCCTTGGGGTTGATTCCGGGGAATCAGCCGATTTGCGCGATACCCGCTCCGGCGCCCGCTCAGGTTCAGCCAGCCCGGTCCGGCTCTCCCACCAGCCGAACCTGGCCGTCGCCCTTTTCCACTTCTCCCACCGCGGTGGCCCGATGGCCGGCCGTTCGCAAGAGGTCAATGGCCTTGGTGGCGTCTTTGTCTCGCACCGCCACGATCATGCCCAGGCCGAGATTGAACACCTTGGCCATCTCCTCGTCGGCCACATCGCCAATGCGCTGCAATTCGGCGAATACCGGGGGTTGTTCCCATCGGCTCCGATCGACCACGGCGTCCACCTTGTGGGGCAGAACCCGCTCCAGATTTCCCGCAATTCCCCCTCCGGTCACATGGGCGATGGCCTTGGCGTCCACCTTGGCCAGCATGTCTCGCACCGCGGGGGCGTAGATCACTGATGGCAACAACAGCTCATCGGCCACCGAGTGAGAACTCCCCTCCCAGGCGGGATCATCCAGGCCCCGATTGGCCACCTCGAAGTAGAGCCGGCGGGCCAGGGAGTAGCCGTTGCATCGGAGTCCGGGAGACGGAAGCCCGATAAGCGTGTCTCCGGGGCGGACCTCAGCTCCGGTGATCAACCGCGACCGCTCCACAACCCCCACGGCAAACCCCACGAGTTCGAATTCGTCACCAGGCTCGCCGACAGGGTGCTCGGCCATCTCCCCGCCGATCAGGGCGCACCTCGCTTGCCGGCACCCTTCAACCACTCCCACCACCAGTTGCTCGATCCGCTCGGGATCGAGTTTCTGCACCGAGACGTAGTCCAAGAAGAACAGCGGCTCGGCCCCCTGGCACACGAGGTCGTCCACGCACATGGCCACCAAGTCGATGCCGATGGTGTTGAACCGACCGGCCGCCGAGGCCACATGGGCTTTCGTCCCCACTCCATCGGTGGTCGACACCAGCACCGGTTTCTTGTGAGCGTGGCGGCTGAAGTCGAACAGCCCCCCAAACCCGCCGATTTCGCCAATTGCCTCCGGCCGGAACGTCGAGCCCACATGCTCCTTGATGCGCTTTACTGCTTCCTCGCCGGCAGCGATGTCCACCCCTGAGGATTCATAGGTTTCAACCATTGCCGACAGCCCCCAACCCGGTCACAGCCTCAACCATTGCCGGTGGCCCAGAGCGACAGAGCCGGCTCGCCTTCATCGGCAAACTGAGCCGCGCCGCGCCCGTAGGCGATCGAACCAGGCGGCGCCACCGGCACCGCCACCGGATAGTCCCCGGTGAGGCAAGCGTTGCAGAACCCGGCCCCCGCCGCGCCGGTGGCCTCGGTGAGCCCATCGATGTCGATGAATGCCAGCGTGTCGGCCCCCACGTAGTCGCACATCTCGGCCCCGCTGAGGTGGGCGGCCAGCAGCTCTGTGCGGTCGCCGGTGTCCATGCCGAAATAGCACGGCCACCGGTAGGGCGGCGAGCTGATGCGAAGGTGGACCTCGGCGGCCCCCGCCTCCCGCAGCATGGTGACCAAAGCCCGAGTGGTGGTCCCCCTCACGATGGAGTCGTCCACCACCACCAAGCGATTGCCCTCGATGCTGTCGCGCAGGGGGTTGAGCTTCATGCGAACCCCCATCGACCGCATCTGCTGGCTTGGAGCGATGAATGTCCGCCCGATGTAGCGATTCTTCACCAGGCCCTGGCCATAGGGGATGCCGCTGGCCCGGGAGAATCCCTCGGCAGCGGGCAGTCCCGATTCGGGCACGCCCATCACCAAGTCGGCTGCCACCGGGGACTGCTCGGCCAGCAGCTCGCCCATGCGCACCCGGGCGTGATGCACGCTTTGGCCATAGATCACCGAGTCGGGTCGGGAGAAGTACACGAATTCGAATAGGCAGAGGCGGGGGTCCACCCGCTCCTCGGGGAATGGGTTCACCGACTGCACGCCTTCCCCGTTGATCACCACCATCTCCCCCGGGGCGAGCTCTCGCAGGAAGTGGGCGCCCACGATGTCGAGGGCCGGGGTCTCCGACGCCAGCACCCATCCCCGATCCAACCGGCCCAAGCACAGAGGGCGGAATCCGTTGGGGTCGCGCACGCCGATCACCCGCTTCTCGTCGGCCAGCACCAGCGAGAAGGCCCCCTCCAACCGGGGCAGCACCCTCTCCAACGCCTGCTCGAGAACCTTGCCCTCGGATCGGCTCGACGGAGTCATTGCGGAGATCTCGATGGCCAGCAGCTCGGCAATCAAATCGCTGTCGGAGCCCACCATGCCGGGCAAGATCGAGGTCTCCTCGGCCAATTTCGCGGTGTTGGTGAGGTTGCCGTTGTGGCCCAGCACAAACTGGTGATCGGCGGTACTGCGGTACACGGGCTGGGCGTTGCGCCATGAGCTGGATCCCGCGGTGGAATAGCGGGTGTGGCCGATGCCCAGACGGCCATCAAGGGTGGCCAGGGTGCGATCGTCGAACACCGTGGCCACCAGGCCCATGTCCTTGACCACGGTGATGTTCTCGCCGTCGCTAACCGCGATGCCGGCCGACTCCTGGCCCCGGTGCTGCAAGGCGTAGAGGGCGAGATAGCTCAGATGGGCGACGGGTTCGTGAGGGGCATAGATGCCAACAACCCCGCAGGCCTCCCTGGGAGAGTCGTCCATGGGGTCAGCCACTGCTCAAGTCTGACATGGCCGAGCACCATCGGTCAGTTATCGCCGACATATCCAAGTCGAGCAGTCCCTTGATGGAAAAGCGTTCGCCGGCGGCCAGTCCGATGCGAGCCACCGCGACGCCGGCGGCGGCGGCGGCGGCCTCCACCGCGCCCAGCAGCTCGGCCTCCACCGCGGCCACCACCCGCGACGGGGCCTCGCCGAACAGCTCAGCGTGGCCGTGGATGCGGGCGCCGGCAAAGCCCACCCCCGACACCGCGGCCATCTCGGCCAAGGCCAATCCCACCCCCCCGCTCGACACATCGTGGACGGCCGAGAGAACCTCGCCCGCCACCAGCTTGCGCACCAGCTCAGCCACCCGCCGGTGCTGCTCGTAGTCCAACTCGGGCAGGCGGCCCCGCTTGTGCCCGGCACTGGCTGCGGCCCAAAGCGAGCCCGACAGCTCCGCGCCACCCGAGCCCAGCACGACAACCCGGTCGCCGTCGCTCCACGCCAAACCGGGAGGGACGCTGGTCAGGCTGTCGATCATTCCCAACAGCCCGATCACCGGGGTGGGATCGATGTTGTGGCCCTGGGTCTCGTTGTAAAGGCTCACGTTTCCGCCCACCACCGGGATGGCAAAGGCATCGCAGGCCTCGGCCATCCCATCCACCGCCTCGGACAACTGCCACATCACCTCGGGATGCTCGGGATTGCCGAAGTTCAAGCAGTTGACCAGCGCCAATGGACGCGCGCCCGCGCAGGCCAGGTTGAGCACCGACTCGGCCACGGTCATGGCCGTGCCGGCCCTGGGGTCCACCGAGCACCACCGCTGGTTGCCGTCGGCAGTGAGGGCCAAGCCCCGGCCGGTGTCGGCGCCGGTGGCGGGATCCTTCAGCCGCAGCACGGCGGCGTCGCCGCCGGGGCCGATCACGGTATTGCAGAAGAGCATGTGGTCGTACTGGCGGTAAACCCATGATGGGTTGGCCAGCAGCCCCAGGAGATCGGCGCCCACATCGGCGGGCGGCGGCAGTTGATCGGCGGTGTCGGCTCTGGCCGCTTCCCAGTCAACCGGCGGATGCCGAGGCCGGTCGTACAACGGCGCGTCCTCGTGCAGAGAAGCGGCGGGCACCTCCCCCAGCACCGGTCCGTCGATGCCGTCCCGCACCCGCAGCCGACCGCCTCCGGTCACCCGGCCCACCACTGAGGCCTGCACATCCCAGCGGTCGCAGATGTCCAGCACGTCGTCGAGCCCCTCAGGGGCCACGATGGCCAGCATCCGCTCCTGCGACTCGCTGGTGAGCACCTCGAATGGTTCCATGCCCGGCTCCCGGCGGGGGACGGCGGCAACATCCACATCCATGCCCACCCCGCCCCGAGAGGCGGTCTCGCTGGTGGCGCAGGTGAGCCCGGCGCCGCCGAGGTCTTGGATGCCCACCACCAACCCGGCGTCCAGCAGCGCCAGGCAGGCCTCGATCAGGCGCTTCTCCTCGAAGGGGTCGCCCACCTGCACGCTGGGACGCTTCTCGGCCTCCTCCACCTCGTCGCCGAAAGAGGCCGAGGCCAAAACGCTCACGCCGCCGATGCCGTCGCGCCCGGTGGACGAGCCCAGCAGCACCGCCAGGTTGCCCTCGCCGCTGGCCTGGCCCAAAACCAGCCGGTCTGTCGGCATCAATCCCAGGCACATCACATTCACCAGCGGATTGCCGGTATAAGCCTCATCGAATACTGTCTCGCCGCCCACTGTTGGCACCCCCACCGCGTTGCCGTAACCAGAGATCCCCGACACGACTCCCTCGGCGATCCAACGGCTGCGGGCATCGTCGACACTTCCGAACCGCAGCGAGTCCATTACCGCAATCGGACGGGCGCCCATGGTGAAGATGTCCCGCAATATGCCGCCCACTCCCGTGGCTGCTCCCTGATATGGCTCGATGGCCGAGGGGTGGTTGTGGCTCTCAATTCGGATCGCAGCCGCGATCCCATCGCCCACATCCACCACTCCGGCATTCTCGCCGGGACCGACCAACACCCACGGTGCCTCGGTTGGCAGCCTCTTGAGGTGCAGGCGAGAAGACTTATACGAGCAATGCTCCGACCACATCACCGCATACATGGCCAATTCAAGATGATTCGGGGGTCGGTTCAATATCTTCTCGATGGCGCTGGCCTCTTGGTCGGTCAAACCCAAAGACCGGTGAAGCGGATCGCTCATTTCATTTCACCCTGTATCTCAAAAGCAAAAATGCACAACGGGAAAACTCGATTGGCGTCAAAACTTGAAATAGAGTGGCAAATCTAGTTTCATAGTTGATTCTCAGCTTCAACCTGATCAAGGAGACAAAATGGTATCCGAAGAAGCCAAAGCAGCGCGGACCGCTGGACAAGCTCAAGGCCGCACAGTCAGCCGGTATCTCAACGCGCTCGACCAGACCAAGCCCAAGAGGGGACGGCAGCGCTCGGCCGAGAAAATGCAGGCCCGCGTGGCTGAGCTTCCTGGCGAGATCGCCCAGGCCAAGCCGCTGAAGCGAGTTCATCTGATCCAAGAACTCATGGACTTGGAAACCGAACTGGCCAAAGAGGAAGAAACAATGGACATCAGCGAGGTCGAAGGCGACTTCATCTCGATTGCCGCCGACTACAGCCAGCGCAAGGGCATCTCTTATGCCGCATGGCGCGAGGTGGGGGTGCCAGCCAGCGTGCTGAAAGCATCCGGGGTAGGCCGAGGAGCCTGAGACAACTACCCGCCACCGATCAGACCCTTCAACAATAGGGCACCGTCGGTGCTGCCCAGCAACGGATGAGCGGCTCGCTCGGGGTGGGGCATTAACCCCACCACGTTGCCGGTTTTGTTGCTGATTCCTGCGATATCCGACGTTGCCCCATTGGGGTTGTTCCGATAGGTGAACATGATTGAGCTGGTTTCTCTCAGCTCAGCCAGCGTGCGATCAGAGCAGATGTAGTTGCCCTCAAAATGGTTTATGGGGATGTCCAGCTCATCGCCGACATTCAAGCCGCGGGTCAACACGGAACCGGTGGATGCCACGCGAAGCCGGGTTGGCTGGCACAAGAATTTCAGATCCCGGTTCTTATAGAGAGCGCCGGGCAAGAGCCGCGCTTCGGTGAGTATCTGAAATCCGTTGCAAATGCCCACCACCGGTCCACCGCCACGGGCAAAGCGGATAACCGCGTCCATGATCGGGGAGAAGCGGGCCATTGCCCCGGTTCGGAGATAGTCGCCGTGGGCGAAACCGCCGGGCAGTATCACCGCGTCGACGTCTGCCAGCCCAGCGTCTTTGTGCCAGAGCAGTCGGCCGCAGCCGCCAACGGAGTCAACCGCCTCCACCACATCGTGTTCGCAATTGGTGCCGGGAAACACGACCACGCCGACCTTGACGGTCATCGGCGCTCCCCCGCGGAGCGAACAACCGGAATTGTCATGACACCAGGCTCAGAGAAATGTCCACGTCTTCAATAACCGGATTGGCCAAAAAGCGCTCGCACATGGCCTCCACTTGTTGACGGGCTTCGGCCTCATCTGAGGCTTCCACCACAAAGCGCAGGCTCTTGCCCACTCGAACGCCGCTCACGCCGCTGAACCCCAGCGCGGGCAGGGCTCGCTCGATGGTCAGGCCCTCCGGATCGGCTATCCCATCCCGGAGGCTCACCTCAACTGCCACATCGAACGCTGTGCTCATGAGCCGCCGGGCCATCCAGCGAAGCTGCGGCCGGTGATGATCTCATACGCGCTCGCGTAGCGGGATGCGCTGGCCTGCACCACCTCGTCGGGCAGCGGCGGCGGAGGGTACTGCTTGTCCCAGTCCAGCGTGTTGAGGTAATCGCGTACCGGCTGTTTGTCGTACGACGGCGGAGTGGCTCCCGGCACCCACCCGTCCACCGGCCAGAAGCGGGAGGAATCGGGGGTGAGCACCTCGTCGGCCACCACTAGGACACCGTCCACCAGGCCCATCTCGAACTTGGTGTCGGCGATGATGATGCCCTTCTCAGCGGCCGCCCCGGATGCCCGGCGATACAGCTCCAGCGCCGCCGACCGGGCCTGCTCGGCCAGATCGGCGCCCACCAACTCCACCGCCTGGTCGTAGGAGATGTTCTCGTCGTGGCCCGACTCAGCCTTGGTGGAGGGGGTGAACACCGGCTCGGGCAACCTGTCGGACTCCCGGAGCCCGGCGGGCAACCGCTGACCGTGCATGGTGCCCTGGCTCTTGTACTCCTTCCAGGCCGAGCCGCTCAGGTACCCCCTCACGATGCACTCGATGGGCAGCATCTCGGCCCGTTGGCACAGCATGGTCCGCCCGGCCACCCCGTCCACCTGGGCCTCGGGGGGGAAGTCGGCCACATCGGTGGAGATGAGGTGGCTGGGCAGCACGTCGGCCAGGGCCTCGAACCAATAGGCCGACATGGCGGTCAGCACCCGCCCCTTCTCGGGGACAGGCTCGTCCATCACCACGTCGAACGCCGAGATGCGGTCGGACGCGATCATCAAGAGCCGACCGTCGCCGGCGTCGAAGATGTCGCGCACCTTGCCGGAGTGAACGGGGGGCAGATCGATGTTCTTGGTGCTCATAGGATCGACTCCGGTTGGTGGGCGGCAGCGTTGGGATTTCGGGCGGCCAGCTTTTGAGCCTGTGCCGCAAAATTACGGGCTTGGCTTGCGGCCGCCCCGGTCAGCGCCAAGGGCCGGCTCTTGATCTGATCGACGTCGACAGCCGATATCGGCAATCTCTCGTCATTGGCTATGGCCGAGAAGAACCCGTCTCCCTTGGGGACGTGCTCAGAGATGATGCGATGGGCCTCTTCCCGGCCCGCCCCGGCGGCCACCGAGGCCATCAGCACCCGGGTGGCGGTGAGCATCGGCAGGTTGCCAGCCAGCTCCGCGGCGATCGCGTCTTCGAACACCACAAGCTCATCGAGCACCACCAGCACCGCCTCAAGCTGGCCGTCGAGAGCCAGGAAAGCTCCGGGCAGGGCCACGCGGCGAACCACTGAGCAGCTCACGTCGCCCTCATTCCACTGGTCGCCCACCAGGGAGGAGACCATGTCGGCGTAGCCCTGCACCACTGCGGAGAGCCCGCAGATGCGCTCAGATGTGCGGGCATTGCGCTTGCCGGGCATGGCCGACGAGCCCACCTGCCCGGCCTGGAATCCCTCGGAGATCAAACCGTGGCCGGCCATGAGACGAATGGTGCGGGCCAGATTGGCCGGGGCCGATGACGCCTGCACAAGCGCAGACACCACGTCATAGTCCAGCGACCGGGGATACACCTGCCCCACGCTGCCCATCGTGTCGTCGAATCCCAGATTGGCGGCCATGCTTTGCTCCAGGTCTGCCACTTTGCCCTCATCGCCGAGAAACAGATCAAGCTGGTCTTGCTGGGTGCCGACGGGGCCTTTGAGCCCCCTCAGCCAGTAACGGCTCAGCAGGTCTTCAAACCGATCCATGGCCGCCCACGCCTCCTCGCCGTAGTTGGCGAAGCGCTTGCCCAGGGTGGTGGCCTGAGCCGCCACGTTGTGGGAGCGGCCCACCATCACCAACTCGGCATGGGCGTCGGCCTGTCGGCCCAGGGCGCACACCACCGCCACCAGTTTGTTCCACACCAATCGCAGAGAGTCGCGGATCTGGAGCTGCTCGATGTTCTCGGTGAGGTCGCGCGACGTCATCCCCTTGTGGATGTGCTCATGGCCGGCCAACGCGCAGAACTCCTCGATGCGGGCCTTCACGTCGTGGCGGGTGATCCGCTCCCGCTCTCGGATGGAGTCCAGATCTACCTCGTCGATTACCGACCGATAGGCCTCGACCACCCCGTCGGGCACCTCGATGCCGAGGTCCCGCTGGGCCTTCAGCACCGACACCCACAGGCGGCGCTCGGCTTTGACCTTGCCCTCCGGCGACCAGATGGCCGCCATCGCCGCGCTGGCGTAGCGGTCGGCCAAGACGTCGGGAATCAAGCCTTTCTCGGGCATCGGCGCGCTCATGAGCATCGCCGCCCGCTCATCAGGCAAGAGTCCTTGTCAGCCACCGGCCATCTCAGAGCGATGAGCCGTTAGTTGATCGGCCAGCTTGGAATCGGTCACCGCCAGAATCTGAATGGCCAGCAGAGCGGCGTTCATGGCGCCGTTGATGGCGACGGTGGCCACCGGAATCCCCTTGGGCATCTGCACGGTGGAATACAGGGAGTCCACTCCGTTCAGTGCTCCGCCGGCCAAGGGAACGCCGATCACCGGAAGGGTGGTTTGGGCCGCGGTGGCCCCGGCCAAGTGGGCGGCCATACCCGCACCGCAGATGATGGCCCCGAACCCGGCATCGCGAGCCCCGGCCACGAACCGGCGGACCTTCTCCGGCGTGCGGTGGGCCGACATGACCTCCCAGTGGCACTCCACCCCGAATTGCTCCAGCGTGGTGCGGGCCGGGGCCATGGTGTCCTCGTCGCTGGAAGACCCCATGATCACGGCAACTCTCAAGCTCATTTCACCTATCCCTTTGAAACGCTTGCCGCCGCCTCGGCGGCGATGTCAAAGCGAACGTAGCGGCCCGGCCAGTCAATGTGGGTGACCCCGGCATAGGCCCGATCCCGGGCCGTGGCCAAGTCGGGTCCCTGCCCGGTGATATTGAGCACCCGGCCCCCTGCGGTCACCAAACTCTGGCCGCTTTGAACAGGCAATTCAGCGCCGTTGCTTCCTTCAAAGGCCGATGCCACCCCCGCGCAGAACACCGTCACCCCAACTTCGGTGTTGGCCGCCTCGATTCCAGCGATGAGGTCGCCGGTGCGGGGGGAAGTGGGATAGCCCTCGGAGGCGCACACCACCGTCACGGCGGCGTCATCGCCGTAGACCGGATCGTCCTTCAGCGATCCGGCTGCTGCGCCCGCCAACAGGTCGGCCAGATCAGACCTCAGCCGGGGCAGCACCACCTGGGCTTCGGGGTCGCCGAAGCGCACGTTGTACTCCAGCACCCTCAAGCCCTGGGGGGTGAGCATGAGTCCGGCATAGAGCACACCCCGATAGTCGATGCCCCGCCGCTGAAGCTCGCCCAGTGTGGGCAGCACCGCCTTGTCCATCACTTCGTCCACTGCATCGGCGCCGGCCACCGGCACCGGGGAGTACGCCCCCATGCCTCCGGTGTTGGGGCCGGCGTCACCCTCGCCGATGCGCTTGAAATCCTGGGCTGGGGCCAACGGCGCCGCCCGATGGCCGTCGCACACGGCCAGCACCGACAGCTCGGGGCCGGAGAGGCCCTCTTCGATCACCACCCGGCGCCCGGCGTCGCCGAAGGCCTCCCCCGACAGGTAGGCCCGCACCGCATCGCAAGCCTCGGCCCGATCCTCGGTAACCAGCACCCCCTTGCCCGCGGCCAGGCCGTCGGTCTTGATCACGAAGAGATCGCCCATACCGTCAAGAAAGCGGATAGCCGCCTCCGGCTCGGTGAACGAGCCGTGATCCGCAGTTGGCACTCCGGCGGCCAGCAGAAGTTCCTTCATCCACGCTTTGGACCCCTCCAAGAGGGCGCCGTCGGCGCCGGGGCCGAACACCAGCCGGCCCGCCGCCCTCAATTCGTCGGCCAAGCCGTCCACCAACGGGGCCTCCGGGCCGATCACATACAGATCGGCTTCGATCTCGGTTGCTGGTGCGCCGACAGAACCGGCGATGCCGGGGTTGCCGGGGGTGACCACCACGTAGCACGACCTACTCAACACGTGGGCAAGCGCATGCTCACGTCCCCCGCTGCCGACTACGCAGACTCTCATGGCACCGACCCTGCCCGCCCAACGATTGCGGCCGGCCCGACACGCCGACCCACGCCAGGAACCCTCATGGAACCGGGCCGAAGGTGATGAACTGGTCTCGGCCGGGACCCACGCCGACCAAGGTGGCGGGCACACCGGCCTGTTCCTCGATGAAGCACAGGTAGTCCTCGGCCTGCCGGGGCAGCTCCGAGCGATCGCCGACCCCGCTCAAATCGGCACACCAGCCGGGCAGCTCCTCATAGATCGGCACGGCCCGGTGGATCTCCGACTGGTGGTAGGGCATCGAGGTGCGGCGCTCGCCGTCCACCTCGTAGGCCACGCACACCCTGATCGGATCGAGGGCATCCAGCACGTCGAGCTTGGTGATGGCCAAATCCGACAGGGAGTTCACCCGCACCGCGTGGCGCAGCATCACGGTGTCGAGCCAGCCGCAGCGGCGGCGGCGCTTGGTGTTGGTGCCGTACTCCCGGCCCACGTCCACCAGGTGGTCGCCGACTTCGTCGGTCAGCTCGCTGGGAAACGGTCCTGAGCCCACCCGGCTGATGTACGCCTTGGTCACCCCGATCACCCGATCGATGTGGCGGGGCCCGATCCCCGCGCCCACGCAGGCCCCGCCGGCCACCGGGTTGGAGGAGGTGACGAACGGGTAGGTGCCGTGATCGAGATCCAAATACATGGCCTGGGCCCCCTCGAACAGCACGTTCTGGCCTGCTTCCAAGCCATCGTGGAGCAGCCCCACGGTGTCGGCGATATGGGGCTCCAGGCGTGGACGGCACTCCTCGAGGTACTGGCCGGCCACCGTGTCGAGGTCGAACGGCAGCCGGTTGTACACCTTGGCCAGCATCGGGTTCTTCTCGTGCAGCACCACGCCGAGCTTCTCCCGGAAAATCTTGGGATCGAGCAGGTCTTGCACCCGCAGTCCCACCCGAGCCGCCTTGTCGGCGTAGGCGGGACCGATGCCCCGCTTGGTGGTGCCCAGCTTGTTGCGGCCCAGATGCCGCTCGGCCACCACGTCCAGCGCCTGGTGGTAGGGGAAGATGAGATGGGCGTTGCCGCTGACTCTCAGCTTGCCGCAGTCCACTCCCGCCTCAGTCAGGCGGCCCATCTCGTCGATGAGCACGGTGGGATCGATCACCACGCCGTTGCCGATAACCGGGGTCACATGGGGATAGAGCACCCCGCTGGGAACGAGCTGAAGCTTGAACACCTCCTCGTCCACCACCAGGGTGTGACCGGCGTTGTGGCCGCCCTGATAGCGCACCACCATGTCCATGTCGCGGGCTAGGAGGTCGGTGAACTTGCCTTTGCCCTCGTCCCCCCATTGCGTCCCGACGACCACCGTTGCTGGCAAAGGCCTACTCCATCGGCGTGGCTTACAGACAGACCCTAGCCCACCATGCGAGACAAGGTGAGGGCGTAGTCGTCTTGGGCGTCGGTCCACAGGCGCTCCATGGTCAGGCCCACACCAGCTAGCTCAGGGCCGATGTTCTCGGAACGGAACTTGGCGCTGACCTCTGTCCGCACGCGCTCGCCTTGGGCAAAGTCAACGGTCATGCCCAAGCCGTTGATGGTCACCCGCTGAGCGCAGCGGGAGCGCAGCCACATCTCGACCCACTCCTCTTCAGCGTTAAAACGCGCTTCGTGCTCGAACTGCCCCAAGTCGAAGTCGGCGCCGAGGCGGTTGTTGATCACCGACAGCACGTTGCGGTTGAACGCGGCGGTCACCCCCTCAGGGTCGTCGTAGGCCGCAATCAGCCGGTCGAGATCCTTCACCAGGTCGAAACCCAAAAGGAAGGTGTCGCCCGGTGCCATGGCATTGGCCACCGCAGCCAGAAAGTCCTTGCGGGATGCCGGGGGGAAGTTCCCGATGGTGCCGCCCAAGAGCATGACCAACCGGCAGCCGCCATCGGGAATGTGACCCAAGTGGTGCTCGAAGTCTCCCACCACCCCGTGGACGGCCAGGCCCTCATAGGCCGCGGCTAGCTCCGCAGCCGCGTTTCGCAGAGTGGCCTCGCTGTTGTCGAACGGCACGTAGCGGCGGAGCCTCCCGGTGGCCCTCAAGGCGTCCAGCACGATCCGGGTCTTCTCCGAGGTGCCCGAACCCAGTTCCACCACGGTGTCTGCCCCCGACCGCTCGGCGATCACTTCCATCTCCCGTTCGAGGATCTCCCGCTCCCGGCGGGTGGGGTAATAGTCGGGCAGTCGGGTGATCTGGTCGAACAACTCGCTGCCCCGGTCGTCGTAGAACCACTTGGGGGGCAGTTCCTTGGGCTGGGAGACAAGACCCTGGGCCACATCGGCCCGAAGCGCTTGGTCGATCCAGGCCCGACCCAGGTGGATCTCGACAACCGGCTCGACCATCATGCGTCTCGAGTCAGGAGTCCTGCGACAACCGGCTCGACCATCATGCGTCTCGAGCCAGGCGCATCCCGGAGAAGTGCCACCGGGTATGGGGGTGGAAGAAGTTGCGGTAGGTGGCTCGAATATGCCCCGGTGGAGTCACGCAGGCGCCGCCCCGGAGCACGAACTGGTTGACCATGAACTTGCCGTTGTACTCCCCGACTGCGCCCGGCGCAGGGCGGAACCCGGGGTAGGGGCCGTACGGGCTGGCGGTCCACTCCCACACGTCTCCGAACAGCTGGCGGAGGCCGCTGCCGGATGGGGCGGGGGCGGGGTGCCACCGGCCATTGTCGCCCAGATTGCCCTCCGGCCTCTGATCGGCCGCGGCGTGCTCCCACTCGGCCTCGGTGGGGAGCCGGGTGCCGGCCCAGCGGGCGAAGGCATCGGCCTCGTAGAGCGAGAGGTGGCAGACCGGCTCGTCGAGCGACAACGGCTGGAGGCCATGCAGGGTGAACACCCTCCAGCCGCCTTCGGGGTGGAAGTCCCAATAGGAAGGCGCCTCCCAGCCGTGCTCCAGCCGCTGATACCAGCCGTCCGACAGCCAAAGGGCAGGGGTGTCGTAGCCGCCGTCGGCCATGAACTCCAGCCACTGCCCGCAGGTCACCAGCCGGTCGGCCAACTGATATGGGGGCAGGATGGCCCGATGGCGGGGACCCTCGTTGTCGAATGCGAAGCCGATGCCGTCGTGGCCGATCCACACCTCTCCGCCGTCGAAGCCGACCCACCCGGGCGACGGCTGCCCGTTGGCGGGCTCACCGCCGGGAGCGGCCGGCAGGTCGCAGTAGGCGGGCCACAGCGCCCGGTTGCTCGACAGAACATGCTTGATGTCCATGAGCAGAAGCTCCTGGTGCTGCTGCTCATGGTGAAGGCCCAGCGCCACCATCTCGGCGGCGGCGCGATCGAGCTCACCGGCCAGGAGCACGGCCATGGCCTCGTCGACGTGAGCCCGGTAGGCGGCCACCTCCTCGCACGAGGGCCGAGACAAGTTGCCCCGCTCGGGCCGGGGGTGCCGATCACCGACCGCCTCGTAGTAGGAGTTGAACAGGTAGCCGAATGCTGGGTCGTGCTCGCTGTATCCGGGCAAGCGAGGCTTGAGCAGGAACGTCTCGAAGAACCAGGTGGCATGGGCTCGGTGCCACTTCGTTGGGCTGACGTCGGGCATCGACTGAATGCACTGATCCTCGTTGCTCAACGGAGCGGAGAGCGCGTCGGTGTGAGACCGAACGGCTTGGTAGGCCACGGAGAGATTGGCGAGATCGGGGGCGAGGGCAAATGTCACGGTCACAAGATCAGCAGCTATAGAACTCTATCCGCTAGTGGTGTTCACCGGGCACAGCGGAGTTGCTCAACCCCAGCATTCAGTGTCGCGGATAGGCGACCAGCGGGCCGTGCTCTAGCGGGGGCGGCGGCTCTGCCGGGCCCGGGTCGAGGCTCACCGCGAGGGCGATGGCCTCATCCAACGGGATGGGCTCCCCCCACACCATTCCATTCATGACTTCCTCATAGCCCTCGGCAAGGGCCTCGTGCTCGTGGGTGGACGGGTCGAATGACCTGATGGAGGCGAAGCCATCCTCCGGTCTCTTGGAATCCCTGAACGTCCACGACTCAGCAGCCCGCAACAGCGCCTTGCTGTCCCTGCCGATGTGCCCCTCGAAATCCTCGGCGCTTCTGGCGATGCAGGCGAGGTCGTACACATCCCTGGCCCGCCCCCGGATACTGTCGAAGTCGCCGGACGCGCTCATCTCGGTCTGCGCCAGCAGCTTGTTCATGGCCGTCGTGCCGGGTCCGAGGGTGTTGAACTCGAACCCGCCCAACTCTGGATGGGCTTCGAGAACCTCGGGGTCGCAGACCCGCCCGATCATCGACATCACAGGGACTTTCTGGACCCACAGCGGAGGCTCGACGGACTGGAAGGCAATGTCGATACTGGACACTTCATCTCGCCCGCGGTCCCTGAAAACAAAGAAATAGTGACCGAGACTTCTGCTGGTTTCCTTGAAACCGCAGCCGATTCGCCGCGCCGCGGCCTCTGCCCCCTTTTTGCACGCCTGCCGCATCTGTTTCGGGGTTGCCCCCTGTGCCGGGTCAAGGATCAAGTCGATGTCCTGCGACCAGCGCTCCGTAATGCCCCAAGCGGCCGACAGGGATGTGCCGCCCCCAAACACCATCCTGCCGACACTCTGAAGTTCTATTGGCTTGTTCGGGTTGGGAAAGCCGCGGGAAAGCGCGTGATCGCCCACGGCGACAAGCCATGAATGGAGCGATCTGACCAGCCAATAGTCAAGCTCGATCATGTTCTTGTCGAGGTGGTATGCGTCGGCTGCCGCCTCTACCACATCTTCAAATAGCGATGGATTGTCGACAAGGGGAGCGCCCGATTTCTTCTCGCCGCTGATGCTTCGGCCAAGATGGGCGGTAGGCAGGGTCTTGCTTGCTCGCTTGTGCGACCTGATCGGGCAGGTATCGCGGTAGTTTTGGCACTGACCGCCCTGCTTCGTCAGCGCCAGGCAGAGTGGTCTGTGCCTCATGGGGCCTTCACTATGTCCGGCAGGTCTGCCGCCAATCTGCCGATCACAGAGTCGAACGAGTTATAGCCTTCCCCAGCAGGCCACTTGGTCTGGGGATTCTCCGCGTCAGCAGCCCACAAGAACGCGTCTTTGCGGATGGGGGCTCCCTGTTTCATCCACCCGTTGGCCCAGTCGAAATACGACATGGCGTGGTCCCAGCCGCGATAGTCGGCCGGCCCGGACGACAAGGCCGCCTCAAGCAGCGTCGCCTCGTTCCAGTTCAGCTCGCGCCGCCGCCTGTTATGCCTCTCAACGAAAAGAACTGGGGGGCCGCTCGGCGAAGGGGGTGGGGTCAAGTTCCGGTATGGGATCGCTATTGTCGTCCTGTAGGGCATCTGCCTGCACCAGCCAATCCGGTGAAGCGCGTTGCGGCCTGCGTATCCCGAACCGGGCGGGGCCAGGACCGAATCAGCCGAGTGGGTCAGGATTGGGGCTTTCCCGTAGCGGGGATGGCGCGGCGGCGGCTGTCGCCAATAGACGCTGGGCGCCACCCTGCCGATGATCGGCCTCTCCACCGCCATGAGCCGCGAGAGCACGTTGCGGACCACGTGGCGCTCGCCGGGCACGGCCGCCGAGCGGAACCATGTGCCGGCGGGAAGCGCCTCAATCCAAGCGCGGGCGGTCCCCGACGCGCTGAGCCGCCCTGCGCCCACAGCACTGCTGTTCATGTAGGAATCATACCATAGCCGACTCATCGTCTTGGTCGGCGATGGCCAGATCGACATCGGCAGAACTCAACCCCACCCCCGTGATTTGACTGGTGGGTGATTGCTGAATTGATGTATCGGCTTTATGAGTTGTCCCGGTCGTGGAGCCGCCCTGTGTGGGGCAACGGTTGTTCTGGGTGCCCTGCTGGTGCTGTCGGCGCCGGGCGCGGCATTCGCCCAAACCGCCCAAGACGTTGCTGTGCGCGACCAGCTCATTGCCGACCAGGAGGCCCTGCTCAGCGTTTACCGCTGTCGATTCAACATCGACACCCAGCTTGTGCCCACCGGCTGCCTCAACGGTAACCCGGCTCGACCCGCCAACCAGCCGAGCGGTTTTGAAGGAACTCCCACTGCCCAAGACGTTGCCGCGCGCGACCAGCTCATTGCCGACCAGGAGGCACTGCTCAACGTTTACCGCTGTCGATTCAACATCGACACCCAGCTCGTGCCCACCGGCTGCGCGCCAGAACCTGAAGTTGGACAATCGCCCCCAACCGCCGACGAACCGGCCGCCGACGACCCAGCCGAACCGGCCGCCGACGACCCAGCCGCCGACGAACCGGCCGACACCACCGCCGACGACCCAGCCGCCGACGACCCAGCCGCCACCACCGCCGACGAACCAGCCGCCGACGAACCGGCCGACACCACCGCCGACGACCCAGCCGAACCGGCCGACCCGGCCGAACCGGTCGCCGACGACACAACCGCCGACACCGCCGACACCACCGCCGACGACACCACCGCCGCCGAACCGGCCGACCCGGCCGAACCGGCCGCCGACGACACAACCGACGACCCAGCCGAACCGGCCGCCGACGACCCAGCCGCCGACGAACCGGCCGA
>JAPPMA010000102.1 GCA_028819295.1 bacterium | reverse complement strand
AGCCGCCCGTGCAGATCGACGGTCGCTACGTCCGGGCCGACACCGAGATCGGCGGCCACGCCATCGCTCAGGGCCACGGGGTGCTGACACTGCTGGGAGCGGCCAACCGCGACCCGGCGGTGGTCGAGGACCCCGACCGCTTCGACATCGGGCGTTCCGAGGTGCCGATGCTGTCGTTCGGGTCCGGCATCCACTACTGCCTGGGAGCTGCGCTGGCCCGGCTGGAGGGCCAGGTGGTGCTCGAAGCCCTGCTCGACCGCTTCGCCATGTGGACTCCCCTCCACGACAACCCTCCCTGGAAGGACAGGCTCACCCTCAGGGGACTGGCCCGCCTCCCCGTCGCCTTCTCGGTAGACCCGCGCCGTCCGGGGGTGCCACTGGGGACCGGGTCCGGTATGGCAGGCTCGCGGCCGATGGGCGACGTGCCGATGCCGTGAGCGGGCTCACCGACCAGCTCTGGGAGCGCTTCGGCCGCCTGCGCGTCGAGCAGGTTCCGTCCGATGTGACGATTGTGGCGAGCCAGTGCATCCTCGACTGGTTCGGGTGCGCGCTGGCCGGCAGCCGGGAGCCGCTGTCGCGGATCCTGTGCGAGGAGCTCGCAGCGGACGTCGGCGCATGCTCGGTGATCGGGACCGACCGGCGGGCTGATCCGGCCCGGGCCGCGCTGATCAACGGCGCCGCCGGCCACGCCCTCGACTTCGACGACTCGTCGGCCGTCATGCTGGGGCACCCGTCCGCTCCGGTGCTGCCCGCGGTTCTGGCCGCCGCCGAGCAGGACCGACGTTCCGGAGCCGACGCCCTGACCGCGTACATCGCCGGTGTGGAGGTCCAGTCCCGCATCGGCATGGCCATCGGCGACGAGCACTACGCCAAGGGGTGGCACACCACGTCCACCGTCGGGGTGCTCGGCGCGGCGGCCGCGGTGGGCTGGCTGCTCGGACTCGATGCGGAGCAGTTCGGCGCGGCCATGGGCATCGCGGCCAGCAACTCGTCGGGGCTGAAGGCCAACTTCGGCACCATGACCAAGCCGCTGCACGCCGGCCAGGCGGCCGAGCGGGGCCTGCTCGCGGCCCGGCTCGCGTCCCGGGGCTACACCGCCAGCGGCGAGGCCGTCGACGGCAGCCAGGGTCTGGCCCGAGCGGCCGGCTGCGGCGAGCTTGACCACGACCGGATCGAGGAGTGGTGGAACGGGTGGGCGACCACCCAAGCGCTGTTCAAGTACCACGCGGCCTGTCACTGCACCCACGCCGGCATCGAGGCCATGACCTCGCTGCTGGACAACGGGGTCGACCGCGACGAAGTCGAGCGGGTGACGCTGACCGTGAACCCGGCGATCCTCGATATGTGCGGCATCCATGAGCCGGTCACCGGCCTGGAGGCCAAGTTCAGCCTGCGGGGCACGCAGGCACTCGTGCTGGCGGGCATCGACACGGCAGCTGTGGCGACCTTCGACGACGGCCCCATCAACCGTCCTGAAGTTCAAGCGCTGCTGCCGCGGGTTGCGATCGCGACCGACGACACGGTGGACGACCTAGCCACCCTGGTGGAGGTCGTGTCCCCCAGCGGGGTCCATCGGGCGGCCCACGACGTCAGCCGCCCCGCGATCGACCTGGTTGCGCAGGGCGAGCAGCTCCGGGCGAAGTTCGACGCGCTGGCCGTCCCGGTCATCGGCGATACCGCCGCGGCGGATCTGGCCGAACGCCTCAGCGACCTCACTCTGATCGCCGACGTAGGCGACCTGCTGGCGCTCAGCCGCTGACCCTGAATGGCTCAACACCGCCACGCGTCGCGGCTTGTTCTCCCCATACATGTGTCGGAATCTCACGACGTGGCCGATTCCCAGTTCGCAACAGGCCGAAGCGCATCCAGATAGGGTTGCCACATGGCAGACAACGGCGAGACGACGATCACTGCACCCGGTTCGTTACCAACGCAGGACCTGCACCGACTGCAGGCCGGAGCCGGGACCGGCGGCACCTCTGAGGAGTACGGTGCTGTGTTTGACAAGATTCAAGAGGCACAGAGTCTCTACAAGAGGTACTTGGAGTTGGCGGCACTCAACCAAAGAGCTGCCCTTGAACGGCTCATTCCAGACGCGTCTCGCCAACATCGCGCCGGACAAATGCCTGACCACTACGCTGCAGTTGCTTTGCAACCCCTTACTGAGAGCACGTAGATGGCCTCATGGAATGAACTGCTATCAGAATTTGAGAGCCTGAAGAACCGTCACGGTGAGTGGTTAGACGAAGGCATTACAGAGTCTCTATCGTCAATCGGAAGACTTCGCAATAATCGAATGGTCCTTCTATATGGATCATCATTTCTTCAGCGTCCACCTACTCCTTGGGGAGTTGAGCAGATCATCAGCGAAGACATCAACGGGTTTATGTCGTGCATTTACGGTATGGACTTCGACGTCGGCCTTACTTTGTTGTTGCATACTCCAGGCGGCTCACCCAACGCAGCAGAAACGATTGTCAAGTATCTGCGATCAAAGTTCAACGATCTTGAAGTGATTATTCCGGCTTTCGCAATGTCTGCTGGGACAATGATAAGCCTAAGCGCAGATCGTATAATTATGGGAAGACAGAGTCAGATGGGACCTATTGACCCACAGATGCCCGCGCCCCATGGAGCAATGGTCTCGGCCCAGGCCGTTGTTGACCAGTTCATGTTAGCGCGACAAGATGTGCTAGAGAATGAGACTACGGCGCATATATGGGCACCGATTCTCCCTGCGCTCGGCCCTTCGCTACTAGTTGAAGCGCAGAATGCCTTAAAGTATGGCGAGCGAATGGTTGCTGAATGGTTAGGTCAATGGATGCTCGATGGAGACATGACTCGCGCTGCCGAGGTCGCTCGTCACTTCAATGACGCGACAACTCATGGATCGCACGGTCGTAGGGTTGATCGTGAAGAAGCGCGTCGACTCGGGCTTATAGTAAAGGACTTGGAGGAGTCACAAGAACTTCAGGATGCAGTCCTCAAAGCCTACCACCTGATGACAATCATGTTCGAGCAGGCACCCGTTGTGAAACTTATCCGTAGCTCTACTGACAGGCGATGGATAAAGCAGCAGGTTCCAGTGAGTCAGTAGTTCTTCGTGATGAATCACTGGCGTGGGACCAATTGCGCATTGTTGCGAAGCTAGAGGCAATTGCAGTTCAACTGCCGCTGTTAGAAGTCAACCCGTCGAGGAGTTCACATGACGGCCGAAATCGCGATACTCAACCGAGCAGCGATTGCTCTCGCGGCTGACAGCGCCGTGACGCTTGCAGCAGACCTCAAGGTCTACAAGACTGCCAACAAGATCTTTCCTCTATCTCTTGATCCCCCGATCGTCATAATGTTCTACGGCGCTGGTTCTTTGGGTTCCATACCATGGGAAACGGTCGTACAGGAATACAAGAGAACTCATTCATCACCTGGCTTCGCAACAGTTGAAGAATCTGGAGCCGATTTCATTGGCTTCTTACCGGACATGACGGAGCACATCTCGAGCCGGATTCAGTTGGAGTTTGTTAGAACCGAAATAATCTGGGAACTGGAGCAGCTCAGTAGGTTTGCGCAGGCAAACCTTGCTAGTCATGTACGAACACAACCAAGCACCCCATCTGAGAATCTCGACTACTTCCTGGCACAAGTGCGTGAAGGCGTGCGAGCAAGGCTCAACTTCTTGGCCGAACTCGGTCCAATGGACGGCCTTACAGATCGGGTTGCAACGCGGCAATTCGAATCAGCACTACGTAACTGGGAGCTACTTGGTACCAGAGTTGATGATTGGAATGGTCTACTCGATCTCTGGTTCAGTCAACTTCCGGAACTGATGATGCATGGAGTTGGATATCTGACAGCAGACATCCGACAGAACTTAAGGGCCATGGCGATATTGTCTCTGCGAACAGCAGACTGGTCACCTGACTCCACAGGTGTGGTCGTTGCTGGGTTCGGTAGTGAAGAACTCTTTCCATCACTGACACACTGGATCGTGGATCAAGTAATGGAAAGTGTGGTCAAGAGTCGTCAGCTGGATTGTGTACGGATTGATGACGATCAACCCTCAGCTATTTTGCCATTTGCGCAGCAGTATGAAGTAGCTCGGACTCTCATTGATGGTATCCATCCCGAATTCCTCGATGCGCATCATGATATTGTCCTACGCCTACTATGTCTTCTATCTGATACGATTTCTGAGAAGATTATGAACACAGTTCCAGGACCGATGTCGACGGAGTTGGTTCACTTTATCTCGACACTTCCGGCCGAGATGCTTAGGACTATCCCCGATGCATTAGAGATGATGATAGGCCACTATTCCTTGCCTTTGCTGGAAGTAATCGGAGGACTCCCTAAGGAACACTTGGGCGAAATGGCTGAAACACTTGTGAGCCTCGCATCATTCAAGGAGAAATTCACACCCGGAGCTGATGTGGTCGGCGGTCCGATAGATGTGGCCGTAATCTCGCGAAGCGATGGACTAGTGTGGGCTAAGCACAAGCAGTATTTTGAGCACGAGTTCGGATCCACTCAAACCCGCTGGAAGCAGTAGATGAAGCTGGCCGATCAGTAGCCCTTCCATTCGGGGGGGCGGCGCTCCTGGAAGGCGGCCACGCCCTCGGCGGCGTCCTGTGTGGCCGTGTTGAGCTCCACTGCCACCGCCTCGTCGTGGGCCATGGTGGCCCGGTCGGCATCCAGGCTGCGGTTGACCAGCCACTTGGTCAGCGCGAACGACCGGCTGGGGCCGCTGGCTAGGCGCTCGGCCCACTCGGCCGCGGCCGCCAGCACCTCGCCGTGGGGCACGACTCTGTTGACCAGTCCGTAGTCGCGGGCCCGATCCGCCGGCAGATCCTCGGCCAGCAGGAACAGCTCCATGGTGCGGCGCACCCCGATGATGCGGGGGAGCAGCCAGGCGCCCAGCGCGTCGGGCACCAGGCCCCGGCGGGCGAACACCTCCACGAACTTGGCTCCGTCGCCCGCGATCACCAGGTCGCAGGCCAGCGCCAGATGGGCGCCCATCCCGGCCGCAGTGCCGTTGACCGCGGCGACGGTGGGCACGTCGCAGTCGAGCAGGGCCGCGAACAGCGAGTGCTGCCCGTCGAGCATCATCCTCCGGGCGTCTCCCACAACCCGGTCGGGCACGTCGGCCGAGCGGTCGGGATCGCCGTAGGGGTGGCGCAGGTCGGCCCCGGTGCAGAAGAACCGGTCGCCGGCGCCGGTGATCACCGCGGCGCGGGCCCGGTGGCTGGTGTTGAGCCCGTTGAGGATGTCGCGGACCCGGTCCCGGCACGGCGGGTTCAACGCGTTGGCGGCCTCGGGCCGGTCGATGGTGATCCACGCCACCTGATCGCGGTAGTCCAGGCGGACCTGCTCCTCGATGGGACGCTCATCGGCCACGACGACAAACTATCCGGCCGGCGGGTCGCCACAGACGGAGCGAGCACACCCTGCCCGCGTGCTCGGGGCCGCCGGCGGCGGCTCCGAACGCGCCGCCGGACGCGGCTGGCAGACTTCCGGCCATGGCAAACACCGACGCTGTGGGGTTGTGGGCCATCGCCGAGGCCGACCCCGACTTCCCGGCCGTCATCGACCCCGATCACAACCAGCTGACCTACGCCGAACTGGCCGAGTTCACCAACCAAGTCTCGAAGGGCCTGCGAGCCGCCGGGCTCGGCAGGGGCGACCAGGTGACTACCGTGCTGCCCAACTGCTTCGAGCAGCTCGCGGTTTGCCTGGCCGCCTACCAGAGCGGGCTGTACGTCACCGCGGTGAACTGGCACTTCGTCGGCGCGGAGATCGGCTACATCGTCAACGACGCCGAGACCAAGGCGTTCATCGTGCACGAGCGCTTCGGTGACGAGGCCCGCAAGGCCGTCGATGGCTGCGTCACTCCCGAGGCCAACCGGTTTTGTGTCGGCGGGCCCGTGGATGGCTTCCGCCCCTTCGACGACCTGATCGCGGGCCAGTCCGGGGAGCGGCCCGACCCCGAGCACCTCGCCACCGGCTCGTTCATGTTCTACACCTCCGGCACCACCGGGCGACCCAAGGGAGTACGGCGGGCGTTGGACCCCAGGCCGCCGGACGAGGCCTCCTCCACCGCGGGCATGCTGCTGCTGCTGTTCGGGTCCAAGCCTCACGACGGCAACGTCCAGCTCACCCAGGCGCCGCTGTACCACACCGCGGTCAACA
>JAPPMA010000073.1:210-56861 GCA_028819295.1 bacterium | reverse complement strand
AGGAACGCCGCTGCCGTCGCAATCCACGGCGCTAAACCCAAGACACACCACTAGCACTCGTTGAAGCCATGAGCACCGTCCAGATCACCCCGCAGCCGACCGAAGCCCAAGTGGCCGCCATTTTGGTGGCCTATGAAGTTCTCTGGCCCTGCCCCACAGCCGCTCAACCTCCAGCGGCCACCCCATCGCGCTGGCGGTTCAGCGGTCGCTGGTGGACTGCGCCTGCAACCACCCGTCAACAGAGACAGTCCCTCAAGAAGTGACCGCAGACCCCGCTCGCCACCGCACGCCCGAAGAGCTAGAAGCAGCTCTGGAGCACATCCGCCAAGCCCCTGTAGACCGCGGCACACTCCAATTGATCGTTCGCCGGCCCGCGGTGAACGAGAGGGAAGTGCTGGAATCCGGGCAACTCAGCATGGAAGAGGGCCTGGTCGGCGACACCTGGAGCCAACGGGGCTCCACCAAGACATCCGACGGCGGCCCGCTGATCGATGCCCAGATCAACATCATGAACGCTCGCACGGCTGCCGCGATCGCCGGACCGAAAGACCGCTGGGCATTGGCGGGCGACCAGCTCTACATAGACCTCGACATCAGCTCGGAAACCCTCCCGGCCGGCACTCAACTCGCCATTGGCACGTCCGTTGTCGAGGTCACCGCCGAGCCCCACACTGGGTGCGCCAAGTTCTCCGCCCGATTCGGCGTAGACGCTCTCCGCTTCGTCAACTCCCCCACCGGCCGGGCCCTCAACCTCCGCGGCATCAACGCCCGAGTGATCCAACCCGGCCCCATACGCCAAGGCGACCAAATAACCCGCCTTCCCTAGCGGGGCCACGGCGGAGCAGGCTGTTTCACTACTATTTTCAGCCTGCTCAAATACTCACTCCGAGAAATCTCCATCGCCCCCAAACTCCGCAAGTGCTCCGTCGCCCACTGCACATCCAACAGCCGAGCAACACCACCGTGATTCAACCTGCCGACCAGCGACACCAACGCCACCTTGGACGCATCGCGGTCTACATGGAACATCGACTCGCCGGCGAACAGCCCCCCAATCGATACCCCGTACAGTCCGCCCACCAGCTCACCGTCCTCCGACCACGCTTCCACGCTGTGGGCCCACCCCAGCTTGTGCAACCGCACATAGGCATCTCGAATGTCCGGTGAAATCCATCCATGGGGGCGCTCGATCGTCCGACAGGCGTCGACGACGTCGGCAAAAGCCAAATCAGCGGTGATTCGGTAGCGCCGCAGCGACCTTCGCAGCGAGCGGGTTATCCGCAGCTCGTCGAGGGGGATGACTCCTCGGGGATCGGGCGACCACCACCCCAGCTTGTCGGTGCGCCCCAGCGGCATGGGGAACAGGCCAGCCTGGTAGGCAGCCAGCAGCGTGCCCGGGGCCAAGTCGGCCCCCACCGCCACCAAGCCGTGCTCATCGGCCGACTCCGCGGGCGGAAACTCCCACTGGCTGGGCTCGGGGACAAGCCGCATCCCCATACTCTGCCCCACCCGGAGGGGCGGAACTGTGGGACTAGCCGGATTCTTCGATGGTGACCGAGTTGACGATGACCTGGGGGCTCGGTCCGCCGCCCAGCGGGTTGCCGGGCTGGTCCTCGTGGCTGGCCAAAATGGCCTCGGCCACCGCCAGGCTTGCACCGTCCATCTGGCCGAACACCACATAGGTGCCCTGATTGTTGAGCAGGGCGGTGTTCTCATTCACCGCGAAGAAGAACTGGGCGCTGGCGCTGTTGGGCGCCGCGGTGCGGGCCATCACAATCTGGCCCGGCTCGTAGGTGAACTCCGATCCCTCGTCGGGAATGGTGTAGCCCGGCCCCGGATCGGATGGGGAATTGGTGTGGGGCGCCCCGCCCTGGATGATGCCGATGCTGGGGTCGGTGCGGAACAACAGCGTGTCGTCGTAATAGTGGTACCGGGCCAGCACGGCGAAGTTGTTGGCCGTGATCGGCGTGTTGGCCACATCGAGGGCGATCCGCATCTCCCCCGCGGTGGTGTCGAACACCGCGGTGTACTGCCTGGACGGGTCCAAGCACATGGGCTGGGGACCGTCGAAATCCAGAACCTGTGGCCCAGATCCGTCTGCTGGTGGACATCCGCTCAAATCAATGCTCCCTTCAGGAGTGGTTTCGGTGGTTTGTATATCGATGGAGTTGATGATGACCGACTCCGAAGGCCGCCCTCCAAAAGAGGTGTCGGGGTCGTCGACATGGCTGTTGAGGATGGCACGAATCAAGCCAAGGCTGTTGTCCTCGATCTGGCCCAGCACTGTCAGGCCCGACATCGGTGGGGAGGGCTGGAAGTCATCTTCGGCCAAGAAGAGGAGCTGGCCGGTGGAGCTTCCCTCCGCTGACAACAGAAGTTGGCCCGCCTGGTAATCAACCGATTCGGCCGACGCTACGGTGAAACCCGGGCCAGGATCGTCGGCGTTGTTGGTGTGGGGCGATCCCCCTTGGATGTATCCGCCAATGGGGTCGGTGTGGAAGATGGCCGTTCCGTCGTAATAACCGTCGTCGGCCAAAACCGCGAAAGCGTTCACCGCCTCCGGGGACAGCTCTTGATCAAGGCTCACCCGAATCACCCCGCGGCTGGTGTCGAACACCGCCGAGTACCGGAGTCCAGGATCAAGGAACTGATCCGGCGCCGACTCGTATGTCCGCTCTGCGCCCGGCGCCGGGGGCGGAGGAAGATCCGGGAAATCGATGTCCTCGACGATGACCTCGGTGGCGCTCTCATCGCCGCCCCGTACCACCAACCAGAAAATCACCACGGCCACCACGATCACCCCGGCGATCAGCATGATCCTCGTTCCTCGGGAGCGGATTCGCCCACGGACTGCCGTGGCTTTGGCCCGCTGCTGGGCGACTTGTCGACGCTGCCGTTGCCGCTGCCGTTTGCTGGTGGCCATCGGTGAGAACTTAGTAGGCGAAAAAACTCGGAATACAACCACCGGAGCAGTGATCAAGGGCCGGTAGCGTTTTGTGTCGTGGCCTTAGTGGTGCAGAAGTTCGGCGGCACGTCGGTGGCCAACGCCGACCGCATCCGCGAGGTGGCACACCATGTGCGCTGGTGTCGAGACCGAGGCGATCGGGTGGTGCTCGTGATCAGCGCCATGGGCAAGGAGACCGACGATCTGCTGTCACTGGCCTCTGCGGTGTCCAACACCCAGCCGGGCCGGGAATTGGACATGCTCATCACCGTCGGCGAGCGCAAGGCCTGTGCGCTGCTGTGCATGGCCCTCCACGACCTGGGGGTGCCCGCCGACTCCTTCACCGGCAGCCAGGCGGGCTTCGTAACCGACACCAACCACGGCAACGCCAAGATTCTGGAGATCACCCCCAGCCGGGTTCAAGCCGCACTGGATGCCAACCGGGTGCCGGTGGTGGCCGGATCGCAGGGAGTGAGCACCGACAATGATGTGACGTTCTTGGGACGGGGCGGCTCCGACACCACGGCGGTGGCGCTGGCCCACACCCTGGGCGCGGATGCCTGCGAGCTGTACACCGACGTGTCCGGGGTGTTCACCACCGATCCCCGGGTGTGTGCCGAGGCCCGCAAGCTGCCCAGCATCTCATTCGACGAGCTGCTGGAGATGACCGCGGTGGGCTGTCCCAAGCCGGCGATGCGCTCCGTGGAAGTGGCCCAGAACTACGGGGTCAAACTGCACATTCGATCCGCATTCACCTGGGAGCAGGGAACCTGGGTGGTCAAAGAGGAGCCCTCCATGGAGCAACCCATCATCCGATCAGTCACCCCCGACACCTCGGAGGCCAAGATCACCGTCACCGGGGTGGCCGACCGCCCCGGGGTGGCCGCGGCCATGTTCCGCAAACTGGCCGACGCCGGGGTGAACGTGGACATGATCGTGCAGAACGCATCGGAGCACGGCATCACCGACATCTCCTTCACTGTTCCTTCGGGCGACGCCGACACCGCCGCCGACATCACCCGGGAAGTGGCCGCCGACATCGGCGCCGCGGGCGTGGGCGCCGATCACGGCATCGCTCGGATAAGCCTGGTGGGCGCGGGTATGAAGTCGCATCCCGGTGTGGCCGCCACCATGTTCGAAACCCTGTCGGAGAATCAGATCAACATCGAGATGATCTCCACCTCGCCCATCCGCATAAGCTGTGTGATCCGCCAGGAACACGCTGACAGGGCCACCCAAGCGCTGCACGAGGCGTTCGGTCTGGCCCAATAACCGCATCAGAATTCTCGTCTGTCGCAAGTAGGATTGCCGTCGTGCGAGTCGCGGTTGTCGGTGCTACCGGCCAGGTGGGCGGGGTGATGCGCCGCCTCTTGGATGAGCGCGATTTCCCCGTCGATGAGCTGCGGGTGCTGGCCTCAGCCCGCTCCGCCGGCCGCTCCATGTCGTGGCAAGACCAGGAATTGCTGGTGGAAGACGCCGCTGCCGCCGACTACCGCGGGGTGGACATTGCGCTGTTCTCCGCCGGCGGAGGCACTTCCCGGGAGCTCGCCCCCCTTGTGGCCGGTGCCGGAGCCACGGTGATCGACAACTCTTCGGCGTGGCGGATGGACCCCGATGTGCCCTTGGTGGTGCCGGAGGTAAACGCCCATGCCCTGGCGGACATCCCCAAGGGAATTGTGGCCAATCCCAATTGCACCACCATGGTGGCCATGCCTGTTCTCAAACCGTTGGCTGTCGAGGCCGGGCTGCGCCGCCTGGTGGTCTCGTCGTACCAAGCAGTGTCCGGGGGCGGGCTGTCCGGAGTGGCTGAGTTGGACGAACAGGCGCGCAAGGCGGCTGACGATGCCATCGGCCTCACCCACGATGGTCGAGCCGCTTCGTTTCCGGCACCGTCGGTATTTGCCGCTCCCATCGCCTTCAATGTGGTTCCCGAGTGCGGTTCCTGGATCGATGACGGCTCTGGCGAGACCTCAGAAGAGCGCAAGCTGGTCGAGGAGAGCCGCAAGATATTGGAGCTGCCCGACCTGGCCGTGAGCGCTACCTGCGTGCGGGTACCCGTGTTCACCGGCCACTGCCTGGCCATCAACGCCGAGTTCGACCGTCCCCTCAGCCCGGAGCGGGCCGCCGAGCTGCTCTCGGAGGCGCCCGGCGTCAGGCTCGAAAACATCCCCACCCCATTGGCCGCCGCAGGCATCGACCCCACCTTGGTCGGACGCATCCGGGTGGACCGCTCCGTCCCCCATGGGCTGTCCCTCTTCGTCGCCGGCGACAACCTCCGCAAAGGCGCCGCCCTCAACGCCATCCAAATCGCCGAAGCCATCCTCGCTTAACGCGGCGGATCGTCTCTGTACCTCAGCGCCGCTTCTTCCAAGCTCAATCCCAGCTGATTCGCCAGCGATGCCAGCCAGGCCAGCACATCCCCCAGTTCATGCAGCCGCTCAACGTCGTCGCCCTTGCGCACAGCCTGAGCCAACTCGCCCAGCTCCTCGCACAGCCAGGCAACCGTGGCGGGGATGCCCCGCTCACGGTCTTGGGGACCGTACAGGTCGTCCATGAGCTGTTGAAACGCCGCAATCTCCACCGCCGCACGTTACCCACCGCGGCGCTCAGAGGCGATTGCCCCCCTCCCCACCCCCAACCATGCTGGGCACTTGACCGGTGATGCCGATGGGTTGCGCCGCGCTAGTCGAACGAGATGACGCGGTGAGCCAGCTTCCAACCGCCATCCGTGCGCACCAGTCGGTCCCGGTAGGTGCCGAACAGCGCAACCGACGGCTCTGAGGCGGTGTTAACCCAAAACTGCCAATAGGAATCGGAGGCGGCCTCGTCGCCGGTCACCGTCACCGCTTGGGTGGTCACCACATGGCGGGTGTTGCTTCCAGGTCCGACAGTACCCGCGGCGCGCCGCTCAATGGCTCCGGCCAAGAGGTTCTCCCTCCCCTGAATCGACGACTCCGGCATCTCCCACCGAGCGTCGTCCGCGAACAACCCCGCGTACTCCTCCAGATCGCCCTCGTCAGCCAGCTGCGCCAATCGGGCGACAACGTTTCTGATCGCAGCATCATCGCTCATGCCAAGAGCCTATGGGGAGGCGCGGTCAAGCGCATACAAGTTCCTCGAATCCCAGCAAGGCGGCACGGGAAGAGGGTTCCACCCGATCATTAGTTGGACTTCCAACTATCGGACTTCCTTGATAGGATTACCCCGTGGTCGAGTCGATGTCGGGAATCCCTCTCGATCCCTTCTACGGAAACGAGTTGCAGCCGGGGGAGTACCCCTATACACGAGGCCTGCACCCCAGTGGCTACCGCAGCAAGTTGTGGACCATGCGCATGTTCGCCGGATTCGGCACCGCCAACGACACCAATGCCCGGTTCCACGCTCTGCTTCGAGCAGGGGGAACTGGCCTGTCCACTGCCTTCGACATGCCCACCCTCATGGGCCGCGACTCCGATCATGAGTGGGCGATGGGCGAAGTCGGGCGAGCCGGGGTGGCGGTGGACACCTTGGCCGACATGGAAGACCTGTTCGCGGGCATCGACCTGGGCAAGGTCACAACCTCGATGACCATCAACGGTCCGGCCGCCATTTGCATGGCCATGTACATCGCGGTGGCCGAGAAGAACGGGGTAGGCCGCGCCGACCTCGGCGGCACCATACAGAACGACATCTTGAAGGAGTACCAGGCCCAAAAGGAGTACATCTTCCCGCCCCGCCCATCTGTGCGGCTCGTTACCGACCTCATCCGGTTCACCACTGCGGAGATGCCCCGCTGGCACCCGGTTTCGGTCTCCGGCTACCACATCCGCGAGGCCGGTTCCACCGCGGCCCAAGAGCTGGCCTTCACCCTGGCCAACGGATTCGCCTACGTGGAGGCAGCGGTGGCCTCCGGTCTCGACGTGGATGAATTCGCTCCTCGGCTGTCGTTCTTCTTCAATGCCCACAGCGACTTCTTCGAGGAGATCGGCAAGTACCGGGCCGCCCGCCGAATCTGGGCCACTTGGATGAAAGACCGCTACGGCGCCGCCAACCCCCGGTCGCTGATGTGCCGGTTCCACACCCAGACGGCGGGGGTCTCCCTCACCGCTCAGCAGCCGGAGAACAACATCGCTCGGGTGGCCATTCAGGCCCTCTCCGCGGTGCTGGGCGGCACCCAGAGCCTCCACACCGATTCCTACGACGAAGCCCTGGCCCTGCCCACCGAGAAGGCCGCCCGAATCGCCCTTCGCACCCAGCAGATCGTGGCTCACGAGACCGGCGCCGCCTCGGTGGTCGACCCTCTGGGCGGCGCCTCCTTCGTGGAATGGATCACCGACGAGATGGAGCGTCAGGCCACCGAGATATTCAACCACATCGACCAGCGCGGCAACGGCGCCATGCTGGAGGGGGTCTACGCCTGCATCGAAGACGGCTATTTCGTGGGAGAGATCGCTGATGCCGCGTACCGCTACGAGCGCGAGGTGAACGCCGGACGGCGCATCATCGTGGGGGTGAACGAGTTCACCGAGGGTGATGACGAGGAAACCAGTCTGTTGTCCATCAGCCACGAAACCGAAGAGTTGCAGCTCAAGCGCCTTGCCCAAGTTCGCGGCGACCGCGACGACGATGCGGTGAGGGCTTCCCTCGCCGCGCTGATCGAAGCCGCCGGGCAGCCCGACGCAAACCTCATGCCCCCCATGATCGACGCGGTGCGAACCTACGCTACCGAGGGCGAAATCGTCGCCGCGCTGGAAACGGTGTTCGGCACCTATGTGGAGACCGCGGTGGTATGAGCTGATGGGCGAGCCTCCTGTCAACGCATCCCTTCCCCCAAGCGCCGAAACCGAGGCCCCGATTCGGGTGGTCTTGGCCAAACTGGGGTTCGACGGGCACGACCGAGGCCTGAAGGTCGTGGCCCGCACCCTGAGGGACGCCGGCATGGAAGTGATCTATCTGGGTCTGCGTCAGACCACCGACAGCATTGTGGCTGCCTGCGAGCAGGAAGACGCCGATGTCATCGGGCTTTCCATGCACAATGCCGGCCATCTCACCCTGGCCCCGCGAATGGTGCAGGCGGTCGACCAGGCCGGCTTGGATGTGCCGGTGGTGATCGGCGGAATCGTGCCCGCCGACGACGTCCCCACCCTCACCGATTCGGGAGTGGCCGCAGTCATCGGCCCCGGCGCATCGGCCGAGGAAGTGGTGTCCGCAGTGAAGGCCTCTGTGAGTCGCCAGGCCGCCTCCCAGTGAACCCCGATCCCGTCGTCAAGCATCCCGAATGGTGAACCACAACCTCATCGACGAGTTGTTCGACTCGGCCCGCGGCGGGGACCAGCGGGGACTCGGAAAGCTGCTCACCATGGTGGAACGGCAGAGCGAGGTCGCCGCCAGGGTGTCGGAGCGGGCTCATCGCGACGCCGGCCAGGCCAGGATTGTGGGAGTCACCGGCGCGCCGGGAGTGGGAAAGTCCACCATAACCGGGCGACTGGCCGCAGTCGCAGGAACAGCCCGGCCCGCCATACTGGCCGTCGATCCCAGCTCACCGCTCACCGGTGGCGCCATTTTGGGCGACCGGATCCGCATGGACAACTATGCGGGCAGCGGCGCCTTCATCCGGTCGATGGCCACCCGCGGCCACGCCGGCGGACTGTCGGTGGCGGTGCCCGACGCTGTCCGCGTGCTCGATGCCGCCGGGTGCGATCCCATCTTTGTGGAGACCGTGGGCGTGGGCCAGGTGGAGGTTTCGATTGCGACTGCTGCCGATACCGCCGTGGTGGTTGTGACCCCTGGCTGGGGTGATGCCGTGCAGGCCAACAAGGCCGGGCTGCTAGAGGTCGCCGACGTTCTCGTGGTGAACAAAGCCGACCGCCCCGATGCCCGCGGCACCCGCCGGGACTTGGAGGTGATGCTAGACCTCGGCCATCAGTGCGGGTGGCGGGCCCCCATCGTGCTGACCGCCGCCACCGAGGGGGAGGGCATCGACGACCTGTGGACGGAGATCGGGCGCCACATTGCTCATCTTCACCGCTCCGGCGAGCTGGTCCACCGACGCAGCCGAAGGCGCCGAGGTGAGGTGGCCGACCGCATCAAACTCCATCTGAGCGAACGAGTTCACCAGATCGTTCAAAACGAGTCAGGAGAAACCGTCCTTGAGCGAGTAGACCGCAATGAGCTCTCCCCCGCCGCCGCCGAACTGCTGCTTTCGCCGCTTAACCCCGACAACCCCCCTGAAGACTGAAATGAGCCCCTACAACCCTCCCCTGGACGACATTGCCTTCGCACTGCGCCACATCGCAGGCTTGGACGACTTGGCCCGGCTACCCGCGTGGTCGGAAATCGGCCTCGACCATACCGAGGATCTCCTGGCTGAGGCCGGGCGGCTGGCCGCCGAGGTCATCGCTCCCACCAACCGGACAGGAGATCAAACCGGCAGTGTGCTCAGCGACAGCGGCGACGTGGTCACCCCTGAGGGCTTCCGTCAGGCGTACCAGCAGTTCATCAGCGGGGGCTGGACCGCAGTGTCGGCTGATGCTGAGCACGGGGGTGCCGGGTTTCCGCTGGTGGTCGACGTGGCCATCCAGGAAATGGTCGCGTCGGCCAATATGGCGTTCTCCTTGTGCCCGATGCTCAGCCAGAGCGCGATCGGTGCGCTAAGCGCCCACGGCAGTCCGGAGCAGAAACGTCGTTGGCTGCCTTCGCTGGTCAGCGGCACATGGACCGGCACCATGCTGCTGACCGAGCCTCAAGCCGGCTCCGATGTCGGCGCGCTCGCCACTCGGGCCGAGCCTCAAGCTGATGGAAGCTACCGGCTGTGGGGCCAGAAGATCTTCATAACCTGGGGCGAACACGATATGGCCGACAACATCGTCCATTGCGTGCTCGCCCGCACGCCCGACGCGCCGGACGGCACCCGGGGCATATCCCTGTTCATCGTGCCCAAATACTCGCTGGGACCAGACGGCGCTCTCGGCGAGCGCAACGCCATCCGGTGCATCGGCCTGGAGCACAAGGTCGGCATTCACGCCAGCCCCACCTGCGTCATGGAACTCGACGGCGCGGTCGGCGAGCTCGTGGGAGAGCCCCACGAGGGGATGCGCCTGATGTTCACCATGATGAACAAAGCCCGCCTTCTCGTGGGGCTGGAGGGTCTGGCCGTGGCCGAGCGGGCCTACCAGCAAGCGGCAGCCTTCGCCGCCGAGCGTCGCCAGGGCCGCCGCGCCGACACCGAGCCGGGTACCCAAGCTCCCATCAACCAGCACCCCGACGTGCGCCGAATGCTGCTCGACATGCGAGCCCGCACCGAGGCCATGCGGGGGGTGCTGTATCTCAACGCAATAGAGGACGACCGGGCTGCCCGCCACCCCGATGCCACGCGCCGACGGCGCGCCCAGCACCGCGCTGAGCTGCTCACCCCGGTATCGAAAGCCTGGTGTACCGACCAGGGAGTCGAGGTGGCGTCAATGGGCATCCAGGTACACGGGGGAATGGGCTTCATCGAGGAGACCGGTGCGGCCCAGCACTGGCGCGACAGCCGCATCGCCCCCATCTACGAAGGCACCAACGGCATCCAGGCCATAGATCTCGTGAGTCGCAAGCTCTCCATGGGCGACGGCGCTCCTTTGGCCGAGCTGCTTCAAGAAATGGCCGGCTTGGACAAAAGCCTTGACGAAGCCGCCGACGCGGTGGCCGAAGCCGCACGGTGGCTGCGCGACCACCCCGGCGACGACGCTCTGGCGGGCGCAACCCCGTTCCTGCACATGCTCGGCCTCACGATCGGCGGCTGGGTCATGGCCCGAACCTGGGACGCAGCTCAGCAGCTTGGGCCGGCTGAACCGCATCGGTCCGGGTTTTGGACCGCCAAGGAGCGCTCCAGCCGGTTCTACCTCGACCAGATCCTCCCGACCGCCCCGGCTCTTCTTCCAGCGGTGACCTCTGGCGCCGCTGCGCTGGGCTAGTGGTGTGTCTCGCGTCTAAGCGGAGATCCGGGGATTGGGGCGTTGTTAGGGGTGGCCCCTAACCGTCCAAACGCTCGCGGGCTGCGGCACTGCGGGCCAGCAAGTGAGCAGGCAGCGTCGCCCCGTTCACAACCATGTCGCCTCCGGCGGCATCGCCGGCTTCGGAAGGCTGCTCCCCAACGTCGACGCTCGACCCTTCAGCCAACTCTCCCGCCTCAGCGGCCGCCTCGGCCGCAGCCTCGGCGACCGCCCGGCCGGCCAGAAAGTCCTCCCACTCCTCGGCCTTCACCAACTTGGCGCGGTGGATGGACCCCCGCTCGGCCCCATTGTCGAATCGAACCCTGTAGCGCACCCACCGCATGCCGGTGTGGAGCATCACCTCGCCGGGGGTGCCCTCAGCCACCCCGGCCAAATCCTCGGCCAAGATCACTCGTTCTCGGCGATTCAGCGGCCCGGACACTGTCTCAGGGTATCCATGCCGGCAGCGTCCAGAGAAACCGCCGGTTCACCAGCCAAGTCATCGGCCACACAAACTACACAACCCACAGCGATGAGCACTTGTAATAATATTGCAATTTGGTTACAATTGTTGCTAATGCCGTAGTCGGCGCCGCTGTCCACTTCCCCTTATGCACAAGTTCTTGCGGATTGTCTGCCTGTTAGCGGCCATTATGCCGCTGGCCGTGTGTACTCCCAGCGCGGCCCAAGACTCGTTCTTCGAAGAGCGCGAGCGCCAGATCGAGGAGAAAAAACGGGAAATAGAAGCGCGGCAGCGAGAGCAGGAGATGCTGAAGAGCGATGCGCTGTTCGCCATCGAAGAGCTGAATGTGACCAACGCTCAGATCGAAGAGGTGAACGCCGCCCTGATCGAGGTCAACAATTGGATCGCCGCAGCGGAGGCTCGGCTGCGAGCGGTAGAGCTTTCCCAAACCGCAGCCCAAGAGCGTGTTGCCGTGGCCCGAAAGCGGGATGCTGAGCTAGACGAGGATATCGAGGCCATCCAAGAGCGGCTGCGCACCCAAGTGGTCGACATCTATCTGGACTTGGTGTACGAGCAAAACTTCCTGCTCCAAGACGGCGACCCCAACCGGAACGCCCGCCGCCAGTACTACATCGAAGAGCTCGGCGCCGACGCTCAAGTGCTCATCGACCGACTGCGCCAAGCCAAAGACGATCAGCACGTCACGGTGCAGCAAGCCGAGCGGGCCCAGGTCGAGATAGAGCAAGCCCAAGCCGAAATCGAAGAAGCCCTGGCCGACCTGGCCGAACTCGAAAGAGCGCAGAAGAAGCTGCAAGACGAGTGGAACCGCAAACGGGATCTCCTCCAAGCGAGAATCGATGCCGAAGCCCAAGCCCAAGCCGACCTCGAGGGTGAAATATCTGGACTCAACCAAGACATCGAAGCAATCGAAGATGAGATCGAGCGGGAGAGAGAGCGAATCCGTCTCGAGGAAGAGCGGCAGAAGCGCGAAGCGGAGCTGGCCCGCTTGGCCGAGTTGGAGCGCCAGAGGCAAGCCGACTTGGACCTCCTTGCTGCCCAAGAGCGCCTCGGCCAGTTCGACGATATCGAGATCCCCGCTCCACCCAGGTTCTTCACACCGGTGACGGGTCCGCTTGTATCAGGGTATGGAAACCGGGTTCACCCCATCTTCGGCACCGTGCGTTTCCACGCTGGCCTGGACTACGCCGCCAACACCGGCGATCCCATTCAGGCCGCGGCCTCCGGTACCGTGATCCAGGTTCAATCTCGCGGGGGATACGGAAACACGATAGTCATCGACCACGGCGGTGGGTGGACCACGCTGTACGCCCACCTCTCGCGCTACGACGTGTCCGTCGGCGACCAAGTGGCAATCGGCGAGGTCATCGGTGGGATCGGCAGCACCGGCTGGTCCACCGGCCCCCACCTCCACTTCGAAATCCGCTACAAGGGCTCGCCCCGCGACCCGGCGAAGTACCTCTAACCCCGCGGGCAGACAGGCGTCTTCGTGCAGGCATTGATCTTCGAGCGCAAACTCGCTCGATATGCGGCCGCCGCCGCGGCCTCCCGGATGGTCCCCGGCGCCGGCGGCAAGGTAGGGCCTCTGAGCCTGCACGAGGTTGATCCGCCCGAGCTGCCCGGACCTGACTGGCGCACGATCAGACCCCGGCTGACCGGCATCTGCGGATCAGATCTGGCCACCGTGGAGGGCCGGTCCTCCCGCTATTTCGAGCCCTTGGTCTCGTTTCCCTTCATCCCCGGCCACGAGGTGGTGGGCATCGACCACAACGGCAGCCGCTTGGCCCTCGAGCCGGTTTTGGGACCGGCAACCCGAAATGAGCCTCTGCCCTTTCCCGGTGCCGCCCCCGGCGACGGCAACGACTACGGCTACCTGCTGGGGGGCGAAATCAAGGACGGCATCCAGATCGGCTTCTGCTCCAGCACCGGCGGCGGATGGGGAGAGGCGCTGGTAGCCCACCAGAGCCAGCTTCACCCTGTGCCAGAGCACTTCAGCGATGAGGCCGCGGTGATGCTGGAGCCGGCCGCGGGCGGGGTCCACGCCGCCCTGAAGGCCCAAGTCGAGTCAGGGGCCTCGGTGGCAGTGCTCGGAGCGGGCACCATGGGGCTGTGCTCGGTGGCTGCGCTGCGGGCGTTGACGCCAGCGGGAACGATCATCGTCACCGCCAAGTATCCCCATCAGCGGAACCTGGCCTCCGAGTTGGGCGCCGATATCGTGGTGGACCCCGGCGAAATGCGGCGAGCAGTGCGGCGATTCTGCGGTTGCCGGATGCTGGGCAGCTACCTGTCCAGCGGGATGGACATAACCATCGACGCAGTGGGCAGCCCTGCTTCGGTGGCCGATGCCATCGCCATCACCCGTCCCCGCGGCCGAGTGGTGCTGTTGGGCATGCCCGAGGCGGCCCGAGTCGATCTGACCGGGTTGTGGCACCGGGAAACCGAGCTCGTGGGCGCCTACACCTACGGCACTGAAACCCTCGCCCACGGCCGCACCGCCACCAGCTTCGATCTGGCATTCGACCTGGTGGACTCAGCCAAACTCGAGCGGCTGGTGTCAGCCCGCTACCCCCTGGACCGCTATCGAGAAGCCATCGCCCACGCCGCCGAAGCCGGCTCTCGGGGTGCCATCAAAGTGGTATTCGAACAGAGCGCCTGATCACTGCGAGGCCAGCGGGGCCAATCCGAAATCGGCGCCGATGGCGCTGATCTCCTCCACCAGGGCAACCGGCAGGGGAATGCCTCTGGCCAATCGCTCGGCCCGGTTCTCGTGCTCGATCTCGCCGGGCACATAGATCCGGTCCACCCCTTCGGCCCGCTCGGTGTTGTGTACGTCTCGGATGAGCTGGTCCATCTGCTCCTGAAACTTGTCCAATCCGCAGAAGCGCTCCAAGTCCAAGGTCAGAAACATCCAGCCCTTGGCCAAACGGCGGTTTCCCACCAATTCGCATTCCGTCTGCTCGGTGTGGCCGAAGCTGCTCCCAGCCACGATGCCCGACAGGACTTCCACCATCAGCGCGATGCCAAACCCCTTGTAGCCCCCAAACCAGCACAGATTCTGAGCCGATGCGGCGGCCGTGTCCGTGGTTGGCCGCCCCAAGTCGTCGTTGGCCCACCCCTCGGGAATGGTCGGATCGCCGCGCTTTTTGGCCAGCAGGATTTTGTTGCCGGCCACCGCAGTAGTCGCGATGTCGTACACCACCGGCAGCTCGCGGCCGGCGGGCGCCGCCCAGGAGAACGGATTGGTCGAGAAGATGCCCGATCTACCGCCATGGGGGGGAACGATGGCCGGGCCGTTCTGCACCGCCATGGCAAAGCACCCAGCCTCCGCGGCGGGCAGGGTGTAGTAGGCCAAAGCCCCCAGATGAGTGCCCTCTCGCACGGTTACCGCGGCCACCCCGTGGGCTTTGGCCCGTTCCACCGCCAGCTCCATCGCCGCAACACCGGAGACCTGCCCGAATCCGATGCCGCCGTCCAGCATCACCGTGGCGCCGTCGTCGCGCACCACCTTCACCTCGGTTACCGGCCGCAGATGTCCCGATCTCAGCCGAGCCACATAGAGCTCCACCAGATGGACCCCATGCGAGTCCACCCCGCGGAGGTCGGCTTCCACCAGATTGTCGGCCACGATCTCGGCCTGTTCGGTGGGGACCCCCAGCCCGCTCAGAATGGCGACCTCGTAGCGCCGCAGCTCCTCATGGTCCAGCCGGATCACCCCCGCGTCGCTCACCGCTCAGGCAGTCTCTTGGGATTTGGGGGGGCGATAGAACAACAGGAGCTGGGTCAAACCGGCCAGCACTCCACCACCGGCGCCAATGGCCAGGCCCACATAGCCGTCCCAGTTGTCATCGATCCCCAGTGCGCTGTCGATCGACCACTCCATGGGTCCCAAGGTGGCCACCGCTGCCGCGACCACGGCCAGAACGAAGGTGTACTCCCAGCCCTCTCTCACGATCATGAAGCCGTTGTGCCGGTGAACCGTCCACCCAGCCACCACCATGACCCCGATCATGCCCGCGGCAGCCAACGGCGTGAACAGCCCCAGGGCCAATAGCAATCCGGCGCCAATCTCGGTGAGGGCGGCCATCCAGGCATGCAGCTTGCCCGGCTTCATCCCCATGCTGTCGAACCAGCCCGCGGTACCGGGAATGCGGCCACCCTGAAAGATCTTGCCGTAACCGTGAGCCGCGAACGTAAGCCCGATGCCTACCCGCAGGATCAGCATTGCCAGATTCATCTCATCCATGGGCCCACAGTACCGCCCATCTAGGCTGGACCGTCTCGGAGGGGCCGCCCGCGCCGGCCGAGCTCATCCATGGGCCCACAGTACCGGCCCATCTAGGCTGGACATGTGCCTCTCTGGCTCAGCGTGCTGATCGCCATCCTTGCGGGAATGATCCTGATCCGGGTCGGCATCGGTGTGCTGTTGATGATTCGCCAGCCGCTGCCGCCGCCACCGCCGCCAGGCCAGCTTCGCAGGGTCAAGATCACGTACCGATGCTCGATCTGCTACGCCGAGGTCCGTATGACCACAGCTCCCGAGGAAGACCCTGAGCCTCCCCGTCACTGCGGCGACGACATGGACTTCGTCGCCCCCATAGACGAGTAGGGCCAACTATCCACAACCTGTGGATAAACCTGGGAACAAACTACAAAGCCGTAACTAGACAACGATCAGGGTGGCTAATGCCACTGCGTGGCCACCAGCATGCCGGCCAGCAGCAGGCCAAGGCCCCCCAGCAGGTACCAGTTGCTGGTGTCGCCCGGCAGCAGAGCGACGTAGTTCAGCACAATCATGATTGCCCCCAACGCCAGCAGGGTAAGCATCAGCACCGGCACCCAAGTCGGGCTGATTTTCTCTGCTGAGACCGGCACCCGGGGCGCCACCTCGTTTTCGGGTCGGGTGCCCCTCGGGGTAACCCGACCACCCTGCACTCTGCGCTTGGTCGGTTTGGCCATGGACAAAGGATACGCGCTTCGAACTCCGAGCAACCCCTCGATAACGTTGGCCGCGGTGACTCCTCGCATACTGGTGATCGACAACTACGACTCCTTCGTCTACAACCTGGTCCAGTACTTGGGCGAGCTGGGGGCTGAGCCCCTGGTCTACCGCCACGATGCCATAACCGTCGAGCAGGCCCTCGACATCGATCCCGATGGTGTTCTCATCAGCCCCGGACCAGGACAGCCTTCCGATGCCGGGCTGAGCAATGCCCTTATCCAGCAGTTCAGCGGCGCGCGGCCTCTGCTCGGCGTGTGTCTCGGATTGCAGTGCATCGGGGAGGTTTTCGGCGGCCGGGTGGTTCGGGCAGATCAGGTCATGCACGGCAAGACGTCGATTATCCACCACACCAGCGAAGGGGTTTTCGCGGGACTCCCCAACCCCATCGAAGCCACCCGCTATCACTCGCTCGTTGTGGAGCGATCGTCGGTCCCCGACATCCTGACCGTTACGGCGGAAACCGACGACGGACTGGTGATGGGACTGCGCCACCGCGATCACCCGGTGGAAGGGGTGCAGTTCCATCCCGAGTCAATCTTGACCTCATCAGGCCATGATCTGCTGAAGAACTTCCTGGGCCAGGTGTCCCCGTAGCATCCACCCTGGTTGGCCCGCCTAGCGCACGCTGCATCCGTCGTCTACATCAGGCGTGTCGCCGTCGAGGCCCTCCGCCCAGTTGTCAGCGTTCGCCGCGACGGCGGGCATCGGGTACGGGTTCTCCAAATTCCACTCCACCACCAGACCAGGCACATCTGAGTAGGCCGTCGCCAAGTCGGCGCACTCGGCGGCAAATCTGGCCGACAGGGCATTCCATCTTGGAATACTGCCCAAGGCGTCGGGCTCGCGACCCGCGGCAACAGCTCGCGCGGTTATCGCTGCGGCATCAACCCTTGCCTCGATCCGGCGGGGAGTGAGCTCATCAACGACCTCCGTGGGTGTTGGCCCCGGTCCGTCCGAGGTCGGGCGCCCCAAACACACGGTCACTTCCGTCCCCAGCGGATGCTCCTCTTCAGCGGGCGGCACTTGCCCCATGATCCGGCCTACGAGCTCTCCGGCATCGTTCGGGAAATCACACTCGGCGATGGGCTCGGCCAGCACGAGTTCCAATTCCCCAAGCTGTTCGGCAGCCGTTTCCGGGGTTAGCCCAACCAAACTGGGAACCACCGCATTCTCCGATCCCAAAGAGACCAGAATCACAATCTGGGAGCCCGGCAACAACAGCGCAGGCGGTGAGGGATCAGTGCCGATCACCAAATCCTTGTCCACGTCGCCGGAGGGCTGCTCCACGATCTCCTCGCTCACCTGCAAGCCGGCTTGCGCCAAAACCTGAGTCGCCCGCAACAAGGTCATTCCCGCCACATCAGGAACTTCCACGGCCTGAACCCCCTCTGCCACATAGAGCACCACAGAGCTGCCCGGAGCAGCCTCGCTCCCAGCCGGGGGGTCTTGGCGCAGCACTTGTCCCGAGGGGGCAGTGGAACCCTCAACCTCCTGCAATTCAGGGGCAAACCCGCGGTCCTGCAAATGGCGGGCCGCATCGCCGGCACTCTGTCCCACGACCCCGGGCACAAGCACGGGAACCGCTCCCGAACTCACGGTGATCTCTATTTCCGCCCCTTGCTCCACTTCAGCCCGCGCCTCGGGTGATTGGGAGACCACCTCGTTGCTGGCCACCGTTTCGCTTGCTTCGAACACTTGGCTGACCACAAAGCCGGCGGCACGAAGCTCCCGTATCGCCGACTGACTGGACAACCCCACCACATCAGGCACAGAAACCACGGGAACTGCTGTGCTGGTCACGGCGGGCGAAACGGCGTCGTCGCCGTTATCGAGCACGTTCGACAGCACGAAGAACACCAGCACCGCCACCGCGATGAAGATGACTGCGGCCGCCGTGTAAAGCCCCGCCCGCGAAGAGGGTTCCAAAACGGCCACCGGCGACGGCGGGGGTGATGGCGGGGGCTGCACAGGCCCACCGGGCGACGGCGGCGGAGCAGCCTGCGGAGGCAGCAGGGGTTCTTCTGGCGTCTTCTCCGGTGGAGGCGGCCCCGCGGGTTGGGCCTCTGATGGCTTGCGTGCTGCCGATAGCTGATGGCGACCCTCGCGGTAGCGCTGCAAGTCGCGCCTGACGTCTCTGGCCGCCGGGTACCGCTCCGCCGGGTTCTTGGCCAACAGCTTCATGGCAATGGCTTCCAGCGACTCCGGCAGTACGACTCCCAGCGACGAGGGGGAGGGCACGGGCTGTTGCACATGCTTGTATGCGACGGCCACAGAAGTGTCGCCGGTGAACGGAGGGCGACCGCACAGCATCTCGTACAGCACGATTCCCAGCGAATACAGATCACTGCGGTAATCCAGAGGCTTTCCCTGGGCCTGTTCCGGCGAAAAATAAGTCGCCGTGCCCATCACCGCCCCGGTTTGGGTTAGATTCGACTCCGCTCCGCCAAACGCCACTATGGCGATGCCGAAATCGGTCACCTTCACCTGGCCGTCGGGTGAGAGCAGAACATTGCCAGGCTTCACATCCCGGTGGATTACCCCGTTGCTGTGAGCGAAGCCCAGCGCCTCCGCCACATCCATGGCAATCCCCGCAGCCCGTTCCGGGGCCAAAGGGCCTCCCGAGCGCAGCAGTTCAGCCAGGCTGTGCCCCTCGATGTACTCCATAACGAGGTAATACGTGCCCTCAGCCGAGCCCCAGTCATACACCGCCACAATGTTGGGATGATTGAGGTTGGCCGCAGCCGTGGCCTCCCGCCTGAATCGCTCCACGAAGCTCGGATCGGCGGCAAATTCGGGGAACAGGCGTTTGATGGCCACCGGGCGGGACAGCAGGGTGTCCTGGCCCAGAAAAACATCAGTCATGCCGCCGCGGGCTATCTGATTCCGCAGTTGATAGCGACTGCCCAAAAGTTCAGGACCCGTGTCTGACATGGCAAAACCAGCGTAGTTCTTTGCCTGCCCGATTTATTGGAGGGCTACATCCGCCACATCCACCACGATCACCGTGATGTTGTCGCTTCCGCCCCGACGCAAGGCCAAGTCCACCAGCGCTCCCGCGGCATCGCCCGGAGCATCGAATTGCAGCAGAACGGCGTGAATATCCCGATCTGCCACTTCATGGGTCAAGCCATCGGAGCACAGCAGATAGCGGTGACCGGCCACCGGATCCAGCGTCCAATCGTCGACTGCAACCTTCGGCTCAATGCCCAAGGCTCGGCTGAGGCGATTCCGTCTTTCATGGCTTTCAGCCTCTTCCGGCGTGATCATTCCTGCTTTCAACATTTCCTGCACCACGGTGTGATCCTCCGTCAATTGGCGGAGGCCGCCCTCGTCGCAGCAATAGACCCGGGAGTCACCGACGTTCGCCACTGCCAGCGCTTCGCTGTCATCGCACTCAACCACGGCCAGCACGCACAGGGTGGTCCCCATACCGGCCAATTCGAAGGTCGACTTGGATCTGGCCAGGATCTCCTGATTGGCCCAGTCCACCGCACCCAACAACTCCTCCACCGTGGGCGCAGGCGACGGCAGGTGACGGCGCAGCGAGCGGCGCCGGGCGGCAGTGCGAGCCTCGACCGCAGCTTGCACCTCCGCAGCCAGCGTATTCACCGCCAAGGCCGACGCCACCTCTCCCCCCCGATGGCCGCCCAGCCCGTCTGCAACCGCGAAGAGGCCGTTGGCAACCAACATCGAATCCTCGTTCTTTTCTCGACGTCGGCCTCGGTCGGTAGCTTGCCCCGCGTCTAGCCGGATCATCAGAGTTCCATAGCCGTGATTCTCCTATGTTGCGGTGGACTATAACCACAGCTAAAGCCAATCAACGCGTCAAAGGGGCAAACGCCCGGTGATGCCCCAGAGCTGTGTTGCGGCTGATGCGACAACAGGCGAGCAAACAGGTTACTGATCGGTGCGCCCGTCTTGTACGATGACCACCCCGACAACCAGCGCGAGTGGCGGAATTGGCAGACGCGCAGGATTCAGGTTCCTGTGTCCGCAAGGACGTGGGGGTTCAAGTCCCCCCTCGCGCACTCCTCGGGCTCATTCCCATTACCCGCCGAACATGGCCAGCCACTGCTCGGGGGAGCGGGGCATGAACACATAGTTGGTGCGCCGGGTTTCGCCCATCGAGGCCGAAGGCTGGGGCGAGTACAGATGGCCGGGATACAGCGTTGCGCTGTCGGGAACCCGGGCCAGGCGCTGCGTGAGGCTCTCGTACATGGCCGTCGGATCGCTTCCCGGCAGATCGGTTCTGCCGCACCCCTCCAAAAACAGCGTGTCGCCGGCCACCAGCCGGCCGTTGGTCAAAAAGCACTGGCTCCCGGGCGTGTGGCCCGGTGTGTGGATCATCTCGATGTCCACCGCCCCCACCGACAGCACATCGCCGCTGGCGTGCTGGCACAGATCGTCTTCTCCGATGCCGGTGGTCATGGTCACGTACTGGGCCTCGTCGGCCTGCACATGCACCGGAACCGACACCAACTCCAACAGCTCGGCCACCCCTGTGATCGAGAACTGCATCATCGACCCGCCCACATGATCGGGGTGGTAATGGGTGGCCAACACCCCAATGAGCCGCATCCCATCAGCCTCAGCCAGCGCCACAATCCCCGCTGGGTCATACGCCGGATCCACCACCACCGCCTCCCCCGTCTCCCGGTCCCCAATCAGGTAGACAAAGTTGACCATCTGTCGAGCCAACCTGTCCCCCAAAGCCAAGTCCCGCCCCGACAACAACTGCCGAAAATAAAATCGCTCGTCTTCCACTCCCTCGATACTAGGCAACCGGCTCGTCGTCGCCCTGTCGCCGCCAGGCTTCTTCAGCCAGAGAGACGACCTCCCGCGCCGGCAACCCCAGCAACTTCGCGGCCCGCACCGCCTCATCGTGCTCCACCTTCACCCGCCCGGCACTCACCTTGACCCGCACCCGCCGCCCGTCCACGTCAACCTCGTGCTCCAGACGCTCTCGAGGCCACCGCTCTAGCAACTGTCCCCGCACCCCTAGCGAGCCCGTTTCCTCAATCAACGTCGCCGCCACCTGATCCCCCAACGCAGGATCGGCCAACGCGCTCACCGTGTACGCCGGGCGACCCTTCTTCATCACGATCGGCGTGATCCACGCATCGTGAGCACCCGCATCCAACAACGACGCCACTGTGTGAGCCAGCGTTTCCCCGGTGGCGTCGTCCACGTTGGTCTCGAACAGCATCACCGGCTGACCCTCCGGCCGAGATGCCGCCATGGTCCCCACCACCACTTGGGTGAGGTTGGGACGATCCTCCAGTTGATTGTCACCGGCACCGAAACCGGCGGCCGAGATGGTCATCGGAGGCATGGGCCCCCACCCCACCGCGAGCGCCGACAGAACCGCCGCCCCGGTCGGGGTGGTCAACTCCAATCCCACATCCAATCCAAACGTCGGACACCCCACCAGCAACTCCACCACGGCCGGCGGTGGGTTGGGCAGTCTCCCATGGACACTGCGAATCATCCCCCGCCCGCATGCCACCGCGCTGGAGTGGACTTCGTCGATTCCCAGCACCTCCAACGCCGCGCAGGTGCCCACCACGTCGATGATGGCATCCAGCCCGCCGACCTCATGGAAATGGACTTGTTCTGGCGGCCGACGGTGCAGCTTCCCCTCGGCTTGCGACAGCGCGTCGAACACCGCCAAGGCCCGGTCGGCCACCCGGTCGGGCAACCGGGCCTCCCCGATGAGCGCGTTGATGTGGCTCGCAGTGCGCACAACCGACGTCTCCCTGGTGATCACCCGCACATCGGTGGCGGCAATGCCTCCCCGCTGGGTGGGATGGGCTTGCAGATCCCAGCCTCCCAAGGGCAGCAATTCGCATATCTCCCGCACTTCAGCCACATCGGCACCGGCATCTATCAACGCCCCCAACGCCATGTCGCCGGCAATCCCGCTAAAACAGTGAAACCAAGCGATCTGCGCCGGATCAGCCATCGCTCGCCCCACTCAACTCCGCCTCCGATGCTGCCCGCTCTCTCGACTTGAGCAGGCGCAGCACCGCGCAGGCCGCTCCAAATCCATTGTCCACACCCACCACGGTCACCCCGGCAGCACACGACGACAGCATGGCCAACAGCGGTGTGACCCCTTCAAGCGAAGAGCCGTAACCGGAGCTGGTGGGCACCGCCACCACCGGGGCCATGGTGAGCCCACCCACCACCGAGGCCAGCGCCCCCTCCATGCCGGCAACCACCACTACAGCATCAGCCGAGGCCAAATCCTCGACTTCGCCGAGAATCCGGTGAAGACCTGCCACCCCCACATCGTTCAAGCGCTGCGGGGCCAGGCCGTGAGCGGCCAGCACCACCCCGCATTCGTCGGCCACCGGGAGATCAGCTGTGCCCGCCGCGGCCAGCGCCACCCGCTCGGGCCGTGGGTGAGCTGGCCGCCAGACCACCGTGGCGCCGTAGCGCTCCCCACCGGGGTTGAGGCTCAGCGAAGTCGCCGCCTGCTCGGCTGATGCCCGAGTCAGCAGCACTGGCCCACCCGGTTGGTCGAGCAGCTCCTCCACAATTGCCGCGCACTGGCCCGGAGTCTTGCCGGGCCCATAGACCACCTCGGCCACTCCTTGGCGGAGGCTGCGATGATGGTCCACCCGGGCAAATCCCAAATCGGCAAACGGCAAACGGCGCAATTGTCGGACCGCGTCGTCCGCTGCCACCGTGCCGTCGCGCACATCTGCCATCAATTGCCGAACAAAAGCCTCATCCACTACCACTATCCTGCCTCTTTGTGACTGCCGCTGTCCGATCCGCAAGCCAGGTGGCCTACCTGGGACCTCCGGGCACATTCACCGAAGAAGCGCTTCTCACCCAAGCCGATTTGGCTGAAGCCGACCGCCTCTTGTGCCGGTCGATCCCCGAAGTCCTTGGTGCCGCCGCCGACGGCCGGGCCGCATTGGGCTTTACCGCTATCGAGAACTCCATCGAGGGGACGGTCAATGTGGCCCTCGACGCCCTCATCTTTGAGCACGACCTGCTCATTCAGCGAGAAGTGGTCATCGACGTCCACCTCCATCTATTGGGCTTCTCCGGAACCTCGATGGATGAGATTCGCCGCGTCATCAGCTTCCCGGTCGCAACTGCTCAGTGTCGACGCTATTTGACCGAGAAGCTCCCCCACGCCGAGGAGATCGCGGCCAACTCCACCGCTGCCGCGGCTCGTGATCTCGCCGTCTCCAATGACAGGACCGCGGCTGCCATCGGCACCATTTTGTCGCAGCAACTCTACGGACTGGAGTTGATCGCCGCCGACATCGCGGACCACTCCGAGAACCAGACCCGCTTCGTGGCAGTGTCCCACACTGGAATACCGGCGCCCACCGGCCAGGACAAGACGTCCATCGTGGTCTTTCAGCGCTCCGATCGGTCGGGATCGCTCATGGGCATCCTCGCCGAGTTTGCAGCCCGGTCCATCAATCTCACCAAGCTGGAATCGCGGCCCACCAAGAAGGCACTGGGCGACTATTGCTTCCTCATCGACCTGGAGGGCCATGTGGCTGACCAACTGGTGGCCGACTGCCTCACCAGCATCGTTGCCAAACACGGTGAGGTGAAGTTTCTCGGCTCCTATGCCACCAATGTCAAAGGAAGCGAAGACCAGGGCACCGCAGCGACTTCCGCGTGGTCCGAGGCCCGCAATTGGGTCGAAAATCTCCAGGGCCAAGTGGGAGGGGTTTGATTTGACGGGTTCTAATATATTTCATTAGAACTGTTCCGTCACTGTCCCCTCACCGGATGCGGAGAAGACCATGGAATTCGGCATTTTCGTCAACGGCTACATCCCCGGGCCAGCAGCTCATGACACTGAGGCAGAGCACACCGCTTTGATGAGGGAAGCCCACTACGTGATCACCGCTGACAAGTACAACTGGAAATACGCCTGGTTCGGCGAGCACCACTGCCTCACCGAGTACAGCCACTTGTCGGCCCCCGCCCCGGTCATGGGCTATGTGGCCGCACAAACCGAGCGCATTCACCTCTCCACCGGCATCACCAGCCTGCCCACCGCCAAGGAGCACCCGGTGCGCATCGCCGAGCGGGCCGCCATGCTCGACCACATCACGGGAAACCGCTTTGAGTTCGGCACCGGCCGGGGGGCGGGCAGCCACGAAGTCGCCACCTTCGGCGGGCTGACCCCGCCCGAGACCAAATCAATGTGGGACGAGGTCATCCGAGAAATCCCCCGTATGTGGGAACAGCGCGACTACTGCTTTGAGGGCGAGCACTTCTCGGTTCCCAAACCCCACAACGTGCTGCCCAAGCCCTACGGCCATGGGCATCCTCCCATCTGGGTGGCGTGCGGCAACCCCCCCACGTTCGCCAAGGCCGGCTCGCTGGGCATCGGCGCGATCGCCTTCAACTTCGAGCCCATCTTCAACCTCCGGGGTCGGATAGACGCCTACAAGGAAGCCATCCAGAGTCCGGTGGAGCAGATCGGCCAGTTCAAGAACGACAACGTGATGATGACCAACGCCGTTGTCTGCCTGGAAGATCGGGATCGGGCCCGGGCGATAGCCAAGGCCAAGGGACGGGGTTATCTGGTCACGATGGTGAACCTCTACCACGACACCATGCCCAAATCCCCGGATGCCATTACCTGGCCTTCCGCCCCCACCCAGATCGAGTGGACCGACGAGATGCTCGACGGGGCCATCGCCGGCGGCTACATGCTGTGCGGCAACGCCGAAGAAGTGTGCGAGCAGGTTGCCCGCTATCAGACAGTCGGCTGCGATCAAGTGGTGTTCGGCCTGCCCGGCGAAGGCATGGAACACGACGAGATCAGCGAGATGCTCGAGGTGTTCGGCACCAAGGTGATCCCCGAGTACGACCCCGACCCGATCCACTCCACCGACCGCTACCGGGCCACTGCCCAACGACGGTATCCCGACTTCCAATTCCCGCTGCCCGAGGGCATCGACGTGGAGCTCATCCCCGACACCGCCCTGCTGCCCCTAGGCCACGGCAGCTAACCCACCCCTGTGCTGCGCGACGCCACTGGATCAAGGAACAACGGCTTGCCACGCGACGCCACAGGATCGAGAGGCCGCCGCAGTGCCACGCGACGCCACTGAAACCCGCCGCCGGCTGATCGCCGAAGCCGAGCGGCTGTTCGCCGAGCAGGGCATCTGGCGAGTGCGAGTGCAAGACATCGTGGCCTCCGCCGGGCAGAAGAACAGCTCAGCCCTCACATACCATTTCGGCTCCCGTCGGGGAGTGCTCGATGCCATCCTGAAAGAACACGGCGAGCCTATCGACCAAGACCGAGGCGATGTGTGGGCCACCTTGGACGACGACTGCACCGTGGGCCTCATCGAAGCCCTGATCCAGCCTCTCACCCGCCGACTGTCCACCTCCAGCGGGCGGTGCTATCTGCGCATTGTGGCTCAACTCAGCGCCGAGTTCAGTCGCTGGGACTTCGATCCCACCCACGTTCCAGCCAACCTCAACGCCATCCTGCGGCTGCTGCGGGACAAGGCCGCGGCCAGCGACAAACGCCAACGCGACGAACGGGTGCTGGGCATGATACAGCTCATGACTGCCTCTCTGGCCGAGCGAGCCCGCCGCACCGAAGCAGGCGATCCCCTGCCCACTCCCGACGATGTGTATGCCGATAACCTGGTGGACATGTTGGCGGGAATCATTGAGGCGCCCGCCCGAACTGTGGCGGCCAATTCCAGCGGTTGATTTTCTCGCTGTGGCCGACCACCAAACCGCTCGTCCTGTCACCGGCCTTTGGTTCGAGGAGCTGACCCCGGGGCTGATTGTCCACCACGCCATTCGCCGCACGATCACCGAGGCCGACAACGTGGCCTTCACCACCATGACCATGAACCCCGCGCCCATTCATCTCGATGCCGACTACGCCGCGGGCACTGAGTTCGGCCAGCCGCTGGTGAACTCCATGCTCACACTGGGACTGGCAGTGGGAATCAGCGTCCACGAGACGACCATGGGGACCACTGTGGCCAATCTGGGATTCACAGAGGTCGTCTTCGGCGCCCCCGTGTTCCCCGGCGACACCATCAGAGTGGAAACCGAGGTGCTGGAGGCCCGCCCGTCCCAGTCCCGGCCCGCCCAGGGGGTGGTCACCCTTGAGCATCGAGCCTACTCGGTGAGCACCGAGATCTTGGTTTGCAGGGCCGTGCGCACTGCTCTGATACATCGCCGACCAATCCAATAGGCCATGCTTGGGGCATGAAGCGATTCGAAAACAAGGTCGCCATCGTTACTGGCGCCGCTTCCGGCATCGGTCAGGCCACGGCTGCTCGGCTCCGATCAGAGGGCGGAACAGTTGTGGGCATCGACCGGAATCCAGTCACCGACGTCGACATGACCATCCAACTCGACCTGCTCGACTTAGACGCCATCGGCCCCGCCGTCGCCCAAGCAGTCGATGCCCATGGTCGCATTGATGTGCTGTGCAACATCGCCGGTCTCGGTCATTTTGCCCGCGACGAGGATGAAACCGCCGAAGCCTGGAACCGGGTGATCGGCGTGAACCTCACCGGCACCTTCTTCATGTCCCAAGCCTGTTTGCCCCACTTGCTCGAATCCCAGGGCAGCATCGTCAACACCGCCTCCACCGCGGGCACCAACGCCCAGCCGTGGAGTTCCGCCTATTCGGCCTCCAAAGGCGGGGTGATCGCCCTCACCCAGACCATGGCCATCACCAACGGCCGGTCGGGGATCCGGGTGAACTGCATCGCCCCCGGCGGTGTCGATACTCCCATTGCCGAGCAGTTCACCCCGCCCGAAGACGTCGACCTCACCATCATGTCCCGCATCCTTCCCTTCGAGCGGCCGGCCAACCCCTCAGAGCTGGCTGCGGCCTTCGCCTTTTTGGCCAGCGACGACGCCAGCTACTGCAACGGGATCGTTATCCGAGTCGACGGAGGAATGCAGGCATGAGCCCCTCAATGCCGCCGCTGGCCGGGGTTCGGGTCATTGAGAGTTCGCTGCTCGGACCGGGTTTTCTCACCACATTCCTGTCCGATCTTGGCGCCGACGTCATCAAGGTCGAGCCACCTCAGGGCGATTACATCCGCCAGATGACCTGGCCCATTGTCAACGGGGTCTCGCTGCTGCATCTGCACACGCACCGGGGCAAGCGCAGCATCGTGCTCGACCTCCGCCAGCCCGAAGGGGTGGAGCTGTACCTGGATCTGGCCCGCAGTGCCGATGCCGTGGTCGAGGCCATGAGACCGGGAGCGCTGGAGCGGCGAGGCCTGGGCTACGAGCAGCTCAAGGAGGTGAACCCCAAGATCGTGTTCGCCACCATCAGCGGCTATGGCATGACCGGCCCGTACAAGGACATGCCCAGCCACGGGATCGCCTATGACACGTGGGCCGGGCTCATTCCTCCCGTGTACGACGACGACGGCTTCTGCCGCATCCCGGAGATGCCCAACGTCGGCATCAACATCGCGCCGCTCATCGGCGCGTTCGCCCTTCTCGCGGGGATTGTCCGGGCTCGGGAGACGGGAGAGGGATGTCGACTCGAGCTCGCCCAGTCCGACGCGGCTGCTTACATGGACTGGTACCGCATCGAGACGTGGAAGGCCTATGAGCGGCCCGAAGACGAGGTGACCGGCAATCCGGCTGACGACTATGAGCGCCGAGCACCGGGCTTGGCCGGCATGTGGGAGGGCGTCCGCTACCAGATGTACGAGTCGTCGGATGGCCATGTGCTGTTCATGGCCTCTGAGCAGGCTTTCTGGCGCAACTTCTGCGAAGCCCTCGACCGGATGGACCTGTTCGACCGCTGGCCGGGGTCCAAGTACGCCGACCATGCCCGGGGCAACTTGGAATTGCACCGGGAGCTGCGCGACGTCTTCCGCACCAAGACCAGCGCGGAGTGGCTGGAGTTCGGCGACCGCGTCAACACCCCCATCGCCCCGGTGAACAACGCCAAGAACGTGGTCGACGACCCACAGTTCCAAGACCGGATGCCGCTGTTCACCACCGAACAGCTCGGCTGCGAGCAGCTCCCCCTTCCCGTCAAGTTCTTCGACGAGGAACTCCCCGTGCCCACCCATGCCCCCACTGTCGGCCAGCAAACCGACGAGGTGCTGGGCGAAGTGCTGGGACTGGGCGAAGACCGGCTGGCCGCCCTTCGGGACCAGGGCATCCTGGGCTGATGGACCGGCCGGCGCCTGGGCCGTTGGCACAACCGGCGCCGCTGCCGGCCGATCCCGGTTCGGTTTCCGCCGAACTGCTGGACGAAGCAGTCCACCTGGCTCGCCAAGCCGGGGAGTTGACGCTGAACTGGTTCAACGATCACGAGCTGTCGGTGGACCGCAAGGACGACGGCTCGCCGGTGACCGATGCCGACAAGGCCGCGGAATCGTTTCTCCGAGAGAATCTGGCCAACAGGTTCCCCGACGACGCCGTTATCGGCGAGGAGTTCCCCGACGAGCAGGGGACATCGGGGCGAACATGGATCATCGACCCTGTCGACGGCACCCGGAGCTTTGTGCGCGGCGTGCCCCTGTACACCACCTTGTTGGCCATGTTCGACCAACAAGGCCCCGCTATCGGTGTGGCGGCCGTCCCCCCTCTCGACGAAGCGGTATGGGCGGGCCGAGGACTGGGCTGCTATCACAACGGCCGCCGCTGCCAGGTCAGTTTGCAGGCCGAGCTGAGCCGATCGTACCTGTGTGCATCGGGCTTCGAATGGTGGCCCGAAGGCGCCTTCGACCGGGTGAGCCGAACCGAGGCCAGGATGCGGACCTGGGGAGACGGCTACGGCTACGTCTTGGTGGCCACCGGCCGGACCGAGGCCATGATCGACCCCGGCCTCAACCTCTGGGACATCGCCCCGATGATGGTCATTGTCCCTGAAGCCGGCGGCCAGATCACCCAATGGAGCGGATCCACCACCCCTGAGGCAGGCCACTGGCTCGCCACCAACGGAACCATCCACGAGGAGCTGAGGGCTCTCCTGCAAAATAACGGTTGAAAGAACAAGAACGGCAGGCAAGACCGTGGACCGCAGGTCCTAAGGTCCAGAGAACTCCTCGCAAACAATCCCTTGCCCCTCAAGAACGCGCAAAAACTCCCCCGCATCCACAATCTCGGAAAGCCCCATCACCCCGGCCCCGTCAACTTTCCCCGACCCGATCAGCTCGACCACACTCGTCACCACCGCCGCGGTCGCAAAACCCGGCGGTGCCGACGCCCCCAGAATCCGCCCCACCCACGCTTGGCCCTTCTGCCCCCGCACTTCAACCCTTATCGCACCGAGCCTCCCCTCAGGGTGCGGCGGCCTCAGCATCGGCAGCCAAGAGCTGAAGCGGTCCCGCCTCGTGGCCGCCATCCGAGCGGTGATCCGATCAGCCCGGTTGAACTTCCGGGCCAGCAGCAGCGGGTCGGGCAATGCCGCTCGATAGCAATCGGCCGCATCCACCGGTCCCGGAAACCAGCAAAGCTCCCGGCCTGAGCCCCCCGGTCGTTGCCTCCACCCACCCCGCCACTCCAAGGCCAGCGACCCCAAGGCCTTGTGGTGCTGGCGGGCGCAAGCCGGTCCTCCGGTGCCGAACTTGGCCACATGCACCTCGGTCACCCGGTCGAGGTCCGCAGCGGCCCGTACAGCCAGAACGTCGCTCAGCCCAGGCGCCATTCCCACCCCGGCAACGACCAGCGAGTTTCGCTGCCGGACTGCTCCATTCATGCCCAACAGCCGTCTCACATCACCCAGTGAGTCAGATGTGGCCAGCACAACCTGCGCCTTGCCGAGAAACCGCTGGGCCAGTCGAGCCTGGCTGCCAGACGCAGTGGCCAAAATCACGATGTCTGCCGTGTCGTCAAGGCTGCCTGCTGCGGCCGGGGCGCCCTGCCTTTCGGACAAACGCCAGGCCCTGTCCGGATTCCGGTCGAATACCGCCACCCGTCCGATAGGAGCTGACGACGAGCCGGCCAAGCGCTTCGCCACTCCGGCGCCGACCACACCCGCACCGACAACCAAGACGTCCATGCAGTTCTGCTAACGCAGATCAGAACTTGCTGGTTCCGCTGATCTGGCGCCAACCGCCCGACTGAGGCGGTACGCCCCCGGTGCCCCGAGCACGCAGAATAGTCGCAATAGCGGCCGCCCCTGCCAGAGCAACCAACGCTCTCCGCAGAATCTTCACGGCTTCCATCGTAACCCTCCCCACCAGAGATGCAACCGGGCCGATTGGCCAGAACAGCGTGGGGCTAGCTGGATTCGAACCAGCGACCTCACCCTTATCAGGGGTGCGCTCTAACCGACTGAGCTATAGCCCCAAAGCCAAACCGAGTGAAGAGCCTACTTGCGAGGATTCCAGGCAGGCCAACGAAATCGCCGAGGGCGCGTCCGAGGGCGCTGGCGGGCTGACTCCTCCTCGATGACCGTGACCCTCATCCCCCCGGTCAGATCGCTGATGAGGTTGAAGAGCACGCACAGCAGCACGTTGAAGAACGTGCCCGCCACCACCAGCACCAACCCGCCGATGGCAAAGCCGCGGAATATCTGGCTGGCGTTGAACTTGAACTCCTGCAACGCGAACAGCTCCTCGATGAACGACTCGGTGTCGTCCACAGTGCCCGATCCCACCGCGATGCTCCACAGCATCACGGCGGCCAACATCACGATCACCCACAGGCACAGGTAGAAGATCAACGAGATCTTCAACACCGACCAGGGCTCAATGTGCCGGACCACTCGGCGCACCTTGCGAGCCTGCAATCGCACGGCCCGGCGATACTCCCTCGGGGTGACCTTCACCGGTTGGCGCGCCACTGCCTGGCTCGGCGGCGCAACAGGAGGGTCGCTCACCCGACCGGGGTCAATGGACACGCCCCGAAGTGTACGGGATCGCTGGTCGGAAGTGATTGGCACCGCCACCACCCAAGGGGGCGGAACTCCGCTCTGGCTGTTGCCGTGGTCCCGTCCCTGCGCACGACAACCTCGGTTTGGAAGCCCTCTTTCAGCGACGAAACCAGCGTTGCCCGGTTGGCCGCGGCCACCTTCGAGGCTGTAAGCGGATCGACGGCCGCGGCCATCGCAACCACATCTGCAACCGCTGTCGCCCGGGCGCGACGAACCGCTTCGGCCCCGAGATCACCCAACAGCACCGCGGCCATCCCGATGACCGCCAAGATTCCCACGCCCAAAAGCGAGATCGATCCCCGCTCGTCCATTTCGCTGCTCCGTCGCCATGTGGAGGGGGAAGTTTCGCTTGAGGAAGGCTACTCCTCGTCTTCTGCACTGGAAAGAACGGGGGCGACCGCGGCCACCAGATGGTCTTCGGCCAAGCTCATCACCCGCACCCCCGCGGCCTCGCGTCCCATCAACGAAACCGATGAAACCGGTATTCGGATTGTCACCCCGTTGGAGGCCACCACGAACACCTCATCGGTCGGGGCCACCACCCGCGCCGCGATCACCGTGCCCCGGCCGTCCATCATCTTCATGGCCCGCATGCCCATGCCACCCCGATGCTTGGCCCGGAACTCATCCAGCGGTGTGCGCTTGCCGAACCCCTGGTCGGTGACCAGCAGCATCTCGTCGCCGGGCTGCACCGCGCTGGCCGCCACCACCACATCGTCGCCTTGCAGTCTCATGCCCCACACGCCGGCTGCGTTCCGTCCCATGGCCCGCACCTCGGTCTCCTCGAACCGCATGAGCTTGCCCGACGCGCTCACCAGGCAAATATCGTCAGCCCCGCTGGTGGGCAGCACCCGCACCAGCTCGTCGCCTTCCCGGAGGTTGATGGCGATGAGCCCCCGGGAGCGGGTCTTGTCGTACTCCAAGAACCGGGTTCGCTTCACCACTCCCCGCCGGGTGACGAAGAGCAGGTACCGCATCGTCTCGTAATCCCGGGTGTCAATCACCGCGGAAACGGTCTCCTCGGGCGCCAGCTGGAGCAGGTTGACAATGGCCATGCCCCGGGCCGTGCGACTGGTTCGGGGCACTTCATGGGCCTTGATGCGGTAAACCCTGCCCATGTTGGTGAAGAACATCAGGTAGGCGTGAGCAGTGGTGTGGATCAGCGTGGCGATGTAGTCACCGTCCTTCAGGTTGGCGCCGATGACTCCCTTGCCCCCCCTCCCCTGGATCTTGAATTCATCGGGGGTCACGGTCTTGGCGTACCCGGCCGCGCTCAGGCTGAACATCAAGTCCTCGTCGTCGATCAGCGCTTCGATGTCGATGTCGCCCTCGTCAGCCACGATCCGGGTCCGCCGGTCAGTGGCATAGGCCTCTCGCACTTCCAAGAGCTCTTCTCGAATGACGGCTCGAAGTTTGGCCTCGTCGGCCAAGATGGCTTCCAACTCAACGATGAGTGCTCGCTTCTCAGCGAGCTCGTCGCCCAGTTCTTGGCGACCGAGCTGAGTGAGCCGGCCCAGGGGCAGATCCAGGATGTGGTTGGCCTGGATCTCGCTGAACTCGAATTGCTCGCCCATCAGGGTGGCCCGGGCTGCTGCCCGGTTCTCCGACGCTCGAATGGCGGCAATGATCTCGTCGATCCTGTCCACCGCCCGCACCAATCCCTCCAAGATGTGCTCTCGGCGGCGAGCCTCGTCCAAGCGGAACTCGGTCCGGCGCCGCACCACTTCTTGCTGGTGGGCGGCGTAGGCGGCCAAGCAGTCGCGCAGCGTCATGGTCCGGGGCACACCGTCGACGAGCGCCACCATGTTCACGGGGAAATTGGATTGCAACGGGGAGTGCTTGTAGAGGTTGTTGAGCACCACCAACGCGGGAGCGTCCCGCTTCAACTCGAATACCAGCCTGGTCTGGCCCTTGGCCGACTCGTTGTGTATCTGGCGAATTCCGTCGATCACTCGCCGGTTCACCAAATCGGCCACCTTTTCCTCGATGGTCTCCGCGCTGGTCTGATAGGGAATCTCAGTGACCACGATCCTGGTGCTGGAACCGCTCTCCACGATCTCCGCAGCGGCTCGCACCTTGATGGCGCCCTGGCCGGTGGCGTAGGCGTCTCGAATGCCCTGGTATCCCATGATGAGGCCCCGTGTGGGGAAATCCGGGCCCTTCACGAATTCCATCAGGCTCTCGTTGGCAGCCTCGGGGTTCTCCAGCAGGTGGATGACGGCATCGATCACTTCTCCGAGGTTGTGGGGCGGGATGTTGGTGGCCATGCCCACCGCTATGCCCTGGCTGCCATTCACCAGAAGGTTCGGGAACCGCGACGGCAATACCACCGGCTCCTGCTCGGTGGAGTCGAAGTTGTCGGAGAAATCGACGGTCTGCTCGTCAATGCCGTCCAACAGCCTCATGGCCAACTCGTCGAGGCGGCACTCCGTGTATCTCATGGCCGCCGGCGGATCGTTGGGAGAACCGAAGTTCCCATGGGGATCGATCAGCGGATGCCGCAGCGAAAAGGCCTGCCCCAGCCGAACCAGAGCATCGTAAATGGCCTGGTCTCCGTGGGGGTGGTACTTCCCCATAACATCGCCCACCACCCGGGCGCACTTCACATACGGCCGATTGGGCCGGGTGCCCTGGTCGTACATCCCCCACAGGATGCGGCGGTGGACCGGCTTCAGCCCATCGCGCACATCGGGGAGCGCACGAGCGGTGATGACCGACATGGCGTAGTCCAGAAAGGACTGCTCCATCTCGGTTTGTATGTCGATGTCCTGGACTGCGCCCGCCGGTGTCTCCCCAGGCTCCGGCAGGATGTCAGGCTCGTCGGACACGGGTCTCCCAGTCGCTCATATGTCCAAGAAGCGGACATCTTTGGCGTTGGTTTGGATGAACTGCTTGCGGCGCTGCACGTCTTCTCCCATCAGCTTGGAGAACACCCCATCGGCCACCGCCGCCTGCTCCACCGACACCCGCAAAAGGGTGCGGCGGGCTGGATCCATGGTGGTCGACCACAGTTCTTCGGCATCCATCTCACCGAGACCCTTGAGGCGCTGGAAGTCCGCACTGTGCTTGGGGTTCTCGGCCAAGAAGGCATCTTTGGCATGGTCGTCTTTGAGATAGATCTTGGACCGTCCGACCTCGGTCGAATAGAGCGGGGGCTGGGCGATGTAAACCCGGCCCTCCTCCACCAGCTTGTGCATCTGCCGGTAGAAGAAGGTGAGCAGCAGCGTGCGGATATGGCTCCCGTCCACATCGGCATCGGCCAGCAGGATCACCTTGCCGTAGCGGACCCGAGAGCCGGCCTCCTGGTCGCCATCGGCTGTGCCCTTGGCGCCATTGCTCTCCGCGGAGTCGAAATCATCGCCGAAGCCTGCTCCGATCGCCGCCACCAGTGCCTGGATCTCCGTGTTGCGGAGCATCCGGTCAACCTGGACTCGCTCGACGTTGAGGATCTTCCCCCGTATGGGGAGAATGGCCATGGTCTTGGGATCGCGGGCGTCTTTGGCCGAGCCTCCCGCCGAGTTGCCCTCAACGATGAACAACTCGCATTCATCCCGATCGGTCGAAGTGCAGTCGACCAGTTTTCCGGGCAGCCCAGCGCCGTCCAGCGCCGACTTGCGCCGAGTGGCATCCCGGGCTTGACGGGCAGCCAGCCGAGCCTTTTGGGCCTGGACGCACTTGGCCATGATCTTTCGGGCATCGGCAGGGTTCTCCTCCAGCCACTCGGCCAACTTCTCATTGGTCGCCCGCTCAACCAGCGAGCGGATGGACGCGTTGCCCAATTTGGCCTTGGTCTGCCCCTCGAACTGCGGCTCTCGCAGCCTTACGCTCACAATGGCCGTCAGGCCCTCGCGGATGTCCTCACCGGCCAAATTGTCGTCCTTCTCCTTCAGGTGCCCTTTCGCCCGGCAATAGTCGTTGACCACCCTGGTGAGCCCTTTGCGGAAACCCTCCTCGTGCATCCCCCCCTCCACGGTGTTGATTCCGTTGGCAAAAGAGTGCAAGCCGTCGGTGTTGTACCCGGTGTTCCACTGGAAAGCCACCTCCACCTCATCGCCCATCTCCTGTTGGGCGAAAAACCCGACATCGTCGAACAGCGCGTCCTTGGAGCTGTTCACCTCTCGGACAAAATCACTGATGCCATCCTGATAGCAGTACGCCGTCCAGTCGAGGCCCCCTGTTCCGTCCGGCCGCAGATCTCGGAACTTGATCTCCAGATTGCGATTCAAAAACGCCATCATCTGGAGTCGCTCCATCAGCCCCTGGGCCCGGAAGCGCACATCGTCGAAGATGTTCTCGTCGGGCCAGAACCGCACAGTCGTGCCGGTGTAGCCGTCGGGGCTGTCTCCGGCTATCCGCAGATCCTCGGCGACCTCTCCGCCGTTGGCAAACGACATGGTGTGGCGCCGGCCATCCCGGTCGATTTCCACTTCCAGCCTGCTCGACAGAGCATTAACCACCGATACCCCAACCCCGTGCAGGCCACCGGAGACCTTGTAGCCGTTACCGCCGAATTTTCCACCGGCGTGCAGAAGTGTCAGCACGACGGCCACCGCGGACATCTCAGGATGCTGTGGATGGGGATCCACGGGAATGCCGCGGCCGTTGTCTCCCACCTCGCACCCGCCATCGGCCAGGAGTGTTACCTCGATGACCGTGCAATAGCCCGCCATGGCCTCGTCCACAGCGTTGTCCACCACCTCATACACCAAGTGGTGCAAGCCGGTAACCGAAGTCGACCCGATGTACATGCCGGGCCGCGTGCGGACGGCATCAAGGCCCTCCAAAATGGTTATGTCTTCGGCTCTGTAAGTCTCAGACGTGTTGGTCACGAACTGGCTTTTCTGCCCTGCTAGACGGGCCTCGTTTGCGGGAGGGGCAGATGCTCTGACCAACCTGTTCGGCTTGCCATCAGATCGGCTGGAAACGCTGCCCCCGATAACCGAATTCTACCAGTTCCCGATGTCAGATTGACTCACCGGAGACGCGGTAATCGGCTTCCGTCACGAATTACCGAGGGCGCACTCGAACCTTCAAGCTCGTGACGGCTTCTTCTTCCGCCGCCGCGTTGATCCGATCAATCAGCTCTGCGCTGAAGAACCTCATCTCGGTCGCCCATACAGGGTCGTCCACCGCTACGACCAGCTCTTTGTCCACCAGTCGCACCGGTGACGAATGAGCCGCCATCACAGAGCCCACCAACTCGTCCCAAGCGGCGAAGACCCTCTTCAGCACTTGGGGCCGCGGCGCTTTCAGCTGAGATGCCACCTTGTCTAGAGCTTCGCTCAGCTGCCTCGGTCCCGACCGGTTGGGCAAGGGTTCCCACCCCATCGCCCCAGTCTGCCCCATTCCACGGCCGCAACCGTCACGCCTCTCGGATGATTCGACCGTCCGCTACCCGAAATCGAGCGTTGTAGTTGATGCCGGAGGGGAGCGTGCCAGCCGTGGTCAGAAGCGTCTGCTCAGACCGCAGCGCCTCCAAGACCCCCTTTGAGCGCTCCGGGTCCAACTCCGAGAACACGTCGTCCAGCAGCAGCAGGGGAGACTGGCCAGTCACATCTGCCAGCTCCCGGTGTACGGCCAAGCGCAGCGCCAGCGCCAGCGACCGCTGCTCGCCCTGGGAGGCATGAGTGCGAGCCGGCCGTCCGGCAAGAACAACCGACACATCGTCGCGGTGAGGACCCACGGTGCTTGCTCCTCGGCGGAGGTCTTCCCGTCGGACCCGTCCCAAGGCCTCGCCCAGCTCACCCGGTGGCCAAGACGACTCATAAGACAACTTCACGGGTGTCGAATCAACCGCTATCTCTTCATACGCCGCCGCCGCCTTGGGCTCGAGGCTTGCCACCAAATGCCGCCGAGCGCTCGCCAGCTGCTCGCCTGCGTTGGCAAGCTTCTCATCCCACACGTCCAACGTGACCGCCGTCTCCGAGTCAATCCGGCCTCCTGCACGGCGCAGCAGGGCGTTCCGCTGACGCAAGATGCTTTCCACATCGGCCCTGGTCGCATCCAGTCGGGGGTCAATCTGACCAAGTGCATGGTCGACAAATCGACGGCGTTCCCCCGGTCCGCCCTTCACCAGCACCAAGTCATCGGGCACGAAAATGGACACGGGCACCAGGCCCAGCAGCTCCCGGCGGCGCACCCTTTGGCGGTTAACCTGCAACCGACAGCGGCCCGTGGCCCGCAGTGCTGCCTCCAACAGGAGTTCCCGCTGGCCGGCGACGAGTTCGCCCCTCACCACCGCCTCAGAGACGTCTGTGCCGGCTCGGATCAGCGAGTCGACGGCCGTGACTCGAAACGACGACATCGTGGTCAGGTAATAAACAGCCTCCAAGAGATTGCTCTTGCCCTCGCCGTTGGACCCCACGAACAGGCTGGTTCCCGCGGGCAGCTCCAGCTCGAGATGGGAATAGCTGCGAAAATTCGCCAACCAGAGGTGCCGAAGCCGCACATCCCGCTCAGTTGATGCGAACAGGCATGAGCAAGTACAGGAATTGCTCGGTTTCCGGTGTGCGAATCACCGCTGGTTTCAGGGCGTCCACCGTGTTCAGCACGATCTCCTCGCCGGGCGCTGCCTCGGCCCCATCGAGCAGGTATTCGGGGTTGAAGGCCACGGTGAGGTCTTCACCCTCAAAGACGGCATCCAACTGCTCGGTCGCCTCGCCGACATCCTGGGTTGTTGCCGACAACTCCAAACCAGCCGTCGACATCTCCATCCGAATCGGGGTTGAATCCTGGGCCATCAGGCGAACTCGGCGTACCGCGTTGATGAAGCCCTCCCTGTTGACAGTGAGGCGGTTGGGCTGGTGAGTGGGAATCAACCCTTGATAGCTGGGAAACTCCCCCTCAATCAGCCTGGTGCTCACCGTTATCGCCCCCAGGCCAAAAGAAGCCTCCCGGTCATTGAACCTCACACTGACCTGCTCCACATCGGTGAGCAGGCGAATCACTTCGTTTAGCGCCCGTGAAGGAACCAAAACAGTTTGGTCGGAACCGAGAACCTCCAATCCGGGCAAGTCGCACAGAGCCAACCGATAGGAATCAGTTGTCACCAGCCGCAGCCCCTCATCCTCTGCTGACAACAGCACACCGGTCAAAACAGGACGGGACTCGTCGGCCGATGCCGCTTTCACCACTTGACGCAGGGCTGTCAGCAAGCCATCTGCTTCAAGCACCACCGGATCACCCTCCAGCGCCTCCACTTGTGGAAAGTCCTCTGCTCCCATCGTCTGCAATGAGAATTTAGAACGGGCTGAATCGATATGGATGCCCTCATCATCCACTGTCACATTCACCGCCCCGGCATCCAGAGATCGAACCACATCGCACGCCAACCGAGAGGTGACCACCGCGGCTCCGTCTCCGGCACCGGACACCGTCAGCCGAACAGCTATGGTCAACTCCCTGTCAGTTGCCGTAAGGGTGAGCTCGTCGCCTTCCAGCGCCAGGTGGACTCCTGAGAGCACAAGGTGAAACCCTCCTCGGGTTCCCGCTGCTCTGCCCGTTACCGTCAGTGCTTCCAAAAGGATGTCTCGCTCGCATCGGAATTTCACAGGTTGCTCACTTTCTTGCCTGTATTAGTTTATATATTTACTGCTAGTAGCAGTAGGCCGGTGGAAATGTGGAAAGATACCATTTTCCCTGGTCAGAGCACATGACTATCCGTCTCTCCTTTCCCCAGGCGGGTGCATTACTCGCTGTGGGCGCCGGTGCCTTGTGGAGGAGTTGGTGGTTGTCCCCAGTCGCGGGCAATCTATACCCACGTTGTTCCGATTGCGTTCCCCAGCGTTTGAGTTCAAGCATTCTTGATCTTCTGTATAAGCTGGTTTATCTGATTGAATGTCTCCGGTTGCTCAGCCATTTGCTTGGTGATTTTCTGCACCGCGTGTATCGCTGTGGTGTGGTCGCGACCTCCGAAGACACGCGCGATGTCCGGGTAGCTTAACTCGGTCAATTCCCGAAAGACGTACATGGAAATCTGGCGTGCCTTCACGAGAGGTCGCTGTCGCCGTGGTCCCACGATCTCATCCACACTGAACCTGAACAGCTCCGCAGTCGCGTTCAGGATTCCGTCGGCTGTGACCGGCTGCGGCTCGTGGCGAGTCATGATATCTCGAAGAATGAGTTGAGCGAGTTCAAGGTCAAGAGCTTTGTCATTAAAGCTGGCGTATGCAGTAACTCGAGTGAGGGCTCCTTCTAGTTCTCGAATGTTGTCCTTAATGTTGCTCGCGATAAATGTGAGTACGTCATCTTCCAGAACTACATTCGATTGTTCTGCCTTTTTCCGAAGAATAGCCAACCGTGTTTCAAGATCAGGAGGCTGGATGTCAGTTAATAATCCCATCTTGAATCGACTTGTCATACGGTCTTCGAGTGTAGGTATCGCATCAGGAGATCGATCACTGGTAAGAACAATTTGTTTGTTTACTTCATGAAGCGAGTTGAACGTGTGGAAAAACTCTTCCTGAAGCCCTTCTTTACCTTCAAGAAATTGAATGTCATCTACAAGAAGGACATCTACATCTCGGTAGATTTTCTTAAACTCACTCCGAGTATTGGTTCTGATTGCATCCACAAATTGGTTAAGAAAAGTCTCGGTAGAAACATAAACTATTCGTTTGATTGGATGACGTTGATCTTCGACGTAGTGACTCTGGACGTAGTGGCCAATGGCTTGCAGCAGATGCGTTTTGCCAAGGCCAGCATGACCGTGGATAAAGAGTGGATTGTAGGATTTACCAGGGGTTTCAGCAACGGAAAGTGCAGCTGCCAAGGCAAATCGATTAGACGGCCCTGTTACAAATTTGTCAAAAACGTAGTTTGGATGCAGAGCAGTGGTCGCTCGGCTCATTGAGGGCGTGCTCGTTGCTTGTGGCTTGACTGGAGGTGGAGAAACAACGGAAACATGGTTGCCGTCATCATTGGAACTCTGCTCAGTGCTGATCTTCAGAGTTATGTGGGCCGCATTCGAACTAGCTAAAGCGTTTCTCAAGACTTCAAAATATTCACCCTCAAGACGATCTTTGATGATGGTGTTCGGAACAACTATTTCGAGGGTATCTTCCTCGAGCGCCATTGCCCTTGCTGGGTTGAATGTGGATTGCCAGACAGCATCAGGTATTTGAGCACGTATGCTGCTCTCGAAGGAAGACCAGAGAAATGTTGCAGACACCATTTTGTTGGCAACTCCAAAAAAATGACATATAGTATCCACAAATGTGTATAAACTGTGGATAACTAGTGTTCCTATTGTCTTGCCCAACCAAGTCGGCACCGCCTCGCCTGGAATCCGGGACTTTAGCACCTCGTGCCGGTTCTTGCACGGGCGTTTGGGTGGTTTTAGCAGGTCAGGGGCTTATGTTGAAAGAGTTGCTATTGTCGCTCAGGTGGCAATTGTGACAATGTTGGCGGCAATGTTTGTCACGACGCCGGCTAAGGCCGTAGCGTAGGGGAGACGCCGGGAGACGGGAGGCGCTTGTAGGGCGGGCCCCACGATGACGGTACCCCGGTCTTGGAGGAAGTTGTGAAGCGAACGTATCAGCCGAATGTGCAGCGCCGGGCACGGCGCCACGGTTTTCGGCATCGGATGACGACAAGAAGCGGGCGGGCGATCATCAGTGCTCGCCGGCGCCGTGGTCGCAAGAGGCTGTCGGCCTGATTGAGCGGGTCCGGGGACGGTCGGCGTTCGCGCGGCTGAGGGCCGATGGTGTCCGCGTTGGCCATGGGCTGCTGTGGGTCCGGTTCTCGCCGGACCCCTTCGTCGGCGCGGCCTGCGTGGCGTATGCATTGCCCCGGCAAGTGGGTTCAGCGGTGATCCGGAACACGATCCGGCGCCGTTTGCGCGCGATTGTGGGCGCCCTCGATCAAGAATCGTCCGGTGGCTTGCCAGCGGGCCTCTATCTCATAGGCGCCAAGCGGGGTGCGGGACAGTTGCCATACGCTGACTTGCGGTTTTCGTTGCAGGAGTGCTTGTCGAGGCTGGAGCGAACGGGGCCATGAACTCGGTGAGCCATCAGAGCAAGCACTTGGGGATGAGCAAGCGCATGAGACAGAGCAAGCACTTGGGGATGAGCATGGCTGCCCGAGCGGTGAAGGGCCTGATCAGGGGTTACCAGCGGGCCACTGACCACCGTCCCACTCCGTGTCGGTACGTTCCGAGCTGCTCCTACTATGCATTGGAAGCCGTGGAGGTGCATGGTGCGGCCAAGGGTGCCTGGCTGGGCTTGCGCCGGCTGCTGCGCTGTCGGCCGGGGGCACGGTCAGGCTGGGATCCAGTACCAGACGCAAACGGTCGACTGGCGCCTGATCCCACGCTTCAGCCGACTCGTTCATGCGAGGTTTCCGACGTACCCCGCACCGCGGCTCGCAGGGCGGTGACCCGTGTTTGACGCATTGTTCGACGGGCTCGCCTGGCTGCTGGCGGTGTACTACACCCTGGGGGAGAGCTACGGCATCGCCATCATGCTGTTCACGCTTACGGTGATGCTGATTTTGACCCCGATCACCTTCTACACCACGCGGTCGATGCTTCGGATGCAGGCCCTTCAACCGGAGGTCAAGAAGATACAGGCGCAATACCAAGGCGACCGCCAGCGGATGAACGAAGAGACGATGCGCTTCTACCAGGCTAACAACGTGAATCCCCTGGGAAGCTGCCTTCCCATGCTCGCTCAGCTTCCAGTATTTTTTGTGCTTTTTCGACTTATTCAGGGGTTGACACGACGGGTCAGCGATTTAGGGTCCACCGTTGGTTGGCGGCTGCCTCTTGGGGAGGGCGCAGTATCCAGTCCGAATTTTGAAGAGCGGACCTTTAATCCGGAGTATCTGGCGGCTGACTCCCCATTGAGAGCCGCTCTCGAAGAGTCGACCGAGATGAACTTCTTGGGCATGGATCTGTCGGCCAGCCTCACTGGTGCATTCCGAGACTCCTTCTCCACTGCCCTGCCGTTCTTGTTGCTGATCATACTGATCGGCGTGACCAGCTACATCCAGCAGCGCCAGATCGCTGGTCGACGCGATCCTGACACGCCGGTCAACCCCCAACAGCAGATGATCATGAAGGTCATGCCCTGGTTCTTGCCGATCATCTCGGTAACTTTTCCCGCCGGCCTGAATTTGTACTTTGTGAGCTCGAACATTGTGCGCGTAGGACAGCAGGCTGTGATCACCCGTCGCATTTACAACCCTCACCGGGAGCGGCAAGCACTTCTCGACCGTTCCAGAGAAGACGAAGAAGAACAGCCCCCTGTGCCGGCCGGACCGGCCCCTCAGACTCCGACTCGTACCCGTGCGCCGGAGGCCGATCACGGTACCCGGCGACCCACATCGAGAACTCCGCCGAAGAGGCGCACCGACAGTCGCCGAACCACGGCTGCGTCCGCTGGCCAGCGGACACCGCCCAGGGTGGCGAAGAGCTCTGAGGCGAAAGAGGCGCGGGCAAAAGACTCCAAGGGTTCGGAGACAAAAACGAACAGCAGAGAGTCGTCAAAGACAGCGCCGGAGCAACGCCAGACGAGCCGGACCACGCAAAAGGGCCATCAGTCACATCCCACGGATCGTCGGCGTCGGCGGAAGAAGAGGAGAAAATAGCCATGGAATGGCTGGAAGTCACCGGCAAGACCATTGCCCAGGCCGAAGAGGCAGCTCTCGACCGGCTGGGTGTGGACCGCAGTGAAGCCGAGTTTTCCGTAGTGGACGAGCCCAAGTCGGCTTTGCTGGGTCTTCGGCGCACAGAGGCGCGTATTAGAGCCCGAGTGCGGCCAGTTGTGCCTCGAGAGAAGCAGAACCGGAATCGCCGCAACGCCAATGCCAGAAGCCGGGGTCGAAATGCCGGAAAGGGTCGAGGCAATTCGCCGACCGGGGGCTCTGGAAAGGGTCGAGGCAATTCGCCGACCGGGGGCTCTGGAAAGGGTCGAGGCAATTCGCCGACCGGGGGCTCTGGTGGAGGGCGGAGTGGCCAGGGTCAGAATCACAATCAGAAGTCGCAGTCTCGCGGTGGAGGCCGTCCGCCGCAGGGGTCGCGACAGCAGAGGTCTCAGAATGCCGGTAAGGGCAGTGAGGAAACGAGCAATAGCCGAGCAGCAAAAGCCCCGAAGGGGGAAGGAAAAAGGGAGAGCAGACCAGTGGAAGATCAAATGAGCTTGGAGGAGCAGAGCACCTTGGTGACCGAGTTCCTCGACGGACTCTTGGATGCCTTTGAGTTGGACGCCGAGGTGTATGCCTCGCGGGTCGATGATGAGACCGTGGAGATGAGGGTTGAGAACACCGCAGGAGTGGGTTTGCTCATCGGGCCCAAGGGCAACACCCTGAGGGCGGTGGAGGACTTGTCCCGGATGCTGGTGCAGCGCAAGTCGGATGGAAACTGCGAGGGCCGTATTCGGGTTGACATCGGTGGTTACCGAGAACGCCGCCGGGCAGCTCTCGAGTCTTTCTGCGAGAAGATCGCCCTGGAAGTGCGGGACAGTGGCGAAGATCGACCCCTTGAGCCGATGAATGCCGCTGATCGCAAAGTGGTTCACGATGTTGTGGCCGATATCGACGGTGTCAGCACTGTGTCAGAGGGTCAAGAGCCTCGCCGCTGGGTCGTGATCATTCCTGATTGATCTGTGCACTTGAACAGTGCAGACCGATCGAAGCTGGCTGATGTGCTCGGTCAAGCCCAGACGCGCGGCTGGGTTGGCGGTCTGAATATAGACCAGCACATCGAGCACTCTTTGGGGTTCGCCTCGGCAGTCGCCGCGACTCCAACGGTGGCGGTGGACTTGGGAAGCGGCGGTGGCCTGCCAGCCCTCGTGTTGGCCGCAGTCTGGCCGCAATCGTCGTGGACGCTGGTTGAGACCTCGCTGTCCAGGGCTGCTTTCCTGGAATTGCACTGCGCTCGACTCGGGTGGTCGAAGCGGGTGGTCGTCAACCAAGCTCCAGTCCAGAGCCTGGTAGAACAGGAGCAGTATCGGGGTCGAGCCGACCTGGTGACGGCCCGCAGCCTCGGACCTCCAGCACTTGTGATCGAAGCCGCCGCCCCTCTTCTCCGCTCTGGCGGCGAACTCGTCGTCAGCGCCGCCCCCGACGCCACCCCCTGGCCATCTGAGCTTCTCTCTGCACACGGCTTCACGCCCGACGACCTGACCTCCGCACCCCCCAGATTTCATCGAGCTAAAATGGTGTAGCGAGTCAACCGCAGTTGTTTCACGTGGAACATGTAGCGGGTATCCTTGATCTGAGATTTAGGGTAAGGGAGAATTCTGCAAGTGTCTATTGGCGAAATGGATCAACCTCGGCTGTGCCGCGTGGTCGCGGTTGCCAATCAAAAGGGCGGGGTTGGGAAAACCACAACGACCGTCAACCTCTCTGCGTGCCTTGCCGAGATCGGCCACCGGGTACTGGTGGTGGACCTGGACCCGCAGGCCAACGCCACCACCGGTCTGGGAATCGATCCTTTTTCCGGTGGCGTGTCCACCTACGACGTCTTGCTGCAAAACGGGAGTCTGAGGGAGAGCATTGTCCCGACCCAGGTGGAGAGGCTCTGGGTGGCGCCTTCCACCTTGGATCTTGCCGGTGCTGAGATAGAGCTTGTGCCCGCGTTCAACAGGGAGCGGAGACTGGACTCTGCCCTGGCCACCGTGTATGGCGAATTTGATTTTGTCTTCGTGGACTGTCCTCCGTCGCTGGGCTTGCTCACGGTTAACGCGATGGCTGCCGCCCACGAGGTCATGGTTCCGATCCAGTGCGAGTACTACGCTTTGGAGGGCCTTGGCCAGTTGATGCGGAACATCGAATTGGTCCGCAACAGCCTCAACAGCGATCTGGAGATCTCCCTCATCGTGCTTGTCATGTACGACGGTCGAACCAAGCTGTCGGCTCAGGTGGCCTCGGAGATACGGAGCTACTTCGGCGACAAAGTTTGCCATCAGATGATCCCTCGGAATATTCGCTTGGCCGAGGCACCTTCGTATGGAGCACCGGTAATCGTGACTCATCCAAGGTCGCGAGGAGCACTGGCCTACCGTGAACTAGCCAAGGAGGTGGCCGATGGCTCGCTCGCCAGGGTTGGGTAGAGGACTCAGCGCACTCATTTCCGACTCCTCCTCGACGACCGATGGAGTGCGCTCGTCGTCATTCTTCGAACTTCCCCTCGATGCCATCTCGGTAAACCCGTACCAGCCCCGGGACAAGTTCGATCAGGCGGCATTGAACGTGCTGACGGAGTCGATCCGCGAGGTCGGCGTGCTTCAGCCGGTGTTGGTCCGTCTCCGCGCCGACGGAGCATACGAATTGATTGCCGGCGAGCGCCGCTGCCGAGCTGCTCGACAGGCAGGGCTTGATCGGATTCCCGCTGTTGTCCGCACCGCGGAGGACGCCGACGCCCTTGAGCAGTCTCTGCTGGAAAACCTGCACCGTGAAGATTTGAACGCCATTGAAGAGGCAGTCGCGTGCCAGCAGCTCATTGAGGAGTTTGGATTCACACAGGAGACCGTGGCCAAGCGGCTGGGCCGGAGTCGGTCGGCGGTGGCCAACACAGTGCGGCTCTTGCAGCTCCCCGACGAAGTCAAGGCCATGGTCGTCAACGGCTCGCTGTCGGCTGGCCATGCTCGAGCATTGCTGGGCGTATCCAGCAGTCAGCGATTGATCAAACTGGCCAAGAAAGCAGTGGCCGACGGCATGACGGTGCGAATGGTGGAGCAAGCTGCTCGGGGAGTGTCGCCGACGGCGAAGAACGCGGAACAGTCGGCACCGAGACCGGGCGGCGGTGACCGGGGCGCGGCGGTGCTTGAACTGGAGAGCCTGTTGAGCGATCACCTTGACACCAAGGTGGATGTGACGCTCGGCAAGGGTCAGGGAAAGATGGTGATTCAGTTTGCCGACCTGGATGACCTGGAGCGCATCTACCGGGTAATGCTCCAAGCCGGTTAGCCGGGCATTGTGGCCTGGTTCCAGAGCAAGTACCAGCGCCCCTTGGCTGGGTGGTGCCTCAGGCTGGCATTGTGGCCCATTGGGCCAGGCTTCCTTCAATGGTGCGGGCAAGGGGCGAAAGGCGGGCTTGGACGAGGCCCGGGGGCCCGATAAGGCATTGGACTGCGGTCATGCGGGTGTGCCTCAGCACCGGCAAGCGCATTCCCCTCATGTCGGCCTCGTCAATGCCCAAGGCGGCAGGGAGTCGTTGGCCCAGGATACTGGCCAATCGGTGTCCGCCAGGGGAGACGAATCCCTCAGTGGCAAAATAGGCCACTCGGCATTCTGCTTCTTCAGAAGGGAGCAGTCCCAGGTACACATCCACCTCCAGGCGGTTGGCCTCGTCGCTTCGCTCGGTCTCTGGCCAGTTGGAGATTTCGCTCACGGTAGCCCCAGATCGGCGCAAACCGGTGGCCAACTCGCCGGCCACTGAGGCCATGTCCCTTGCTGATGCGATCATGATGTGCTGTTCGGTAAGCCGCCGAGGAGCCCTTTGGAGTTTGGCCCGCTCGCGAACCGCGGCCACGGTGGCCGGAGTGACTCGGGCCGACATGCGCTTGAGCGAAGCGGTGGTGTCCTCGCCGCAAACAGAATCTGCGATCAGACCGCTGTTGACCTGGAACTCCTTCAAGGCATCAGCAGTGTCGGATCCGAATATGCCGTCTACCCGCCCCGCGTCAAAGCCCAATGAGCCCAGGCGGAGTTGCAATTCGGCGACGTCGTCTCCTCGCAGCATCGGTCGGCTCAAGTACAGGTTTCGATCGCCCAGAGACCAATTGGCTTCTTGCAATGCGGTCCAGGTATGCGGACCGCAGATTCCGTCAACTGTCAGGCCCCGACTGGCTTGGAAGTCAGCCACGGCCGCCGCAGTAGCGGCATCGAAACTTCCGTTTGCCGCCAACGCGAGGGCGAACCCGGCTGTCGCCAACTGCTGTTGCAGGAGGGCGACGCCTTCGCTCTCGTCTCCTCGTTTCAAAGTGGGGGGCTGGGTATCGGCCAAAATCGGTGCTCCTGCAACAACCCCGCAGCCTATGGGTATGGATCAGAAGGCGACTTCGCCGATCTCTTGGAGCAGTTGCTGCTTGCCCTTGGCGCCCACGATCCGCTTGGCCGGCTCACCGTCTTTGAACACGATCAGCGTGGGAATGCTCATAACTTGGTATCGCAGCGCCACGTCTTGAGCATCGTCGACGTTGAGCTTGGCCACGTTGAGGACACCGGCCTTCTCAACCGCTATCTCATCGAGAATCGGGGCGATCATCTTGCACGGGCCGCACCACTCGGCCCAGAAGTCGACGACAACCGGCAGTTCTGAGCTGCCGATAATCTCATCAAAGGTCTCGTTGGTGAGCGTGGTGATGCTCTCAGCCATGTTTCGGGGTCCCTTCGGTTTGCATAGGTCGAAGAACAGTCAGCCTATCAGCGGTTTTCGGATTCAGCCGTGTCCAGCGGATTCCAGCCACCGCTCGGCGTCGATGGCTGCCATGCAGCCTGAACCGGCGGCGGTCACTGCTTGGCGGTACACATCGTCTTGCACATCGCCACAGGCGAAAACCCCCTCGACGTCGGTGTGGCTGGAATCGGGCTGGGTAACCAGATAGCCGTTCTCCTTGCGCTTCAGCTGCCCTTCGAACAGGTCGGTGTTGGGCCGGTGGCCTATGGCGATGAAGAGGCCGGTCACGTCTAGCACCGAGGCTTCTCCGGTCGCGGTGTTCTGCACTTCCACGCCCGCGAGCCTGTCTTGGCCCCGAACATGGGTTATCACGTTGTTCCAGAGGAACTCGATACGGTCGTTGGCGAACGCCCGATCCTGCATGATCTTTGAAGCTCGCAGCTCGTCTCTTCGATGTATTACCGTAACCTTTGATGCAAATCGCGTCAAAAAGATAGCCTCTTCCATAGCAGAGTCACCACCGCCGACCACTGCGATGTGCTGGTCTCGGAAGAAGAAGCCGTCACAGGTGGCACAGGTGGACAGGCCGTGTCCGATCAGCCGCTCCTCGGCCTCCAAACCCAGCATGAGCGACTGGGCCCCGGTGGACACGATCACCGCCCAGGCCTGGTAGGTGGGCTCGGTCGCGTTCGGGTCGCCCACCCAAATGCCGTGCGGCGGGCCCGACAGATCAACCCGGCTGACCCTTTCGGTGAGCATCTCCGCGCCGAACCGCTGGGCCTGTTCCCGGAATCTGACCATCAACTCCGGGCCCATCACCCCATCGGGGAAGCCGGGGTAGTTCTCCACGTCGGTGGTGAGCATCAACTGGCCGCCGGGCTGGTCGCTGGTGGACGATGGCTCGCCTTCGATCACCAGGGGGGCGAGGTTGGCCCGAGCCGAGTAGACGGCTGCGGTCAGCCCGGCTGGCCCTGAGCCGATGATGACCACGTTGCGGATGCTCTGATCGGTCACGGGGGTGTCGGTCATGAGGAAGGCCGCCTGCGCCAGGCCAGCGCGCCCAGTGACACGAACACCAGGCCGAGGATGCCGTGGGCGGCCCAAGCCCGTCCGGTGGCTATCTCCAAACCCCGCACCGCGGCGATGGTGCCCAACACCAGCACGATAACGAGGGGGAACACACCGAAAACGAGATAGGCCAAGAGCCGAGAGAGGTTGACCACCGGTCCAGTGGTCACATTGCGGACCTTGTCCACGGCATTGACCACAGCATCGGAGGCTTGTTCGGGCCAGTCCTCCGACAAGCCCAGCATGGACGCGGCGGTTGCTTCTTTTTTCGGCTCGGCGGCATCAGCCATAGGAGCCAAGACTACCGCCGAGGTGCGTCACATCAGATGTTGGGGGAGAGTGAGGAGGGGGCTACTCCGACCAGTCGAGGAGGCTGTGGGAATCGAGCAGCTCGCACTCGGGGGGCGGGGTTGTCTCAGCGAGCTGCAAGTCGCTCACAGTCAAGTACACCGATACCTGGGTTTCGACGCCATCCACGATTGCGTCGAATCGGGCCAGCAGCTCGAGTCCATCGTCAAGCAGCAGCGGGCAGCCCATGAGGTCGGTGGCAGCAGCCTCATCCAGCCGCTCGATGACCACAGGATCATGCTGCTCCTCAGCGAGCTGCATGGCGTGGGCGGCGAGATCGGCGGTGGTTTCAAACACCAAGGTTGCTCCGTCCGAGGTTGGCGCTACTTCTGTCTCGTCCGCCATCATCGCCTGGGGCTCGATTAGCTCGACGCTGAGGCTTTCCGCCGGTTCATCGAACAGAGACTCGCGCTGGGCCACGGCATGATCCTCGGATGCAGCCTCCTCTTCTGGTTCTGTGAGATCGTCGGGCTGTGGGAGTTCAGCGTCGGCGGCTATGTCGGGCTGTGGGAGTTCAGCGTCGGCGGCGGGGAGCGATTCCTCGACAAGATCTGCGCTTTCGGGCTCGGCGGCGGGAACGGGCGCAGGTGCTTCAGGTTCAACATCGGCCGGCGCATCCGCCATCGCGGGAGCTGAGGCCATGTCGTCGTCGGCCAATTCGCTGCCTTGCCTCTGAAAAATGGTCACACCAACCACGGCTATGGCCGCAACCACCGCAGCCGCGGCCAGAACCACCCTGGCCTGCGGAGGAACGGTCCGCAGCTGGTGTCGGGCCTTTTCCAGCGACACAACCGGAGCGCGGTGGTCGAGTGCGCGGGCAATCATCTGGTCGCGCACTTCGTCGGAGGGCAGCTCGGCCGGTTCGGCCACCAGATCCCGCACGGTTCGGAGCTCCTCCACCAGCGTCTGCAAGGGGGGGTCGCTCTCCACCAGGACGGCCTCTTCCGCCGTGGCCTCCCCGTCCAAATAGGCGGAGGCCAACTCGTCGAGTTCCGGTGAGGTCATGTGGCCGCGTTCGTCGTTCATGGTCTTTTCCGCAGCCGGGTGGTCCATTTGGCCGATGCTGGAAGGGTCGTCTGGCCGCGTTCGTCGTTCATGGTTTCTTCCCAGTGTGACGTTGGCTGGGGTTGTCTGGGTTCCCGCTCAAGAGCTCGGCCAAGCGCCGACGTCCCCGGGAGATGCGGGACCGGACCGTCCCAATGGCGATGTCCATCTCTTCGGCGATCTCCTCGTAGGTGAGTCCTAGCTGGTCGCACAGCACCACCGGCACCCGGAACGCCTCGGGGAGCTGGGCCAGGGCGGCCTCGATGTCCACCCGGTCGCCTGCCGATTCGGCCACCGGCCGCTCGACGGCCGCCAGGGGCTGCTCCTCCACGGGCGACGGCACCGGACGCCGGCCCCGCCGCCGCAGCTCGTCGAGGCAGGCGTTGGTCACCACCCGGTGCATCCAAGTGGTGAACTTCGAGCGCCCGTCGAATCGGTCAATGCGCCGGACCAGGGTGATGAGCGCCTCCTGGGCCGCGTCCAGTGCGTCAGCCTCGTTGCCGGCCAGCCGTCGGCAGATGGCGTAGATATGGTTGTAGTGCCGCCGCAGCAGGGCATCGAACGCGGCCTGGTCGCCCTTTCGGGCTCTATTCACCAGCACTGTGTCGTCAGCCGCACCTCCGATACTTTGAGGGTATCCACCGCGGCCACAGTTTCGTTGATCGCTCGGGGAACTCAGCGAGTCCCTGCTCGTGTCCGTGCGGACCGCGTACGAGTGGACCACAGTTTCGTTGATCGCTCGGGGAACTCAGCGAGCTTGGCTTTCGTCATATCTGTCACCACTCACGGGGAGGATCACCATGCACGACGCAAACCGCACTCCAAACAGATCTCGGCGGCGCACGTTCAGCTTCATGCTTCTGGCCGTGCTCTTTGCTTTGTGTGCGCTTCTTGCCGCCTGCGAATCCAACGGCGACGATGACATGTCACTGGCCTTGGACGCACCGGCCGATTTCGATGTGGGTGCTGACGCAACGGAGGAAGATGCGGCTGCCCCAGCAGAAGAGGCAATGGTTGAAGCAATGGCCGTGGAAGAGGCGGCTGTTGAATCGCCCGATTCGCTCGACAGCGAAGGATTGGCCGTGCCCACCGCTCTCACGCCCGCTGATTTGGGCCGCGACATCATCTACACCGCCGAGATCTCCGTGCAGGCCGACGATGTGGAAGCGGCCAGCCGAGAAGCGGTGTCCATCGTGCAGGGTTTGGGCGGCATCGTGTTCTCCCAAACCACCCGCACCGAACCCCGGCCCCGCATCGAGATCACCTTCAAGGTGGTGCCCGCCGACTTCTCCACTGCGCTCGAGCGGCTGTCAGGGGTGGGCAAGCTGGTCGACCAGCGGATCAGCTCCGACGATGTGACCGAGATTGTTGTCGACTTGCGGAGCCGTATCGTCACCGCCGAGGCCAGTGTCGACCGCCTGCGGAATTTCCTTGAGGAAGCCACCCGACTCGAGGACGTGGCCGAGCTCGAGCGGGAGCTGCTCGACCGCGAGACCACCCTGGAGCGGCTGCGGGGCCAGCTTCGTACCCTGCAAGACCAGGTTGATCTGGCCACCATCACCCTGGCCATCACCCAATCGCCCACCGTGCTGCCCGACACCGGGATCGTGGTCACTGCCTGGGTGTCTGAAGACGCCGACGACCCGTGCCTGGGCGTGCAGAACCTCACCGTGGAGTCCGACGCCGAGGTCTACCTATGCCTCGAAGTGGAGAATCCCGGCGCTTCGGCGCTCACTGATGTGAAGGTGAGCACCCGCAATCTGCGCTTGAACCTGGACTCCTTCCAAGTTGTCCAAGGCCGCTTCAACCGCATCGAGCCCAACGGCCTCATGGCTGCGGTGTTGGAACTGCCCATCGAAGAGGGCCGGCTGGCCGGCCGGGTGGCCACCCGGGGACTGCCCATTGAGCTGGAGGTGACCGCGACCCCCGTCGACTTCGACGGCACTGCCCTAGACGAGGTGTGGGAAGAGTCGGTGGTGTGGGTTCAGATCGACACCGACGATGCGCTGCCCGGCTTCGGTGACTCAATCTCCGATGGCACCAGCGGAGTGAGGGCCGTGTTCAGCGTGATCCTCATCGTTGTCGGTGTGCTCTTGCCCTTCCTGCCCATCATTGCGGTGATCGCTGCGGTCATCTGGTGGGTCCGCCGCCGCATCCGGAGAGCAGCCAACCCCTCCGGAGAGCGGCAAAGCTCCCTGGAGAGCGGCCAACCCAGCACCAACCACTAGCTGAGTACCATGCAGCCCGACATCAATTGGTCGTAGAGCTCCAACAAGTCGGGGCTGATCAGGTTGTCGGCCTCAGGCTGATCGCTCTCGCGCTGGAGCAAGCCCAGCAGTTCGGCCATGATCCGGCGCAATTCAGTGGGGTTCTCCGCCGCAGCCATGAGCCGCCAGCGGTAGCATTGCTCGCACACTCCCACCAACCGGAGGCTGGTTATCACCGCTCTTCGGGCCCCTTCGGGGTCGCCGGCTTCCAAACACCGTTCGGCCAACTCGTGGGCCGTGGTGTCCACCATGCAGTCGATGTGGGTTCGCAACCCGAAGTCAGCCCAGCGGAACATCTCGCCGCCGCCCCCGGTGAAGGGAGTGCCCCGCACCAATTCCAACGCCGTTTGCAGTTGCTGTCGTCCCCGTTCGCCGGCATCACTGCGAGCGGCAGAAGCGAGTTCTTCAAATCGGGCGACGTCGGTTCCCACCTCTGGTCGCAATCGGTAGATGCCCGTCCGGCTTACTCTGGGCAGGTACGGCTTGCCGTTGTCGTCAACTCCCAGCGCCTTGCGGGCTCGGCTCACGGTGTTGGCAAGAGTGGATTCTGAGGGTGGATCGTCCGGTGGCCAGAGATGGGTTTTCAACTGGTCTCGGTCGGCTCCTTCGGGGTGGAAGGCCAGGTAGGCAACCAGATCGAGGGCTCGCCGGGAGGTGAACGACTGCGCGGCGCCCAGCACATCAACGGTGCCCAACACCCGGACTTCCACATCGGTCGGCGGCCTCCGCGCGGGCTCTGGAATCTGCGATGTCGCCACGGCGCCCAATACCCGGGCTTCCACGTCGATCGGCGGTTGTTCGTGGACGGGAGCGGGTGCTTCGATATCTGTCGGAGACAGCACCGATGGCATTTCCGGTACCACCCCATGAGAGTCTTGGGCAGTGGTAGCCAATTTAGCGACCGGTGTTGCGCGTATATCTCCCGCCGGGTTTGTGCGACGAGAGTCTTTCGCAGTAGTGGCCAATTCAGCGACGGCTGCGACGGCCGCAGCTGATAAGCCGTAAGGCTCTAGCCGCAGGCCGATTGGCTCCACTAGAAGGCCGTAGTCATCGAACTGCCCCAGCCAAGTGGCACCGCTCAGCCCGTGGGCTGCGATGCAGACTGACGACCCGCACTCTTCCAGGAGACGGCGGGCTTCTTCTCCGGCCAACTCGCCGGGAATTATCACTACGGCAGGTTGCGAGCAATCACTGCCATTGCCCATTCGGGTGATCGCGAAAGGAGCGTGGTTGTCAGACAAAGCTCGATTCTGACGGTGTTGGTGGGCGATACGACCGATAGCGGAGGCCACATCAGGTACATATTCAACCCGTTCAAAGACGCTCAGATCTTGGCCGAAACCCACACACACCACGGTGAGGTCATCGGCCAGATGACTGCTGGCTAGCTGGACGGCCATGGCTGCGCACGACTTCTCAATAGCCTCTGGATCACCCTGGAGGTTCAGAGCGGTCACATGTTCAAGATTCAGCAAAAGCTCTGAATCGGAGTTCTTTCCCACAGAGACCAAGGTGGGGAGTGGCGCGGAGACGCCTTCGGCTTCCGTCAGAAGATGTTCCAGCCGCTCGCTTCTCGAAAAGCTCCAGATCAGGTTGTCTTCACTGCCATTGAAACCGCTGGGCGCTTCAGCAGGAGCATCCAGCAAGATTGATACGGCATCAGAATCCAACATCACTCCGATGATCTTGGGCGGGGTGCGACCAGCGATTCGAATGGACATAGCTCTCAGTGAGGCGTCCAAAAAAAGAGCACTGTCGGTGTCCGATGCATCCAGCAATTGCTGTTCGAGTTGGACAGCTTCACTTGTGGATGAAGCAAGTAGGCGTTCGCTTGGCAGGCGACGACGTTGACTTCGATAGAGACGGGCCAAAATCCAGCCAAGGCTGCTGGCGAACATGCCGAGACCGCCGATCGCAAACACTGTCTGCGTGGTGAGTGCAGACGGTTCGTCGGCACCGCGAGAAGCGACGCTGGTCGCCGCCAACGGGGATGCTGCCGACGGAGCTAATTCGAGTTGTTCGTGTTCACGGTTCGAAGCAACGTTGGCTACCACGGAGGCTTTGGATGTGGTGTAGGCCATAACAGGTGTTGAGTGGTCCGACAATTCTACAGAAGGTTCAGCAGTTGGCATCGTGAGTGGTTCCACAAACAATGATATTTCAAACTTAGAATTATGTGCAGGTAATTGGAGCTCCCATCCAGGCAAGATCACGTTGGGATCTTGAATTATGTCCTGATTTGAATTATAGATATCTACCCATTTTTTTGGGTCACCGAAATGGTGAGTTGCCAACTGCCACAGAGTATCTCCTTTCTTTACCGTGATCTTGATGGTATCGGAATCGGTTGACTGGAGATCAAACTGCTGATTACTCGCAGCGGGCGTGTTGCGCTTCAATTCGAGTAATGGTGGAAGGGGAGTATCATCAGGTATAAGGAATTTCCATCCTGGTTTAATTCGCGTTGAGTCAGTAAGTGATTCATCAACTATCTGTTCTTGTTTTTGGTTTAGCACATATACTTCATCCCATCTGCTTGGATCACCCAAGTAGTGTTCAGCGAGCACCCTCAGTCTTTCTTGTTGATGCCCTGGGTGCGGAGAACGCTCTTCCTCTGCGATCTGGTGGTCGATGTCCATCACGCTTATCGTAGGAGTCAGCAGTTCTTGGTTGTCGGCCGTTGCAATTCCGGGATGCTGAAGTGAAAATATCATTGCCAAAGCTGCACCTATAAATCGAGACGATAGGCTTTGGACAAATCGAGGGAGGAACGCAACTTGAGGGGCAACCCGGCCGTGGAAGTGAGCCCACAATTCTATTGTTACTCCGGTCAGAATTTGCAACCAGAGAATCCACAGCACAAAAGATATCGACTTTGAAATGAAAGAAGGAGGAATCGCACCAGTTCTTATGGCGGTGGTTACGTCAGAGGCTGATGACATTCCTTGGGGCAGTGGCCAACCCACGCCAAAGATGAGGAGCGTCGGGACGCCTATCAGCAAACCGGCCAGCAACGCTGCTGAAGACAGGCCGCGAAGGAGGTCTTTGCGTTGATCGTCGTTCGAGATCATAGATCATCTCCTGTTCGGATGCCTTGCACTGCCCGGGCAGTGGCGGTGCCGGCTACGCGACGTGAATCCATACCCAGAAAAGAGAGGATTTGAAGGGGCTGGGTCAGCCACACAGTTGCTGAAACCGTGTCGCTCCGCACCGAGATCGACCAGTCATCGTGCTGGCCCAAATAGTCGGACGCGGCGATTTGAGCCTTTGATGAATCAACGAGCACGGTCGCCGGCTTCGGGTACAGCGATTCAATGGAGATTGCCTGTGCCCCGGCTCTGGCTGTCTCAAGGGCCAATGTCGAGGCCTTCCGTCTGGCATTCAAAATCTGGGCGCCGTCGAATGCCAATCCGCCGAGCATGACCAGTGCCACAGTCAAAACGACAAACATCACGGTGACCTGCCCCCGTTGGCGGTGTCTCGGTGCTGGCGTCGGGCCGGAGCGCCTGTTAGATCTGCGCTGGTACACGACTACTGGCTTCCGCTTCGATGGCGGTCCACCACTGATGCAGACTCTGCTGTCATTATTCGGCTTCCGGGAACGCCGGTGATGGTCAGATCCGACAGCCGCACGGTGCATGAAACCTGAATCTGCACTCTTCCTCCTGGCCGGAGGTCCATCTTTAGAACACGAACCTGGGGCCCGCCTTGGCACTCCACCTCCAAGTGGCCCAAAGAGGTCTCGGCTATCGCAGTGGCCGCGGCGCGGGCCGCGTCCGTCGACCTGGCTTGGGAGGCGGCGCGGGCCGCGCCGCGGGCGGCAGCGGTCAACTTGCTCTCGACCACACCCACTCGGCCGGCGGCTACGACAAAGAAAAAGAGCAAGGCCATGACCGGGGTGAGGACCACCAGTCCGATCACGCTGCTGCCTCGCTCACCGGCCCCATGGGCTGGTCGAGGCCACCGAGTTGCTCCTCTCATCTTGCGCTCTCAGGCATGAAGATCTCGCGGGGTCCGGACGCGGTGGACGAGACCGCGGGGGCGTATCCGGGGATCAGCGACTTCACGGTGGCCTGAACGGTCACCGAGGACAGCGATGAGCCCGTGTCGACAAAGACTTCTACATTTGCCAGCAGGTTCTCTGCGCTTGTTCCGATAACCGACTGAACCGCGGTTCGAACGGCTTCCTCCGTGCCGGTCTCGCCCTGACCAGCCTGGGCGCCGTCTTGGGCCGCGGCATCGACAATGGCCTGGGCGTGGAAGACCAGAGCAGCTTGGACAACGACAAAAATCAAGAACATGGCAATGGGAACGACCAGAACGGTGGTAGT
>JAPPMA010000073.1:0-110 GCA_028819295.1 bacterium | reverse complement strand
GACTTCGCCGCGCTCGCATTCCAATGGCGGACTGGTCCCATTGCGGTCGATCAGCAGTGACTTCGCCGCGCTCGCATTCCAATGGCGGACTGGTCCCATTGCGGTCGATC
>JAPPMA010000016.1:2334-6306 GCA_028819295.1 bacterium | reverse complement strand
CAGACCCCCGCCTACGGGGGCGGGCTGTGCGCCATCCAGTGCAAGAACTACGCCGAGGACCACAAGGTGCCCACCAAGGGAGTCGACTCGTTCCTCGCCGCCTCCGGGGCGGCGCACTTCTCTGACCGCATCCTGGTGGTGACCTCAGATCTGGAGCAGGCCGGCTGGACGAAGGTCAAGAACGCCTCGCCGCGCTGTGAGGTAATCGGACCGGCGCAACTGGACTCATGGAGCGCACCGTGGCGCGACTACCTGGACCGGCCCGAAGACCTCACGTTCGACCAAGCCAAACGGCACAAGGTCCGGCCAGACCAGCGCGACGCGCTCGACGCGGTGGCGAAGGGCTACCAGCAGGGGAGCCGAGGCCGGCTGGTGATGCCGTGCGGCACCGGCAAGTCGCTGGTGGCGATGTGGGCCGCAGAGGAGAACGCCGGAGCCGGAGCGACGGTGCTGTATCTGGTTCCGTCGATCGCGCTGATGGGCCAGACCATGCGGGAGTGGGCCCGCAACCGCAGCATCGGCCACGTCTACGTGGGGGTCTGCTCGGACAAGACGACGGGCCAGTCCGACGCCGACGACAAGGCTCGGGACCTCGTCGAGTTGTCGATGCCGGTCTCGACGGACCGAGACGGGATCGCTCAGGCGCTGGCACAACCGACCGGCGACAAGATGCGGGTCGTGTTCAGCACCTACCAGTCGCTGCGGGTGCTGGCATCGGCCCTTCCCACAGACTTCGCGTTCGATTTCGTGGTCTGCGACGAAGCCCACCGCACCACCGGCGTCGACAATCCGACTGATGACGAGGTGTCAGCTTTCCGGCTGATCCACGACGACGAGGCGGTGCCTGCCCAGTTCCGGCTGTTCATGACCGCAACACAGCGGATCTACACCGTCGCGGCCAAGGCCCGGGCAGCGACCAAGGACAGCGACATCTACTCCATGGACGACGAGAACACCTACGGGGCTCTGCTGTATGAGATGTCGTTCAAGGACGCCGTGGACGCCGGGCTGTTGTCGGACTACGAGGTACTAGTCGTGGCTACCTCCCGGTCGCGACTGACCACCGGGATGAGCGACCTCGTCGCCGCCGTCAACAAGGAGGGCGGCAAGCGCCAGATCGTGAACAAGGAAGACGCCGTCAAGCTGCTGGGACGCGCTGGCGGACCCCAACACCACCGGGGTTGCCGAGGACCGCCCTACCGGCAAGCTCGCCAACGGATCGGGCCGCGGTCATCTCAACACCGCGATCGCGTTCACCAACACCGTCAACCTCTCCAAGGCGATCGCAGGCTCCTCGGCCGAGGCCCGCGGGCTGTGGCAGGGAGTCGCAGCGGAAGCGTCCACCGGAACAGACACCACCGAACTTCTTGACATGGCGGTCCAGCATGTCGACGGCAAGACCCCGGCCATCGTCAGAGCCGCCCAGCTCGACCGGCTGCGCGCCGACCCCGAACCGGGCAGATGCCAGGTGATCTCCAACGCCAGAGTCCTCACCGAGGGCGTGGACGTGCCCGCACTCGATGCGGTGGTGTTCCTGCAGCCGCGCAAATCCAAGATCGACATCGTGCAGGCCGTCGGGCGAGTGATGCGCACCTACCCCGGCAAACAGACCGGCTACATCGTGATCCCCGTAGTGGTGCCCGAAAGCAAAGGCGTCACCGACACCGAAGTTCTCGACGGCTCGGACTTCGCCACGGTCTGGGATGTGGTGCGCGCGCTGCGCTCCCACGACGAGCGCATGGACATGTGGGTCAACCACATCGACGCAGCCCGCAACTCCGACCGCATCACCCTCATAGACCGCAAGACCGACCAGCCCCTCGGCGACGACGAAGGCGTCGAGCAACTCCGGTTCCTGCTCGATGAGCGGATCGCGTCGAAGATGGTCGAACGCTGCGGCGACCGCAAGATGTGGCCCTCCTGGGGAGCGAAAGCCGCCGGCGTGTGCCAAGAAGTCCGCAAGAAGGTCGATGCCCAACTGGCCGTGCCCGACACAGCGGAAGCGTTCCACTCCTTCGTAATGGCGATGCGGACCGTCGTCGGGGACCGTCTGACCGATGAGCAAGCAGCGGAGATGGTGGCCCAGCACATCGTCACCATCCCGATTTTTGACTGCCTGTTCGCCGACTCGCACTTCGGTCGATTCAACCCTGTTTCGGTGGCCATGAACACTCTGCTTCAGTCCTTCACCCCCGCAAGCAACGACCCTGCTGCTGAGTCGTTGCCCCCAGTTGCGATGTTCGAAGACAAGTTGCGACCGCTGACGCGCGCCTACCGAGCTATGCAATCGGTGTTCGACGGGGCGCTCACACCCGCTGCCAAGGTGGATGTGCTCAGAGAGGTTTACGACGGCTTCTTCAAGTCAGCCATGGAGGAGGCCGTCAAGCGCCTAGGGATCGTCTACACGCCCGTGGAGCTTGTGGACTTCATAATCCGCTCAGCGGATGCCGTGTGTCGTAAGCAGTTCGGAGTCGGCATCACCAGCGAGAACATCAACATCCTCGACCCCTTCGCGGGCACCGGCACCTTCCTGTACCGCCTGCTCACGGCCACCGACAGCGACGACCACCCAATCATCAGAGACGAGGATCTTCACCGCAAGTACTACTCAGAACTGTTCGCGAACGAGATGGTGCTGCTTGCCTACTACATCGCCGCTATCAAGATCGAAGCTGGCATGGCCGAGCGCGGAGGATTCGCGGCGAGCAAGTTCAATCCGTTCCCGGGGATCACGTTCAGCGACACCTTCCTGGAGATGGCACCGAACGGGAGTCAACTCCCGGGCATGGCCGACAACATCGCTCGACAGAGCCGCCAGGGTGGCGTGCCGATCACCGTGATCGTCATGAACCCGCCCTGGTCAGCCGGACAGAAGTCCACCGGCGAGGACAACCCCAAGATCGACTATCCCCACATCGAGGAACGCGTGCGCGGCACCTACGGGAAGCGCCACCGCCAAGTCGCCGACCTCGGGGCGGGCAAGTCCGCAGGCAACCTGTACGTGCAGGCGATCCGCTGGGCATCAGACCGTCTCGGCCAGCCCGACACCATCGGAGGCCGCGGCGTGGTCGCAATGGTCCACCCGAACTCCCTGGCCACGGGCACGACCCTCGCAGGTATGCGCGCCACGCTACGCGACGAATTCACCGACATCTACGTCATCAACCTCCGCGGCGACGCAATGAAATCCGGCGAAGAGTTCGACATCGAGGGAGCCAAGATCTTCGGACAGGGTTCACGCAACGGCGTCCAAATCACAGTACTTGCCCGCAATCCCGCCGCCGACCGCCCCGACGGAGGCATCGTGCATTACGCCGCAGTCCCCGAGTACTCGACCCTCGACCAGAAACTCCAATGGCTCGCTCAGCTCGGCGACGCCACCAGCGACCAACTCGAAGAGGTGCCAGCCAACAACGCCCACCACTGGGTCAACCTCACTGACGGCAGCTACGAGACCCTGATGCGGGTCTGCGCGACCTCCCGCGAACCCCAAGACGAGCTTCTCAGCCACGCCAGCGCCGGCGGCGTCATGACCGCCTGTGACCCCTATGTCTACGCGTTCGACTACGACGAACTCGTCAACAAGGTCACCATGTTCATCGACACCTACGACAGCACCCTCGCCCGGGTTCAGCCCGCTCGATCACAAGTCGAGCGCGCCGAATCGCGAAGCGAGCGCATCAAGGCGAAACGGCAACTAGACGCGGAGATCGCGGCCGCCACCACCAACTCACCGCAGTCTCTGCGGGTCGTCAAGTGGACCGGCAAACTCAAACAAGCTCTCCGCCGCGGCGACGTGATCGAGTTCGACGCGTCTCGCATCCGGCAAGTGCAGTATCGGCCATTCACTAAGGTCTGGATGTATGAAGACTCTCGGATCCTCGACAAGGTCGAGGCCGTGTCCTCGCTATTCGCTGAGCGGGGGGGGGGGGGGGGGGGGGGGGGGGGGCGGGGGGGGGGGGGGGGGGGGGG
>JAPPMA010000016.1:0-2324 GCA_028819295.1 bacterium | reverse complement strand
CCCCCCCCCGGCAAGGGCTTCCACGCCCCTTCCTCTCGTGGGGGGGGTTTTGCCCCCCGGGGCCCCCCCCGGCCCGGGCGGGGGGGGCCCCCCCCGTGCGCCCCCCCCCCCCCCCCCCCGAGATTCATCTGCGTGGCAGCCCCCAACAACAGAACCGTCTTCGGGGCGATCGCCACCGACTGCCTCATGGACCTGTGCGCAGTCGGGACGAACCAGCCAGCAAGGGCGATCCCCCGTCGGAGGCCGTCACGGTGAGCACACCATCGCCTCGAACACAGTTGGCGGTCCTCGCCCACACGCTGCCGCCTGACTTCCATCTGATCGACCCAGCGGGTCGGGCAGTCCCGCGACGGAAGCAACCGTCGTGAAACATGCTGCCAACGCTGGCACCCCGGACTCTTTGCTGACCGTCGCTGTCATTGCTGACGTCGTCCCACGGAGGAGGAGCAGTGACTGACCTCCATCCGAAGGCCCTGCCCGGGCTGGAACCAGATCCCACTGACGACGACAACATCACTGGCTGGGCTCTAGAACAATTCCAAGCCCGCTACGGCTCACACGTCATCAAGGACGACATATGGGAGTACGCCTACGGTGTCATGCACGCCCCCGACTGGCGAGAAAAGTACCGCCACGACCTGCAACGCAACCTGCCGCGAATCCCACTGGCCGACGACTTCGAGGCGTTCCGCTCCGCGGGCCGGGCGCTGATGAACCTCCACATCGGATACGAGACGGTCAAAGAATGGCCCGTCGAGTGCCAGGTGGACGGCGCACCCGACGACGGGGTTGCCGACCCAGACGCCTACCGGATCGAGAACAAGATGCGCTGGGGCAGATATCCCGACAAGAGCGAGGACCACAGCGTGTTGTACATCAACACCCGATGCTGCCTCAGCGGCATCCCAGCCGAAGCCGAGGACTACAAGATCTCGGGGCGATCCCCGCTGCGGTGGGCTATAGACAGCCTGCGCGTCAAGCGCGACACGGCATCCGGCATAGTGGACGATCCGAACGGATGGCACGAGTGGGCCGACGAGCCGTTCAACCTGATCCGACATCTTCGCCGGCTCGTGACCGTCTCAGTCGAGACTGCACGCATCGTGGCCAACCTGCCTCCAGCGCTGCCGTTACCCTCCGCTCTCGGCACGGACACCGATGGGCAATAGCGAGCACTCAGTCGAGCTGAGCCGGTCGTTCGCAGCTATCGACTTCGAGACGGCCACAAGCGAGCGTAACTCGGCCTGCGCTGTCGGTGTGGTCGTGTTCGAGCAGGGGTCTCCCGCCGAGACGCTCAGGCTGCTAATCCGACCGCCCGGCAACTGCTATGACGCGTTCAACACGATGATCCACGGCATCGGCCCGTCCGACACGCGGCGCTCTCCAGAGTTCCCCGAGGCATGGGCGCAGGCCGCTGCAATGATCGCTGGACGCGTGGTGGTCGCTCACAACACCGCGTTCGACATGTCGGTTCTGCGCAGGAGCGCCGAGTACTACGGCTATGGGCCAGAGCCGTTCCCGTTCGCCTGCACCTACCGCATGGCGCGTTCGGCGATGCCGGAAGCGGGGTCCTGGTCGCTCGGCATCATGGCTGACGAATTCGGGATTCCGCTCGCGCATCATGACCCGCTCTCAGACGCCGAGGCCGCCGGGATGTTGTGGCTGGCGCTCTCGAGGCGCTTCGACATGACCCATCTGCAGATGTTGGATCGCCACAGCTACCGGCTCGGGTACTGCCACCTGGACAGCTACAAGCCGTTCTCGAACGCAGTGGCGTCGAAGTCGTCGTCGAAGTCGTTGAGCCCCAAGGACTTCACGCCCAGGCACGACCCCGATCCCGAAGGCCCGCTATTCGCCAAGAAGATCGTGTTCACCGGCACGCTGGAGTCCATGCCGCGGCGCGAAGCGTTCCAGCTGACAGTCGACGCCGGGGCCACGCCGTCGCTGTCAGTCAGCAAGCGCACCGACTACCTCGTGATGGGAGTCACCGACCTCCGCCAGGTGGGCGAGACGGGCCGCAGCAGCAAGCACCGCAAGGCCCTCGCTCTCGCCGCTGAAGGCAGCCCCGTCGAGATCATCGACGAAGAGCAGTTCATCTGCCTGCTCGCCGGCGTGCGGACCAGCCCCGAGCATCCCAGATCCGCGCCTAGCGTCTCGGCTGTCCCGAGCGCGGGCATCGAGGCCCGAGTCGCCCCGATGCGGGTCGCGACATCGCGGGCGCCCATGACCGCAGACACACCGTTCCATCCGCCGGTCGTCCGGGCAAGCCGCTCGATGGGGTATGGCTTCGGCGAGACCGAGATTCGCCCCCACTGAACTGGGCG
>JAPPMA010000058.1:1171-59478 GCA_028819295.1 bacterium | reverse complement strand
CCCCCCCCCCCCCCCCCCCCCCCCCCCCCCCCCCCGGGGGGGGGGGGGGGGCGGGCGTTGCTCCGGTGCATGCCGGGCGATACGCTGGAACGCGTTCAAAGGGCGGGGGAGGAGGTATCGCTGATGTCCGATCAGGTCGAAGCCAACTATGAGGTCTACGTCGCCAAATACCAAAAAGAAATGGAACGCAACCATCCCGGCAAAATCGCTCTGATGCACGACGAAGAAATCGTCATGATCCTCAACGACTTCGGCGACGCGTACACCGTCGGGGAAAAGGACTACGGCCTCGGCAACTTCTCAATCGTGGAGATCGGCAAGAAGCCAACACGGCTCAGCAGACGCGCTATCGGAGCGATCCCTGGCTGACCGATGCCGACAATCATTCTCCCAGTGACGAACAACGAGGTCCGCCTTCGCGCTGAATTAGGAGCTATTGGCGGCTCTGAGCTGCACAGCTACCAGGGGATCGTCGATACAGGCGCCCAAATGACCGGGATCACACCGAAAGTTGTAGAGGAACTGGGTTTGGAAAGCGTGGGTGTGGAACCCGTCGTAGGCATCGAAGGCCGACCCTCGCTGGCACCTATCTACAGGATCGTCATCGGCATCGGCGTATTCGCCCCGCCGCTCAACGCGGACGGGGACCCAACCGGCGAAGACGTTTACATCAGCGGAAGCGCTCTCAAAGTGATGCTCCTGGAAAACTGGAACGACATAACCGCCGATGTGCTATTGGGCATGGACATGCTCGTCGATTTCCACATAACCATGGTCAGTGGACGATTCATTCTCAGCAACTAGCCCTGATTGTTCACGGGCCGGGTGGTCGGGGTTGTTGGGGCCCGCGGAAAAGCCCCTCTGGTCTGCGATGATGTGTGTTTGATTGACAAACATCGTCGAGTTCATAAGGGCGTCTCCGGGGTGAAGGTTGGCAGTGTTGCCAAGGCGCGTCTGGCTGGGGGCGGGGACCGGGTTGTGCAGGGTGTGGGCTTGTTCTGTTTGGGGGGTTTCGCGGATCGTGTGGGGGTGGCGGCGGCTTTGTCGGGGGCGGTGCCGCAGGGCTAGACGAAGCGACAAGAGCGGAAGGCTTAGCAAGCCTGAAGAAACCCGCCGCGCCGCCACCCTCCCAGCCAGAACCCACGACCCCTGATCCTGGCAATATAGAGGCGCGCGCCACAGTCGATGGCGCGGGCAAAGCACCCCGGGCTCCATACCGGCGGGCGCAGGCTTAGGCGGCTTCGGCTGGGGGGTCGATGTCGAGTTTGGTCTCGATGCGGGCCAGGCGCTCGCCGTGGACTCGCAGCACGTCGAGCACCCGGTCGATCCTGCCGCCCTGGGCTTTGATGTCGCCGGTGACTCTGAGCTCTAGGGCTTTGACGTCGTCGTTGACGGCTTTGACGTCGCCGGTGACTCTGTCCTCTAGGGCTTTGACGTCGCCGGTGACTCTGTGCTCCAGGGCTTTGACGTCGCCGGTGACTCTGTGCTCCAGGGCTTTGACGTCGCCGGTGACTCTGTCCTCTAGGGCTGCGATGGCCGCTTTGGTGTTGTTGTCGGAGGTTCGGAAGCCTTCCTTCATGTCTTCGCGCAGGTTTTGGAGTTGCTTGAAGATCATGGCGAACAGGGCGGTGCCCACAACGCCGATGGCGGTGATGGATGCTACGTCCATTGGTTTGTCCCTCTGGGTGCAGTGGTTGTTGAGGGGGAAGTTTCGGCAGCCAGCCTACCACTCCCAAGGACGACTTCAACAGGGCAGCCCCGTTCGCAGTCCACCTTTCAGGGGAGGATTACCAAGAATCAGCTGGCAAAATCCAAAAGCTGTTCCCTGACGACGATCACTGCAAGCTGTCCAAGCGCACGTATCTCGTCCGCACCGACAAGGACGCAGGGGCGCTGGTGGACGAGATCGGCTTCGGCGCTGAGGACAGCCTCACCGGAACCGTGTTCAAACTCAACTCAGCATTCGGCGGCTATGACAACCGGGACATCTGGGATTGGCTAGATGACACCGCCGATGGTGAATGGCCCCGACAATGCCTGCCAAAGATGAAACCCAGGACGAATCTGCGAACATCAAGCTGGAGCGCCGCATCGCCACTTTGGAGGCGATCAGTCCAGCCGATCTGGAAAAACGCCTCACGGCCCTAGAAACCACCATCCAGAACTAGAATCTCGCGGACCTCTCAGAGCAGGTCACCGTCAACAAAACGACGATCAAGAACTTCTTGTGGGCCATCGCGGTCCTGACGCCCGTGATCTCGTTCGGGATGACTATGGCTGCCAGCGCGATTATTGCCGCCTGAAACTGGATCCACCGGTGGGGGGTGTGGGCGGTCTGTCAGTTGCGCTGCTGCGCGTCTCTCGTGGGCTTTAGGCCGTTCTCTTCGGCGCGCGCCACAGCCGAGTGCGCCCGCGGCGAGGCCGCCTGGCTGCTGCCCCGGACGGCTACCCCTTATATATAGGTATGTGCTGATAGCAATTGGCGCCACCGACGGCTCCGCCGGAGCGCAAGCGCATCGAGGGGTGCGGGCGGAGCCTGCTGTTGGGACGGCTTCGGCGGACGCAGGCGATATCAGAGATCAGAACACCCCCACCCCACAAATCCGCGAAGGCTCAAGTTTCCGCAGCCAGCCCAACGCTCCCGCTGAGCACTTCAACAGGACAGCCCCGCTACGCGGGCGTTGTTGTGCGGGGGCGCCGTGCGGCTTCTTCTGCCGGCAGAGCCGACAGCAGCAAAGGCGGGGTTGGGGCCGCTCCCCATGCGGCGCCGAGGCCGCCGCCGCTGGCCGCCTACCCCGCTCCCCGGCGCACCGCCCGATCTGGGATCCGGGCCGCCGGCGCCACCGCATCCGCCGTTCATTACGAAAGCGTTAAGAAAATTTCCGACTAATGCGCGAAAAGCTTGTGTTTCGGCATCCAGCCTCGTAGCCTATCCGCCATGGCTAAAACAACCTTCTCTGCAAAGAGTCCTATCGGGGTACGCCCCGCAAAGTCTGGCGGGCATCCCCGCGCCCGGCGGCGGGTCACGACATGGGCCGCGCTCGGCGTCTTGGCGCTGCTGGCCACGTTGCTGACACCGCTGTCCACTACGAGCGCGCAGGCCGCTGCTCCGCCTGATGCCCCCACGGTGACGGCGAGGGCACTTGATGGGAGTGTCCTGCTGTCGTGGACCGCAACCGACGACGCTAACGGTTTCGACAACGGTGCCACGGTCCTCCGTTGGGAGTACCAGCAGACTGGAACGGGTGTCTGGAGTCAGATTCCCGGCAGCAATCGCCACACTAGGTCGCATACCGTGACCGACTTGAGCAACGGCACCGCGTATGGGTTCCAGGTTCGGGCCATAAACAGTGCGGGCGACGGTGCCATTGGAACTGCAACTCCGGAAACCGTCACGCCGACTACGAAACCGTCGGCGCCTGCCGGTCTGAGAGCAGAGAGAGGGGATTCGCAAGTGACGTTGCACTGGACTGCGGCCGCCGAGACCGCTGGTGAAACCCCTGGCCAGAACCAAGGTTACTCGGCCATCGTCCGTTACGAATACCGGCAGAAGACCGGCGACGGAGGTTACGCCCCGTGGGCCATCATCATCGGATCCGGTGAGACAACTGCGACCTATAACGTGGCCGGTTTGACCAACGGCAACACATACCAGTTCGAGGTTCGGGCCGTAAACGCCAATGGCCCCGGAGACGCAGCCGAAACAGCGCCGACCACTCTTGCCACCACGCCGGGACGTCCTCGCTCGCTCGCCGCGGTGCCCGGCAATAAGCAGGTCAGTTTGTCATGGACCGCGAGCAGCGATGGTGGCTCTCCTATCACGGCTTGGCAGTTCCGCCTGATTACCGCGTCTGGCGACGGAGGGACGTCCACGAGTTTCAGTGCTCCCGGAGCAGAGACTACGGTCCCCGCATGGGTCACCATTCCTGGTAGCAACGCTGACACCACGGGCTACACCGTGATCAGCTTGGGCAATGAGCAGACCTACACATTCCAGGTCCGCGCGGTCAACTCCCAAGGCGGGGGTTCTGCCGCCGAGAGTTCGCCGGTGAGCCCCGGAGCGCCTCCCGGCGCACCGACGGCCTTGTCCGGTACCGCAGACGAAAATTCCGTCACGTTGAGCTGGATGCCACCCTTGAAAGCCGATGGCACTCTTAATGACGGCGACTCCGCTCTGACCAAGTATGAGTATTTGCAGAAAGCTGGCTCAGGCGACTACGGCGATTGGACGGAGATACCTGCAGAACGACTTTTTACTACAACTGGTACTGATCTCACCGCAGTTGGTGCTGATCGGACTCTTACCTCCACTCAGGCAGGCATAAATGATGCCACTACAGGCGTGCAGGGCATGGGCACGAAGATTGGAAGCCTGACCGCGGGCACGGCGTACTCGTTCAGGGTCCGGGCCGTAAACGCCGCAGGTGCTGGCCCCCATGCCGAACTGTCTGCTCCTGTGCACCCGGGCACGACTCCCTCGGCTCCGGGCAACCTGAGGGCCGCTACCGCCTATCAGGCTGCCAGTGGCCAAGCAATGATCACCCTGTCATGGAACCCGGGCAGCGACGGCGGCTCTCCGGTCACCCAGTGGGAGTACAAGGTGGGTCGTACCCTGGCGAATCTGTCAGCATCCAATGTTTGGACGACCATCTGCCACAACAACCCACCCGCGGCGCCTGATCCCTCCTGTGCATCCACGTCTTCGGTCACGGTGCCCCGCCCCGATCCTGATGGGCCGGACGGGCCTCAAACAGCGCCTGATCTTGCCGTAGATATAAACGGTGATGGCACTGTTGACGACCTCAGTGCTAACCCAGAGCTCGCATGGCCTGTGGCTGGTGGCACCTACTACTTCGTGGTTCGCGCTACCAATGCACGCACCGATAACAACCACTTGTCGTCTGGTGTGACCAGAGCAACCTTCAGCCAGAGTGCACCCTCAGCGCCTCGAACCGTGCATATCCAGACAACGGCAGCTGGTACTACTCCTGGCACCGCGAGCGTCACATTGACGTGGGCGGCTTCGATCACTGGCGGTTCCCCTATCACTGATTATGAGTACTCCACGAAGGCCGGAGATGGCTCGTGGAGTCCGTGGACTAGCGCAGGCTTGAGCACTAGTACTCCGGCCGATACTGATGGCGATACCGTGGAACTGATTGGGGGCTTGTCGAATGGCACCACGTACACGTTCAGAGTTCGTGCCCGGAATGCCATCGATGCTGGTGCCTATAGCGAGTCTCCGGCAATCATCCCCGGTGCCCCCGGTTCGCCTGGTGCGGCCTCCGGCACATCTGATGGTTGTCCAAGGCTCGTTGCAGCACCAGGGACCACCGAAGTCCTCCTGACCCACTTCGGCACCGATGGCAGCACCCTGTGCACAACCGGCAATGTCAATGCCAACACCCAGTGGCAGTACTCCTATAAGATCGGTGATGGCGACTGGGGCGGCTGGCTGTTTGCCGGCTCCAACGGAAGCTTCAATCCTGCGGAGATCAACCCCTCCAACACAGCAGGAAATGCCATTGACGGCCTGGAGAACGGGGTGATGCACACCTTCAGGATCCGTGCCCTCAACGGTCAGTTGAGCAGCCCCATTCTGGAGTCCAACCCGACCACTCCTGGTGTTGCCCCGCCAGCACCACAGGGTGTGACAGCTTCTGCCGGCAACCGGAGCGTCACGTTGTCGTGGACCTCAGGTGGCGACGGCGGTCCCCCGATCACCGGGTGGGAGTACTGCACGTACATCACGCAGACGTCTACTCAGAGGGCTGCTACTCCTCCGGAGAGTACAACAGCCATAGATTGCGCCGTTCTTACCGGTGAAACCAGCGAGGGTTGGACTCCTATTCAGAGGAGCGGCGCCGACACCACCGGGCACGTCATTGCTCCCGCGGATCCCACAGTTATTACGGCAGCGCCGGTAAACGGCACCGCCTACACCTACCTGGTTCGGGCCAGGAACGCCATTGGCGGCGGCGCTCCGGCTCAGGCCAATGCGGCGACGCCGGGCTTGGCCCCGCTTGCCCCTGCTCGGGTGCTGGTGGATCCGGCCGACGGCCAGGTGCGCATTACGGTGGACAAGCCGCCGACCAATCTCCAAGACCCCGCTGGCTTGGTCACGGGTTATCAGGTTCGCAAGCGCCAGGGCGACGGTCCTTACGACTCTTGGGAGACTCTGGGCACGAGTGCACCTGCGGCATTGACTGCTGAGACTTCGGGTGCTGTTGTATCCGGCCTCATCAACGGTGTCAGCTACACCTTCGAGGTGCGAGCGGTGAACGCCCACGGTCCTGGTGGCGCAACCGAGTCGAACACGGTCACCCCGACTGGTGCTCCTGAGGCCAACGAGCTGGCGGCCTCTCCTGGCGATGGCCAGGTGGCGCTGGGCTGGAATCAGCTGAGCAGCGGTGGCAGCACCATCACCAAGTGGCAGTACCGGATGAGTGAGTCTGGCGGCGGCTACGGCGCCTGGATGGACATCGCTGATAGCGGTCCGGCTACTACCAGCCATGTTGTGACTGGTTTGTCCAACGGCGTCAGCTATGCCTTTGAGGTGCGCGGCGTGAACGTGAACCTGGAGATGGTCAACGCAGAGCCGATCACCTCGGCTGCGGTTGTTCCGAGCACGGTTCCGCCGGCGCCGTCGGTGACGGCTGCTCGGGGCAACGGCCAGGTTGACCTGACCTGGACGGCCGGCACTTCCGGCGACCCCGGCGAGGATGACTACGCTGCTCTGACCACCGGTTGGCAGGTGCGTGTTGATGACGGCGCATGGTCTGACATCGACGACAGCAACGCCGACACCACCAGCCACTCCGTGGCCGGCCTCACCAACGGCCAGGCCTACACCTTCGAGGTGCGGGCTGTGAACGCCTTCGGCGCTGGCGAAGCCGGCAGCGCCTCGGCAACTCCGGCCACCACCCCATCGGCTCCTGAGGTCTCCGCTGAGCGCGGCGACGGCACCACCGCGGTGTCGTGGACCGCGGGCGACGACGGCGGCTCGGCTGTCACCAGCTGGCACTTGCAGGTGAACGGCGGCGAATGGGTCGCCCTCGACGTGGAAGCCGATGCCAGCTCCCACGACGTGTCCACCAACGACGGCGACGCCTACACCTTCGGGGTGCGGGCCGTGAACGCAGTGGGCGAAGGCGCCGCAGGCACCGCCTCGGTTGAGGCCGGCTCTGCTCCGGCAGCGCCCACGGTGACCGCAGTCGGCGGCAGCGGCACCATCACGGTTTCGTGGACCGCAGGCGACGACGGCGGCTCCAGCATCACCGGCTGGCACTACCGCATGAAGGTGAGCATCGGCGAGTACGGCGAATGGATGGAGGCCTCGGCCGACACCAGCATGGTCACCCTCACCGATCTGGCCAGCGGCACCGGCGTGCTGTCCTACACCTTCCAGGTGCGGGGCGTGAACGGCGTCGGCAACGGCGAAGAGGGCACCTCCAATGCGGTGGAGCCCACCGAAGCCTCGGCCGCCAACGGTGCCTTCTACTCCGGCGTTGTGACCGGGCCAGACTTCTGCGCCAACATGTCACTGGGCGGCGCTCGGTTGTTCGCCCATGACGACGATGGTGACGGCGTGGCCGATGTGTGCTCGCTGCCGTACACCCGTCGTGAGGCCATCGCCCGCCAGAACGCCGTGGACGCACTGGTGATCCAGTACCACAGCGAGTATGCGGCGCTGGTGAGCGCGGCCTGCGCCATCACCGAAGGCGATGCCGATTGCGGCGGCGACATGACTGCCGCACCGCCGGCCGTGCCGATCAACGATGGCGGTGCCTTCTACTCCGGTGTCATCACCGGGCCGAGCTTCTGCGCCAACCAGGCGCTGGGCGGGCCCACCACCTACCCGCATGATGACGACAAAGACGGCGTGGCCGATGTGTGCGCGCTGCCGTACACCCGCCGTGAGGCCATCGCCCGCCAGTTGGCCGGTGACATCCTCGCAGCCACCTACGCCGCCGACTTCCGACGTGAGCTGGCCTCGGCCTGCCGCGGCCTCACCGGCGGCGATTACGGCGACGATCCCGAAGACTTGGCCCGCGACGCCTGCGCCTAGGAATCAAAACCCATAGCCGGCGCCTGAAGCGCCGGCCCTGAAACACCAAACCCGAACCCGGCTCCCCCGGTTGGCCCAGCCACCGGGGGAGCCGGCATTTAACCCCCCGCAAGCGCCGTCCACTCATGCCTGCCGCCCTGGCCGGCGACGCCTGCGTCACAGCGGTCTTTGCCCAAGGTGTCGTAGCCGCGGGCACCTCCGACTCCTCAGGCTGCCAGCAGCGGTCAAGGCAGCCACTTGCAAGACCCCTGCTTGAATTACATGATCGAAATTGGGCTTGCGGTCTTGTCCACGCCTGCGCCGCTCCTTAGAGTGTTCAGGTCAAGCCAAAAAGGGGTTGAACATGTCGGAGGCTTGGGCCATTGGTCTGACTGCCGGCGGTGTCATCGTCGCTGCGATCGGCATCGTGGTAACCGTGTCGCTCTGGTTGGCTACCCGATTTGCCGATCGTGTCGAGCAACGCTTTGCCAGGCATAGCCGGCGCCACGCCCGGCTAGAGGACAGGGTAGAGCAGATATCGCTTCGCAACCTGCCGGAAAGGAACCGGGGTGACGACACAGCAGGATGACATGGCCCGCACCAAAGAGGTGCTCGCCAAACTCTTGGATGAGGCCGAGCTCTCACCAGCCCAAGAACTCTTGACCGCCAGCGCGCTAGATCATCTGCAAGCAGGACGCCTGAACGAAGCCATCGCGATCATTAATAGGCTGACAGACTGACCAGGCCGCCCTACTCGTACGGATGTTCGGGCTGGGTTCTCCGTGCTCGCCCGCAAAGCCCTCAAATGAGCACGAGCCGCACTAGCTGAACCGCGGCACACCACTAACCCCGCAGATGACTCCTCATCTGCCGCCGCAGCCCCGCCCTCCGCTGCGGATCTTGAAGCTGCTTTTGCCGACTCACGCCCGAATCATCTGTTGAACGGATCCAGTCATGAAAAGACTGCGCTGCTTGGAAGGCCAAGGTTCGCGAGGCTTTTTCTTGGCCGGCGAGGTCCGTCCCCCCGGTTGGCTCAGCCGCCGAAGAGCCGTTGCTTGACCGGCGCGATGCTGGTATGGTGGGGGCCAACACTTCCCCTTCTTCAATCCTCCTTGAGGGGGAAGCATGAATTCCATTGTTTCTGCATTGGTCGGCGCCGGTGCAACCGGGCTGTTCAGTTGGGTGATCATGGCGGTACGGAACAGGCGAAAGGAAAAGGGCGACCGAATCGGCGACCTGCGCTTGGACACGAACCGCAGGCTTGACGAGCAGAAGGCCGATTCCGAGAGGCGCTTTGCTGCCATTCTCGACGAGATCAAGGCCATGGAGACCAGGCTCACCGCCAAGTTCACCAGCGAGATCAAGAGCGTGGAGTCCAGGCTCACCAGCGAGATCAAGAGCGTGGAGTCCAGGCTCACCGAGAAGATCACCGGCGAGATCAAGAGCGTGGAGTCCAGGCTCACCGAGAAGATCACCAGTGAGAACAGAGATTTGGAGATCAAGCTCACCGAGAAGTTCACCGGCATGTTCCAGAGTCTCGATGCCAAGTTCACCGGCATGTTCCAGAGTCTCGATGCCAAGTTCACCGGCCAGTTCACTGCTCAGGGCCAGAGAATCGACGGGATCTACGATATGCTGCTGAGGCACGGAGAGCGCCTGACCCGTATCGAGGCCAAGCTCGACATCAATCTCCCCGCCGAAGCCGCATAGCTGCTTGCGGTTCAGGCCATACGAATCAGGAGAATTCAAACCAGCCCGGGGCGCTCAAGTCGTTCGATCCGTCGACCCGGGGTCGTTCTGACAATGCGTTTTTCCGCGGCAGCGGCAGTTAGAATGGTGGGCCGTGGCTCGGCTGTTCCCGGGATTTCTGCCCTTCAGTGAGAGCACCCGCTCCCAGCGCAAGGCGGCGGCTTCTCCTTTTCCATCAATGACATGGCTACCTCCTAATCGAGGTGACCGGCCAAAGGGGGGATACTCAGTTCTCGGCGCGGTGGTGCTGCTGGCCGCTTTGCTGGTGTCGGCATCTGTGGCGGGCGCGCAGAGCACTCCCAATGCTCCCGATGTGGTGGCCTGGCCCGGCGACCAGAGCGTCACCCTGGTTTGGCAGCCGGTACACGACGGCGGGTCCAGGATCATCCGGTGGGAGTACCGCCAAATCCTCCCCCTTCCCGCCGGTGTCTGGGTGCCGGTGCCCGACAGCGGCCCCCGCACCACCGCCCACACCGTGACGGGGCTGGCCAACGGAACCCCGTACCGGTTCGAGGTCCGCGCCGTCACCTTCGCGGGCAACGGCGCCCCCGGCGCTTCGAGGGCCAGCACCGGCAATGCCCTCGAGGTGGTTCCGTCGACGGCTCCTGCGGCGCCCCGCGGCTTGAGGGCCACCGCGGGGAACTCGCAGATAGAGCTGAGCTGGACGGCGGCGGTGGCCTCGGGCCCGGGCCGAAACGACGGGTATTCTCCCATCACAGCGTACGAGTACCGCCAGAAGACCGGCAACGGCGACTACACCCCCTGGACCATCGTTATCGGCTCGGGCCCCGCCAGCACGGGCCACATGGTGTCGGGGCTGGCCAACGGCACCACCTACCAGTTCCAGATTCGGGCCCGCAACGCCAACGGCGCAGGCGCTGCCGCCGAGACGCCGCCGGTGCTGGTCGCCGCGGTGCCGGGGCCGCCCCGGGGGCTGAGCGGCCGAGCCGGCTACAGGAGCGCCATTTTGACCTGGGCGCCCAGCAGCGACGGCGGCGCCCCCATCACCGGCTGGCAGTACCGCCAGGGCACGGGCAGCGCCGACATCGCCGATGGCGTCGCGTGGGTGGCGATTCCCGACAGCCACGCCCACACCACCTCCCACATCGTGTTCGGATTGGACAACATCGGCCGACAATATCGATTCGAGGTGCGAGCCGCGAATGAAGTTGGCCCGGGCATCGCGGGGGCCACCGGGGTGATCGATCCCGGATCGGTCCCCTCGAGGCCGATCAGCCTCACCGCCACCCTCAACGAGGGAGCAGGCGACACCGCCACCTTGGCGTGGAGGCGCCCACCCGACGGCAACTCGCCGATCACCGGCTATCAATACGCGGTGAGGGCCGGCAGCGGCGCATACGGACCCTGGCAGGACATTCCCGGCTCGGGGCCCCAAACGATGTCCCACGAGGTGGGCGACCTGATGGGGCGAACGGCGTACTGGTTCAGGGTTCGAGCGGTGAACGCCGTGGGGGGCGGCGCCGTCTCGACGATCACGAAGCCGATCCATACGGGCACCGCTCCCTCGGCCCCGCAGTCTTTGACGGTGTCGAACTCGTACGACGCGGCCAAGGGCACCAGACATGTCACCCTTCGGTGGCGCCCGGGCGATGACGGCGGCTCCCCGGTCACCAGGTGGGAGTACAAGTACGCCGCCGCCGGTGATTTGAGCAGCTTCTACGGCGACCAGGGCTGGGTGGCCGTGTGCGACAGCGCCACAGTGAGGGCCGATGCCGGTTGCGGGCTCCAAAGCAGCGTCACGGTGCCCCGCGCCGAGGCACGGCTCGCGGCGCTGGGTGTCGCCGCGGGAACCGGCGGCCCGGAGTTGGTCCCGGTGGCCGGGGAAACCTATCACGTGATAGTGCGGGCCGTGAACGAGCACGGCACCGGGTCGTGGTCGGGCACCGCGGCCACCACCATCCCTCGGATCGTTCCGACCACTCCCTCAGCCGTCTATATCCGCGACGCCGACGACGACAGCTTCAGGGTGTGGTGGCCTGCATCCACCGACGGCGGGGCCAACACCGAAATTCCCGGCACCGACATCCGGCTTCGCTACCAGCTCTCGTACCGGGTGGGAGGCGCCCCGTGGACGGAGTGGGCCAACACCGACACCAACACGGCCACCATCTCAGACGCAGAGGCAGGCGAGCGGTATCAGGTGAGGGTTCGGGCCGAGAACGCCGTGGGCCACGGCGGCATCGCCGAGTCTGAGGCGTATACCCACGGCGCCCCGCCCTCGCCCGGCGCCCACATCGTGGACACCGAGCCCAGCATCACCGCAGAGGCGGCAGTCGGCCAAGTCACCCTGTCGCTGGAGCCGCGGGGCGGCGGAGGCAACATCGGCGGAATCAGCGGCACCACCCGGTGGGAGTACGCCTTCAAGGTGGGCTCTGGCGAGTACAGCAGTTGGCTGTTCAACAACTTCGGCTCGTGGTTCGCAAACATCATCGTCGACTTCTTGGAGGACGGCGAACCGCACACGTTCAGAATCCGGGGCGCCAACGGCCAGTACCCCGGCCCCAGTGTGGAATCTGAAACGGTCTATCCCGGCGGAGGACCGCTGCCGCCAGTGGGTCTGCTGGCCACCGGCGGCGACGGCCAGGTGACCCTCACATGGACGTCGAGGGGCGGCGGCCCGCCAATCACCAAATGGCAGGTGTGCGAACTGAACAACGCCAACCCCTGTAGAGACGTGGACACCGGCGATGGCTGGGCGGACATCGCCGACAGCGGGCCGGAAACCACCAGCCACACGGTGGAAGACCTGGCCAACGGCACGGCCTACACCTTCTTGGTCCGGGCTTGGAACGCAGCCGGAAGGGGCGAGAGGGCCCAGGCCGGCCCGGCGACCCCGGGCAAGGCGCCGGAACCGCCGGCCCTGGTGCAGGCGACGGCGGGCGACGGCGAGATCAACGTGATCGTGACCGTTCCCGGCAACGAGCACGGCAGCCCGGTGACGAGCTACCAGATCCGCAAGAAGGTCGCCGACGCCGCCGCCGGCGCTTACGATGACTGGCAGACGGTGAGCAGAGACGGCACACAGACAAGCACCACGGCAACGGTTGCCGGCGTGGTCAACGGCATCACCTACACCCTGGAGGTGCGGGCCCGCAACGCCTACGGCCCCGGCGAGGCGGCGACTGCGCTGCCGGTCACACCGTTGGGCCCGCCTCCTGCCGCAGTGGTGAGAGCGACGCCCTTCGACAGCGAAGTGCTGCTGTTCTGGGTGTCCGGCGGCGACGGCGGCTCGGCCGTCACCGGCTGGGAGTATCGCATGGCGGCCGCCGGAGACGACTTCGGTGCATGGACGGACATCCCCGGCGGCGGTGACGACATCACCGGCCACCTGGTGGCCGGGCTGCGCAACGGCACGGCCTACACCTTCGAGGTGCGGGCGGTGAACACCTTCGGCCCCGGCGAAGCCGGCCGGGCCGGGCCGGTCACCCCGGCCACCACCCCGGCGGCGCCCTCGGTGACCGCAGCGGGCGGCCGCGGCGAGATCACGGTGTCGTGGACCCCCGGCGGCGACGGCGGCTCGGCGGTCACCGGCTGGCACTACCGCGTGAGGGCGGGCGTCGGCGACTACGGCCAATGGATCGAGGCCGCGGCAGATGCCAGGGCCGTCACCATCACCGACCTGAGCACCGGCACCGGCGTGCTGTCGTACACCGTCCAGGTGCGGGCCACCAACGGCGTTGGCGAGGGCGCCGCGGGAACCTCCAACGAGGCCGCGCCGGTGGAGGGGGCGCCAACAGAGGAGACGCCGGCGGAGGAGGAGCCGAGTGAGGAAATGCCGGTGGATGAGCCGGTTGAGGTGCCGCCCGCCAACGGCGAGTTCTACTCCGGTGTCATCACCGGGCCGGAGTTCTGCGCCAACCTCTCGCTGGGCGGCGCCCGGTTGTTCGCCCATGACGACGACAAGGACGGTGTGGCCGATGTGTGCGCGCTGCCCCACACCCGCCGCGAGGCCATCGCCCGCCAGCGGGCAGTGGATGCCCTGGTCAACCAGTACCCCGGAGAATATGCGGCGCTGGTGAACGAGGCCTGTGCGTCTATCGAGGGCGAAGCGGCCTGCGGCGGCGACGGCCTGAGCGCACCGCCGCGGGTGCCGATCAACGACGGCGGAGCGTTCTATTCCGGCGTCATCACGGGGCCGAGCTTCTGCGCCAACCGGTCGCTGGGCGGCCCCACCACCTACCCGCACGATGACGACAAGGACGGTGTGGCCGATGTGTGCGCGCTGCCCTACACCCGCCGCGAGGCCATCGCCCGCCAGCAGGCCGGCGACACCCTCGCCGCCACCCACCCCGCAGACTTCCGGCGTGAGCTGGCCTCAGCCTGCCGCGGCCTCACCGGCGGCGACTACGGCGACGACCCCGAAGATTTGGACGACGACGCCTGCGCCTAAGCGGCACAACCCCATAGCCTGCCTTTAGCACTTCGTCTGGGGCTGTCCAGGCTCTAGGCTGAGCGGCTGTGGCTCGCGTGTTCTCGGGGATACAGCCTTCTGGCGGCATGCACTTGGGCAACCTGTTGGGCGCGCTGCGCAACTGGGTGGCCTACCAGCACGAGCACCAGGCGGTGTACTGCGTGGTGGATCTCCACGCCCTCACCACTGCCCCTGATCCGGCCGAGTTGCAGCAAAACACCGTGGCCGCGGCCACCCTGTTGATGTCGGTGGGCATCGACCCCGAGCGGTCCACCCTGTTCGTGCAGAGCGCGGTGAGCGAGCACGCCGAGCTGGCCTGGATGATGGAATGCACGGTGGGTTTCGGGGAGCTGCGCCGCATGACCCAGTTCAAAGACAAATCCGACCGCAGCGAGTTCGTGGCGGCCGGGCTGTTCACCTATCCCGCCCTCCAGGCCGCCGACATCTTGCTGTACGACACCGATCTGGTGCCCGTCGGCGACGATCAGCGCCAGCACATCGAGCTGTGCCGGGACATCGCCGAGCGGTTCAACCACCGCTACGGAGACACCTTCACGGTGCCCGCCCACGTGATCCCCGAGGCCGGGGCCCGGGTTATGGACCTCCAGAACCCGGACGACAAGATGTCGAAGTCGCTGGAGTCGCCCGGCACGGTGGGCATCCTGGAAGACTCCGCCGGGGTGGCCCGCAAGTTCAAACGGGCGGTCACCGACAGCGACGGCGAGGTGCGCTACGACCCCGACGCCAAGCCGGGGGTGTCCAACCTGCTGGGCATCCTGGCCTCGGCCACCGGGCGCACGCCGGAGTCGGTGGCCGACGACTACGCCCAGTACGGGCCGCTCAAGGCCGACGCCGCCGAGGCGGTGAACGCGCTGCTCGACCCCATCCGGGATCGATACGCCGAGCTGTCGTCGGACCCCGCCGAAGTGGCCCGGCTGCTCGACACCGGCGCCGCCAAGGCCCGAGACACCGCCTCAGCCACCCTGGAGCGGGCCCGGAGCAACGCCGGCCTGCTCCCCCGCTCCCCCGCCTCACCGTTAGCCCAGTAGACCAGGCGCCCCGTGTTTGAGGCTGCCCCGCTCGCCGTCGAGAGCCCCGACGTTGCGCTGGCCGACCTTCGCCGCCTTGGAACAGCCCGAGGCCCTAGCCGAAGACATCCGCCGCTTCCGGTAGGTACCATTAGGCCGGTATGAAGCTGCCGTCGATGCCTCGGGGGCTGGCCGCGGGGGCGGCGCGGGGGGCGGGGCGGCTGTCGCAGCGGCTGGGGCGGGGCGGGGGCACGGCGCTGCCGGGGCTGGTGCTCACCCGGCTGCGGCCCGAGGCCACCGCGGAGATGGCCCGGGCCGTTCCCAACGGGGTGATCCTGGTGTCGGGCACCAACGGCAAGACCACCACCGCCCGCCTGGTGCGGGCTGTGCTCGACGCCTCAGGGGCCAGGGTGGTGGCCAACACCGCCGGATCCAACCTGGAGCGGGGGGTGGCCACTGCGCTGTTGAACGACGACGGCGCCGAGGTTGCCCTGTTCGAGGCGGACGAGGCCGCCCTGCCCGGTTTGATCGGGCAAACCCGGCCCCGGGTCGTCACCCTCATGAACCTGTTCCGCGACCAGCTCGACCGCCACGGCGAGCTCGAGCACCTGGTGGAGCGCTGGCGGGCGGCGGTGGACGGGCTCGATCCGGCCACCACCGTGGTGTACAACGCGGACGACCCCGCGGTGGCCGAGATCGCCGCCGGCCATCCCAACACCGTCTCCTACGGCATCGACGACCCCAGAGCGGGCCGCGACCGGCTCCCCCATGCCGCCGACACCACCGAGTGCCGGCGCTGCGGAGCCCGGCTGCGCTACGACATGGTGACCATCGCCCACCTGGGGCGGTGGTCGTGCCCGGAGTGCGCTCTGGCCCGCACCCTGGTCGACGTCGGGGCGGCCAAGGTGGAGCTGCACGGCATGGACGGCCAGCGCCTGGCCCTGGCCACACCGGGCGGCCCGATGGAGATGTCGCTGCGCCTGCCGGGCCTGCACAACGCCTACAACGCCGCCGCCGCCGCCGCCACTGCGCTGGCCCTGGGACTCTCCCCCGAGTCCATCGGCCCGGCGCTGGCCCGCCGCCAGGCCGCCTTCGGCCGGGCCGAGCGCACCCAGGTCGGCCCCACCCGGGTGACCACGCTGTTGGCCAAGAACCCGGCCGGGGCCAACGAGAACATCCGCACCATGCTGCTGGAAGACCGGCCGCTCCATTTGCTGGTGCTGCTCAACGACCGCACCGCCGACGGCCAGGACGTGTCGTGGATCTGGGACGTGGACTACGAGCTGCTGCTGGAGGGCGACCGGCTGGCGTCGCTGACGGTGGGCGGCGACCGGGCCCACGACATGGCCCTGCGGTTCCGCTATGGCGGACTCAGCCCCGACCGCCTGGCGGTGGTTCCCCCGGTGCCCGACGCCTTCGATGCCGCGCTGGCGGCCTGCGGCGCCGACGGCGGCCTCTACGTGCTGCCCACCTACACCGCCCTGTTGGAGTTCAAGGCCCTGCTGGCCGACCGGGGGCTCGCCCCCCAGTTCTGGGAGGACGGGTGAGCGCCGCCACTCCCCCGCTCCGGCTGTGCCATCTCTACCCCGAGCACCTCAACATCTACGCCGACCGGGGCAACATCGCGGTGCTCCGCCGCCGCCTGGAGTGGCGGGGGCTGGCGCTGGAGACAGTTGAGGCGGGCTTGGGCGACCCCGTGCCCGCCGACTGCCACCTCTACTACCTGGGCGGCGGCCAAGACCGCGACCAGAGGCTGGTGGCCGAAGACCTGGCCCGCAAGGCCGACCCCCTGCGCCGGGCCGCTGAGCGCGGCGCGGTGGTGCTGGGGGTGTGCGGCGGCTACCAGCTCTTGGGCCGCGGCTACGCCGCGGCCGACGGCCGCACACTGCCCGGCATCGGGCTCTTGGACTTGGAGACCGTTGCGGGCCGCCGCAGGCTGATCGGCGACGTGGTGCTCAGCGCGACCTTCGACGGTCAGGCAGGCACGGTGGTCGGCTATGAGAACCACGCCGGGCGCACCTATCTGGGCGGGGGCTGCACGCCGCTGGGCCGCGTGCTCCGGGGCCACGGCAACAACGGCGGCGATGGCTGCGAGGGGGCGGTGGCCGGCCGGACGGTGGGCACCTATCTGCACGGGCCGCTGCTGCCCAAGAACCCCTGGCTGGCCGATATCCTGCTGGGCTGGGCGCTGGAGAGCGCCGGCCGCCCGGTGGAACTGGCCCCGCTGGCCGACGAGCTCGAGCAAGCGGCCCACACCGTTGCCCAAACCAGAGCAGGAAGAAGGAGATGAGCCAGAACCCGATCGCCGAGCCCCGCCCCATCATCATCGACACCGACCCCGGCCAAGACGACGCCATCGCCATCCTGGCCGCCCTGGCCGCCCCCGAGCTGGAGGTGCTGGGCATCACCGCGGTGGCCGGCAACGTGCCGCTTGAGCTCACCGCCCGCAACGCCCGCATCCTCGTGGAGTTGGCCGACCGGCCCGAGGTGCCGGTTTTCGCCGGCTGCGACCGCCCGCTGCGCCGGGATCTGGTCACCGCCGAGCACGTCCACGGCAAGACCGGGATCGACGGGGCCGACCTGGCCGACCCGGTGGTCGAACTGCAACCCCAGCACGCGGTGGAATGGATGGCTGAGACCCTGCTGGCCGCCGGCGAGCGGGAGATCACCATCTGCCCGGTGGGCCCGATGACCAATGTCGCCACCGTGCTGGAGACCGCCCCCGAGGCCGCGTCGCGCATCCGCGAGATCGTGTGCATGGGCGGCGGGTTCTTCGGAGGGGGCAACACCACGCCTGCTGCGGAGTTCAACGTCTTCGTCGACCCCGACGCCGCCCAGATCGTGCTGCACTGCGGCGCCCCGGTAACCATGCTGCCCCTCGACGCAACCCACAAGGCGCTGATGACCGACCACTGGATCAACCGGGTGCGGGCCCTGGGCACCCGCACCGGGGTGGCCGCGGCCGGGATGCTCGACTTCTACGAGCGCTTCGACGTGGACAAGTACGGCACCACCGGCGGCCCCCTCCACGACCCCAACGTGATCGCCTACCTGCTGCGCCCCCACCTCTACAGCGGTCGCCACTGCAACGTGGAGGTGGAGACAAGCTCCCCGCTCACCGCCGGCATGACCGTGGTGGACTGGTGGAACGTCACCGACCGCCCCCCCAACTGCCACTACATAACCGACGTGGACTCCGACGGCTTCTACGACCTGCTCTTGGACCTCCTCGCCCGCCTGCCCTAGGGCCGCTAGCCGTCAGGCTGCTTCGGCGTCGTCGTCTTCCGGCGGGGGCGAAATCGACGGCGGGGGCTTCAAGTAGCCCTCGATATAGGCCAGACGCTCCCGCACGTCCGCGAGGCCGCCTGACAGCTCTGTGTGGGCCTTTTCGATTAGCCCCCGGCTCTCCCGGCTGGAGCTTTCGATTAGCTCCCGGCTCTCCCGGCTGGAGCTTTCGATTAGCTCCCGGCTCTCCCGGCCTGACTTGTCGATCCGATCGCTCAGCGCAGAAAGGCTGCTGTGTTGGAACCGCATGACCGCAACGACGAGCGCCATCATTGCCCCGACCGCCGTGGCCATAATTGGCCACAGGTCTGCGAGTGTGACGGTCATCGCCTCCATCACCGCTTACCCTAGCGCAGCGAATCACTCAACGCAACTATAATATATGCAAATATATTTACATATATTTCAAGTTGGCCCGCTTTACTTGCTGCCGGGCATTGCGACCCCCCGATTCCAATGCTGCTGAGCGTAGAATTGCTCGCACTGCCTATGTCCACGGTTGCCGCCTTCTTCGTGTTTGTGCTGATCATGCTGGCGCTGGCCACTTTGGCCATCATCTTGGACTGGATGGGCAAGCCCATACGCCGCTCGTTCCGCCCCCGCACCACCGGCACGCCGGCATGGCTGGCGGTAGATGCCCCGATGTCGGCAGAGCCCCCCGACGCCCCATTCGCTATCGAACCGGCTGCCCTGGCCCAGCCCCAACCGGCCGCGGCGCCGGGACCGTGGCAGGCCGGCGACTCCATCTTCAAACTCACCCCTCGGGGCACCCCGCCGTCGATCACCGCGGTGCGCCGCCGCTACTGGAAGAACCTGTCGGAGCATAGGGCCTCGGTGTTGTTCGGCGAGGCCAACCAGTCGCTTATGGCCATCGGCCAGGCCCCCCAGCGCTTCAACCCCCGCACCAGCGCCATCGAAGAGCTGCAACTGCCCGAGCCCATGCTGCGCCGCTGCTGGACCACCGGCCGAAAGCCCAGCCCCACCTGGGGCGATCAGGGCCTCGACCCCTACGCCCGGCCATGAGGGGCGAAGCGGCACAGCCGTCCACGCTCAGCGACTGGTTTGCCGATGGGGCTGAGAGCGTTATGCACGATGGCCGCGAGGTGAGGCCGCTGCTGCGGCTGGCGGTATCGGAGGGCACCCGGGTGCGGGTGGAGCGCATCGCGGCCCGACCCGACCGCCGCCAAGCCCTGAAGCTGGCCGCAGAGGGCGGCCAGTTGGAGGCGGACGAGGCTGTTTCAGAGATCATCTCGCTGTGGTCCGACACCAGCCCGACCGTGGTGGAGCTGACCGTGCGCGGGGCCCGGGCCCGGCGGCTGGAGGTGTGGAACGCCTGGGACCTGGGCGGGGTCGAGTCGGCCTGGCTGGGCAATGCCGGCATGGTCGTGGAGCCAAGCGAGCAACACTTGGCCCTGCATTGCAGCGACGGCCTCGGCGCCCCCAGCTTCACCGACCTCCAGGTACACCTCTCGGTGGCCCCGCCTGGCTGATTCGGGGCAATCTTGGGCATGGCCATCTCGCTTGACGACCTCACCGCCGACACCTCCTTCACCCAGCACGAGAAGGGCCAGGTGACGTTTCTGCCCGAGCCCGAGCGGGCTGCCCGGTGGACGCCGATGATCTCGGTGGACGACCACATTGTGGAGCCCCCCGAGGCCTTTGCCCACCGGTTCCCGGCCAAGTACGCCGACGACGCCCCCCGGGTGGCCACCCTCGACGACGGGTCGGAGACCTGGCTGTATGCCGGGCACTCGCTGCCCAACGTGGGGTTCAATGCGGTGGCAGGCCGCCCGGTGAGCGAGTACAGCTTCGAGCCCGCCCGCTTCGTGGACATGCGCCGGGGCTCATGGGACATCGACGCCCGCATCGCCGACATGGACCTCAACGGGGTGTACGCCTCGCTGTGCTTCCCGTCGTTCCTCCCCGGCTTCTGCGGCCAGCGGCTACAGCAGCTCACCGATGATCCCCACCTGGCCCTGGCCGCGGTGCGGGCTTGGAACGACTGGAACATCGAGGAGTGGTCGGGGGCCTATCCCGACCGCATGATCCCGTGCCAGATCACCTACTTCCTCGACCCCGAGGTGGGCGCGGCCGAGGTGTACCGCAACGCCGAGCGGGGCTATCGGGCCATCAGCTTCTCGGAGGCCCCCCACTCTTTGGGATTCCCCTCGCTGCACTCGTGCCACTGGGATCCGATCATGGCCGCCTGCGAGGAGACCGAGACGGTGGTGTGCCTGCACGTGGGCTCATCGGGCGCCTCGCCGGCCACCTCCCCCGACGCCCCCTCCGACACCGTGGGGGTGCTGTTCTTCGGCTACGCCATGTTCGCCGCAGTGGATTGGCTCTACTCCAAGATCCCGGTGCGATTCCCCAACATCAAGATCGCCCTCAGCGAGGGCGGCCTGGGCTGGGTGGCCGGACTGTTGGACCGCCTCGAGCATGTCCGCAAGTACGACTCCATGTACGGCACTTGGAACGATGTGGAGCTCTCCCCCGCCGACACCCTGCGCCGCAACTTCTGGTTCTGCGCCATCGACGACCCCTCGGCCTTCGACCACCGCCACTACATCGGCCTGGAGAACCTGATGGTGGAATCCGACTACCCCCACGCCGACTCCACCTGGCCCAACACCCAGGAGCTGCTCCGCCAACAGCTCAGCGGCATCCCCGCCGACGAAGTGGCCCGCATCTGCTGGGCCAACGCCAGCGACCTCTTCCGCCACCCCGTCCCCGACTCCGTAGTCGCCGACCCTGACAGCTACTAGGGCCCGCCTAGTCGGCGCCGGTTTCGACTGGAAGGTTGTTGTTGTCTGCGAATGGTGTCGGTATGATGCCCTCGGTGGAGCTGGGGGGGATCGAACCCCCGCGGTGAGGTGTCAAGTCTCGGACCGCCCCGACCAACCGGGCAGCCCCTTCAGGAGAGAGCATCGCTTTCTCCTGGGGCCGCACCGGGCCTGTGCACGAGGCCCGGTGCGGCTCTTGATATTATACGGGCAGACACTTTTTTCATCAATAAGACTTCTTATCAACTGAAATATATTGGCAAGGAGGGTGCTGCGGAGGCCCGCAGCTAGCGCTGGGTCAAGACGATGGCCAGCCAGCGCCCGCTGAGCGGGAACGCCACAAGCTGGGCCATGGCGTCCACCAGGAACTCCACGGCCACTCTCGGATCCTGGCCCTCGGGCAGCTCGTAGACCAGGCCCCGCTTGATGTGGTCTTGGCGCCGGTTCCACCCGTCGGGCTCGGTGACCCCCCGCTCGGCCAGCAGCTTGGAGGCGTGCCGCCCGCCGGCGTGCTGCAACCCCACCGAGGCGGGCTGCCACTTGTCGCGGTAGCGGTGGCCCGGTACCCAGGTGCCCAGCGGGATGGCCGGCCCCTTCGCGGTGAACAGCTTGAACACGGCCGACTCGGGGGGACGATCCTCGTCGGCCACCACCGGCTGCACGTTCATCCACCCCTTGCCGTCGCCCCGAGCGGCCAGGGTCAGCATCTCGTGGACAACCTCGTCGAGGTCTAGCCGCTCGAACCTGATGTGCCGCTTGTCGAGGGCCATCAGCCCACCAACAAATCTTTGGGCGAGCGGGTCAGCCGTCGGGGGCCGTTGTCGGACACCAGCACGGTGTCTTCCACGCGTGCCCCGCAGAAGCCGGGGAGGTAGACGCCGGGCTCCACGGTGATGACATGGCCGGTTTGGAGGGCATCGTCGGCGGTGGCCCGCACCCAGGGCTGCTCGTGGATGTCGAGCCCGACGCCGTGGCCGGTGCCGTGGACGAATGCTTCGGCCCAGCCGTCAGCGGCGATGCGGTCGCGGCAGGCCTTGTCCACCTCGGCTATGGGGGTTCCTGCGGTTGCCTGGGCCACGCCGAGCCGCTGGGCGTCCCGAACGGTGTCGAACACCTTTCGGGCCTCGGGATCGGGCTCGCCCACGGCCATGGTGCGGGTCATGTCGGAGCGGTAGCCGTCCACCACCGCGCCCATGTCCACGATCACCAACTCGCCCGACGCAATGGGGCGGTCGGTGGGCCTGATGTGAGGCAGAGCGGCATTCGGTCCCGCAGCCACGATGGTGGTGAAGGCGCTTTTTTCGGCCCCCATGCGGCGAAAAGCGGTGTCCAATGCCAATGCCACCTCCTTCTCGGTGGGGCCGTTGGCCAAAAGGGGGCACACCTCGGCCAGCGCGGCATCGGCGATGGCCGCGGCCCTGGCCATGCGGTCGATCTCGCCGTCGTCTTTGATCTGGCGGCATCGCTCCACGACACCGGAGGTCGCCACGAGTTCGGCGGCGTCGAACCACTCGGCGTACTGGCGCTGGTCAGCCCAGCTCACCGACGCCGCCTCCAGGCCGATGCGGCTCACCCCGGCGGCTGCTCCGGTCAGAATCTCCTCGGGGGCGTCGTTGGTTATCTCGATGCGCACGTCGACGCCGGCTTGGCCGGTCTCAGCCTCCGATTGTTCGCCATAGCGCCGGTCGGTGACCAGAAGCAGTTTGTCGGGCCCCAGCCAGACCAGCCCGGCTGAGCCGGTGAACCCGGTGAGGTAGCGCACGTTGACCAGGTTGGTCACCAGCAGGGCATCGCAGTTTGCCTCGGCGGCCGCAGCCCGAACCCGATCAGCCCGCCCCGCCACATCCATGGGGACGAGGCCTCGGACCGCGTTGGCCTCAGCCATCCCATCGGCAATCGAGCAGGACAGTTACGAGGTATTGATACATGCGGCTCTTCATTCTCGGTGAGTGCATCATAACTTGGCCCCTGGGGTGAGCCCCGAACAGGTTGTGTCCCAATCGGTTCGCGCTGGATGACAGGTAAACCGGCGACCTTGCTCGGTAGCCTCGGTGCAGATGTTCGACCCCCCCTCTGATGAGATCGCGCCAAACCGTCCCCTGCGGGTAGCGGTCTTGGCCAAGCAGATCCCGGTGTTCGAGGACATGGTGCTGGGACCCGACGGCCGCATGGTGCGCGACGGCATCGACATGCACATGAACGACTACTGCCGCCGGGCGGTGGCCAAGGGCACCGAGGTGGCCCGGGCCAGCGGGGGCACGGTCACCGTGTGTACCCTGGGGCCGCCGTCGGCCGAGAACGTGTGCCGGGAGGCCCTCTTGTTCGGGGTTGACGGCGGCATCCACATCTGCGGCCCGGAGTTCGCCGGATCCGACACCTGGGCCACCGCCAAGGCGCTGGCCGCCGCCCTGGAGCGGTTCGGGCCGTTCGACCTGGTGATGATGGGGCGCAACTCGGTGGACGCCGACACCGGCCAGGTGCCGCCGCAGCTTGCTGAGCTGCTGGGTTTGCCGTTTGCCACCGGCGTCCGCCATTTCTCCCTTCGCGGCGACCGCCTCGAGCTGCGACTAGAGCACGACGACGAGTGGGTGGACGTGGCCGTGGAGCTGCCCGCGGTGGTGTCGTGCGCCGAGCGGCTGTGCGACCCGTGCAAGATCAAGGACCCCGCGGCGTGGGCGACCGCCGACGGCTCGAGGATACAAACGGTGGGCGCGGCTGAGTTGGGTCCCGGCCCGTGGGGCCAGGAGGCCAGCCCCACCTCGGTCGGCGAGGTGCAGATGATCGACGTGGAGCGTCGCCGCCTGATGATGACCGGCACGCTCAACGAGCAGGTCAACCAAGCGGTGGCGATCTTGGCTGAGCAAGGTGCGCTGGCCACCGGCGCCGTGGCCGACCCGGCCATGGTTCCCGACTGCACCGAGGCTGCTTTCGACCCCCCGGCCATTGCCGTGTTGGTGGAGCCGGGCCGAGAGCGGGTGAGCCGAGAGCTCCTGGGGGCCGCGGCCGATCTGGCCGCCCAGATCGGTGGATGGGTGGCCGCCCTCGGTTACGGCCTCGACGGTCCCGGCGGGGAATTGGGCCCGTGGGGGGCCGACGAGCAGATCGACATCAGCGCCAGCGGCAACGGAAGGCCCCCAGTCGAGGAGGATCTGGCGTCGGCCATGTCGGCCTGGTGCAACCAGGCCCAGCCGTGGGCCGTTCTGGCGCCGGGCACCGCCTGGGGCCGTGAGGTGGCCTCCCGGATGGCCGCGTCGCTGGACGCGGGGCTCACCGGCGACGCCGTGGGGCTGAAGGTGGGCGACCCCGGGAAGCTGATCGCCATGAAACCGGCCTTCGGGGGATGGCTGGTGGCCGAGATCGCTTGCTCATCGCCGGTGCAGATGGCCACGGTGCGCCCCGGCGTGCTGCCCCTCCCCCGGCCCAATCCCCAACGCCCGCCTGCCCGCCGATTGTCGCTGGCCTCGCCGGGCCGGAGCCGCCTCGAAGTCATCGGGCGCCGCCGGGCCGACGACAGCGACGAGCTGGCCAATGCCTCAGTGGTTATCGGCGTCGGCCAGGGGGTGGACCCCGCCGACTACCCTAAGCTTGAGAAGCACCGGGCGGCTATCGGCGCCGCCCTGTGCGCCACCCGCAAGGTGACCGACCACGGCTGGATGCCCCGGGCCCGACAGGTGGGCATCACCGGCCACAGCATCAGCCCTCGGCTGTATTTCGCCATCGGCATGAGCGGGAAGTTCAACCACACCGTTGGAGTCCGCAACGCCGGAACGGTCGTGGGCATCAATCCCGACCCCGAAGCCCCTCTGTGGGAAATCACCGACATCGGCTTCGTCGGCGACTGGGCCGAGGTGTTCGAAGCCCTCATCCCTGAAATCGCTCACGCCAGCAGTCGGGCCACCGCTTCCACGGCCAGCTCGTAGCCGTGGCCGCCGAAGCCCACGATGGTGCCGGTGGCCACCGGGCTGACCACCGAGGTGTGGCGCCAGGGCTCGCGGGCGTTGGGGTTGGAAAGGTGCAGCTCCACCACCGGGCCCTCGAAGGCGGCCAGGGCGTCGTGGATGGCCCAGGAGTAGTGGGTGAACGCCCCGGGGTTGATGATGACGGCCGCGCACCGGCGGCGGGCCTGGTGGATGTGGCCGATGAGAGTGGCCTCGTCGTTGGACTGATGGTGCTCGACAGAGAGGCCGTGGCGCTCGGCGGATGCGGCCGCGTTGGCCACATGGTCGTCGAGGGTGTCGGTGCCGTACACGTCGGGCTCACGGTCGCCCAGCAGGTTGAGGTTGGGCCCCGACAACAAAAGGATGGTCTGGCTCATCGCTCGGTCTCCAGCATTTCGGGCTGCACGTTCATCGCTCGGTCTCCAGCATTTCGGGCTGCACATTCATCGAATGGCCTCCATTGATTCTCGCAGCAGAGCGGGCGCCAGGCCGGTGGCCGGTTGGATGCCGTTCGGGCCGTCGAGCATGAAGGTGACCCCGTCGACCGCCTTCTTGTCTCGGCTGAACAGCTCGACGAGGCTGTCGGTGTCGGCGCCGGCGGGCAGCGAGGTGGGCAGGCCGTAGCCGCCCACCACCCGGCGGTGCTCGCTTACCCGGCTAGCGTCGATCCGCCCGGCGCGGCGGGCCAGCTCGGCCGCGTACACCAGCCCGATGGCCACCGCCTCGCCGTGGCGCAGGTTGTAGCCGCCGTGGGCTTCGAGCGCGTGGGCCAGGGTGTGGCCGTAGTTGAGCACGGCCCGGCGCCCGGACTCGCGCTCATCGGCCGCCACCACCTCGGCTTTGATGGCCACGCAGCGGGCGATGCGCTCGGGCAGCGCCAGCGAGTGCAGATCGGCGTCGGCGATGAAGTGGTACTTGGCCATCTCCCCCAAACCCGACCGCATCTCCTCGGGGGGCAGGGTGTCGAGCGCCTCGGTGTCGCACAGCACCGCGGACGGCTGCCAGAAGGCGCCCACCAGGTTCTTGCCCTCGGGCAGGTTGACGCCGGTCTTGCCCCCCACCGAGGCGTCGATCTGGCCCAGCAGGGTGGTGGCCACGTACACCATCCGGATGCCCCGGTGGTAGACGGCGGCGGTGAACCCGGCCAGGTCGGTGACCGCCCCACCGCCCACCGCCACCACCGCGTCGCGGCGGGTGAGGCCCCACTGGGCGAACTCCCGGCACAACTGCTCTGCTGCTCCCATCGTTTTGATGTGCTCGCCGTCGTCGGTGATGAACACCCGGTGCTCGACGCCGGGGTCGACGGTGATGCCCGCGTCGGCCACCGCGGCCTGGGTGACCACCGCCACCCGGCTCGCGCCGGGGGGGACGACCTCGGCCAGCCGATGGCGGACGCCGGGACCCACCCACACGTTGTAAGACCGCTCCCCCAGCTCCACCGACACCCGGAGCGCATCATCGAGAAGGAATGCCGCGGTCATCGGGCTGCGGACTGGCGGGGGCGGATGTGCCTGACCTGCTCTGCGACCTGGTTGGCCTCTAGGCCGTCCACGTCGATCACCCAATGGGCGGTCTCGGCGTACAGCTCGGCCCGGGCATCGCTGATCTGGATCAGATCGGCCACTGGGTCGTCGCCCAGCAAGGGCCGGCTGTCGCCGGTGCGGACCCGCTGGCTCAGCGTGTCGATATTGGCGCGCAGCCAGCACACCCATGCCCGCTCTCGCAGCAGGGCCCGATTGCCGGCCCGCAGCACCGCCCCCCCGCCGCAGGAGACCACCAGCGGCTGCTCTGATGCCAGACACTCGGCCAGCTCCGACTGCTCGAAGTCGCGGAAGCGATCTTCGCCGTCGGACGCGAAGATCTCAGAAACCGGCCGGCCCTGGCGCTCTTCGATGGCCGCGTCCAGATCCACGAACCGCAGCCCCTCCGACTGCGCCAGCCAGAACCCCACCGTCGATTTCCCCGATCCCATCATCCCGATCAGGGCCACATGGGGTTTGCTTTCCACAACGCGATACTACAGGGGGGCAGTTTGCCCCTTCGCAACCAGTTACCGCACCCGCTGCGGCGGCCGCCTACTGGCGCGACTCCAATATGCCCTCGATCTTCGCAACACGGTTGGTGAGGTCGCCGACTCGGGCTGACAGCCGCACTATGTCAGAGCGCAGCCAGGCGAAGCCGCCCAGAACCAGGGCGATCAACACGCTGAGGAGCGAGGTGAGAGCGGCTTCCATGCCCTCAGCATAGCAAGGCCAACATCGGCCACAACTGTATTTTCTGCATATATCGACTATTTCCGGCATTCAGCTCATCGCGGGAATGGCCAGCACCACGGCTGCGGCAGCGGTGGCCATCGAGGGGGCGAAGGGGAACACGGTGGGGCGGGGGTTGTCGGGGTCGGCCATGGGGTCGGGGAGGAGCTCTATGCCCAAGGCCCGGACTCCCCACACGAACAGGCCCATGATGGCCCCCAGCACAGAGGCCAGGCCGAGGGCCAGCAGCACGGACAGCAGAGACTGGCCGTATCCTGCTCCCACCCAGCCGAGCACCAGGCCCAACGGCAACGACAGCTTCACATCGCCCCACCCGAGGCTGCCCCTAGAGGCCGTGTGCAGCACGGCCATGATGCCGCCGTAGAGCCCAGCGGCGGCCGCTGCTTGGCCGATGATTCCCGGATTGCCTCGCAGCAGCGATATGAGGGTTATCAGCGACAGCAGAACCAGCACGGCGGTGGACACGATGGCGTTGGGGATGCGGTAGTGGAACAGATCCACGGTGGTGACCGCAACCAGGGCGACGAACAGCGCCCAGACCGGCACCACATCCCAGGTGGTGCCCATTATGCCGCCGGCCGCCCCCAACACGGTGGCCGTGGACAGCGGGACCATCACCCGCAGGGAGCGGCTGTCGCGCACTTTGAAGCTCCACACCAGCGGCAGCAGAAAGCGGCCCGCCACGGTGCCGATGGCCACCCCGGCAATGACCATGGCGGGCGTGCTCACCGCTCGCCCCGAACAGCCCCGCTCATCTGCCCTTGAGGGCGGCGGTGGCTGCCGCGGTCATGGCCTGGGTGGGGGGTTCGGCGCCGGTCCAGATCCGAACGGCGTGGGCGGCCTGGTACACGAGCATCCCCACCCCGGTGGATGCGGGCACGCCCCGTCGCCGGCATTCGGCCAACAGCGGGGTGTGAAGCGGATTGTAAACCAGCTCGGCCACATGCTGGCCCGGGTGGATGAGGTCGGGGTCAACGGGAAGCTGGCCCGCGCCCTCGGTCTCGGCCATCCCCACCGGGGTGGCGTTCACCACCAGGCGGTACTGGCCGACGTCGGCGGGGCCGGCCAATGTTCCGGCCGGGCCGGCCAGCCGCGCCGCCGACGCCGCCCGGTCTGGTCGGCGGGCGATCACCGCCACCTCGGCCGCCCCCCGGCGGGCCAACTCGGCCACCACCGCCCGGGCCGCCCCGCCCGCGCCCAGAACGGCGCAGCCGATCCCGGCGACCTCCAGCCCGTCGGCCCGCAGGGCGTCGCAGAATCCGGCGCCGTCGGTGTTGTGGCCGACGAGTCGGTCGCCGTCGCGGCCCACGCAGTTCACCGCCCCCAAGGCCGCCGCCGCGTCGCTGAGCTCGTCCACCGCGGCGGCTGCGTAGGCCTTGTGGGGCATGGTCACCGACAACCCGGCCATGCCCTGGTTCCGCATGTGGTCGAGCGCCCGGCCGGCCTCTCCGGGCGCCACCTCGAAGGCGGCGTAAACCCAATCCAGCCCAAGCTCGTCGAACGCGGCCTGGCAGATGGCCGGCGACAGGGAATGGCGCACGGGATAGCCGATCACCCCGGCGGCGACCTCGGTGTCGGGGGCCATCCCGATGGGGTTCAGCATCCCAGCTCCCGTTCTCGGCAGAGGGCCACCGCGGCTTGGTGTTCTTCGAAGGTGACGGTGAAGGTGTGGGCGCCGGGCGCCGGATCATCGGTGCGGGCGTAGAACAGCCAGAAGCCGTCGGCGGGGTTCAGCGCGGCCTCGAGCGACGCCCGTCCGGGTGCGGCGATCGGCCCGGGGGGCAGGCCGGTTCGGTTGTACAGGTTGTAGGGATTGTCCACCCGCAGATCGGTGAGGGTCAGCGGATCGGAGGGCTTGTGTACCGCGTAGCGCACCGCAGCGTCGATCTGAAGCGGCATTCCCAGGCCCAGTCGGTTGTAGACCACCCTGGCGATCTTGGCCCTGTCCTCCTCGATGAGGGCCTCCTTCTCGATCAGCGAGGCCACGATGACCGCTTCGTAGGGGGTGACCCGCACCGTGTCGGGAGCGGCGGCCAAGCCCACCTCAGAGGCCACCAGGTCGAACTGGTTCACCATGCGCACGACGAGGGCGGCCTCGTCCTCGGATGTGGCTGCGTCGAGCAGATAGGTGTCGGGGAAGAGCATCCCCTCCAAGGTGCTGTTGGGCGGCTGGTAGCTTGATCGCACCGGCGGGAAGGCCAAGGCCCGGGCCAACTCGTCGGTGTCGAAGGTGGGAACCTGGGCCAGGAGCTGTCCCTGTATCTGGACCAGGGTCAGGCCCTCGGGCACCAGCACCGGCAAGTCCTGCTCCACCGGCCCGGAGGCGGGACCGGCCAACAGCGCGTCTTTGGCCCGCCAAACGGCCATGTTCTCGTTCAAAACATAGGTGCCGGCCTGGAAGTCGCCGGCACCCTTGTAGCGCAGGTAGTAGCGGAACACCGTGGAGTTGGCCACCACCCCATCGTCGTCGAGGATGCGGGCGATGTCGTTGATGGACGCGCCCTGGGGGATGTTGACCACCAGTTCTGGGCCTTCGCCGCCAGGCGGGTCGAGGCGGTCGTCGATCCAGCCCTTGACCACCAGCGAGGCCATCAGCACGACGACGCCCAACAGGCCCAGCAAGATGACGACCCGGGTGAGGGTGGAAGTTCTCCGGGGCAGCCAGTCCCAGTCTTGGGGGTCGTCATCTGTGCTCATGTGGAGTCGAGCCAGCTTTGCCAGATGTTGCCGGTCATGGCCTCGGGTGCAAGTCGGCGGCGTCGAGCCAGCCCTGGAGGATGACCGACGCGGCCACCATGTCGACCCGCTTGCGGCGGGCCTTGGCGCGAAGGCCCGACTCGGCCAGGGATCGCTCGGCGATGACGGTGGTCAGCCGCTCGTCATGGGTCAGCACCGGGACGTCCAGCGCCGCTTCGAGCTGTCGGACTTCGCTCTGGGCGCCGCGGGCGGCTGGCCCGGTGCTGCCGTCCATTGACAGGGGCAGGCCCACCACCACCACTCCGGCTTGGCATTCGGCGGCCAGCTCGGCGATTCGGCGGTGGTCTCGCTTGCGGCTGCCAGAGCGCTCGATCACGGTCAGCGGGGTGGCCAGCCGGCCCTCGGCGTCGGAGACGGCCACACCGATGCGCCTCTCGCCGAGGTCGATGCCCAGCGCCCTCGTTCCCATCAGCCGTTGATGCCGGCGGAAGCTCGCACTTGGCTCAGGGCCTCTTCCAGACGCGACGGATCACGGCCGCCGGCGATGGCCAGCTTGGCGTCTCGGCCGCCGCCGCCGCCGATGGTGGCGGCCGCCTCGGCGATCAGCTCGCCGGCATGCCGGTCGCTGTCGGGGGTGACGGCGGCCACCAGGGCCGCACCGCCGCCCTCGGGGGCCGCGCCCAGCACCACCGCGGCCACGCCGGGCCGGTCTCTGGTGGCGATGGCCAGATCGCGAAGCTGGCCCCGGTCGACGCCCGCCACCAGCGCCACCACAACCCCGTCGACGGCCTGCTGGGCCAACACCGCCGACTGGTCGGATGACACCGCTTGGCGCAGCTCGGCCAGCTCGGCCCGGAGGCCCTTGATCTCAGCCATGCGCTTGTCGGCCCCGGCCAAGAGCTGGTCGGCGGGAACCCCCAACCGCTCGGCGGTGAGGGCCACCACCTGCTCCTTCTCGGCGAGCAGCTCCACCGGCCGGGTGCCGGTGACCGCCTCGATCCGGCGGATGTTGGCCCCGATGGAGCCCTCGGACACGATCTTCACCGGGCCTATGTCGCCCAGGGCCCGCACATGGGTGCCGCCGCACAGCTCGATGGAGTGCGGGCCGGCCTCCAGCACCCGCACCCTCTCGCCGTACTTGTCGCCGAAGAAGGCGATGGCCCCGGCCTCGGTGGCCTCGGCCATCGACGTCTCGTAGTTGCGGGTGGGGGGGTTGTCCAGGATGTCGGCGTTGGCCAGCCGCTCGATCTCGGCGATCTGGCGGGCATCGAGGGCTTCAAAGTGGGTGAAGTCGAAGCGCAGCCGGTCGTCGGCCACCAGCGAGCCCTGCTGTTTGACGTGGTCGCCCAGCGTTTCCTTCAACGCCCAGTGCAGCAGGTGGGTGGCGGTGTGGTTGCGCCGGATGGCCGCCCGCCGGTCGGTGTCGATGGCCGCGATCACCGTTTGGCCCACCGCGATCTCGCCGTCGAGCGACTCGGCGTGATGCAGGTGCAGCTCGGGCACCGCATAGGAGGTGTCGGCAACCGCAGCCCGGCCGGTGGGCGAGGCGATGGTTCCGGTGTCACCCACCTGGCCGCCGGATTCGGCGTAGAAGGGGGTGCGGTCCAAGATGATTCCGTCGTCGGTGACGGCCAGCACCACGGCCTCGGCGATGTCGCAGTCTCGGCCGACGAACTCGGTGGGGCCGTGCTCGGCCACCACCGCGGCATAGGCCGACACGTCGGCTGAGGTGGCGTGCCGGGCCTCGAAGTCCTGGCGGGCCCGGGTGCGCTGGCCTTCCATGAGCTGGTCGAAGCCGTCCCGGTCCACGGCCACTTCCCGCTCCCGGGCGGTCTCCTCGGTCACCTCGAACGGGAACCCGTAGGTGTCGTGCAGCAGAAAGGCCAAATCGCCCGACAGCGCCTCGCCGTCGCCGAGGCGGTCGATGGCGTCGTCGAGGATCTGCGATCCCTGGGCCAGGGTGGACCGGAAGCTCTCCTCTTCGCGGGCGACCACGTCGCGCACGAAGCTGTGGTTGGCCACGAGGTCGGGATAATCGTGGCCCATGATGCCGACCACCTTGTCGACCAGCTTGGGGGTGACCACCTCGGTGACCCCCAGCAGATAGGCCCGGCGGATGGCCCGGCGCATGATGCGGCGCAGCACGTAGCCCCGGTCCTCGTTGGAGGGGAACACCCCGTCGGAGATGAGGAAGGTCATGGTGCGGGCGTGCTCGGCCAGAATCCGCAGGGTGATGTCGCTGTGCTCGGCCGCCCCCAGCCTCACCCCCGTTGCTGCGGAGGCCTCGCCCACCAGCTCGGCCATCTCGTCGATGTCGAACACCGAGTCCACCCCCTGGATGAGGGTGAGGATGCGCTCGAGGCCGGCGCCGGTGTCGATGCTGGGCCGGGGCAGCGGCACCTGGCCGTCGGGCCGCTGGTCGAACTGCATGAACACCAGGTTCCAGAACTCCAAGAAGCGCTCCTCGCCGCCGCGGGCCGGGCCGCCGTCGGCGCCGAACTCCGGCCCCTTGTCGAAGAAGATCTCCGAGCAGGGGCCGCACGGGCCGGTGTCGGCCATGCGCCAGTAGTTGTCCTCGTCCATCCGCTGGATCCGGTCGGGCGACACCCCGGCTGCCTCCCGCCATATCTCGGCGGCCTCGTCATCGCTGAGGTGGACGGTTACCCACAGCCGGTCGGGGTCGAAGCCCAGGCCCTCGGTGACGAACTCCCAGGCCCAGCCGATGGCCTCGGTCTTGAAGTAGTCGCCGAAGCTGAAGTTGCCCAGCATCTCGAAGAACGTGAGGTGGCGGCGGGTGCGCCCGATCTCGTCGAGGTCGTTGTGCTTGCCCCCGGCTCGCACGCATTTCTGCACGGTGACCGTCCGAGGATGGGGTGAGGCCTCCTCGCCCAGGAAGTAGGGCTTGAACGGCACCATCCCGGCCACGGTGAACAGCACCGTGGGGTCGCGGGGAATCAGGCTGGCCGACGGCAGCACGGCGTGGCCCCGCTCGCCGAAGAATGAGGTGAACGCGCTGCGGATCTCCTGGGCTCGCCTGGGGGTCAAGTCGCCTTCCTCACCGAGATGGGGGATCCTCGAGGGCCCGGCGGGCGACCTCGGCCCGATAGCGCCGGACCGCGGCGGTGCCCTCGGCCAGGGCGGCTCGGGCTTCGGAAGCGGCCGCCCTCATGCGGGCGCTGGCATCGGACCCCGTTCTGATGGGGACCGTCCGCTGAGTGGCCTGGCGCAGCTTGCGGCGCACATAAGACGCTCCGGCCGCCCCGGCGCCCGCCCCCGCGGCGAACCACACGAGTCGCTTGGGCATCAGCCTTCCCCGCTGTCGTCGCTGTGGGTTTTCCGGCTCATCATCAACTGTTGAATCTCCTTTTCAGCACCGTGTTGTGAAGGACGGTAATAGCCCTGATCCTCAAAGCGATCAGGGCGATATTGCTGGCTCACCCACCCCTGGGGATCATCATGAGGATACACGTAGCCCTTGCCGTGCCCTAGACCGGCGGCGCCCTGATAGTGGGCGTCTCGGAGATGGGCCGGCACTTCACCGCTGCCGTCGCCGGCGTCGGCTCGGGCCTTGGCGAGCGCGGCGGTGACCGTGTTCGACTTGGGGGCGGTGGCCAGATACACCACCGCATGGGCCAGGTTGAGCTGCGCTTCGGGCAGCCCGACATACTCCACCGCCCGGGCCGCGGCATCGGCCACCACCAGAGCCTGCGAGTCGGCCATGCCGACATCCTCAGAGGCCAGAACCACCATCCGGCGGGCGATGAACCGGGGATCCTCCCCTGCCTCCAGCATCCGCGCCAGCCAGTACAGCCCGGCGTCGGGGTCGGACCCCCGCAGGCTCTTGATGAAGGCGCTGATGACGTCGTAGTGCTCGTCGCGGCCATAGCGGACTGCGCTGGCCCCCAGGGCATCCTCGGCATCGGACAGGGTGACCCGGGGCCGATCACCGAGGCGGGCCGATGCCAGGGCCACGGCCACTTCCAGGCTGGTCAGGGCTTGGCGGCCGTCTCCGGCGGCCTGCGTCGCCAGATGATCCAGCGCGTTGTCGTCGGCTTCGGCGCCTTCGGCCCGCAGTCCTCGGCGCAGCAGTTCGCCCAGCGAATCGGCGTCCAGCGGCTCGAGGCGGAACAGGGTGGACCGGGACCGCAGCGGGGGGTTCACCTCGAAGTACGGGTTCTCGGTGGTGGCGCCGATCAGCGTGATGAGCCCGGACTCGACTGCGGGAAGCAGGGCGTCTTGCTGGGCCCGGTTGAACCGGTGGACCTCGTCGAGGAACAAGATCGTGCCCTGGTCGTGCTGCCCGAGGCGGTCGCGGGCCGAGGCCATCACCTCTCGCACATCCTTCACCGAGGCGGAGACCGCGGAGAGCTGCACGTAGGCGCGGGCGGTGGTGTCGGCTACCAGCCGGGCGATGGTGGTCTTGCCCGTGCCCGGCGGCCCCCACAAGATGGCCGACGACAGGCGGTCCGACTCGATGAGGCTGCGGAGCGGCTTGCCCCGTCCGAGCAGGTGCTCTTGGCCGACCAGCTCGTCCAAGTTGCGGGGCCGAAGCCGGTCGGCCAGCGGAGCGGCCTTGGCCAGGCGTTCAGCGGCAGCGTCGGCAAACAGGTCGGCGCTCATCGCCAGCCCGTCTGGTCGCCGGCCGACATCGGCTCACCCGGCGGCGGGGGGTGGGAGCACGCGCAGGCCGAGCTCGTCGAGGTGGCGGTTGGAGATCGGGGTGGGCGAGTTCGACAGCGGGTCGGCGCCCGACTGGGTCTTGGGGAAGGCGATCACCTCTCGGATGTTCTCCTCGCCGGCCAAGATGGCCACCAACCGGTCGATGCCGAAGGCGAACCCGGCGTGGGGCGGGGCCCCGTAGCGGAAGGCGTCCAGCAGGAATCCGAACCGCTCCTCGGCCTCGTCGTCGCCGATGCCCAAGGCTCGGAACACCGCCCGCTGGATGTCGGGCCGGTGGATCCGCACGCTGCCCGAGCCCAGCTCCCAGCCGTTGAGCACCAGATCGTAGGCCTGGGAGCGCACGGCCAGCAGCTCCTCTCCCGTGCCGTCGAGCAGGCCCACATCGTCGGGATGGGGCATGGTGAACGGATGGTGGGCCGAAATGGGCCGGCCCTGGTCGTCGATGGACTCGAACAGCGGGAAGTCGGTGACCCACACGAAGTGAAGGCCGCCCTCGGTCACGGGGGGCCGGCCCAGTTCCAGCCGGAGCAGTCCGAGGATGTCCCGCACCGTTTGGCGGCGGTCGGCGATCAGCAGCAGCAGGTCGCCGGGCTCGGCCCCCATGGCCGGGCCGAGCGCGGCCTGCTCAGCGGGGGACATGAACTTGGTCAACGCGCCGTCGAGGGCGCCGTCGTCGCCCACCCGGAACCAGGCCAGGCCCTTGGCCCCCCACTGCCGGCACTTGCGGGTGAGCTCGTCGATGGCGTTGCGGCCCAGGCTCTCGCTTCCCCCCTTGCAGTTGATGCCCTTGACGCACTCCACCTGGAACACCTTGGCCTCGGTGCCCTCGAACAGCCCGGTCAGCTCGACCAGCTCCATGCCGAAGCGCACGTCGGGCTTGTCGGCGCCGTACCGCTCCATGGCGTCGGTCCAGGTCATGAATACGGGATTATCGGGACGGGTGCCGGTGGCCGCCTCCACCGCGGCGAACACCGCCTCGGTGATGAAGGCCATCACCTCGTCTTGGCCTGCGAAGCTGGCCTCGGCGTCGAGCTGCATGAACTCGAACTGCCGGTCGGCCCGCAGATCCTCGTCGCGCAGGCAGCGGGCGATCTGGTAGTAGCGGTCGAGACCCCCCACCATGCAGAGCTGCTTGAAGATCTGGGGCGATTGGGGCAGCGCGTAGAACCGGCCCGGGTGCATTCGAGACGGCACCACGAAGTCGCGGGCCCCCTCGGGGGTGGAGGCCACCAGCATGGGGGTCTCGATCTCGGTGAAGCGCTGGGCTTCCATCGAGCGGCGGATGGCGCTGTTCACCGTGGCCCGCAGCGTGAGGTTGCGCTGGAGGCGCTCCCCCCGCAGGTCGACATAGCGGTAGCGCAGACGCACGTTCTCGTCCACCTCGGTGCGGGAGTGCAGCGGGAACGGCGGCGGTTCGGCGGCTGAGAGCACCTCCACCTGGCAATCGCCGATCTCCACTTCCCCGGTGGCCAGCTTGGGGTTGGCGGTGTCGGCCGGGCGGGCCCGCACGGTGCCGGCAACGCGAACCACATACTCCGAGCGCAGGTCGTGGCGCTCGTCCACCACACACTGGATCACGCCGGTACGGTCCCGCAGGTCGATGAAGGCCAAGTGCTCCCCGTGCTCCCGGCGGCGGTCCACCCAGCCGCACACCGACACCTCCCGGCCGATGTCGTCGGCCCGCAGCTCCCCGCAATAGTCAGTCCTCATGGCGCAGTGTGCCCCCCCTGGTCCAAATATGGGCCAAAAACAAAGTCGGCCTTCTCATCGTGTCGGCCCGTCCCTTCAAGCACCCGGTGCAATTCGGCCACAGCGCCCGATGCTACCGCTGCCTTGTCGCGACCCCATTGCTGAGCCATTACCCGGTGGCTGCTGCCCCTTTGTGTGGGCTGCATGGCGTGGTGCGGGTATGGGCGGTGTCTCAGTTTCGGAGTACGGGGTTGAGGTGTGGATGTCGCGGCCGGCCAGGTCTGACATGGGTCTCAGTTTCGGAGTACGGGGTTGAGGTGTTGGGGTTGCCAGGTGGTGGTTCCGGTGTCGGGGAACGCCTCGGGCGGTGGGACGACCCTGCGCTTGCCGGTTCGCCGGTCTTGTTCGATTTGGTGGTGTTTGTCGTGGATGTCGTGGTGGCAGTCGTTGCACACCGTGACCAGGTTGGGAAAGTCGGTTCTGCCGCCGTTTTTCCAGTGGCGGATGTGGTGGGCGAAGCTGCGGTTGGCATCGGCCCCGCAGCCCACGCAGGCTTTGTCGCGCACCATCAGCGCAATTCTCTGGGCGTCTGAGGCGCAGCGCCGGCGCCGTCCCAGCCACAGGTCTTGGGTCCTGGCGTTGAACACCGCAGGGAAGATGTCGGCCTCGCATGCCAGCTTGACCAGTTCTTTGGCGGGCAGCGGCGTGCCATCGGACAGGCGGGCGTTTACCAGCTCTCTTTGGGCGGCGTCGTAGTCGGCCACCAGCACCAGCGCGATGCCCGCCGCCTTGCCCTTCTCCGGGTGCAGGACGAGCTCGGCCAAAGCATCCGCGCAGCGCTGGGCGTGGGTGCGGCGCTGCTTCGGGTCCTCGGCGCGCCACAGCTCTCGCTCTTTGGCGGCCAGCGCTCCGGCGATGTGGCTGCCGGTGACCGGGTCGAGCTCGGCGTTGAGCACGTACATGCCCGTGTCGCCGTTCTGGAACAGTCGGGCCGCACGCCTCTGCTTTCGCCGGTTGTGGATCGCCTGCCCGTCGTCGCCCGACAGCTCGTGCTGCTGGCGCTTGACGGTGCGGGCCAGTTCGTCGTAGGTCTGCGTCTTGGCCGCCGCCACCAGCTCGGCCTCGTCGATGGGCCCCTCAGACGACGCCCGGGCGATCAGCCGGGCATGGCCCGCGGGCACCTCGCCTGACGCCAGAGCCTCACAAGTCGCGGCCAGCCCGGCCAGCCGCTCCGCCGACTTCACGTCGTGATGGGCCTGGGAGGGAGACGACCGCAACACCTCCCGGGCCGCCCTCTTGGCCCCCGCAGCATCACAGCGGCGGGCCAGCTCGCCCAGAACCTTGGCCTTGTAGGCGGCCAGCCTCGACTCCGCCCGGCCGACCGCCCCCAACTCCCGCCGCAACCCGTCTTCCGACAGCGCCGACACATCTACCGTCACAACGCAAACCGCACCCCCGCAGCCACCATCGGCCACAGCCCCGGCCCCGGTTTGACCTGGGAGAACAGGCGAAAACTCCATACCTGTAGTCTACCAGCCCCGGTGACAACATCCCCCTGAAACACGAGAAATCCATAAAATATATTTGAAAATTATTTCAACCACACAGCCTGCAACCACAACAACTGCAACCCAAGACACCCCCACCCGTGGAGGCCTGCTCTACAAGCAGGCACCCCCTCCAAACCGCCGCCCCTCAGGCCATTCCAGCCCCACGTTTCCGCGCAAGCTCCACTATTTTAGCTCCGTGGCGATTTCCGAGTACGTGATCTTCGACTTGGAGGCCAACGCCGACCAGGCTCATCCGCCGCGGCACGAGATCATTGAGATTGGCGCTCTTTTGATCCGCGACGGCGCGGAGGCCGATCGGTTCGACACCCTGGTTCGTCCGACACGGCGCCTACGCCCTCAAACGCAGAAACTCACCGGCATCACACAAGAGATGGTGGATGATGCGCCCCGACCAGCGGAGGCATTGCGCTCCTTCGGCAGTTTCGCCGGAAACCGCCCGCTGATTGCCCACAACGGGCATGGGTACGACTTCTTGCTCCTTGACGCCGTTGGAGAGCAGATTCCCGACTATCGGCGCCTCGACACCTTGGAACTCGCTCACATCGTCTTCCCCCGGGCGGGCAAGGGCATTATCGGCAATATCGACGGCGGTACACCGCCGAACGGCCGCAGTCTGGACGAGTTGGCCCGATACTTCTTCGGTGATCAACCCAGGGGTGCTCACCGCGCTCTCGACGACGCTTTGCTTTTGCACCGCGTGCTCCTGCGTCTTTTGAGCGACCTGGAAGAAGATTCGCCGGTGCGCCGCCTCCAGCGCTGGGTTCTCCAAGCGGGCGACCACCCGTGGGGGGCGTTTCTGTCGTCGCAATCCGAGCGGGTCTCCCTGGCTGACTCCGTTCCTCTTCCCAAACCGCCGCTGCCGAGGCCGCCGGCCAGATCGTTTGATCCCAACACTGTCACCGAGATGTTCCAAGCCGGCGGAACATTGATCCGCCAGTCTCGAGAGCCCCGCAAACAGCAATCCGAGATGGCGGGGCTCATCGCCAAAACGCTGGAGGAAGGGGGCCGGCGGCTGATCGAGGCTCCCACCGGAACCGGCAAGACCCTGGCTTATCTGGCACCGGCTATCGAATTCGGCCGGGCTGTCCAGCCCCCAGTGGTCGTGGCCCCGCATTCCAAGGTTCTTCAAGACCAGGTGATGGCGACCCTAGAAGAGCTTCAAGAGGACCTCGGCCCGTTCACCTATGTTTTGCTCAAGGGCATGGCCAACTACATCAGCCTGGACTCGCTCGACGGAGAGCTCGACATCCTCGCCGCCGAGAACCATGCTGCTGAGGAGACGGGCGAAGGGCCGTTTCAACCCTCCTTCACCTGTTCCGAGATCCTGGTCCTCGCCATTCTCTGCGGCTGGGTGGCGCAAACCAGATCCGGCGACTGGGACGACCTCCGCACCGGCGCCATCGAGAAGAGGGTTCCCGAACTGCGCCGCTTCCGCCGACTGCTCAGCGTGGCCGAGGCGCCGGGTGGACCGCCCAAGTCGCCGCTCGACCACCGGGACTTCTTCCGTCGGGCCCGCGATCTGCTCCCCGACGCCGATGTCGCTGTTCTCAACCACGCCCTGCTGGTGACTTGGGATGACTGGCTGGGTTATTCCAAGCACTTGATTCTGGACGAGGCCCACAACCTGGAGGACGCCGCCACCGACGCGCGTTCTGCCGAGGTGTCCCAGAGCGGCATCGCCGACCTGTGCGATTCCGTTTGGAATCCTTCGCCCCGCAGCGGGGCGGTGCTGCGCCTTGCCCGAGCGGCCAGATGGCCGATCGGCAATGAGCCGCTAGACGCAATCCGACGGGCCGCAGAGGCGACACAATCAGCGGCGGCCCAATTCGGCCCCGCCTTCGTTCACTATCTGCGGACCCGCACCGGTGCTCGCCAAGAGGACGCGTACCCGGTGTCGTACCGAATCAAGAAGGGTGTCGACACCTTCCACCCCGACTACATGCAGCAGGTATTGGGGGCAGGCCAGCACCTTCAAGACGCCCTGTTCAAGCTGGCCGATGCATTCAACGATGTGAACCTGCCCGAGGAGCTGGCTCCCGGTTATCGGCGCAGCCGCCTCGAGGCTCAGATAGGCCGACTGGGCAAACAAGCCCGCGATACCGCGAGGATCATCGGATCGGTGCTGTGGGCCAACGATCCCGACGAGCAGGTCGCCATCGGGGGAATACATCACACCGAAGACGGCTGGAAGTGGGAGCTGAAGCGCGCCCCCGTCTCAGTGGCCGATTATCTGCGATCCCTGTGGGATTCGCTGGAGGCCACCGTGCTCACCTCGGCCACTCTGAGAGTGGGAGGCAGCTTCTCCCACATCCTCGACAGCCTGGGCTTGAACAGCGCCCAAACCAATGCTCTCGACAGCCCCTTCGCATGGCTGGCCGAGAACCACATGGTGCTGAGAACCGACTATCTGCCCGCTCCCCGCTCGAGGCTCATGGAGGAGTTCAAGACGTCGGCGGCCTCGGAGATTCCCCGGCTGCTCACCCTCACCGGCGGCCGGGGGCTTGTTTTGATGGCCGCTCGGTCACGGATGGAATTCGTTCGAGATCACGCCCGGCCACTGCTCGACAACGAGCAGATCCCCTTGTTGGCCCAAGGCGACGACACCGCGCCCGCTCTGGTGGAGAGGATACGGGCCGAGTTGGCAACCAGCTTGATCGCGCTGCGCTCCTTTTGGGAGGGCGTGGATATCCCCGGCGAAGCCCTGAGCATGCTGGTCATCGAGAAGATTCCCTTCGACTCGCCCGCTGATCCCCTGATCGGGGCCCGTACGGAGCTGATGGATCGTCGCGGCAAAGACCCGTTTGCCGACTACATCGTGCCCAAAGCGGCCATCCGCTTCGCCCAGGGTGCGGGCCGATTGATCCGCACCGAGCACGACCGCGGGGTCACGGTGATTTTGGACAACCGGCTGTGCCGAGCCGTCCCCTATCGGGATCAGATACTCGGCACCCTCCCCGGCCCACCTCGTCTAGAGCGGGCCAACCGGGCAGAGGCCGCCTATCGGCTCATCGCCGAGCACCTCGAAGATGTGGTTTTCGACGAGGCGATGCGCCAGAGGCTCCAGGCCCTGCCCAGCGCCGATCCGTGGTCCGCACTCGCCGAATTGGAATTGTCCGAGGCTGACCTAAACAGCGAGACCAAGATCGATCAGTGCCTCGACGAGGTTCGAGGGCGCTTCGGGTTCAAGCAGTGGCGACCCGGCCAGCGAGACACCATGGTCCGTTTCATGCGAGGCGACGATGTGCTGGCCGTGCTGCCCACCGGGTCGGGCAAATCAGCCACCTTTCAGATACCGGCCCTGTTGGCCCCTGGCGTGACCTTGGTTGTCTCTCCCCTGGTGGCCCTGATGAACGACCAAGTCGAGAATCTCCGCGCCAGGGGCGTGGCCAAGATAGCCGCCATCCACAGCGGCGTACCCCAGGGGGAATGGCGCGAGATATTGCGGGGGGCGCATCGAGGCGACTACAAGCTGCTCTACGTCAGCCCAGAACGGCTCTGGTCTCAGGAGTTCGTGAATGAGCTGTCAAACATGGGGGTGGCTCGGATCGCGGTAGACGAAGCCCACTGCATCTCCCAGTGGGGTCACTCCTTTCGACCGGAATACGCCGCAATTCCCGAGGCAATAAAGCGGATCGCCGGGGCCGCCCGGCCCCCGGTCCTGGCCGTCACCGCGACCGCCACTCCAGAAGTCCGAGAGGAAATAGCCAATCTGCTCGATCTGAGGCTGAAAGACGAGCCGATGGCCCTGTCGCCCGACCGGCCCGAGATCCTCTACTGCACCGAACCCTGCGAAAGCGGCAACGACCGGGACCTTCGAGTAGTGCAGATCGTGGAGGCGTTCCGCAACAAACCCGCCATCGTCTACGTGCCCACCCGCCGACATTCGACACAGGTCGCCGGCCTGCTCCGGTCGGCCGGCCACAACGCCTTTGCCTACCACGGGGGGATGGAGCATCCCCAGCGACAGCACATCGAAGATGCGTTCCGCCACGGCGAGATCGACGTGGTGGTGGCCACCAAGGCGTTCGGAATGGGAATCGACAAACCCGACATCGCTTTGATCGTCCACCTCGAGATGCCTGCCTCCATCGAGGAGTACGTCCAAGAAACCGGTCGGGCCGCTCGGGGCGCCGCCGAAGGAATCGGGCCGAGTACCGGAACCGCTGTTCTGTTGACCAGGCCAGGCGACTGCTCTGTCCACCGGATATTCATCAAGAGCTCCGCGCCCCGCATCGAGCAGGTGCGGCGAATCTGGTCGCAACTCATGGCGGGCACCCACGCCTACGATCCAGAGGAATTGGCCGAAAGGGGCTACGACGGCGACACCGAATCGGTGAGCACCGCCTTGGCAGTCCACTACCTTAGAGAATCCGGCGCGGTGAAACGCCACCCGGACACCGTATGGAAAGGGCGGGTCGCTGTTGTCGGAGACACCGAGCGCCTGGTCGAAGAGCTGGAAGCCGACGATCCACATCTGGCTCAGCGGGCCCGGGACATACTGGCTCTAGTCGAACAGCAAGGCAGCGATGGGTACCATGCGCCAGCCTGGGCTCAGAGCCTGGGCCGAGAGCCCTGGGAAGTTGCCGCCGACCTGTTGGAGCTGAACAAGCGGGACGTTTTGGGCTTCACCGCTTGGAAGCACGCCTGGGTGTTGGAGAGGCTGATCGAAAACGACCCCCCGTGGGCAGAAATAGAGCGGTCGGCCGAAGCCCGCAAGAGCCGGGCCCAAAAGAAGTCCGATGAGGCCCAGAAACTCGCCCGCTCCTCCACGGGATGCCGTCGAAAGAAAATGCTCGACTACCTGGGGGCTGAAGCACCCGAGCGATGCACCCAGTGCGACGTGTGCGCCCAACTCCCCCGCCCGTGGACCGACAGCCATCTGACCCGAGACGGCCTCATCGAATCACTGCCGGTCAACGCCATCATCGCAGAGCTGGTGCAGAGCACCGCCGGAGCGCGTTGCTCCCGACAGCGCATCGTCAACACCCTGGCCGGCCAGAGCAGCGGGCAATACGGGCTGCCCGAACGCTTGACCAAACACCCCTCCTTCGGCCGGCTGGCCTTCCTCGGACGAGACGGGATCGAAGAGGCCATTGATGCGCTGATTGAAGACGAGGTCCTCATCGAGCATTCAGGAGAACTGGACGACACCCGATACCAATATCTGGAAATCGCCGAATAAGGCTGGTACTCGCCGGAAATGTAGGTTTGCAGACCGTGGCCAGTCTGATCCCCGAGAACATCCCCAGCCGCAACGACGTGCCCGAGCGGCTGAAGACCGCCGCTCGACTGCTGCGAGACGCAACTCCTGAAGACGTTCTCGTCTCGCTAGAGCGAATCGGCGGCGACGGGGCCAGCGCCCAAAGGCTGGACCTCGGATATGAGGACTCCTACTCCGGTGACGAGTCAATCCCCTATCTGATCGTGTTCGACCCGGCGGCGGGTGTGCTTGTGTTGGAAGCTCCCAGCCTCCGCCCGCCAAACGCTGCCAAGCGAGGTCGCTTTCGCAAGCAGAGACCTGTCGATTTAGACCAGGCTCAAAGGGCCATCATCGCCAGGGTCAACGGATTGCAGCACAAGATCAAGTCGCTGTTTGTCGCTCGAGCTCTGGCGCTGCCCGATGTGAGCCGCGACCAGCCCTTGTCTTTGGCCGACGACAAGACGCCCCGGCTTTGCTCAGAGGACTTCCATGAAGACACCTTGCTCACAGCCATCCGACAGATAGTCGGCGGGCAGCGGCATCCGCTCGACAACCAAGGCCAAGCCCGGGTGCGAGCCGCCATCAATCCCAAGATCGTGATCGGCCAACAGGGCCAAATGTTCCACACCGCACCCCAGAATTCTGAGGAGATGATTCGAGTTCTGGATCTGGCCCAAGAACGCCTAGCCGAGCATCTCGGGCCGGGCTACCGGCTCATCCGAGGAGTGGCCGGAAGCGGTAAGACCCTGGTGCTTACCCACCGAGCCCGCTACATCGGCGAGAACATGCCCCGATGGCGCATCCTGCTGGTCTGCTTCAACGTGGCTCTCGCGCAAGCCCTCGAACGGGAACTCGAGGGTGTGGAGAACGTAACCGTGTCCACCGTCGACTCCCTGGCCAGCAATGTCATCCGCCAAGCAGGACGCACGCCGACAAAGGGCCGGGACGACGATGCGTTCCAAGCCCGGCGCAGGCAAGCAACCGCCGCGGCCGGCGACCTCCCACCTGCAAAGAGATTTGACATGGTGCTCGTGGATGAGGCCCAAGACCTGGGCAATTCAGGACTCGACCTCTCCTGGGCAGTGGGAAGACACGAACTCGCGACAGAGCAGCGGCACTTCATCATCGCCTTGGACAGCGCCCAAAACGTTTACCGGCGCAAGATGAGCTGGAACCCACCGGGTTTGACTGCTCGGGGCCGGTCGACCATTCTCCGAGAGAACTACCGCAACACCAAGGAAACCCTTGACTTCGCCCTGGGGATGATCGCAGGCATCGGCCGGCCCAGCGGTGACGATGCTTCGCCCGACGACCTCGACGCGTTCGTTATGCCCGAAGCCGCATTGCGCCGCGGCAAGCTCCCCGATTTTCTGGAGTGCCCCGACCTTGAAGCCGAGGCCGAGACGCTGACAAAGACGGCAGCCGAACTGCTCCGCAACGGGGCCTCACCTGACGACATCGTCATCATGTCGGGATCAAAGGAGCTGAGGATCACCTTGCAGCAAACGCTGAGAGCAAAGCGGATTCCAGCGCTCGACGCCCAGCAGGAGCGGGACCAAGTGGTGTCGACGAGCGGCAGAGTGCGGGTGGCCACCCTCCAGCTGCTGAAGGGGCTCGAATACCCCCATGTTCTCATCGGCGGCGTCAACCACATTTGGGCACGCGACGACGAGGACGAGACCCGTCAACGCCTGCTCTACGTTGCCATGACCCGTACCACCGAAACGCTGACCGTCACCTATTCCGACGATGGTCCGATGAGCCGTTTATTGGGCCTTCGCGTTCAAGCTGGGACCGGGGCCCCCTGATCTCTCAGCGGACAGTGCCGGACTGCGCGGTTTACTGGGTCTTCGCGCTCATGCTGACCCCGCGGGCTTCAGCATGAGCGCCTTCATAGGTTTAAGTGTCCCAGTAAACTTGAGATCGTGCCCGCGACCTCCTGGCCGAAAACTCTTCTGGTCGTAGTGTTGGCGCTGGCGCTGAGCGCCGCGTGGGCGCCGAGCGGGGCGTCGGCTCAGGGCCTCCACCCTGCCCTCCAGTCCATCGTGGAGCGCGACGGCCTCATCTCAGCCCAAGAGGCGCTGTTGAACGCCTACCGCTGCCGGTTCGACATCGACACCGTGGCAGTGCCCGGGGGCTGTGCGAACGGTGGGTCTGCGGTGGCCGCAGAGCCGCAGGCCCCGTTTTCGGGCACCCCCACCTGGACTGAGGTGGCCCGGCGCGACCGGCTCATCCTGGCGCAGGAGGCGCTGTTGAACGCCTACCGCTGCCGGTTCGGCATAGACGCCGGCATGGTTCCCGGCGGATGCACCGATGAGCGGCCCTCGTCGCTGCCCGTCGATCCGGCATCCTGCGATTTCGCCGAACACGCCGGCAACGCTGTGGAGTCGGTGTGGCAGGTTCAAACCGACCAGTCTCTCGGCACCGCTTTCCACCTGGGGACCGCCGCCGACCGCTCCTGGTGGCTGACCGCCGAGCACGTTGTGCGCGGTTCACCGACAGTCCAGATCACCCACTCAGGGCGGACAATCTCAGCCCGAGTGGTGACGGCCGACCGCATCGGCGACATCGCCGTGCTGTCCACCGAAACCGGCCCCGACGCGGCATTTGAGTTCGGCGGGCTGTCGGGGGCGGCCCCCGGGTCGGCGATCTTCTCCGTCGGCTATCCGCTGTACCGGGCGTCGACGCCCGCGGTTTCCAGGGGTGTGGTGTCGCGCCTGTTGGACGACCCCGAACTCGGCCAGGTGCTCCAAACCGATGCGTCGGCCAACCCCGGCAACAGCGGCGGGCCCATGCTGAACGCCTGCGGGAAGGTGGCGGGCATGGTGGTCAGCAAGCCCGCTGCCCAGGGTACCGAGGGGATCAACTACTCGATCACCGAACACGCCCTTAGAGAGGCGCTGGCCGGGGCGCAGGCCGACCCCGACCAAGAGCCGGCCCCCCCGCCCCCGCCCAAGCCGGTGTTTGGCGAGGGCGCTCCCGGCCGGGGGGAGTGGCAGCAGGGGAAGTACGACAACGGGTCGGACTATCTGTGGTATGTGGCCCACAGAGACGAAAACGGCCAGGGTGCGGTGATCAACGAGTTTCCCTGCGGCGCCGACTTCTGGAGCCTCGCTGTTTGGACAGATGCGTGGTCGGGGGCGAGCATCTCGATGCGGGGCTACATCCGAATCTGGAACGAGGGCACCCCCGAACAGGCCACCCTCTACCGGGCCGACAACGTGCAGCACTTCGTGGACGGGACCGCCCGGTTCGTGCTCCACCAAGAGTTCTCCGACCGCGTTGCAGACAGCCCCTCCGCCCCCTATCGCATCTACATCGAGCTGCTCAACGTGTGGCAGGAGCGGGGGGCGCTGATCTCCGTTGAGAGGTCGGCGGTGGCCGACAAAGTGCTGAACGACGCCCGCAACCGCACCCGCCGACAAGTCTCCTGCTGATTCGCTGCTGCGGGAGTGGCGGCCGCCTCGGGTTTTGGACTCATCCCCCGGCCAGCCTGGCGGCCACCTCAGCGGCAACATCGGTCCTGGCCAGGGCAGTCTGACCGCCGCCCGAGCGCAGATCGCGCAGAGTGACCGTGCCCGCAGCCAGCTCGTCGGGCCCCACCAGAAGGGCCAGCCGGGCGCCAGAGCGGTCGGCCACCTTCATCTGGGCCTTCATCGAGCGGGAGTCGAAGGCCCGGTCGGAAGAGATGCCGTGGCGGCGCAGCTCGAAGGTGAGATCCCGTCCGGCATCGCCGCCGGCCACGTCCACCACGAACACGTCAACGGCCGCCGTTGCCTCCGGGAGGGCCTCCTCGGCGTCGGCGGCCAGCAGGATGCGCTCGATGCCGGCGCCGAACCCCACACCGGGGGCGGGCTTGCCCCCGAGAGACTCGGCCAGGCCGTCGTAGCGCCCGCCGCCGCCCACCGCGTTCTGGGCCGAGGTCAAATCGCCGGCCGCGAACTCCCAGGTGGAATGGGTGTAGTAGTCGAGCCCTCGCACCAGGCGGGGGTCGATCTCGTAGACCACCCCGAGGGCGTCCAACCCGGCCTGCACCCGCTTGAAGTGGGCGGTGGCCTCGTTGGAGAGGCAGTCGGTAATGAGGGGGGCGACGGCCACCACCGCCATGGTGCGCTCCCGCTTGGAGTCCAGCACCCGCAGCGGATGGTCGGCGGCGTTGGCCCGGTCGGCCTCGTCCAACTCCCCCACCCGCTGCCCCAGCCAGGCAGACAGCCGCTCGGCGTAGGCCTGCCGGTCGCCGGGGCTGCCCATGGAGTTGAGCCGCAGCGACAGCTTGCTGAGGCCGAGCGCCCGGTAGAAGTCGTGCTGAAGCGCGATCACCTCCACGTCGAGGTCGGGGTCGGCCGAGCCGATGGCCTCCGCCCCCACCTGGTGGTGCTGGCGGAACCGCCCGGCCTGGGGCTCCTCGTAGCGGAAGCAGGGGGTCAGGTACCACACCTTCCAGGGCACGGTGGGCCGGTGCTGGTTGAACGCCCGCACCACCGACGCCGTTCCCTCGGGGCGCAGGGCCATATGCCGGTCGCCCTTGTCGAAGAAGTCGTACATCTCCTTGCGGACCACCTCGGTGCCCTCGCCCAACCGCTGGAACACCCCGATGTCCTCGAACATCGGATTCTGCACCAGCCCATAGCCGGCCTGCCCGAACACATCGGCGAACACCGCCACCAGCGTCTGCCACCGATCCGACTCCGGCGGCAGGATGTCGCGAGTCCCCTTGGGCGCCTGAAACATTTCGGCCACAATGCCCGATGCTACCGGCGCCCTATGACCATGTATTGCTTCACCGGTGCGCTGGTGGCCGCGTTCAGCGTCACCCGCGGTCCTCGTCAAGGACGTCGAGAACCGACTGACCAGCGGGAAACCGCTGAGCCGAGGCCAGCCCTGTTGCGGCTAACCGACGAACCGGGATGGCGAGGCGACGGGCAATATTCACTAGCGGTTTGTTGTCGTCGGCCGCAGCCAGGCAGATTTCCGCTCCGAGATGGCGAGCGGCGGCCACGGCTTCCAGCGAAAGCAGGTTGAGGCGGATTCCTCGGGACGCCAACTCGCCCATTGGCCAACCGAGCTCGCGCAGCGACACCAGCTCGATGGTCGGAGGAAGTTCAACCACAGAGGCAATGACGTCGGTGGCAACCGCAGCATCGATTCCGCCAAGGCGACGCGACAGCGATCCCACCAGGGTTTGATCCGCCAGTGCCCGACACAGCCTGTGGTACCACAACCCCGTGGTAGCAACAGCGCTCCCCATAGGCCGAAGCCCCTCGGGCTCGTCATCGAGGAGCAAGCTCAACAGAATGTGATCGTCGACGAGGACGGTCTCAGTCACGCGAGATCAGGCTCGTCGGCCGCAACTAGGCTGACCAACGAGCTGTATCCCCCAGCTTCCTCGACTGACTCTCGAATCACCGATCGCAGTCCTCCCCGACCTGCGGGAACGACGAGGAGGGCCGCACCTAGATCGGCGATCTCCACCGCACCTCCACCGGCAAGGTTCCAGCGACGACGGGCCTCAGCCGGCAGCGCCATCTGGCCTCGTTCCGAAACTCGATACTTCACAACTGCCACCCAGTTAGTGTACAAGAGAACCTGGTGATTTTACAAGGTTGCTTTGCAACGCTCGCGGCCCAATCCCGCTAACCATTGGCGGCGGGGATGACTCGGTAGGCGCTGTACACCGAGTCGATGCCCCTGATGGTGCGAAGCAGGGCGTCGAGATGGGCGCCGTCGCTCAACTCGAAGTCGAACCGCATGACCGAGATGTGATCGGCGCCGGTGCGGGTCTCGCAGGCCAAGATGTTGACCGATCCGGTGGACAGGGCGTTGGCCACGTCGCGAAGCAGGCGGGTGCGGTCGAATGCCTTGACCTCGATGGTCACGCAGTAGGCGCCGCTGCGCTCCGCGCTCCAGTCCACATCGATGAGCCGGTCGCCCTGCTCGAACGACAGCGAGGCCGCATTGGCGCACTCGGTGCGGTGCACCGACACCCCCCGGCCCCGGGTGACGAAGCCGATGATCTCATCGGGGGGAACCGGCTTGCAGCAGCGGGCCAGGTTCACGAGCACGTCGTCGAGGCCCTCCACCTCCACCGGCTGGTCGGTTCGCTGGGGCAATACCGCAGGCGAGGGGACCGCGGCGAGGTCCTCGTCCAACTCCTCCCCTGCCGCCGGCGCCACCCTCATTCCGGCCACCCGCTCGGCCACCGCCTTGGCCGACACATGGCGCTCTCCCACCGCGGCGAACAGGGTGTCGAGATCGCGGTAGTTCATGGCGGTGGCCGCGTGCAGCAGCTCTTCGCCCGAGAGGATATTGGCCACCGGCAGTCGTTCGCGGCGCAAGGCGGCGGCCACCGCGTCGCGGCCGGCCTTGATGGCGTCGTCTCGCCGGGCCTGGGCGAACCACTGGCGGATCTTGTTGCGGGCCCGATGCGACGCCACCAGGCCGAGCCAGTCTCGCGACGGCCCCTTGTCGGCCACCTTGGAGGTGAAGATCTCCACCATGTCGCCGGGCCGCAGCTCGCGGTCGAGCGGGACGAGCTGGCCGTTGACCCGGGCCCCGATGCAGGCGTGGCCCACCTCGGTGTGGATGGAGTAGGCGAAGTCGATGGGGATGGCCCCCATGGGCAGCGACACCACGCCGCCTTTGGGGGTGAACACCTGCACCTCGTCGTGGTCGAGGTCGGTCTTGAGGTTGCTCAGGAACTCGACGGCATCGGAAGTCTCCTGCTGCCAGTCGATGATGCGGCCCAGCCAGGCCAGATCGTCGGTGGTGGTGCCCTCCTTGTAGTCCCAGTGGGCGGCCACCCCCTGTTCGGCCCGAGCGTGCATCTCATTGGTGCGGAGCTGGACTTCCAGCGATTTGCCCCCGGGTCCGACCACGGTGGTGTGCAGCGACTGGTAGAGGTTGAACTTGGGCATGGCGATGTAGTCTTTGAACCGCCCCTGCACCGGCTTCCAGGTGGCGTGGATGGACCCCAGGGCGGCGTAGCAGTCCCGCACCGAGTCGACGATCACCCTCAGGCCCACCAAATCGTAGATCTCGTCGAAGCTGCGATCCTTGGCCATCATCTTCTCGTAGATGCTCCAGAGGTGTTTGGGCCGGCCGGTGACCTGAGCGGGGATGCCCAGCTCGGCCAGGCGCGCCTCCACGCTGGAGAGAACCTGGGTGAGGTACAGGTCGCGCTCTGGGGCCCGGGTGGCCACCATGCGATCGATCTCGGCGTAGCGCTTGGGGTGCAGAGCGGCGAAGGCCAAGTCTTCGAGCTGGAGCTTCATGTCCTGCATGCCCAGGCGGTTGGCCAGCGGGGCGTAGATGTCCATGGTCTCCCGGGCCACCCGATGCTGCTTGGCCAGCGGCAGCGCGGCCAGTGTGCGCATGTTGTGCAGCCGGTCGGAGAGCTTCACCACCAGCACCCGCAAGTCCTTGGCGATGGCCACCAGCATCTTGCGCATGGATGCGGCCTGCTCCTCTTCCTGGGTGTTGAACTTGAGCCGGTCGAGCCGGGTGACGCTGTCCACGATCGAGGCCACCTCGCCGCCGAAGTGCTGCTCGACCTCGGCCAAGTCCATGGCGGTGTCCTCGATGGCGTCGTGCAGCAGGGCGGCGATGACCGAGACGTCGTCGAGCCCCAGATCGACCACGATGTGGGCCACGGCCAGAGGATGGGTCACATAGGGTTCGCCAGACTTGCGCATCTGTCCGGCGTGGGCCTGCTCAGAAAGGCGATAGGCCGTTTCGATGCGGTCGGCGGTGTGGTGGGGATGGCGTTCGAGGTAGGCGTTGAGCAGCGGTACCACGCCCTGTCCGGGCTGGTCCATCCAGGGAAGCGGCCGCTGCGTCAACGTCACCCGTCATCCCCGAAGCAGAACAGAGAGATCACCGGCCAGTCGTCTGACAGTTTGGCCCGACCGCCCAGAAAGCCCAGCTCGACCAAGAACCCCGCCCCAACCACCTCGGCGCCCCCAGAGCAGGCCAGTTCGACCGCGGCGGCCGCGGTGCCCCCGGTGGCCAACACGTCGTCCACGATGAGCACCCGCTGGCCGGGGGCCAGAGCATCGGTGTGGGCCTCTAGCGATGCCGTGCCGTATTCGAGCTGATAGTCCACCGACCGGGTGCGATACGGGAGCTTCCCCGGCTTGCGGAAGGGAACGAAGCCGCAGCCCAACCGGTAAGCCACCGCCGCCCCCAGAATGAACCCCCGGGCCTCCACTCCCACCACCCGGTCGACGGCGGCGTCTGCGAAGCTGTCGGCCAGCTCATCGGCCGCCCAACGAAGGGCATCGCCGTCGTCGAGCAGCGGGGTGATGTCTTTGAACACGACTCCCTCGGCGGGAAAGTCGGGGACGTCCCTGATAAGGCTCGCTGGCCAGCCGGATTCCACTCGTCCAACCCTACCTGCCGCCGATGGAGGTCTATCGCCGCTTGCGCTTTCGAGGTCGGGGGGGAATGGCCGTGCCGGCCTGCGGAGGCCGCCGGGTTGGGCGATCCGCCGGCGGCGCCGGGTGGGACGGCGCCGGGCCCACCGCCGCGTCCTCCACCTCGTGTACCGTGGTGCCCCGAGACTGGGCCCGGGCCTCGAGGCGCTCCCGCTGCTCGGCGAACTCGGGCTGGCGCTCCTTGAGCCAGGCCGCGGCCGGGGCGGCCACGAACAGCGACGAGAAGGTGCCCACCATCAGGCCGATGAGCAGGGCCACCGCGAACTCGGCCAGGGTGACCGCCCCCAGCACCAGCGTGCCGATCACCAGCATCGACAGCACCGGCAGCACCGAGGTGATGGTGGTGTTCACCGAGCGAAGCAGCACGGTGTTGAGCGCCGTGTTCATGATGCGGGTGTAGGTGGCCCGCCCCACCAGGGCCGAGCGGCGCTGGTAGTCGCGGTTCTTGTCGAACACCACCAAGGTGTCGTACAAGGAGTAGCCCATGATGGTGAGGAAGGCGATGACGGTGGCCGGGGTGACCTCCAGTTGGAACAGGGAGTAGATGCCAACGGTGATGACGATGTCGTGGGCCACTGCCACCAGCGCAGCAAGGGCCATCCGCCATTCCTGGGTAAGCGTGATGTAGATGGCCACCACGATGAAGAAAACGATCAGCGCTCGAATGGCCTTGTCGGTGATCTCGTCGCCCCAAGACGCGCTGATGGAGTTGAAGCTGATGTCGTCAATCGACTGGCCGGTGAGGTTGGCCAGAGCCAACGACACCGCGGCGACGCTGGAGGCATTGGTGGCGTCCAACTCGGCCCTCACCCGCAGCACGTCGCCGCCGACGAACTGGATCTTGGCGTCGGCTTGGCCCACGTCCCGCAGGGCGTCCCGCACATCGGCGGTGGACACGTCGGGCGCCGAGGCCTCCCACACGGTGCCGCCCTCGAATTCGATGCCCAGATTGACCCCCCGTACCAGCAGGGCAATCACGCTGATGAGGATGAGGGCAGCGGACGCCTTCAGGGTGGTCTTCCACAGCTCGGGGAAGTCAACCTGGGTTTGGTTGCGCAACAGGCGCTGGAGGCGGCTCATGATGTGGATCCCCCGGAATGCGCAACTCGTGCTCCTCTGCAAGCTGAATGGTGCCCCCGGCTCATGACGCACTGCCTCCGGCCGGCATGGCCTCTTCCCTCGTGGGCAGGCCGATCCGGTGGGGATGGGCCATGAGGGATGGGGACCGGGACATGAGCTGGGCGCAGGGCCGCAGGAAGAAGTAGGTGGCCACCAGGTCGAGCACCGAGGCCAGGCCCAGCATGAGGGCGAAGCCCCTCACCGAGCCGGCCGAGAGCCAGTACAAGATGACCGCGGCGATCAGCGAGGCGAAGTTGGCCCTGAAGATCGTCCGGAACGCGGCCGGGAACGACAGCTCCAGTGATGAGCGCAGCGCCCGGCCGGTGGCCACGTCTTCTTTGAGGTGCTCGAAGTAGACAACGTTGGAGTCGAGCGACACGCCGATCGACACGATGAGGCCGGTTACCCCGGCCAGGGTCAGGGCCAGATCCTGGGTCTCGCCCAGCCAGGCCACGATCACCCACAGCAGGGTGGCCGACACCCCCAGGCTCAGCATGGCGACCACGCCCAAGAGGCGGTACATGCTCACCATGAACAAGAACACCAGCGCCAGCCCGACGATGCCGGCGATGACCCCGGCCCGCAGGGAGTCGCCCCCGATGGTGGCCGACACCGCCCGGCTGGTGCTGTCGCTCTGGGGGTCGGTGGGATCCTGGAACTCGATGGGCAGCGCACCGTAGCGCAACACCAGGGCCAGGTCGTCGGCCTCCTGCTCGGAGAAGTTCCCGGTGATGATTCCACTGCCGCCGAAACGGGCTTCGTCCACCACCGGGGCCGACTCAACCGTCCCGTCCACCACAATGGCGACCTGGGCGGTGGGGCAGAACTCGGTTTGCTGATTGCATGCGGCGGCAAGCTCGTCGAACTTGTCGGCGCCCTGCTCGCCGCCCTTGAGGTTGAACTCCACCACATACTGGTTGGTGAACGCCCTCTCAGCGCTGGAGAGGCCCGCGCCGGTGAGCGTGGACGGGCCCAGCAGATAACGCCCGACCACCTCGCCGCTGTCGTCTCGCTGGGGCAAGACCACAAAACGGTCGAGAAGGTCATCCGACGAACTCGTGGTGGGCAGGGCCGCCAGGTCGATCCCGGTGGGGCAAGGAGCCAACCCCCGGTCGTCAAGCACGGGGTCGGGCAGCTCCGGGGACCCGGGCAACTCGGTCTCGGAGCCATCGCCGCCGGCGGAGAGCGGCGCGCACACCGGGCGGAAGCGCAGCTCGGCGGTCTGGCCCACGATGTCGATGGCCCGCTGCTGATCGCTGATGCCCGGTAGCTGGACCACCACCCGGCCACCCTGGCGGGTGACGTCGGGCTCGGCCACCCCCAGGCCGTCGATGCGGTCGCGGATGATCTCCACCGCGACGTCCAAGTCGCCCTCGCCGATGGCCACCGGGCGGTCGGGGTCGTCCACCGGCACCAGCACCACCTCGACCCCGCCCTTGAGGTCGAGCCCGAGGAGGGGTCGGTTGCCCACGGCCAGCGAGGCCGCCAGCAGCCCCGCGGCCGCCGCCACGACGAGGGCGAGGGAGACCAGCGATCGGCGGCTCATTGGCGCGGGAGGATGGCGCTAGGTGTGAGCGTCACCACTGTCGAATCAGGCATGGACGAGGAGGCGCGCTAGGAGTCCCTCGTCAGAGGACCCTGACCGTCGGCGTCGTCGTCATCGGTGTACACAACCTTGTTGGCGATTGTGGCGCGGCTTATCTTGACCTCCACCCCGTCGGACACCTCGATGAACACGGTGCCGCCATCAAAGTCGGTGATCATGCCGTACAAGCCCGAAGCGGTGATCACCTCGTCGCCCACCTCCAGAGAGTCCAGCAGTGCCCGCAGCTCGCGCTGCTTGCGCTGCTGGGGGCGCACCATGAAGAAATACATGGCGACGAACATCAAAAGCAGAAGCGGAAGGATCTCCAAGGCCAAGAAGCCTACCGCACGACCGAGTCCGCAGACGACTCGGCGGAACCAGACCAAACAGCGGCCACTCGGGCCCTCACCTCGTGGAGCGTGCCGGCTTCGATGGCGCGCTGGGCCTCCTCCATCAGGGCCAGCAGCCAGGCCACGTTGTGGAGGGTGAGCAGCCGGGCGGCCGACGGCTCGCCGACGTTGAACAGGTGGCGGATGTAGGCCCGGGAGTGGCGGGCGGCCGGGCTGGCCGGGAAATCAGGATCAATGGGCTGGTCGTCGGCGGCGAACGACGCGTTGGTGATGTTGAGGCGGCCCTCGCCGGTGAGGGCGGTGCCGTGGCGGGCCAGCCGAGTGGGCAGCACGCAGTCGAACATGTCCACGCCCAGGGCAACGCTTTCCACCAGTCCGACCGGGTCGCCCAGTCCCATGAAGTAGCGGGGCTGATCGGCGGGCAGGTGCGGTGTGGTGGCGGCCAGTGCGGCCAGCATTCGGTCTTGGCGCTCTCCCACCGACAGGCCGCCCACCGCATAGCCGTCGAAGCCCACCTCGATGGTGCGGGCCGCGCTCTCGGCCCGCAGCTGGGAGTCCAAGCCGCCTTGGACGATGCCGAACTGGCTGGCGCCGAAACCGTGCCCTCCCCGCTCCAGGAAGCGGCGGCGGGCCCGGGCCGCCCAGGCCGCGGTGCGATCCACGGCCTGGCGCTGGATGGGCGCGAGGGCATCCGACGGCGGGCACACGTCGAAGGCCATCTGAATGTCGGAACCGAGCTGGAGCTGCACGTCCACCACCCGCTCGGCGGTGAAGCGGTGGGTGGAACCGTCGTAGGTGGACTGGAACGTGGCGCCGTCGTCGTCCACCTTGGGGTCGAGGGAGAACACTTGGAAGCCGCCCGAGTCGGTGAGCACATGGCCCGACCAGCCGGTGAATCCGTGGACGCCGCCCATTTGCCGCACCACCTCGGTACCGGGCCTCATCATCAGGTGGTAGGTGTTGGCCAGTACCACCGGCGGGTTGAGGGCTTCGAGGTCGGCGGCGTCGAGGGTGCGGACCGCGGCCCGGGTGCCCACCGGCATGAAGCAGGGGGTGGTGAACGAGCCCCTCGGTGTGGTGATTCGGCCCTTGCGGGCCTGCCCGTCTTGGGCCAACACGTCGAATCGGAGGGTCATTGGCCTGGACTTCTCGCGCAGAACATGGCGTCTCCGAGAGAGAGGAAGCGGTAGCCCTCGGCCAGGGCGGTGGCGTAGAGGCCACGCCAGCGGGGACCGACGAAGGCGGCCAGCAGGGCCAGAAGGCTGGAGCGGGGCAGGTGGAAGTTGGTGAGCAGGGCATCCACCACCGCGAACCGGTGTCCCGGCCTGATGAACAGATCGGTCGACCCCCAACCTGCTCCGGTGGCCGCAGCCGATTCAAGCGCCCTCACCACTGTGGTCCCAACCGCCACCACTCGCTCAGCCCGAACGCAGGCGGCCAGCGTGGCTTCGGGAATCCGGTACGTCTCGGTGTGCATCACGTGGTTGTCCAGTGTGTCGGCCATCACCGGGGTGAACGTGGCCGCGCCCACGGCCAGCTCCAGCTCGCACACCACAGCCCCGACCGCCCGGCAGCGGTCCAGCACCTCCTCGGTGAGATGGAGCCCGGCGGTGGGCGCGGCGGCCGACACCGGCCGATCGGCATAGACCGTCTGATAGCGCTCGAGGTCGGAGAGCTCCTCGGTGACATAGGGAGGCAGGGGCACCTCCCCCGCTTGGTCCATGAGAGAACGGGGATCGCCGGCGGGCCGCACCCACCGCCGACCGTCGTCGCCGATCCGCTCCCCCACTTCCAGTGCGGGCTGATCTTCGATCTCGTCGGGCTTGCCAGACTCCACTGGCCCGTCCAACCACAGCTCGGTGCCTGCCGGCACCCGGCGGCCGGGACGCACCAGCGCGCTCCACCAGCCGTGGTCGCCCGGTTCCAACAGCAGCACCTCGACCCGGCCCCCGGTGGCCTTTCGGAGTCGCAGCCGAGCAGGCATCACCCGGCTGTTGTTCACCACCAGCACGTCGCCAGGGTTCAGCAACTCGGGCAAGTCCCTGGTTTGCCGGTGCTCGGGGGGTGCTGTCGGCCCCCGATCCACCAGCAGCCGAGAGCTGTCCCGGGGCTCGGCGGGCTGCTGGGCGATGGCGGCTTCGGGCAGCTCGTAGTGAAGCTCCTCGGTCCGCATGTCTTGTTTCTACCCGACCGACGGCCTCATCCCGAAAACTGTCGCGCCGGCCCGGTAGTTTGGGGCCAATGCTGGTGATGGGAATTGATCCCCCGGTTCCGGTGTGCCGCCGGCCTCTAAGCTTCGGAGGTTGGGGCCAATGCTGGTGATGGGAATTGATCCCGGGTTGTCGCGCTGCGGCTACGGCGTCGTCCGGCAGAAGGGCCGCGTGGTGGAGGCGATGGCCGCCGGGATCATCCGCACCGACAAGCGCGAGCCCATCCCCCGTCGGCTGCACGAGTTCCAAAACGAGCTGGTCGAGCTGTTGGATGCCTATCGCCCCGATGCTGTGGCCATCGAACAGGTGCTGTTCCAGGTGAACGTGCGCACCGCCATGGGGGTGGGTCAGGCCAGCGGCGTGGCCATGGCCGCGGCGGTGGGGGCAGGCGCCGAGGTGTTCGAGTACTCGCCCACGCAGATCAAAAAGGCGGTCACCGGATGGGGCGGCGCCGACAAGGAGCAGATGGGCAAGATGGTGCAGACGCTGTTGGGGTTGCCCCGCCCGCTGAGGCCGGCGGACGCGGCCGACGCGGTGGCGGCGGCCCTGTGCCATCTTGCCCACCGTCCGGCCGCGTCCAGGATCCAGGCGGCGATGTGATCGGGCTGCTTCGGGGCACGCTGGCCCTGCGGGACTCCGACGAGGTCATCGTGGAGACCGCCGGCGTCGGCTATCGGGTGGCCGTCTCGCCGGACACCTCGGCCGCGCTGGGCGATCTGGGCGGGGAGGTGCTGCTGCACGTCTACCATCACATCCGAGAAGACGCCCAGACCCTGTACGGGTTCGACACGGCAGACAAGCGCCGGGTTTTCGAGGGGCTCATATCGGCTCACGGCGTGGGGCCGGCGATGGGCATGGCCATCTTGTCGGTATACGGGCCCTCGGATTTGGCTGGGATTCTGTCCACCGACGACATCGACGCCCTGTGCTTGGTGCCCGGTGTGGGCAAGAAGACCGCGGCCCGCCTGCTGGTGGAGCTCAAGTCCCGCCTCGACATCGGCGACGTGACCACCTCGGTTGCATCGGACCGGCCGGCGGGCGAGCAGCCTGCTGACGCCCGCAGCGTGGTCCGCCAGGCATTGGGCGAGTTGGGCTACAGCGCCGAGGAGGTCCGCGGCGCCATCGCCGCCCTGCCTCCTGGCGACGATGCCTCCGCCCTGCTGAAGGCGGCCCTCCGGCACCTGGCCTCCGGGATGTGAGCAGGAGATGAGCAGCAGAGAGGAGCTGCTGGCCGGCAAT
>JAPPMA010000058.1:0-1071 GCA_028819295.1 bacterium | reverse complement strand
GCCTCCGGGATGTGAGCAGGAGATGAGCAGCAGAGAGGAGCTGCTGGCCGGCAATGCGCTGCCCGAAGACGCGGCGGACGAGCCGGGGTTGCGGCCTGCCCGGTTGGACGAGTTCGTGGGCCAGCCAGAGCTCAAGGAGCACCTTCACATAATTCTGGGCGCGGCTCGGGCCCGATCCCAGCCTGCCGACCATCTGCTGTTCGCCGGCCCTCCGGGGCTGGGCAAGACCACTCTGGCCCACATCGTGGCCAGGGAGATGGAAGCGGGATTGCACGTCACCTCGGGGCCGGCGCTGGAGCGGGCGGGCGACTTGGCCGCCATCTTGTCCAAGCTGGAGGACGGCGACATCTTGTTCATCGACGAGATCCATCGGCTGCCCCGCATCGTCGAAGAGGTTATGTACCCGGCCATGGAGGACTTCAACGTCGACATCGTGCTGGGCAAGGGGCCGGCGGCCCAGTCGGTTCGCCTCGATCTGGCCAAGTTCACGCTGGTGGGGGCCACCACCCGCACCGGCCTCATCACCGGTCCTCTGCGGGACCGGTTCGGTCTGGTGTCGCGGCTCGACTACTACACCACCGCCGACCTGGAGGCCATCGTGGCGCGGGCGGCGCGAATCCTCCGCATCCAAGTCGACCCGGTTGGCGCAGCCGAGATCGCCTACCGGGCCCGGGGCACCCCCCGCATCGCCAATCGCCTGCTTCGCCGGGTGCGGGACTACGCCGAAGTCCGAGCCGATGGCGTCATAGACGAGGCCACCGCAGCCGCGGGTTTGAACCTGTTCGGCGTGGACCAAGCCGGGCTCGACAAGATCGACCGGGCCATCTTGTCGGCCCTGTGCGAGCGCTTCGGAGGCGGGCCGGTGGGCCTGTCCACCCTTGCGATCAGCGTCAGCGAGCCCGCCGAGACGGTGGAGGACGTGTACGAGCCGTTCCTCATCCAACAGGGGCTTTTGATGCGCACCCCCCGAGGGCGGGTAGCCACCCCGACGGCCTGGCAGCACCTGGGCTTGGCGCCCCCGCCCAGCGCCCCCGACCAGTCCAACCTCTTCGACTGAGCTAAAGCCTAGTG
>JAPPMA010000072.1 GCA_028819295.1 bacterium | reverse complement strand
GACGAGCACAGACCGGTATTCATGTGGACTCGTCTCTCCACTCCTTGAGGAAAGTACACCGGCGAAACGACGGCAGCTACGAACTCAGACCCCCGCCCAAACCCCATGCCCACCTGCGACCCTGGCAATCCAAACCCGACACGCGCTCCAAGGACTCTGACCCATTCCCTGAGACGGGAGTCAGCACCACTCGGCCAGCCAACCTGCAACCGGTGCTGCTCAACTGAGCCCGGGCTTGATGGAGTTGAGAGGCCGGACCGGGTGGGTTGGGCCGTTGGTTTACGAGCTATCCGCTAGCCCCTGCCCAGCACCTCGCGGGCGACGTCGGGGACATCGGTGATGACGGCGTCGGCGCCTATGGCGGCCATTTGGGCGATCTGGTCAGGGTCGTTGACGGTCCAGACGTTGACCTCGATGCCTTGGGCGTGGGCGGCGTCGATGAGGGCCCTGCTGGTTGAGGCGAAGTAGGGGTGGATGGCGCGGTGGCCGGCGGCGACCACCCGGTTCACGAGCAGTTCGGGGGCCAGTACCTCGAAAGTGAGGTAGGCGGTGGGGATGCCGGGGTCGATGGCCCTGATGCGGTTGATGGCCTCCATGTCGAACGACGACACGATCACCTTCCCGCCGGAGTCCCCCATCCCCCACCCCATCACCAGCCCGGCCACCGCGGCCGACACTTGGTGCTCGGCGTCGTAGTCGGGATCGCCCGGTGCGCTCTTGATCTCGATGTTGACCACGAACTCCCGTTCTGAGACCGGGTCTCGGCACACATCCATGACCTCGGCCAGGGTCGGCACCCAGTCGGGCAGCTCGTCGTCGTGAAGATCGATGATGGCCCGCCCACCGGGCAAATGGGCATCATGATGCACCACCAGCACGTCGTTGGCCGTCCGTCTCACATCGAGCTCCACACCGTCGGCATTCAGCCGTACTGCGGCCCGGAATGCCTCCAGCGTGTTCTCCCGCTCAGCCGCCGACGCCCCTCGATGGGCGATCACCCTCACAGCAGCAATCTTGCCAACCGGTGGACAGAACCCACACTCACAACACCAACACTGTTACCAGAATACAACACCTTCCTCATCAGCCCCTCTTGCCACATCAGCAAACCACCCCTATCCTTGTGCCCGCGTGATTACCAAAGGCCTGCTTTTCGATTTCGACAATGCGGCAGATGATTGGCGGTGCCAAGCCGCCTGCCGCGACACCGACCCGGATCTGTTCTTCCCCGTGGGCAGCACCGGCTTGGCCCTGGAGCAGATCGAGTCGGCCAAGGTGGTTTGCCGGCAGTGCATCTCGCAAACCGCCTGTTTGGAGTTCGCCTTGACCACCAACCAGGACACCGGGATCTGGGGCGGCAAATCCGAGGAGGAGCGCCGCCAGCTTCGCCGGCTCAGGGTGGCTGAACAGCGCAAGGCCTCCATCCTCTCGGTCTAATCGGCCATCGGCGACCGGCCCCCCAGCAGGGGGATGGCCAACTCCACCACCGTCCCGAGCCGAGGCGGGTTCCCTTCGCCGTTGCTGATGGTGATGTTCCCCCGCAGATCGGTGCTCACCAGATTCCGCACGATATCGATGCCCAGCCCGTCGGCGCTGTCGATGTCGAAACCGGACGGCAGTCCTACCCCGTCGTCGGTCACCCGCACTCGCACCCGGTCGCCGTTGTTGTCCAACTCGATCCGCACTTGACCGCCGGGCGGCTCGGGGTAGGCGTGGTCCATGACATTCTGCAAGCACTCGTTCAGCACCACCGCCAGCGGTGTGGCCACATCGGCGGCCAGCTCTCCGGCGTCGCCGGCCACTTTGAACTCCACCGGGCGGACGGGGTCGGTCAGACCCTCCTCCACCATCCGCACCAGCGACCGAACGATCTCCACGAACGGCACGTCACCGCTGGCGTCTCGAGACAAGATCTCGTGGACGATGGCGATCGCCCGGATGCGGCGAACCGACTCCTCGATGGCGTCCCGGGCTTCGGCGGCGATGACCCGGCGCCCTTGCAGGCGCAGCAGCGACGACACCGTTTGAAGGTTGTTCTTCACCCGGTGGTGGATCTCGGCGATGGTGGCGTCTTTCGACATCAACAGCCGGTCGCGGCGGCGCAGCTCGGAGATATCGCGCATCAACACCAGTGCCCCGGTCACCTCCCCGCTGTCGATGAGCGGCAAACAGCGCAACACCACCGTCCCCTGATGGCCGTGTTGGATCTCCTCGGTCTGGGGCAGGCGAGAGGCGAACGCGGCCCGGATGGCCCGCTGCTCCAGTCCGATCTCCACCAATCGGCGTCCCTCGACCTCGCTGTGGAGGCCGATGCGGTGCAGCGCAGAAGCGGCATTGGGGGAGATGAGATGCACCCGGCCCGACGCATCCAGCAGCATCAGCCCGTCGCCCACCCGAGGCGACTCCTCGGTCTCGATGTCATCCACCGGAAACGGGTACTCCCCCTCGGCGATCATGGCCGCCAACCGCCGGAAAATCTTGAAGTAGCTCATCTCCAATTCGCCGGGGTTGCGCTGGGCGTCAGGATCGAACTCCCGAGCCATCACCGCGATGACCTCTCCGTGGCAGTTCACCGGAACGGTCAGCGTTCGGATGCGGGGCTGGTCGGCGTGGCCGATGCGCCCGCCATCGGTGATCCGCCCCTCCCGGTAGGCCACGTCGACCAGCGGACGCTGCTCAGGCGAGAACACCGCCCCCACGAGGTTGCTGCGATGCACCGATCGGGCGGTAGTGGGCCGGATCTGACCGGCGATGGCGAAGCCCTCGGAACCGTTGTCCGCACCGGGCAAATACGAAGGGCCGGTGGGCACGTACAGCAGCAGATCAGCGAAAGAGATATCGGCCAGGGGCGCCCAGGTTCGCATGAGCCTCTGGAGATGGTTCAGGCGCGACTTGGGAAGGTCGGGGGCCAAGTCGTCCAGGCTGGCCATTGGACAAGTTTAGGGGAGGGCGCCGATCAACCCCCGAAACCGATGGAACGGCCGCCGCCCGAGGGATCCAGCTCCACATAGGCCACGCTGGCTGCCGGAACCCCCACCTCGCGGCCGCGGTTGTCGGTCAGCCACAGCATCTCACCGGATGCCAGCCCCGAAGTGATGGCCTTCTTCACCGTGTCCAGGTTGGAATCCGGGTCGAGTTCCACCTCGATCTCCTTCTGGCTACGGATCACACCGATGCGGACGTTCATAGGGCCTTCCTTTTCATTGAGCAGTCTCCTTGGCTCGAACCTGCTAGTTGATCTTGAGCTCTGGACGGTAGATCCGCCGGGGCGGGGGATGTTCCACCAGGTGGGCGGCCATGGCCGAGAACGCCCGGCCCGCTTCAGAGTCAGGGGCCTCCGCCGCAATCGGACGGCCTGCGTCAGCTCCCTCCCGCAGCGCGGGCAGAAGCGGCACCTGACCGATCAGGGGCACGTCGAGCCGGTCGGCCAGCACCCGCCCCCCTCCGGCGCCGAACAGCTCGTAGCGCTTGCCGTCGTCGCCGGTGAACCAGCTCATGTTCTCGATCACCCCTCGCACGGTGAGGTTCACCTTCTCGGCCATGAACGCGGCCCGCTGGGCCACCCGCTGGGCGGCGGGCTGGGGGGTGGTCACCACGTACACCTCGGAGCGGGGCAGGAACTGGGCCAGGGAGATGGAGATGTCGCCGGTGCCCGGCGGTAAGTCCACCAGCAGGTAGTCGGGGTCGTTCCAGGCCACGTCGGTGAGGAACTGCTCCAGCGCCTTGTGGAGCATGGGCCCCCGCCAGATCACCGCTTGGTCCTCCTCGGCGAAGAAACCCATGGAGATGCACCGCACGCCGTGGGCCTCAGGCGGCACGATCATCTCGCCCGCCATTTCCGGCATCTGGCCGATGCCCAGCATCCGGGGCACGGAGAAGCCCCACACGTCGGCGTCCACCACCGCAGTGCGATGCCCTGCTGCGGCCAGGGCGACACCCAAATTGACCGTGACCGACGACTTGCCCACGCCGCCCTTGCCGGAGGCGATCAGCATCACGCGTGTGGTGGACTGCGGGTTGGCGAACGGGATGGTCCGACGAGGCGGGGCGGGGGTGTCGCCTGCGGGAGCCATGCCGGTAGATTACGGCATCGACTCAGAAATCCCTGTGCCGTGACCAGTCGTCACTATCTCGACCACGCGTCCACCTCGCCCCTCCGGCCCGAGGCGCTGTCGGCCATGGATCAATGGTGGGCCGCTGGGCACGGCGATCCCTCCCGGATGCATGCCGAGGCGCTCAGCGCCCGCCATGAGATCGAACAGGCCCGCCAGAAGGTGGCCGACTGCTTCGGCGCCCGCTCCCGGGAAGTGGTGTTCACCAGCGGAGCTACTGAGTCGATTGCCGCTGCGGTACGAGGGGCGTCGTACCGAGGAGCCCACCAGGTGCTCAGTGCGGTGGAGCACTCGGCGGTGCGGCTGTCGGTCGAGCGGCTGGAAGCGGGCGACCATCGGGCCACCGTGGTGGGGGTTGACAGCACCGGGCAGGTGGACCCCGCCGAGATGGCCGCAGCCATCGGCCCCGACACCGCCGCCGTCCACTGCCAGTGGGCCAACCACGAAGTGGGCACGGTGCAGCCGGTGGCCGAGGTGGTGGCCGCTTGCCGGGAGCGGTCCCCCGATGTGCTGATCCATGTGGATGCCGCTGCGGCCGCGGGCCGAGTCCCGATCGGCTTTGGCGAGGTGGGCGCCGATTTGATGTCGATCAGCGCTCACAAGCTCGGGGGCCCGCCGGGTTCCGGCGCCCTGCTGGTGCGCCGCGGGGTGCGACTCGTGCCGCTGCTGGAAGGCGGAGACCAGGAGCGGGCCCGGCGGGCGGGCCTGGAGAATGGGGCGGCCATAGCGGGATTTGCCGCCGCCTGCGGGTCGCTCCGAGACGGCGGTTTGGATCAAGAGGCCGTCCGGGCCCGGTCCCAAACCGACAAGCTACGCGACCTGGCCCAGACCATCGAGGGCGTCGTCGTGTACGGCCACCCGACCGAGCGCCTCCCCCACCTGGTATGCCTGGGCATCGCCGACGTGGCCCCCCAGGCCGTGCTGATCGCCCTGGACCGGGCCGGGGTGGCCGCCCACTCCGGCAGCTCGTGCGCATCGGAGTCTCTTGAGCCGTCGCCAGTGCTCGAGGCCATGGGCGTGGATGCCCACCACTCACTGCGCCTGTCAGTGGGCTGGTCGACTGCCGACGAAGATGTGGGCGCCGCGGCCCAAGCCCTTGAGGCTTCCCTGGCTGAGTTGCGGGAACTGCGAACCTAGCCCAGCCAATCAAAGAAATCAGTGCCGGCCAGCGCGTCGGAAACACCGTTGAGATCCTCCACATGCAGGAACTCGAACCCGGCGGCCTCGGCAAAGTACCGGTCGACTTCGGTGTCGCCGATGTGGATGTAGCGGGATGCCTCAAACTGGTTCCGCACCTCGTCCAAGTGGTGTTTGCCGCCCACGAAGTCCACATCGATCCCGTGGATGTCCCACAGGCGCTGCTGGTCGGAGCGGACCCGATCGGAGCCGCTGCCGATCACATAGCCCCTGGCCTTGGCCTGGCGCATCGCATCCAGCAAGATCGGCCCCGGCGGGTCCCCGCACTCCAGCGTGCCGTCGATGTCAAACGAGATCAGGATGCACAGAGATTACTGAGCCGTCATTGCGATGGTGAACCTCACCGTCGCAATGGCGCGATCTGATAGCAGCAGATCAGACTTCCTCGATCAGAAGTTGGCCCGATCGAGATCGAAGCGGTCCAGGTTCATCGCCTTTGCTCGGGCCACCACTGCTCGGTGGCGGATGCGCCCCTGGCGGTGGTGGCCCTAGCTGCTTGCGGCAGCCAATTTTGGCCGGCAGTGCCAGCGGCGCGAAGGTTGGGCATGACCTTCCCCACGAGCATCATCACCGGAGGAGCGGGGGGGATGGGCTCAGCCTGCGCCGCCCGCTTTCTGGCCGCTGGCGATGTTGTGATCCTGACCGACATCGACGCCGCCCGAACCGAGGCCGCGGCCCGGGAACTCGGTGATCTGGGGACTGTGGTGCCCATGCAAGTGGATCTCACCGAGGCCGACAGCGGCGAGCGGATCGCTGCCGCAGTGGCCGAGCACGGGCACTTGCGGGCGGTGGCCCACACCGCCGGCCTGAGCCCGACCATGGCCGATGCCCGGCGGATTCTCGACGTCAATCTCGCAGGCACGGTGCGGCTCCTCGACGCGCTGGCCCCGCTCGCCAACGGGGAGACTGCTGTGGTGGTGGTGGCCTCGCAGGCCGGGCACCTCATCGATGGCAGCGACGCCGAGATAGCGGCGGTGATGGCCGAGCCGCTGGCGGAGGGTTTTCTGGCCGACGCCGAGGCCGTCGGCGTCAACCAACCCGACCTTGCCTACACCTGGTCGAAATGGGCGGTGCGCCAAGAGGTTCTCCGGAGGGCTTGGGAATGGGGGGCCAAGGGCGCCCGAATAATGTCGCTTTCCCCGGGCATCATCGAGACGCCGATGGGCCAACAAGAGCTCGCCGTGCAGCCGCTGATGCAGAACATCATCGAGATGACACCGCTTCGGCGAGTGGGCCAGCCCGATGAGATCGCCGCCGTGGTCGAGTTCCTGTGCTCTCCCGGGGCCTCCTTCGTAACGGGCACGGATCTGCTCGTGGACGGCGGCAGCACCGCGCCGCTGATCGGCTTTCTGTCAGGCGACTGATTGATCCCGCCGGCGCAGACATCGGCGTCGGAAGTCGTGTTGTCATCGTGCTCAGTGTCGGAGGGGGGACTTGAACCCCCACGCCCGTATTGGGCACTAGCCCCTCAAGCTAGCGCGTCTGCCAATTCCGCCACTCCGACGTGGACGCCGTGAATCCGGCGCAGAGGGCACCCTATCGCGCCGGGGCTTGTTTACTCTATGGGATACCGATCAGGCGGGATGGTTTTCGACTAGGCGGCGGATGCCGTCTTGCCAGCCCACCAGGCGGTCGGGGCGCAGGGCCATGATGCGGCTGGTGTCCATCACCGTGCTGGGAATGGCGGTGTCGGCCTCCACGATCTTGGGTGGGCCGCAGCCGTCTATCTCGGCCATGAAGGCGCACCACTCGGCGATCGACACCAGCACTGGGCTGGCCCAGTTCAAGGTGGTGGCGGGAACCGATGCCTGATCCAGCAAAACGGGAAGGTCAGCGGCGATGTCCTCGTCGTGGATGAGGTTGTAGCGGGCACCATCGGTATGCACCTCGATGTCCATGCCCGCCCGCATCATCAGCAGGTGGAACAGCGGCCAGCCGGCGGTGTCGCCGTAGGGCACGTTGAGCCGGGCGATCACCGTGGGCAGATCGAATTCGGTGGCCCCGAACCGGGCCACCGACTCGCCGGCGATCTTGCAGATCGAATAGGTGGGCATCATGTGGGCGTGGTGATTGCCATGGGGGCTGTCCTCGGTGAACGGCTGGCCCCCGTTGGGCTGATACACCGCCCCCGATGAGCAATGCAGGAACGCCTCCGCGTCGCGGAAATGGCTCATCAGACGCCCGGTGGCCTCCGAGCAAACCGCCAGGTCTGTCTTCCAGTCGCCGGTCTTGATAACCGCCAGATTCACCACCACGTCCACATCGCGGGGAACCGCCGAGAAGTCGGCGGTCACGAAATCCACGGCGATGCACTCCACTCCCCTCGCCTCCAGATCAGCCCGGGCATCGGGGTCTGAGAACCGGGCCAGCGCAATCACCCGATTATCGGCGGCCAGCGACTTGCACAGCGGTGGCCCCACCATCCCCGTCGGCCCCGTCACCACAATGGTCTTATTCCGCAACTCCACAACGAGCTCCTTTGGCAGCTTGGGAGACCCAAGCTAATGCCAGCGAGGCCCCCACCTCAGTGGTGGACCCTCAAAACACCCCGGTCCCAGCTTCGTCGCGTAGAGCCGCTAATGCCAGCTTCTAGCGGGCACACTCCCAGAAACAGGGCGCGGCACGAATTGGCAGGCAGCGAGGGCCCGGTAAGGGTGGAGGCACCACGGTCAGGCGATTGGAATCCGTCTCGACGCGTTCGGGGAGAGAAGTCCCGCTGACCGGCTGGTCAGCGCCGTCCTCAGGCCAGGTCGAACCGGTCCAGGTCCATGACCTTGGTCCAGGCAGCAGCGAAGTCTTGGACGAACTTCTCCTCACCGTCATCGCAGCCGTACACCTCGGCAATGGCCCGTAGCTGGGAGTTGGATCCGAACACCAGATCGGCGGCGGTGGCCGACCAGCGGAGGTCCCCGGTGTCCCGGTCGCGGCCCTCGTACACCCCGGACTGGTCGACTGACGCCTGCCACTCGGTGTCCATGGTGAGGAGGTTGGTGAAGAAGTCGTTGGTCAAGGTGCCGGGCCGGTCGGTGAGCACCCCGTGCCGGGACTGGCCGACGTTGGCGTCGAGCGCCCTCATCCCGCCGACCAGCACGGTCATCTCCGGGGCGGTCAGGTTGAGCAGGAACGCCTTGTCCACTAGCAGCTCCTCGGCGGGCCGCTTGTGGAAGTCGGCCAAGTAGTTGCGGAAGCCATCCGCGGTGGGCTCGAGCACGGCGAAGCTCTCGACGTCGGTCTGCTCAGCAGTGGCGTCGGTGCGTCCCGGCGAGAACGAGACCGCAAGGTCGTGGCCGGCGTCGCTGGCCGCTTTCTCCACCGCGGCACACCCGCCCAACACGATCACATCGGCCAGCGATACCTGACTGCCCCCTTGGGCATTGAAGTCGGCCCGTACTTGTTCCAAAGCAGCCAACACCTTGCCCACACCTGACTGGACGTTGACCTCCCAGCCGTCTTGTGGTGCGAGCCGGATGCGGGCTCCGTTGGCGCCGCCGCGCATGTCGGTGCCTCGGAACGTGGAGGCCGAGGCCCAGGCCGTCGCCACCAGTTGGGACACCGACAGCCCCGATCCCATGATCCGGGCCTTGAGGTCGGCGATGTCATCGGGCCCGATGGGCTTGCCCTGGGGGGCGGGCACCGGATCTTGCCAGATCAGCTCCTCATCGGGAACCTCGGGTCCGAGGTAGCGGGTCACCGGGCCCATGTCGCGGTGGGTGAGCTTGAACCAGGCCCGGGCGAAGGCGTCGGCCAACTCATCGGGGTTCTCGTGGAAGCGGCGGGAGATCGGTTCGTAGATGGGGTCGAACCGCAGCGCCAAGTCCGTCGTCAGCATCATCGGGGCCACCCGCTTGTTGGGATCGTGGGCGTCGGGCACGGTGTCGTCGGCGGCCCGGTCGGTCGGGCGCCACTGGTGGGCACCGGCCGGGCTCTGGGTCAGCTCCCACTCGTAGCCGAACAGGTTGTCGAAGAAGCCGTTGTCCCATGTGGCGGGATCGTTGGTCCACGCACCCTCGAGGCCGCTGGTGATGGCGTCACCGCCCGCGCCAGAGCCAAAGGTGTTCCTCCAGCCCAGTCCCTGTTCCTCCAGGCTGGCACCCTCGGGGTCGGCCCCGACGTAGGTGTCGGAAGCGGCGCCGTGGGCCTTGCCGAAGGTGTGACCGCCGGCAATCAGGGCCACGGTCTCCTCATCGTCCATGGCCATGCGGCCGAACGTCTCCCGGATGTCAATTCCCGCGGCGATGGGGTCGGGATTGGCGTTGGGGCCCTCGGGATTGACATAGATGAGGCCCATCTGCACCGCCCCCAGCGGGGTCTCCAGCTCGCGCTCGCCGGTGTAGCGCTCATCGCCCAGCCACTCGTTCTCCGAGCCCCAGTAGACGTCTTCCTCGGGGGCCCAGATGTCAGGGCGGCCCCCGCCGAAGCCGAAGGTCTCAAGGCCCATCGACTCCAGAGCGACGTTGCCGGCCAAGATCAACAGGTCGGCCCACGAGAGCTTGCGGCCGTACTTCTGCTTCACCGGCCACAGCAGCCGGCGGGCCTTGTCCAAACTGGCGTTGTCGGGCCAGCTGTTCAGCGGGGCGAACCGCTGAGCCCCGGTGCCACCGCCGCCGCGGCCGTCGCCGATGCGGTAGGTGCCCGCGGCGTGCCAGGTGAGGCGGATCATCAGCGGGCCGTAGTGGCCGTAGTCGGCAGGCCACCAGTCCTGGGAGTCAACCAGCACATCGGCGATGTCCTGCTTAACGGCAGCCAGATCGAGCGACTCGAATTCGGCGGCGTAGTCGAAGCCCTCCCCCATCGGGTCGGTCTCGGGTGAGTGCTGGTGAAGGATCTTCAGGTTCAGTTGTTCGGGCCACCACTGCTCGGTGGCCGAGGTGCCCTTGGCGGTGTTGGCGCCGGAAAACGGGCACTGGCTTGCGTTCTCAGTCATTGGACTCTCCTTTGAGTTGATGTTTGGCAGTCGATCGGTTCATTGGACGGCCAGTTCGGCCTTCATCTCCTCGTAGCTGATCTCGCCTCGGAGCATGCGCCGGGCGGCTTCGGTCAGAGAGAAGCTCGGCCACTGCTCCTCCCCCACCAGGTGAGCTTCGCTGGCAACCGTCCCGTCATCAAAGAACTCGTAGGTGCGGTATCCCGGCGGAAGCGTGGTGTACTCGTCAAGGTCGAGGTTGACCGACAGCGATGGACACTGGTGGACAGGGCGCCCCGCACACTCCAGAGTGGTGTTGGTGTGCGTGTGGCCAGCTCCCATCCCGCGGATCTTGGGGGCTACGTCTATCAGCCGAGCGAATTCCGCGTCATGGTCCTCCTTATAGAAGAAACCGAAGGCTCCCGGTGGATGGTGGGTCCACACAAAGGCGTGATCCGCGTCGCTGCGCTCAACGGTCTCGGCGATCCATGACACTTCGGCATCCCCGAAACGGCCGTGCGCGTGGGTCCGGTCCTCCCGGTCCACCAGCGATCCATCCGGGCGCTGCTCCCGCCCGTCCGCGTTGGAGTCGGCGAAGAGGAACAGCCACGACCCGACCCGCAGAGTGCGCCCGCTGCTGATGCCCGGCCGAGGCAATATCGCATCGAAGGGCACCTGCCGGTCGTGATTTCCGGGACACACCACCGCATCGACGGGGAGGCGCGACAATTTCTCAACCACCTTCTCGTACTCGGCCTCGGTGCCGTTGTGGGCGATGTCCCCGGTGATCACCACTAGGTCGGGCCGCGGCCGCCTCGAATCGAACGCGTCGGAGAACACCGCATCCCAAGATTCGTCGGTGTTGCGTGGCTCTCGTTCCGGCTCGGTACAGAAGTGCATATCCGAAAATTGAGTCACACGAAACATGCCCCGAGTATTTCAAATCCACTCCAAAGGAGCACGTCCAATTTCCCAGTCCCAGACAGGCCAGGCGCCGCTTACGGACTCCGCTACAGGCTGAGCGCACTCCGCAGAATCTCGTCTATGGCGTATCTGCCGACTGTATCAAGCTGGCCCAGCCGCTCCCGGAGGCGGCCAACCGAAACCGCTCTGACTTGTTCGATTTGAAAGGCCGTCGGCTCATCCAATCCATTGCGGCCATCCGGCTCGGCCACCACGTGCAGTGGCACCCCCCGCACCGTTGACGTGCCTGGTACCACAATCACCATCTTCAGGTTCGGATGATGCAGTCGGTTGTCGGAAACGATCAACGCAGGACGACGAAGTGCTTGTTCAGGATCCTCAGGATTAGAACCGAAATCGACAGCCCATATGTCTCCTCGAATCAACCGCGACTCAAGCCCCATCCAAACCATCCGGCGATGCGGCCTCCAGAGTCTTGGCCTCGGCCTGATATCCGCCGACCTCTTGCTCGTCCAAATCGTCGAGAGCTTCGTGAACCGACGACCACCACTTGTCGCGGCCAAGCACACGCACTGCTTCGGCCACGACCTCTTGCATCGTCGTGTCCATCACATCAGCGAGCCGAGCAATCTCGTCTCGCAGTTCTGTAGGCACCCGCAGCGTTGTAGATCTAGCTGTAGACATAAAAGTAGCCTAACAGAGCTACAACACGATGGAGGTTTGCAGTGGAGTGACGGTGTCGTCGACGAGTTGAGCCTTCACGTAGCACCAACCCTCGGCCATCACTACCACCGGCCACGCTTCCGCCTCCCCGGCCGGCGTATACAAGTCACTTCGGACAGCGGTCCCCTCGACTTGGAAAGAAACTTCTTCAACGTTCAGATTCTCAGACATCTTGGCCACCTCTCACTCACTTGGCCGACATGGCCCCTGGGGCGCTCAGCCCACCCCCCCTAGGCAAGCGGTCAGCGGGGTTCGCGGGGCAGGCCCAAGACGCGTTCGCCCAGGATGTTGCGCATGACGTTGGAGGTGCCGCCGGCGATGGTGTAAGCGGATGCATAGCAAATTGCCTTGGTCCACTCGTGGTCGAGCAGGACCGAAGGCCCAAGACTCGCAGCGGCAAATTGGGCCACCCGCTGCTCGTGCTCAGTGCAGAACGCCTTGGTGGCCGCGCTGAAGCCCTGAGGGGCCTGGCCGAGAACCTCGCGATATACCAGCAGACGTCCCACCCGGTACTCGGTCTCCAACCGGGCGATCTCTTGGCGGACTCGGGGGTCAGAACCGTTGGCCACCGAACAGGCGTGCCGAAACAGCGCCCGATTGGACACCAACCGGTCGATCCCGCCCCGCTCGTGGGCCAGCTGGGCCATGGTCTGCTTGAAAGCATCGCCCTCGGTGCCCACCAGGTTCTCTGACGGCACCCGCACGCCGGTGAAGTAGATCTCGCAGAAATGACGGTTGGCGATCATGTCGGTGATCGGTCGCACCTCGATGCCCGGCGCGTCCATGGGCACGATGATCTCGCTGATCCCCCGATGGGGCGGGCCTTCGTCACCAGTGCGGCAGATCAGATAGCAGTAGTCGGCCAGGTTGGCGAAGCTGGTCCAGATCTTCTGGCCGTCGATAACGAAGTGGTCGCCGTCGCGAACCGCCCGTGTGGAGATGGAGGCCAGATCCGAGCCGGCATCGGGCTCGCTCATGCCGATGCACCAAGTGGACTCCCCCGACAGCATCTGGGGCAGGAACTCGGCCTTCTGCTGCTCGCTGCCGTAGGCGATCAGAGCCGGGCCCATCTGCCGGTCGGCAAACCACATGGCCGCCACCGGGGCCCCGGCGCCGATCATCTCCTCGGCCACGATCAACCGCTCTATGGGAGGCCGGGCCCGCCCCCCGTACTGCGTCGGCCATCCCATTCCGATCCAACCCTCGTCGGCCATGATCCGGGCGAACTCCTTGGAGTAGCCGTTGATCCACGAATCGTTTTGCCGCCCGAATCGGGCCACCCCGTCGGCGGCCACGGCCCGCGCCCGGTCGCGCAGCTCCAGCAATTCGGGAGTGAGCGCGAAGTCCAACCGGTGTCTAGCTGGAGTCCAGCAGCAGGGCCAGGGCCAGAGTGGAGAAGGAGAAGATCAACGCGGCCACGATGGTGAGCCGATCCAGGTTCTTCTCGATGACCGTCGAACCGGCGGCCTGGGTTCCGAAGCCGCCGCCGAACATGTCCGACAGGCCGCCCCCTCGTCCGCTGTGCAGCAGCACCAAGAGCAGCAGCCCCAACGCAGATATCACGTCGATCACGACTAGAGCGATGGTCACAATCAGGCATTCTACCCCCACGGCTGCCCCGCAGACCCACCGGACACCCGTGTAGTGTCCTGATTCGTATGTTTGGGGAAATGGGACTCCATGAGACTCACGGGCTTGGGGAGTAGCCTGGCCGCGCCCCTCCGCCGGCTGGGGAAATGGGCGGGCAGGGGCTTCAGGTGCCTCAAGTCAGGCCGAGTGCTCTTATCGGTCGCCGCTTTGGCCGCGGCTTTGGCGGTGGGAATCCTGGTTTCCCAGCTCTGGCTGTCGGACAGCTCCGACGACGATCCCCCGTCGCCCTCCCGCGCTTCTGAAGACAGCTCCCAACAGGCTCCGACAACCCCAGGAGAAAATGCCAGGACATCATCCGACGACCGGACGCAAGCCCCTGTGGAAACTGCGGCCGCTTCAAACCCGAGTGGCGAGTCAGCGCCCAGCAACCGCCAAGACGGCGCCGACCCCGAGTCGGCTGCCTCTGAATCGTCTGCCCCCGAACCCGCCCCCACTCCGGTCTTCATAGTTCTGGATCAAGAGCCCCAGACATACCAAGAAGCGCTGGAAGACGCCGCTCGACTGTCGGCTGACATCATCTGGCCCAGCGGCTGCATGTCGCCCCTCCCTCATCCCGACCTGCTTCCCAACGCACCCCGGGCCTACCGTTCGGGTACACACCAAGGCGTGGACTTCCGATGCTTCGCCCGGGGCCACTCGGCAGTTGCCGCGCTGGACGGACGAGCAGTGGTGGTAGTGGGCCACTACGAGGACCCGGAATCGGGCAATCGAGATCTCCTGCTGGACATCGCCGCGGAGCTCGATGCCACACCCCCCTACACCCTGTTGACGCTGTACGGGAACTATGTGGTGGTCGACCACGGCATCATCCCCGAGGTCGGCCATGTGGTGACGGTTTACGCCCACCTGGAGAATGTCGACCCCGGCATCCGAGTGGGTGAGGCAGTTCAAGCCGGACAGCGAGTGGGAGAGATCGGCAATCGGGGCACCCACGCCGCCGCCAACGGCGACTTCTACACCGACCCCCACCTGCACTGGGAGTTGCACATCGACAACCAGTACCTGGGCGCCGGACTCTCACCAGAGCAGACCCGCAACGTGTACACCACCCTGTTCGCCGAGGCTTCCTGACCTAGAACTCAGCACTCTCGGCTTGGTTCTGAGAACCTTTGGGGCGTGACTGTGGCATCTTCCCCTGAGCCGGACGCGGACTCGGTGAGCCCGGAGTTCATCCGCCGCGCCGTGGAACTGGCCGATCTGGACGCGGTGCGTGTGGCGCTGTTCCACCACACCGACGATCCCGAGGTCGAGGCCCTGCCCCGAATGCCGGAGCTCGACGGCGACCAGCGCGAGCTTCTGATCACCAAGGCCGTCGCCTGGCTCATGGAGAACGCGGGGCCGGGGATGCCCGAGGAACCGCCGCTGCCCCGACTTCGCCAGCTCATGGACTTCGCCACCAAAGAGGTGATGGGCGACTTGGAGTTCGAGTCGCGGCGAGAGCTGATGGCGTTCAAGCCCTTCCCCTGGACGGTGGGCTGGACCGACGCCAAGCCCGAGATTCCCGAGGGCTTCCGAGTGGCCATCATCGGCAGCGGCTTCAGCGGGCTGGCGGCGGGCATCCAGATGGAGCTGCTGGGGCTCCCCTACGTGATCCTTGAGCGCCGGTCCGAGCCCGGCGGCACCTGGAGCCGGCACCGCTATCCCGACATCCGGGTGGACACCATCTCGATCACCTACGAGTTCGCCTTCGAGAAGAACTACCCGTGGCCCGAGTACTTCGGCAAGGGCCAGTACGTGCGGGAATACCTGCTCCACATCTCTCGCAAGTACGGGATGCACGACAACACCCGGTTCGACCACGACCTGAAGCGGGCCACCTTCGACGAGGGCCGCGACGTCTGGGTGCTCGAGGCCGACACCCCCAACGGCGTCGAGACCATCGAGGCCAACGTGGTGATCAACGCGGTGGGTTCTTTCGCCAACCAGAGAACCCCGAATTTCGAGGGCATGGAGGACTTTCCCGGTCCGGTCATCCATCCGTCGCAATGGCCGGAGGACTACGACTACCGCGGCCAGCGGATCGCGGTAATCGGGAACGGCTCGACCGGCGTGCAACTTCTCTCGCCCATCGCCGAGGCGGCTGAGCAGGTACACGTCTTCCAGCGGTCCAAGCAGTGGATCAGCCCCCGGCCCAAGTACGGCCAGCCCATAGAGCCAGAGATCCGCTGGCTGCTCGACAACTTCCCGGGCTACTGGAATTGGTGGCGCTACATGGCCATCGCGGCACTATTCGCCACTCACAAATACCTCTACGCCGACGAGGAGTGGCAGGCGGCCGGTGGCCACTGGAACGAGATGAATGACCAGCTGCGCGACTTCCTCACCAACTACATCCACGAGCAGACCGACAACCGCCAAGACCTCATCGACAATCTGGTCCCCGACTACGCCCCGTTCTCCCGGCGTCCCGTGGTGGACAACGGCTGGTATCGGGCCCTTACCCGCGACAACGTCGAGCTAGTTACCGACCCGATCGCCCGCATGACGCCGAAGGGTATCGAGACAGCCGATGGAACCGTCCGGGAGGTGGACGCCGTCGTCACCGCGATCGGCTTCGACATCGTCCAATACCTGTGGCCGGCTGAGTGGATCGGCCGTGATGGGCTGAGCGTACACGACTTTTGGTCGAAGGACGGACCGCGCGCCTATCTGAGCATGATGGTGCCCAAGTACCCGAATATGTTCATGCTCTACGGCCCGAACTCCCAGCCTCTGTCGGGCGGCACAGGCCTCCCAATCTGGTACCAGGTGTGGTCGGGATACGCCGGTCAGCTGATCGTGCGGATGATCGAAGAGGGCAAGACCAGCGTCGAGGTGACCATGGACGCCTACGAGCGCTACAACGAAGCCCTCGACACGGAGGCGTCCAAGCTCCTGCTCATGCACGACGAGGGCGCCCCGGACAAGAACTACTACCTCAACCAAGCCCACAATCGGCTTCAGATGAGCGCCCCCTGGTACGGTCCGGAATACCACCGCCTCTGCACCGAGGTCGATTGGGACGACATCGAGATCACCTGACCGTTCGCTCTCCCTCTACTGGAGGCGGAAGCGGACGATGCGGGAGAAGCTGTCGACCTCGAGGGAGGCGCCGCCGACGAGGGCGCCGTCGATATCGGGCTGAGCCATGAGCTCGGCAACGTTGACGGGCTTGACCGAGCCGCCGTACTGGAGGCGGACCCCAGCAGCGGCGTCGGCCCCGAAGTTGGCCCGCACCCGCTCCCGGATGAGCGCGCAGCCCGCCTGGGCGTCGTTGGGGGTGGCGGTGAGGCCGGTGCCGATGGCCCATACCGGCTCGTAGGCGATAACCATGGCCCCCACTTGATCTCGCTTCAAACCGGCCAATCCGGCATCGACTTGGGTGGTGATGCGGGCCTCGGTCTGATCGGCCTCCCGTTCCTCCAAGGTCTCACCGCAGCACATGATCGGGGTCATCCCCGCGGCCAGGATAGCCTTGAGACGGCGGTTCACGTTCTCGTCGGCCTCGCCGAACAGTTGGCGGCGCTCGGAGTGGCCGGCGATCACGTAGCTCACCGCCAGCTTGGCCAGCATGGCCGGCGACACCTCACCGGTGAACGCCCCGCTCTCCTCCCAGTGGCAGTGCTGGGCCCCCAGGGCGATGGGGATGTTGTCGGCATCGAGCACCGTCTGGGCCGAGCGCAGGTTGGTGAACGGCGGGTGGATGGACACGTCGGCGGAGGCGTAGTCGGCATTGTCGAGGGCATACGACAGCTTCTGGATGAGCTGAATGGCCTCCAGATGGTTCATGTGCATCTTCCAGTTGCCGCTGATCAGCGGCTTTCGGTCAGCCATTGCTGTCCTCCTCACGAGTGCCGATGGATTCTCTCAGGGCCCTCAACCCGGGCAGATCGCCCTGTTCGATCAACTCCAACGACGCGCCGCCGCCGGTGGACACGTGGTCCATCTCCCGGTCGAACCCGAATTGGCGGACCGCGGCGGCGCTGTCGCCCCCGCCCACCACGGTGAACGCCCGGCTGTCGGCCAGCGCTTGGGCCACCACCTTGGTCCCGGCCGCGAACCTCGGGTCTTCGAACAGCCCCATGGGGCCGTTCCACAACACGGTGCCGGCTTCGGCGATGAGATCGCTGAACTCCGCTGCGGTACCCGGGCCGATATCCAACCCCCGCCAGTCGGGGCGCAACTCCACCCCGGCCTGCACCACCCGCTCCCCCGGCGCCAGCGCGGTGATGTCGGAGGGGAGCCGGATGGGCGCACCCGAGCCGAGGAGTCGGGCGCAGGCCTCGATCTGGTCGGATTGGAGGAGTGAGCCGCCCACGCTGTGGCCCAGGGCCGCCAGGAAGGTGAAGCACATTCCCCCGCCGATCACCACCTCATCGGCGGTTTCCAGCAGGGCGTCGATCACTCCCAGCTTGTCGCTCACCTTGGCCCCGCCCAGCACGGCGACGAACGGTCGCTTGGGCTTGGCCCGCAAACCGAGCAGCACTTCGGCCTCTTTGGCCAACAGGCGCCCGGCGGCGCCGGGCAGATAGCCGGGGGGACCCATGATGGAGGCGTGAGCCCGGTGCGACGCCCCGAAGGCGTCGTTCACGTAGCCGTCGCAGCCGTCGACCAACTGCTGTACCAGTCGGTCGTCGTTGCCGGTTTCTCCGGGGTCGAAACGCAGGTTCTCCAGCAGTTCGACGCCAGGGGCCAGTTCCCCCAGCCGGGCCTGAACGGGCGCCAACGTGTATTGGGGGTCGGGCTTCCCGTCGGGGCGGCCCAGGTGGCTGCACGCCGTAACAGCGGCCCCCTGTTGGCTCAGCCATCGGATGGTGGGAAGCGCGGCCTTGATGCGGAAGTCGTCGGCAATCTGCCCATCGGCGCCAAGCGGCACATTGAAGTCGGCCCGCAGCAGGATCCGCCGCCCGTCCAGACCGCCGAGGCCCTCGTCCAGCGATTCGAGTGTGGGCAGCACCTCGGTGCTCAGCCGCCCGCCGCGCCCACGATGGCCACCAGGTCGACCAGCCGGTTGGAGTAGCCCCACTCGTTGTCGTACCAGCCGGACACCTTCACCAGGTTGCCCAAAGCCATCGTCAACCCGGAGTCAAGCGTGCAAGAGGCGGGCGAGCCGACGATGTCGGACGACACCAACGGGGCTTCGCTGTAGTCCAGCACTCCAGACAGAGGCCCGTCAGCCGCCGCGGCGGCAAAGGCGGCGTTGACCTCTTCAGCCGACGGCTCACCCTGCACCACGGCGGTGAAATCGGTGAGGGAGCCGTTGGGAATCGGCACCCGCAGCGCGATTCCGTCCAGCAGGCCGTTCATGGCCTGGAGCACCAATCCGGTGGCACGAGCGGCCCCGGTGGAGGTGGGCACGATGTTCGCCGCGGCGGCCCGAGCCCGGCGCAGGTCGGAGTGCGGTCCGTCCACCAGGGCCTGGTCGCCGGTGTAGGCGTGGACGGTGGTCATCAGGCCCCGCTCCACTCCGAAGGCGTCGTCGAGCACCTTCACCATGGGCACGAAGCAGTTGGTGGTACACGAGGCGTTGGACACCACCAGGTGGTTGTCGGGGTCGAAGTCTGCGTCGTTCACTCCCACCACGAAAGTGGCATCGGCACCCGACGCCGGGGCCGACACGATCACCCTCGGGGCGCCGGCATCCAGATGGGCAGCCGCCTTGTCGCGGGCGGTGAAGAACCCGGTGGACTCCACCACAACGTCCACACCCAAGTCCTTCCAGGGCAGGTCGGCCGGGTTGCGCTCTGACAGCACTTGCAAGACGCTGCCGCCGATGTCCAGCCCGCCGTCGACCACCGCAACCGGGTCGGCGAACCGGCCCATCACCGAGTCGTACTGCAACAGATGGGCCATGGTCTCCAAGCTGCCCAAGTCGTTGACGGCCACAAATTCCAAGTCGGCGCCGGATTGTCGGGCCGCTCTGAAAAAGTTCCGTCCGATGCGTCCGAACCCGTTGATGCCCACGCGAATGCTCATGCGGCTGAGACTAACGTAGGCCCGCTGTGACTATGCGCACTTATACGGACATCCGTCCCACTTTTCCCGACCGCAGCACTTGGACGACGCCCCATGTACTGGCCCACCGGGCCGCCAGCCATGGCGATGCCGTGTACCTTGACTGTCCTGAAGAGGGTTTGACATGGACTTTTGCTGAAACACACGAGTCGGCCCGTCGAGTGGCCGGAACCCTGATGGCGTCGGGCGGCGCTCCCGGCGATCGGCTGTTGGTGATGCTGCCGAATTCATCGATGTTCATCCGCACTTGGCTCGGCTCCCAGGTGGCCGGGATGGTGGAGGTTCCCATCAACACCGCCTACCGAGGCCAGTTCTTGGAGCATCAAGCCTCCACCGTCGGCCCCAAGCTGGCCGTGATCGACAGCGCCTGCGCCGAGCGCTTCGTGGAGTCGAAGTCGGCCTGTGAATCCATCGAGCGCTTCTGGGTTGCCGGTTCCGGCGCCGACGCCGGGATCGCGGCCTTGCGAGATGCCGGGTGGGAGGCCGAGCCCTGGGACGCCCTTGAGGCTTCCGAGCCAACCGAACCTGTCGGGGTTGCTCCCCACGACCTCGCTTCGATCTTCTTCACCTCCGGCACCACCGGGCCCTCCAAGGGGGTGATGATGCCCCAGGCCCAGATGTACTTCTTCGCCGACGAGTGCGTGTCGCTCACCCGTCTCACCGACGCCGACACCTACATGGTGACCACGCCGCTGTTCCACGGCAACGCCCAGTTCCTGGCTGCCTACCCCGCGCTGGTGGCCGGTGCCCGGTTCGTGCTCCACAGCCATTTCTCGGCCAGTCGCTGGATCGACCAGATCCGCGACTCCAAGGCCACAGTCACCAACTTCTTGGGCGTGATGATGGATTTCGTGTGGAAGCAGGAGGCCCGCCCCAACGACGCCGACAACAGCCTCCGGTGCATCTTCGCCGCCCCCACGGCCTATTCGATCCTCGATGAGTTCAAGGCCCGCTTCGGCGTCGACGCCTTCGTCGAGGTGTTCGGCCTCACCGAGACGTCGATGCCCATCTTGTCTCCCTATGGAGAGGACCGCCCCGTGGGCGCGGCCGGGCTGGCCGCCTCCGATTGGTTCGACGTGCGACTGGTTGATCCCGAGACCGACGAGGAGGTCGGAATAGGCGAGCTCGGAGAGCTGGCCATCCGGACCAAGGTTCCCTGGACCTGCTCGATGGGCTACTACGCCATGCCCGACAAGACGGCCGAGGCCTGGCGCAATCTCTGGTTCCACACCGGCGACGGCCTGCGCCGCGACGCCGAGGGCTGGTACTACTTCGTCGACCGCCTCAAGGACGCCCTGCGACGGCGGGGCGAGAACATCTCCTCCTACGAGGTGGAACAGGCCCTCCTCGGCCATCCCGACATCACCGAGTGCGCCGTGGTGGCGGTCAAAGCCGACATCGAAGCCGGCGAAGACGAGGTGATGGCCTGGATCATCGCCTCGGCACCCCTCGACCTGGGCGAGCTGTGGGCGTGGGCCGAGACCCGCATGCCGTCATTCGCCGTGCCCAGGTTCATCGAGATCGTCGACGATCTTCCCAAGACCCCCTCAGAACGAGTCCAGAAGATCAAGCTCCGCGAGCAGGGCGCAACCGCCACCACCCACGACCGAGCTGACTACATGCGTGTCATCTAGCCCATGTTCCCCTGGCCGCCTTCGGCGGGAATGAGCTGGCCGATAATGTACACATCGAGGTGTATGATGGTGTCATGAGCCGCACCAACATCGACATCGACGATGAGCTCATTGAGCGCGCCATGCAGACTTTTGGGCTCCACACCAAGCGACAGGCGGTGCATCTCGCTTTGGAGCGCCTCTTGGGTGGAGATCCGATGACCATTGAGGAGCAACTGGAGATGGAAGGCGTCGGTTGGGACGGTGATCTAGACACCATGCGGACGAACCGATTTGCCGACTGGGACAACGGTGCTGATAGCTGACACCTCCGCGTGGAGCGACTTCTTATCGGCGACGGGGTCACCCCAGGCCTCGAGAATGCGCCAGGCGATTTCCAATGTAGAGGTGATCACCCTTGACCCGATTCTGTTGGAGGTCATGGCCGGCGCCCGCCGAGATGCTGTCGCCCGAACCCAACGGCTACTCGAGGCCCAGCAACATGAAGCGCTATCCCCCAAGCTTGATTGGCTCGATGCGGCAACGATCTACCGGGAGCTCAGATGGAGGGGAATCACCATTCGCTCTCAAACTGATGCGCTCATCGCGGCCGCCGCCATCCGCCTCAACATACCCGTGCTTCACCACGACCGCGACTACGGGTACATAGCCGAGCACACCGCCCTCCAACTCGTCGAAGTGTGATGTCTCCATTGGCGGTCTGATGCGGATTGTCGACCTGTTGGAGCGTGATGCGGCGCTTTATCCCCAGAGGACTGCGGTGGCGGTCGATGGAGGGCCGTCGGCAACGTTTGCGGAATTGCGCAACCGGGTTCGCCGATTGGCGACCGGGCTCGAACACGCCGGGGTGAGCCGAGGTGCCCGGGTGGCGCTCATGGCCGACAACGGGCTGGCGTTCTTCGATGTCTACCTGGCGGCGGCCTACCTGGGCGCGGCGGCCGTGCCGCTGAACACCCAGCTCGCCGAGCCCGAGCTGGCCTTCGTCCTGTCGAACGCTGAGCCCTCCCTAACCGTGACCACCAGCGATTACGCCCAACGGCTGGGAGCGATTGGCTCAACGGGCCCGGTGATCGACGCAGACGGCGAGGCCTATGCAGAGCTGTTGGGGTCGGAACCGCTCGCCGATCTGGATCGGGCGACCGGAGACGGCACCGCGCTGATCATCTACACCAGCGGCACCACCGGACGACCGAAAGGGGTGTGCCTCTCCCAGCGGGGGCTGGCCTTCAACGGACTGACCACTGCCTTGGTGCAGCGGTTCCGACCCGACGACGTGTTCTTGTCGACCACGCCGCTGTACCACGCGGCCAGCGGCACTCGGGTGTTCTCCATGCTGGCCGACGGCCAAACCCACGTGGTGCTGCGCTCCTTCTCGCCCGAGTCGTTCTTCGCCGCAGTGGCCGAGCACCGGGTGACCATCTCCATCCTGGTCCCCGCACAGATTCGACGCCTCCTCGGCCATCCCGGGTTCGACGAGGCCGACCTCTCCAGCCTGCGGCTCATCGTCTACGGCGCGGCGCCCACCGCCGGTCCGCTCATCCGACAGGCCCATGAGCGCTTCGGATGCGGTCTGTACCAGGCCTACGGCATCACCGAGGGCGTTTCCAATCTCACCGGGCTGCTTCCTGAGGATCACGACCTGGCCATGGCCGGGCACTCCGAGCTGTTGGACTCGTGCGGGCGGGTTGTGCCCGGTGTCCGGATCGAACTCCATGACGACAGCGGCAACCTCGTCGCGCCCGGAGAGGTGGGCGAGATCCGGGTGAAGAGCGAGAAGGTGATGGCCGGCTACTGGCGCGATCCCGAGCAGACCGCCGAGGCTCTGGTCGGCGGGTGGCTGCGAACCGGGGATCTGGGCCGATTCGACGACGACGGCTACCTCTACATCGTGGGCCGGTCCAAGGACATGCTCGTCAGCGGCGGGGTCAACATCTACCCCAGCGAGATCGAGGCGGTGCTCTACGATCATCCAGCCGTCTCGGAGGTGGCGGTGGTCGGGCGCCCCGACCTTGAATGGGGTGAGCGCCCGGTGGCGTTCGTCGAACTCCTCCCAGAAGAGTCCCTCGACGGGCTTCGCGATTGGTGCCGCCAGCGCCTGGCCAAGATCAAAGTCCCCGACGAGTTCATCGCCGTCGACAGCTTTCCCCGCACCGTCACCGGCAAAATCCGCAAAGTCGAGCTGCGAGAGCACCTCGCCGCAAGTTGACCGAATCAGGAAGCAAGCACGCAGTGCTGGCCCAGGGCTTCGGCCGCCTCTCGGGCCTCGGTGGGGTCATTGGAGGCCACTAGCCGTCGAGGTCCCTATGGGCGATGAGGGGGCGGATGCCGAGCTCGGGGTCTTCAGCAAGACGGCGGTTGATGTCCTCGGCCACGAACACCGAGCGGTGGCGGCCTCCGGTGCAGCCGAAGGCGATGGTGAGGTACGACTTGCCCTCCCTCACATAGGCGGGCACCAGCAGCTTGAGCAGGTCTTCGGTCTTTTGCAGGAAGGCCTCGGCCACGGGCTGGCCGTGCAACAAGAAGTCTTTCACCGCATCGTCTTGGCCGGTGAGAGGCCGGAGCTCTTCCACCCAGTGGGGATTGGGCAGAAAGCGGCAGTCCAACACCAGATCTGCGTCGAGAGGGATGCCGTGCTTGAATCCGAACGACATGATCCGGGTGGTCACCGACTCCGGCCCTGCGTCCAGCCCGAAAACTTCGTCGATGAAGCGGTTGAGCTGGTAGATGCTGTATTCGGAAGTGTCCACCACCACGTCGGCCTCGCTGCGGAGATAGCCCAGCGCCTCCCGCTCGGCCTCGATGGCGTCGGACACCCCCATCGGCGGGATGCTGGCGAACGGATGGCGACGCTTGGTGCTTTCAAACCGCTTCACCAGCTCTGGGGTGGAGGCGTCGAGGAAGAGTATGCGAACAGATCCTTCTGCCGATTCCTTGAGCTCTACCAGCGCGGGGGCCACTTCCTCGAGGTAAAGGTTCAGCCCCAGCACCAGGCCCACTCGGGAGATGCTGCTGTCGGGAGCATCGGCGAACTCCTGGACTTTGGGCACCAAGGCCGGGGGCAGGTTGTCCACCACGTACCAGCCCAGGTCTTCGAAGCGGTTGGCAGCCTGGGACCGACCAGCTCCCGACATTCCGGTGATCACCACGAACTCGGCCACGCCTTGAGGCTAATGGCCTGGGTGGGATGAGGCGTGGAGCTTCTGGGCTGCTCGGTGACTACCGGGGGCTGTGGAGCTTCTCGTAGATCGAGTGGGCCACAGGATCGGGGAGCCATCTGAGGGCCAAGAGGTCGTCCAGCGTGGCCCGTTCCACCGCTCGCACTCCGCCTAGCTCTTTCACCAGTCGGGCTCGCCGAGTGGGGCCGAGGCCGGCGATGCCGTCCAGCGAGGACCGGGCCATCCGCTTGCCCCGCAGTTGGCGGTGGTAGTCGTTGGCGAACCGGTGGCTCTCGTCCCGAATGCGCTGGAGCAAGTACAGGCTCTCCGACGGCCTCGGGATCTCCACGGGGTCGGCTCGGCCGGGCACGTAGACCTGCTCGAACTCCTTGGCCAGCCCGGCGGGGAAAATCTCGCCGTCGAGGCCCAACTCGGCCAGCACCCGCTCGGCCACCCCAAGCTGCCCCTTGCCGCCGTCAACCACCAGCAGTTGGGGCGGATAGGCGAATTTCCCCCGCTCCTCCACCGGGCGGTCCCGCTCGTCCAGGTAGTTGGAGAGCCGCCGGGTGAGCACCTCCTCCATGGCGGCATAGTCGTCGTTGCCGACCACGGTGCGCACCTTGAACCGGCGGTATTCCGACTTGCGGGGCAAGGCGTCCTCCATCACCACCATAGAGCCCACATAGTCGGACCCTTGAAGGTGGCTCATGTCGTAGCACTCGATCCGCAGAGGGGCCTCGGGCAGCCCGAGGCAGCTCTGGAGGTCGTTGAGGGCCCGGGCCCGGCTGTTGTGGTCGGTGCTGCGCTTGAGCCGGTGCCGGGCGAAGGCGTCGGCCGCGTTGCGGGCTACCGTGTCCTGGAGCTTGCGTTTAGCCCCCCGCTGGGGCACCGAGATGGCCACCTTCGACCCCCGCTGGTGCCGCAGCCATTCCTCGTACAGGCTCTGGTTGTCGGGCAGGTCGGGAACCAGCACCTGCTTGGGACTGCCCAGCGGGTTCTCCTCGAAATACAGCCGCTCCAGCACACGGCTCACCAGCTCGGGGCGGCTGAGATCACCGGCTTTGTCCACGATGAACCCCCGGCGGCCCATCACCCGGCCCTTTCGCACATAGAACACCTGGCAGGCCGCCTCCAGCTCGTCGTCCACCAGGCCGACCACGTCGTAGTCCTCCGAGCGGGCCCCCACCATCTGCTGGCCCTCGATGGCCTTGTACACGCTGGCCAAGCGGTCCCGGCAGCGGGCGGCCTGCTCGAACTCCAGGGCGGCTGAGGCCTGGGCCATGTCGTCTTCCAGACGCTTCACCACCTCGTCGGTGTCGCCGCCCAGGAAGGCCAGCAGGTCGTCCACCATCTCGTCGTAGCGCTCACGCTCCACCTCGCCCACGCACGGCCCGGCGCACTTCTCGATGTGGTACAGCAGGCACGGCCGGCCCAGGCGGGCGTGGTGGTTGAACTTGTTGTCGCTGCATGTGCGGATGGGGAAGGTGCGCAGAAGCTGGTCGAGGGTGTCCCGAATGGCGTAGGCGTGGCCGTAGGGGCCGAAATAGCGGTTGCCCTTCTTCTTGCGGCCCCGGATGACCATGGCCCGGGGCCACTCGTCCACCATGGTCACGCACAGGAACGGGTAGCTCTTGTCGTCGCGGTAGCGGACGTTGAACCGGGGCTGGTGCTGCTGGATGAGGCTGTACTCCAGCATCAGCGCCTCCACCTCGTTGTCCACCTGGATCCACTCCACCGATACGGCCTCGGCCACCATCTGGGCAGTGCGGGGCGGCAGGTGGGCCGGATTCTGGAAATAGCTGCCCAGCCGGGACCGCAGGCTCTTGGCCTTGCCCACGTAAATAAGCCGGCCGTGGCGGTCTTTGAACTGGTATGAGCCCGCGGCATCGGGGATGCTGCCGGCGGGCGGGCGGTTCAACATGGCTCACCCATCCTACGAGCCAGGCCGTGGCCGGCAGCCGCGGAGTCGGCCCCTCGGCTGTTGCCCTTTGATTCTGCGCTCCAGACGGGTAATATTCCCTCCCACGCCGGCCAGGTATCCGGCGACATATCCAACTCTGAGGCCGACATCCCCGTGGCGAGGCGACCTGGCTGTCCCCACCGGCCGCTAATCGGAGTTCCCTCACCTCACGGAGGTTCCCAAAACATGTTGCGCGTTCAGCGTCCGCTCCCCGAGCGGTACACAACGGCATCACCCCGGCAATTGGCGGGCTGGATCGGCGACGCGAAAGCCGCCCTGGGCGACCGGCTGTTCATACTCGGGCACCACTACCAGCGCGACGAGGTCATGGCCTGGGCCGACGCCCGGGGCGACTCATTCCGGCTGTCGGTGCTGGCCCAGCAGCGCCCCGAGGCTGAGTACATCGTGTTCTGCGGCGTCCACTTCATGGCCGAGTCGGCCGACATCTTGACCGGCGACCACCAGCAGGTTGTGCTCCCCGACTTGAACGCAGGCTGCTCAATGGCCGACATGGCCGACATCGACCAGGTGGAAGAGGCCTGGGACGAGCTGGCCCGAGTGGTGGACATCGGCCGGGTGGTGCCCATCACCTACATGAACTCGGCCGCCAATCTGAAGGCGTTCGTGGCCCGACACGGCGGTGCGGTGTGTACGTCGACCAACGCTCGCGCGGTTTTGGCGTGGGCGCTGGAGCGGGGCGACCAGCTGCTGTTCTTCCCCGACCAGCACTTGGGCCGCAACACCGGGTTCGACATGGGCTACGACGAGAGCGACATGGCGGTGTGGAATCCCCGCTTCGAGTTGGGCGGGCTGGCCGAGGCCGAATGCAAGGAGTCGGTGCTGCTGCTGTGGAAGGGGCACTGCTCGGTACACCAGCGGTTCCAGCCCGACCATGTGGCCGCGTTCCGGGCCAAGCACCCCGACGGGATCGTGGTGGTCCACCCCGAGTGCAGCCGCGAGGTGTGCGCTCTGGCCGACCAGGTGGGCTCCACCGACTACATCATCAAAGCGGTGGCCGCCGCCCCGGCCGGCTCGGTCATCGGGGTGGGCACCGAGATCCACCTGGTGAACCGGCTGAACGACGAGACCCCGGACAAGACGGTGGTGTCGCTGGATCCGCTGATCTGCCCGTGCTCGACCATGTTCCGCATCGACGCCGCCCATCTGGCCTGGACGCTGGAGGGCCTGGTGGAGGGCAAAGTCCGCAACCGCATCACCGTCGAGCCGGGCATTGCCGCCGACGCCCGCGTCGCCCTCGACCGAATGCTGAGTATTACCTAGTTCTCTCGGTCCACACTCAGCTCGGCGTAGCGCTCCACCGCGTGGTGGTAGTGCTGCAAGCTGGGCTCGTTGCGCCCGAACAGCACCTCTGAGGTGGCGCCGCTCTTGAGGGCGTTCTGGATCTGGAAGCCCACCCAGTAGTCCTCATCCCGCACCGCCTGTAGCACCAGGGCGCTGAACTGCTCGGCTGTTTCGCGCTCCTCATCGGTGGACGGCTCGTGGCGGCACAGCACAGTCTGGATGGTGAGGCTGGTGTCGACGGTCGGGCCGGGGAAGAGCTGGCTCACCAGGCAGTAGTCGCCCAGGATGCCGGAAATAGACACATTGGGGAAGATGGAGTGGATCAGGCGGATGTGCTCGTCGAGATCCCACTCCTCCTCGGGCTGGCCGACCAGCTTGGGCATCGACTTTCGGCCGAACACGATCCGCTGGTGCGGCCCCCAGGTGTCGTGGGCCATGAGGTTGCCGATGGTGTTCAGCCCCACGGTCTTGGGGTGCAGCCGCTCCTGGTGGTAGCCCTCCAGATATCCGTCCCATGCCACCTTCCAGCCCGGCCCGTCGAGGGTGCGCTGCTCGAAGATGTGCCACTGGTCGAGGTCGAGGGCCGCGATGTAGGGGGCGAAGTCGCCCAGAAAGGCGCCGATGTCGAAGGTGACGCCGGGGGTGAGGCAGGCGAACACAAAGCCGGCTTTCTCGGCACAGGCCAGCGGCGTGAGCGCGAGGTGGTGGCGGTCGACGTCGCCGAAGGTGTGGGCGCCGAACATGCCCACCAGGTCACCCGCGGTGTCGTAAGACCAGGCGTGGTAGGGGCAGGTCAACCGCTGAGCCGACCCCGACCCGGGCTCGCACAGCGGCGATCCCCGGTGGCGGCACACGTTGAGGAAGGCCCGAGCCGCGCCGTCGGCCCCTCGGGTGAGCAGCACCGGTACGCCCATGACGTCCATGGCCTTGTAGGTGTCCGGAACGGGAAGCTCGGAGCTGAGGGCCAGCGCCAGCGGCAGGTGTTTGAAGATCCGCTCCACTTCGTACTCGAACCGGGGCTGGTCGAGGTAGGCGCGCACCGACTGGCGCATCACCTCGGGGGCCAGATCGGTGGTGTTGTCCTGCCACAGCTCGAAGACCCGGCGGGTCAGATCCCGGATCGCGTCGTCGGTGTAGGCCATCGGCCAACTCTAGTGGTGTGTCGCAGAAATAGCGCCGTGGATTGCGACGGCAGCGGCGTTCCTCGCAAGGCGCACTGACGCAGCCATACTCGCAGCGCACGGCAGATTAGCGTCGAGCACTCTTACGCCCGGGCGTTCAGAACTGCCAGTTCTCCGGATTGGTCAGCCCAAGAGATGATGGACCTATCGGTCGTAGCCAGGCCGCAGCCCTGGTCGACAGCAGTGGCCACGATGAGCTGGTCGAAGGGGTCGCCATGGAATCCCCGCCTCTGCAACCAAGGGGCTGCTGCCACAATTTCCACGGATAGCGGCATCAGTCTGATGCCGCCGTCCAAACAGCGCCGACACCAGTCCAGCACAGGCACGGCCAACTCGATCACTCCCCTCTCCGCCAGACGGGAGACCTCATTGAACGAGGCCGGCGATACCGCCAGCAGTTGCGAGTCGAACCGCTCAGCCAGCACTTCCCTTGCTGCAACCCCCAAGAGAGGGTCATCAGTTCGAAGTCGGATCAGCACATCGGTGTCGAGCAGGGTCAGCGCCAATCTGTCTCCCCATCGAGCACTCGTTTGGGATCAACCACCGAGTGGAACTCCTCTGCCGGAGTAATGGACTCCGGTATTTCTCCGATAATCCGCAGAATGTCCTTGTCGCAGCCGATGATGCCGCCTGACTGCTCAACCTCCCGCACGACCCGAGCGTATGGCTGTCCCCTGTTGGTTACGACCACCTCGCAACCCGTCTCACGCACTTCACGCATAAGAGCGAAAAAGTTGTCTCGAAACTGGCGTGTCGTAACCTGCTGGACGCTTGAATCGGCCTGGTTGGCTGCCATGTCCAACACGATAGCATCTTGTGGCCTCAAAAATAGGGCCACATTTGGCTGGCAGGTGAAGGAACCGCCGACGCCCCCACCCAGACAGGATGCAAGCTGATCCTGCGCAAATCACAGTTCGTTGCAGCCCCGGAATCCGGGGTCGGGACCGGATCGGCGAGGCGGGGCGAAGAAGTCGTTCTCGTCATCGTCAAGCCGGTTGCACTTTCGCAGCATCGCCCGCCGCTCGGCCTCCAAGAACAGGTAGCGGGCCACGTCTTCCGGCGTGTCGTCGCTGGTGAACAGTTCGGTCGCGACCGGATCCCGCATGAGCTCGCGACGGATGTCGTCTTTGGTGACCACCGTCCCGTCAGGCCCGACGGCCCGCACTTTGGCCAACTTCCGCCGGTACCACTTGTTCCTCAGGATCGGAAAGCACAACCCCAGGTTGAGCATCATCAACCCGAAGCAGCCGATCGCCACCCCCGTCAGAATCGAGCCCATCATGAGTCTTCCTCATTGTCTGAATTGCCTGGACACCCTGATCACCGGGTGCGATAGTTTCTGGCTATTACATTATATTTCCATATACGCTAATGCAAGTGGGGAAGTTGGAGGTAGGTCAGCAACATGGATCCCGCATATCCGCGCTACCGCGGTCAAGCTAGATGACACGAAACGAAAAGCGGATGGAAAGAATTCGGAACAGCCCGAACGATGTCAAGTGGGCTGACCTGATTGCTGCTTGCGACCTATGCTTTGGCAAGCCGCGGCGACGTAGGGGCAGCCACCTGATCTATGACACTCCGTGGATGGATCATCCTTTGCTGGTCCTTCAGCCCCGCAAAGGCAAGGCGAAGCCCTACCAGGTGCGCCAGGCGCTGCGGGCGCTCGATGAGATGAAGGAGAACGATGGCGGTTGATCAGTATCGATTCTGGACTGAGTGGTCTGAAGAGGACGGCGAGTGGGTCGGCCTGTGCGACGGGTTTCCACTGGTGAGCTGGCTAGAACCGGATCGAGAGGCAGCCGAATCGGGCATCCGGGCCGTGGTCGCCGAAGCCATCGAAGACCTAGTGGCTGAGGGCAAACCCCTGCCAGAGCCTGGTGTCGAGTGGCCGCCTCAAGTGTTGGCTTCACAGAGTGCGGCGAGCTAGCTCTAGAAGATCCTCGGCGTCCAGGTATTCAACGGTGGAACTCACTCGCCCAGGCGTTGCAACGCGTCGGCATGGCGCTGCGTGATGAGTTCAGCAGCAGCAGCGACGCGGTCGCGATGATCGGCCTTGGCGATGTACTCGCGTACTGCCCGTCGCGCTGCCTCCTGCATCGACGTACCCTCGAGCGCCGCTCGCTCTCGCAGAGCGTCCTGCTCCTCCTCTGTCAACCTGAGCGTCATAGCCATCCAATAGATGGTATCAGCCAGATACCACACTGCCGATCCGGACGGTGAGTGGCCGGGCTCTTGCGCGTCAGGGGAAGCAACAATCTACGTCCTTTACCTGCTCAATGAGCTCACCTGCCCGCTGGCGCCAGTTGCCTTCAGCCCCGTAGTTCCATGCCACGGCGTCCGCGATCCACAGGAGCGGTTCCTCGTTAGGCCCTAGATGGTCGTAGTTCAACCTGGCTGGTGCTAATCCAAGGCGCTTCGCCTCGCCAATTTGGGATTTCTCTCTGGCATCCTGGCTGATTTCCCGCCGTTCGATGACGAGCCGCTCTCCATTTACAGCATCCAAATCCCTCAACAACGCGGCGATGCTGCGCCTTCGCGCCAGTGGTTCCTTTTCTCCTGACATGTAGACCCAGACTCGAACTGGGAGTTTGGCCATTTTTGCCAAGATCGACTTACGACGTCTATCACTCTCATAACACCTGGACCAAAAAACGGGGTCCGGTCATAGGGTACGGTGCCGTGGAAGTCTTCGGTTCGCGTGGCTCAATGAGTCTCGACTACCACAGTTTTTGGTCGAATGCTCCTGGGGGCACGGACTGCATGTCGCCGAGTTCGGGGGAAAGGCGGTAGCCGCCCAGTTCGATGCCGACTTCCGCTAGCTGCTCTGCGGCCTGGCGGCTGCGCCTCAAAGCGTCCCAGTCCACCCTTGAGTTGGCTTTGGCCATTTCCTCAAACATGCAGAGATCCTTCCTCATAGTTCTACAGCCTAGAAGAAATTGGGTGTGTGTACGAACGACGAAGTCCCGGATGCTTGCATGTAGCTGTTCGTAAACCAGAAGTAGTCCCACGCTGCGACCTTCAGCCCGGGGTAGCCGTCAAGGTCGTCTATCTTCAGCTTGAGCTCCCCCTCCAGAGTGGCCATGTCTATTCCCCGCCCGTGCGTGAGCCACCTCGTGTGGTCATTGAGCTTGCGCGCGATGTCCTCGGCTCGCTTCTCCTTCATCTCGGTGCTGACAGTGGCGCGGCTGGTCTCGGTCACAGTCCAGTCCTTGAACTTGTACCGGGTGAGCCACTCCTTCAGAAGGCTTATCGAGAGGTCGCGTGCCAGCTCGAATCGGTGAAGCTCAGCCAGGTCCAGCTTTTGCAGAAGCACCAGTTCGGCAGTGGACAGTGCCCCACTCTCGCTTTTCCTTTTGAGTTCCTCGTACTGTGACAGATAGGAGAGCGCTGGCACTAGGCTGCCAGCTCTTTGGAGCTGTGGGTCAATGGGCCCGAGGCAGGAGTGATAATCCATCAGTATCGCGTCCCCGGACATGGCCAACACGGTCCCTGCCGACATCGCCCTGTTCGGGATGATGAACTTGACCTCCGTATAATGCCTGCGCAGGATCCGCACGATTCGCTCCACCACTTCAACGATGCCACCGGAGGTGTCCAGGATCACGAAGAGGGTGTCCCGCCGGTTTTCTCTGCCCTCGACAGCGATCCTGGTCCGGTGCTCGACGCTTTCGACGATGGGCGAGATGATGGCCAGCCCGTCCGCCTTCAGCATCTCTTCGATGGCCAAGAGGCGCGTATTGGCAAACTCACGCACACTGTCCTGAACATTCGACGGCACTAAGGCATCTGACATTTGGCTGATGTCTCCTTTCAGAAGTAGGCATTACAACTTCTCAACCACGGTGTCCTGCGGTTCAGCCTTCATCTTGGTCAATGCGTCATGCTGCCATACCTCCGCTCCGAAAACAATAGCATATATGGAAAATTATTTAAATAGCATTTGCACTCATCTCCACACAATGGGAGCACACGGCCTGGCCCGGAGGCGACGCGGGCTCTGGGACGGGGAGTGGGTAGGTAGTGGTACCGCACCACAGAGGTGCCCCATTGGAGAAAGGGATGGGGCTCCGTAAGCTGTGAGCCGTGAAACCCACGTATCAAGAACTCCTTGCTCTGCGAGACCAAATTGTCGAGGGCGACTTGGAGCGGGCACTGGCGCGTCTCCGATTCTTCGAGTTGACCGACGAGACACGCAAATGGATAAGCAGGGAGATGGAGGGCTACGCCAGAGACGACAACCTTCCGGCATACCGCAGGGATGTACCGCTGCTCCACCAAGACTGGAATGGGCTTCTGGGTCCCGACTATCCGAGGAAGACCGATTTACGAGTGCCGCTGTCCTTCTTGATGGACAGAAAGGATGATGGGCTGGTCTATGACAACGGGGTCTTCTACAAGGTATTTGTCGCTGTGCCCGAGGTACACAGGATTCTCATGGCCGTCGAGGGGATAGCCACAGACTTCATAGCGGCGGCGCTGGAAGGATACGACGGGGAGAACGAGGACAAGACGAGTCATAACTGGGACAAGGCGAAAATGACCGCTCACCAATTCGCCGTGGGTGTCGCGTCAAGTCTGGTTGCCGGTCAAGCCTCAGGCTGAGACTTCACCGGGCTTGTCAACAGACCCTAGGCGGGCTGCCAAGCTGTGGCGATGCGTTCTAGCAATGCTGAGGCCGGTTCGTCGTTGGGGTCTTGGGGGTCGAGTCGGGCCAGGCGCGATGCGACTGAAGACACTACGTCGAGATCCCTCACACCGAGGCCGATCTGGTTGAGCAGCTTGTCGAAGCTCACGTGGCGCTGCCGCTCCAGCGGGACAGTGTCGTGGAGGTCGGCCTCGGTCACGCCTACTGCGTCCACGATTACGAAGCGGTCCTTGGCCTGGGCGTCGGGGGTGACGGTGCGGAGCTGGTCGCTGTCGATCACCCGGACGCCACGACCCTTCATCTGCTCGAAGAAGTTGCGGCTGCGCACCATGCGCATGAACACAACGCACTCGATGGGCTTCACATCGGTGCCGGTGGCAATCATGTCCACGGTCACCGCGATTCGGGTGGGATAGTCGGTGCGGAACTTCTGGAGCAGTTGCTCGGCGCTCTCGCCCGACTCTCCGGACCGATAGGTGATCTTCACCGCCCCCTGGTTGCCGAGGCCGAATTCCTCCCGCACGATCTGCACGATGTCGTCGGCGTGGCTGTCGTCTTTAGCGAAGATCAGGGTCTTGGGGATATTGACCAGGAGGTCGTCATCGCCCCGTTTCCGATCTTTAAACATCTTGGGCAGCGAATTGCGAAATGTGCGCACGACGGTGCGAATCTGATCGGGGGCCACGACTTTCTTGTCGAGCTCCGCCGCGTTGTAGTCAATGTCGTTGTCGGCTCGCTCGAGACGGATGCTGCGGGTCTCCCGATCGCGGAACTCGGTCACGAAGCCGGCGGGGACGGTGCCGCCGGTCTCGTCGATCGCCATACGAGCACGAGCCTCTGGAGTGAGGTAGTCAGACGAAGAGGTCATCCGCCGTGAGCGCTACCTGCTCGAAGGTTTGGGCACAGACTGTTGTGCCAATCCGTAGTCATGCTGACGGGCAAGTGTAGATGGTTCGGGACTAACTGTCACAGGTGGTGGATATTGTCCCTGACATGGCTGATGAGGCTGTGACCAGGGATTTTGAGGCCACCTCGCAGGTGCCCTTCATGGGCTCGGAGGAATTGGCGTGACAGTTGGCCCAGGAAATGGAGGTGCTGTAGACCGACGCGTTCGTACGATGGTTCGACAACTTGCGGGATCGCAATGCCCGTACCCGCATCCTGGCTCGCATCCGTAGACTCCAACTGGGCAATCCCGGCGATTTCAGGCCGGTGGGAAAAGGCGTCTCAGAGATGCGAATCGATCACGGTCCCGGCTACCGGGTGTACTTTGTCCGCCGCCAGCAATCAGTGGTGTTGCTAGTCGGGGGCAACAAAAGCACCCAGAACCGAGACATCGATAGAGCGACTAAAATGGCAATACGCCTATAGCCGATTGGAGAAATTGCGTGGGCACAATCAGGACGCAAACTTGGGATGCAGTAGATCACCTGAACTCTGAGGAAGACATCATTGCCTACCTGGACGCCGTCCTTGCTGAGAATGATCCTGAGCTAACGGCTGCCGCGCTTAGAGATATCGCTCGCGTTTTGGGCAAGCCGTCTATGGCCGAAGAGTTGGGAGTCGCGGCTCACGGAGCTCCCATCAACAGCAATCCTGATCTTGCATCCGTGCTCATGATCCTGGAGCGTCTGGGGCTCCGCCTACGTGTCTCTCACGCCTCCAGTAGCTGAAAGCCAGGTACCTGCTTACGGCGGGGATTGATCATGTTGCCACGATCACGAAGGACTCGGGCTAGGCAGGTCGCCTTCGTCGGATGGCCACCAGAGCGCCGGCCACTACGGCTGCTGCCGCTACTCCTACTCCGACGAAGATTCCGGTGTTGCTTCCGCCGCCGCCATTGCCGCCGGAGCTGGCTGCGGCGGCGATGGTCTCGGTCGGCGCGGAAGTCGGTGCGGGGGTTGCCGCCCTGGTTGGGGCAGGCGTGGGCGCTGGAGTTGGGGCAGCGGTGGGCGCCGGAGTCGGCGCTGGGGTTGGCGCAGCCGTCGGGGTTGCGACCACCGTTGGTGCCGCCGTTGGGGTCGGCTCGGGTTCGGGAACGATGCCGCGGAAGGGGCCGGTCACCTCGTAGGTGATGCCGGTGTGGTTCCCCCTGATTTCCGATTCGGGGAGGACGTCCTCGGCATTGTTGGGGGCCGGGCCGCGCTGGCTGGAGAAGTACAGGCGGTCGCGCCGGGGATTGAAGACCGGTCCGGTGATCTCTGATCCATCCTGGTCCACGATGCGCAGGAACGGGGCGACCTCGCCCTCGGGGGTGATGATGACGATCTCCATGTTGCCGCCGTCCTCCGCCACGTACACATCGCCGCTGCCGCCGTCCACGGTGAGGTTGTCCACCCCGGAGAGGATTGCGGTTCCCTCGGCCACCTTTGCCGGATCGGCCTCGTAGATCCGGCTATACGTCTGATCGGCGGTGTTAATGGCATGGATGATGTTGTCGAACTTGGTCGACCAGAACACGACGTCGTCGTGATACCAAATGCCCTCGCCGCCCAGGAACGCCGTCGCCTCGCCGGGAAGCTGTTGGCGGGTAAGCGTTTCGGTTGCCGACGGGTCGGGCACTTCGATCCAGCTGACAGACCCGTCTTCCTCGACGCGGGCGGCTTCGAGCAAGCCCTCGCTCAGGTCGGGATAGTTGGAAGGGGTGAACCGGTAGAACAGCCCGTCGAACTGGTCCTCGGTCATGTACACCTGCTGGCGGTCGGGATCGACCGCGGCCGCTTCGTGGGTGAAGACGCCCATTGCCGGATGCGACACCGACGGTGTGGCCCCCGTAGGGTCGCACTCCCAGATCACGCCATAGCCGGTGAAATCCTCCTCCCCCGACAGGAAGGTGCCCCACGGGGTCGGGCCGCCGCCGCAATTGGCGTTGCTGCCCTCCAGAAGCCGGTAGGCGTCGAGGATTTCACCCTCGGCGCCGTAGTGAATGGCCGAAACTCCCGCAAAACCGGGACGGAACACCTCGCTGTTGACCGTGTGGTACCAGCCGCCCTCGCCGTCGTCGAACACGGCCGCACCGTCGGGGTAGACAAGCCACCGGTAGTCGGAATCCCCCACCGGCTCGCCGGCCATGGCCACAATCCGGGAAGTGAATCCGGGGGGCAGGATGATGCTGTTCTCGTCGGGCTCGCTACCGTCGAGACTGCCATAGGGTCCGGGGCCGGGCTGGGCGCCGACTGCGCTGCCAACCAGGGGAACTGCAACGGCGCCGCCAGTGGCGACAACGGCGGCCCGCAAAAAGTCGCGCCTATCCATGGGCGGAGCCTAATGAGTCAGCCAGGAACCTGCTTGTGTGCTTGGTTGCAGGTGTGGCCGCAATGCGCTCAGATACCAAGCACGGGCCGGAGGAACTTGCCGGTGTAGCTGTGGTCGGAGCGGGCCACCAGCTCGGGGGGGCCCTCGGCCACCACGGTACCGCCGTTGTCGCCGCCCTCGGGGCCGAGGTCCACGATCCAGTCGGCGGTCTTGACCACGTCCAGGTTGTGCTCGATCACCAGCACGGTGTTGCCCTGGTCCACCAGGCGGCTGAGCACGGCCAACAGCTTGCGGACGTCGTCGAAGTGCAGGCCGGTGGTGGGCTCATCCAGGATGTAGATGGTGTGGCCGGTGGGGCGCTTGGCCAGCTCCGAGGCCAGCTTCACCCGCTGGGCCTCGCCGCCCGACAGCGTGGGCGCGGGCTGGCCCAGGCGGATGTAGCCCAGGCCCACATCCACCAGGGTCTGCATATGGCGGGTGATGGCGGGCTGGTTGCCGAAAAACTCCAGGGCCTCGGCGCACGACATGTCCAGAACCTCGGAGATGGTCTTGCCCTTGAACTCGATGTCGAGGGTGTCGCGGTTGTAGCGGGCCCCTTTGCACACCTCGCACGGCACATACACGTCGGGCAAGAAGTGCATCTCGATCTTGATGGTGCCGTCGCCCGAGCAGGCCTCGCACCGGCCGCCCTTCACGTTGAAGGAGAACCGGCCCGGCATGTAGCCCCGCACCCGAGACTCGGGGGTCTGGGCGAACAGCTTGCGGATGTGGTCGAACACGCTGGTGTAGGTGGCCGGGTTCGACCGGGGGGTGCGGCCGATGGGCTGCTGGTCGATGTTGATCACCTTGTCGAGGGCTTCGGTGCCGTCGATGCCCTTGTGCAGGCCGGGCGGGATCTTCGACTTGTAGATGCGCTGCATCAGCGACCGGTACAGGATGTCGTTGACCAGGGTGGACTTGCCCGACCCCGACACCCCGGTCACGGTCACGAAGCAGCCCAACGGGATGTCGATGTCGATGTCGGCCAGGTTGTGCTCCCGGGCGCCCCTAATGGTGAGCCAGTCATCACCGGGATTCCGCCGGTGCTCGGGCACCAGGATGGACTTGCGGCCCGACAGGTACTGCCCGGTGAGCGACTGCTTGTTCTCCATCAGGTCGGCGACGGTGCCGGAGTGGACAACGGTGCCGCCGTGCTCGCCGGCGCCGGGGCCGATGTCCACCACGTGGTCGGCCACCCGCACCGTCTCCTCGTCGTGCTCCACCACCAAAACGGTGTTGCCCAGATCCCGCATCCGCTCCAGGGTGTCGATGAGGCGGCGGTTGTCCCGCTGGTGCAGGCCGATGGAGGGCTCGTCCAGCACGTAGAGCACGCCCACCAGGCCGCTGCCGATCTGCGACGCCAGCCGGATGCGCTGGGCCTCTCCCCCGCTGAGGGTTCCGGCCGAGCGGCTCAGAGTCAGGTATTCCAGCCCGACGTCCAGCAGGAACTTGAGCCGGGCGTTGATCTCCTTGAGCACCTGCCCGGCGATGGCCTGGTCGCGCTCCGACAGCTCCAGCGAGGCCAGGGCCTCGGCCGAGTCCCGAATCGACAGCCCGCACACCTCGTCGATGGTGCGGTTGTCCACGGTTACCGCCAGCGACAGCGGATTGAGGCGGGCGCCGTGGCATGCCGAGCAGGGCACCTCCCGCATGTAACCCTCGATCTGAGCCCGAACCGCGTCGGAGTCCGACTCGCTGTGGCGGCGCTGAAGATAGGGGATGACCCCCTCGTAGCGGGCGTTGTAGCGGCGGACCCGGCCGTAGCGGTTGCGGAAGCGGACCTCGGTGCGCTGATTGGCGATGCCCTTGCCGTACAGCAGCAGGTCGTGGTGTTGGCGATCCAGGCTCCCCCACGGCTGGTCCACGGGGATGTCCCGGTCCTCGGCCACCGACTCCACCAGGCGCTTGAAGTACTGGTTGTGGCCCTTGGCCCACGGGGCGATGGCCCCATCCTCCAGGCTCAGGTCGGGGTCGGGGATCACCAGCCGGGGGTCGACCTCGAACACCGAACCCAGGCCGTCGCACGACTGGCACGCCCCATAGGGCGAATTGAAGGAGAAGTTGCGGGGGGCCAGTTCCTCGAACGACTTGCCGTCGGAGGGCCGGGACAGGTGCTGGGAGAACGTGATCGTCTGGGGCGCTTCGTCGGAGTCGGGGTCTTGGGGCATGACCATCAGCTCGGCCACGCCCTCGGCCAGCCCCAGCGCGGTCTCCATCGACTCGGTGAGCCGCCGCTCGATGCCCTCGCGCATCACCAACCGGTCCACCACCACCGAGATGCTGTGCATCTCATAGCGGGCCAGGTCCAGATCGTCGATGCCGTTGTCGAGCTCGATCAGGTCGCCGTCCACGATGGCCCGGGCGAACCCGTCGGAGGCCAACTCGGCCAAAAGCGTGTCGTAGGTGCCCTTGCGCCCCCGCACCACCGGGGCCAGCACCTGGAACCGGACCCCCTCGTCCATCTCCATCACCCGATCCACGATCTGCTGGGGGGTCTGGCGCACCAGCCGTTCCCCGGTCTCGGGGTCGTGGGGGATGCCGATGCGGGCGAACAGCAGCCGCAGGTAGTCGTACACCTCGGTGATGGTCCCCACCGTGGAGCGGGGGTTGCGGGAGGCGCTCTTCTGGTCGATGGAGATGGCCGGGGACAGGCCGTCGATGAAGTCCACATCGGGCTTGTCCATCTGGCCCAGGAATTGCCGGGCGTAGGCCGACAGCGACTCCACGTAGCGGCGCTGCCCCTCGGCGTAGATGGTGTCGAAGGCCAGCGACGACTTGCCCGACCCGGAGATGCCGGTGAACACGATGAGGCGGTCGCGGGGTATCGTCAGATGGACGTCGCGCAGGTTGTGCTCACGCGCTCCATGGATGACGATCTCGTCGGCCACGCAGTGAACTTATCGGCCCGCGCCGGCAATTGAGACAGGAGAGATGGAAAGAGTCGCAGAAAAGGGACCCGAATAGCCCCATGCCCTACCCCCACGTGTTCCAGCCGCTCGACATAGGCGGCTGCACGCTGCCCAACCGGATCGTTCGAGCCGCCCACAGCACCGGCGCAGTGGGCGAAGACCTGATCGCCTACCACGAGGCTCGGGCCAGAGGCGGGGCCGCCCTCACCATCCTCCAGATCGCCGGCGTCCACCCCTCATCTCCCACCGACATCCCGGTGTTCACCGACAGGGTGCTGCCGTTCTACGAGGAGATGGCCAGCCGTATCCATGCCGCTGGGGGCGGGGTGTTCCAGCAGCTTTGGCACGGGGGCGCAGCCATCGAGCAGCGGTCGCTTCAGAACTTCCAGCAGCCCCTGGCCCCCAGCGCCATCCCCAGCCCGATGGTGGGCGTGGTCCCCCAGGAGCTGACCACCGCGATGATCGACGAGCTGGTGGAGGCGTTCGCCGCCGCGGCCCGGCGGTGCGAGCAGGGCGGGCTCGACGGGGTGGAGCTCCACGGTGCCCACGGCTATCTGATCGGCCAGTTCCTCTCCCCCGCCACCAACCTGCGAGAAGACCGCTACGGCGGCAGCCTGGAGAACCGCACCCGGTTCCTGCGGGAGATCCTGGCCGCCATCCGAGCCGAGACAAGCCCCGGCTTCCCGGTGGGCCTCCGCATCTCCGCCGACGACCAGATCGAGGGCGGGATCGAACCGGAGGAGGCCGCCGCCATCGCCAAGCTGGTGGAGCCCGACATCGACTTCCTCGACGTGTCGCTGTCGTCGTACTGGCGCTTCCACCGGCTGCTGTCCACGCTGGACGAGGGGCTGGGCTACGAGGTGCCCACCAGCGAGGTGGTGACTGCGGCGGTGGACGTGCCCACCATCGTCACCGGCCGCATCACCACCCTCGACCACGCCGAGCACCTGATCAAAAGCGGGGTGGCCGATCTGGTGTCGATAGTGCGGGGGATGATCGCCGACCCCGAGCTGGTGGCGAAGGCCCGCGACGGCCGGGAAAGCGAGATCCGCCCCTGCATAGGCACGTCGGTGGGGTGCGTGGCCCGGTTCATGGTGGCGGGGAAGATGCGCTGCGTGGTCAACACCGCCGCCGGCCGGGAGACTTCGGTGCCGTTCGAGCCGGCCGACCGGGTGGCCCAGCCCAAGCGGGTGCTGGTGGCCGGGGGCGGCCCGGCCGGCCTGGAGGCAGCCCGCGCCGCGGCCCTGCGGGGCCACGAGGTGGTGCTCTACGAGATGACGGGCGAACTGGGCGGCCAGGTCCGCATGGCCGCCTCGGTGCCGCCTCGTTCCGACCTGGGGGCGATCACCGCGTTCTTGGCCGACGAGCTAGACCGCCTGGGGGTGGCGGTGAAGCTCCGCTCCCCCGTCGATCTCGACGTGGTCGCCGACGAGCAGCCCGACGAGCTGGTCATCGCCACCGGCACCACCCCCCGGCGCGGCTTTCAGATCTCAGCCCCCTCGAAGCCGGTCCCCGGCGCCGACCTGCCCCACGTGTACACCAGTTGGGAGGTGCTCGGCTTCGGCGGCCGGGCCGCCATCGGCCAGAAAGCGGTGGTTTACGACGACACCGGCACCTTCGAGGCCATCTCGGTGTGCGATGCGCTGATGGCCGCTGGGGCGGAGGTGACGTTCCTCAGCCGCCACGAGCAGCTTGGGGCGACGATCCCATATCCGGCCGCCACCGTGGAGGCCAGCCGGGAGCGGCTGTTCGCGGGGGCGTTCTCGTTCACCCCCGCAGTAGCCCTGCGGGAGATCACCCCGGAGGCGGTTGTGACCCGCGACCTGGGCACCTGCACCGAGCGAAGCTTCGAGGCCGACACCGCGGTGATCGTCAGTTACCACGACTGCAATAGCGAACTGGCCGACTACCTCCAGGCCGGGATGAATGGCCAGGCCGATACCCCTCAGTACAACATGCACCTGGTGGGCGACGTGAACGGCACCAACAGCATCATGGCCGCCATCCACTCCGGGGCGCGGGTAGGCCGGGAGATATGAAAAGCCTCAGGCCATTGCCCGAAGATCGCGCTGCAAGTCTTTGATCTCGTCGCGCAGGCGGGCAGCGTACTCAAACTTCAGGTCGGTGGCGGCCTCGTTCATCTCCTCGGTGAGGGTGTGGATGAGACGCTCGATGCCGCCGGAATCCAGGTCGATCACATCGGGGCGCCGCCGCGACTGATCCATCGAGCGGGAGCGCTGGCCGCCGCCGGGGATGGGCACCCCGTCCTCAGCGGGTCGCAACTCGGCCAGGATGTCGCTGACCGCCTTGCGGATGGTCTGGGGGTTGATGCCGTGCTGCTCGTTAAAGGCCTGCTGCAATCCCCGCCGCCGATGGGTCTCGGAAATGGACCGCCTCATGGAGTCGGTCACAATGTCGGCGTACATGACCACCTGGCCGTCCACGTTGCGGGCCGCCCGGCCGATGGTCTGGATCAGTGAGGTCTCACTGCGCAGGAACCCCTCTTTGTCGGCATCCAGGATGGCCACCAGCGACACCTCGGGCAGGTCGAGCCCCTCCCGCAGCAAGTTGATCCCCACCAGCACGTCGAACTCGCCCAGCCGCAGGTCGCGCAGAATCTCGATCCGCTCGATGGTATCCACCTCGCTGTGCAGGTAGCGGACCTGCACACCCAGTTCCAGCAGGTATTCGGTGAGATCTTCGGCCATCTTCTTGGTCAGCGTGGTGACCAGCACCCGCTGGCCGCGCTCGGTGCGGCCTTCGATGAGCTTCATCAGGTCGTCGATCTGCCCCTTGGTGGGGCGAACCTGCACCTCGGGGTCAACCAGGCCGGTGGGCCGCACGATCTGCTCCACCACCTGGGCGGACACGCCGAGCTCGTAGCCGCTGGGAGTGGCCGACAGGAACACCACTTGCCCTACCCGCTCCATGACCTCCTCAAACCGCAGTGGGCGGTTGTCGACCGCGGACGGCAGCCGGAATCCGTGCTCCACCAGGGTGTTCTTGCGACTGCGGTCGCCCTCGAATTGGCCATGGAGCTGGGGTACGGCCACATGGGACTCGTCGATCACGGTGATGAAGTCGTCGGGGAAGTAGTCCAACAGCGTGTACGGCCGCTCTCCGGGGGCCCGTCCGTCGATGTGGCGGGAGTAGTTCTCGATGCCGTTGCAGAACCCGATCTCCTGCATCATCTCCAAGTCGTAGGTGGTGCGCATCCGCAACCGCTGGGCCTCCAGCAGCTTGCCCTCCTTCTCGAAATGGGCCAGCCGCTCCTGGAGCTCGGCCTCGATCCCCTCCATGGCCTGGCGCATCCGCTCCTCGCCGGCCACATAGTGGGTGGCCGGGAACACCACGATCTCGCTCAACGATTGGAGCCGCTCTCCGGTCACCGGATCGATGGTGGTGATCTGCTCCACATCGTCGCCGAATAGCTGGATGCGAACCACATACTCCTCGTAGGCCGGATGGACTTCGATCACATCACCCCGCACCCGGAACCGGCCTCGCACCAGGTTGGTGTCGTTGCGCTCGTACTGCATGTCCACCAGCCGTCGCAGCAGGTCGCGCTGGTCGTAGCTCTCGCCCACCTTGGAGATGCACAGCAGGTTCTTGTACTCGTCCGGCCCGCCCAGCCCGTAGATGCACGACACCGAGGCCACCACGATCACATCCCGGCGGGTCAAAAGCGCCTCGGTGGTGGAGTGGCGCAGCCGGTCGATCTCGTCGTTGACCGACGAGTCCTTCTCGATGTAGGTGTCGGAGGCCGGCATGTAGGCCTCGGGCTGGTAGTAGTCGTAATAAGACACGAAGTACTCCACCCGATTGTCGGGGAAGAACTCCCGCATCTCATTGGCTAGCTGGGCGGCCAACGACTTGTTGGGGGCCAGCACCAGCGTGGGCCGCTGCACCTGCTCGATGGTCCAGGCCACCGTGGCGCTCTTGCCCGACCCGGTAATGCCCAAGAGCGTCTGAAATCGGTCCCCGCGGCTCAACCCATCTGAGAGCTGGCGGATGGCTTTGGGCTGGTCACCCGCTGGCTCGAACGACGACACCATCCGAAAGGCCGTGTTCCCCAAGCTGCTCACCTATGGGATGCTACCGGCCGCTCCCCGACCACCCGCTCCCAGATCTGCCTGAGGTCAGCTTTCTTCCAGGATGGCCTCTTCTTGGGGCAGCCACCTCTTGGCGAAATCGATTTTCATAGTCAGAAGCTAGACCTGCTCGACGGGCTCCTCGATGGCCGCTTCGAGAACCTCAGCGCCGTCTTCGCTGCCCTCATGCTCGGCGGGAGCGGCTTCGAGAGCCTCTGAGCCGTCGTCACCGCCCTCGTGCTCGGCGGGAGCGGCCTCGAGGGCCTCGTCGGATTCGGAGTAGTACTCGGCCCACGCCTGGTCTTCGTCGGCGGCCACCTCATCGTTCACCGCGCCGATGTAGTTGCCCTCGGTGTCGTAGGCGTGCTCGCCGAAGTGCTCCTGGAACTCGGCGGCCACCACGCCGCCCTCGGCTGCCTGCTTGATCGACAGGCTTATGCGGCGCCGGTTGATGTCGAGGTCGATGATCTTCACCCACAGCTCCTCGCCGGGGGTGACCACCTGCTCGGGCAGGTCGATGTGATGGGAGGAGATCTCCGAGATATGCACCAACCCCTCGATGCTCTCACCCACCTGCACGAAGGCCCCGAACGGCACCAGCTTGGTGACACGCCCGTAGACCAGCTCGCCCACCTGGTGGCTGGAGGCGAACTCCTGCCAGGGGTCTTGCTGGGTGGCCTTCAGCGACAGGCTGATGCGCTCCCGGTCGAGGTCCACTTCCAGCACCTGCACCTCGATCTCGTCGCCCACCTGCACCACGGCACTGGGGTGGTCTACGTGCTTCCACGACAGCTCCGACACGTGCACCAGCCCGTCCATGCCGCCCAGATCCACGAACGCCCCGAAGTTGACCACCGACGACACCACGCCGCTGCGGCGCTCGCCCGGCTTGAGGTTGTCGAGGAAGGCCTCGCGCTGCTCCTTCTCGGTCTCCTCCAGCCAGGCCCGGCGGGACAGCACCACGTTGTTGCGGTTCTTGTCCAGCTCGATGATCTTGGCCTCCAAAGTCTGGCCGATGTAGGGCTGGAGGTCGCGCACCCGGCGCAGCTCCACCAGCGAGGCGGGCAGAAAGCCCCGCAGGCCGATGTTCAGGATCAGGCCGCCCTTCACCACCTCGATCACCTTGCCCGAGACGGTGCCGTCGTTCTCCTTGGTCTCCTCGATGTCACCCCAGGCCCGCTCGTACTGGGCCCGCTTCTTGGACAGGATCAGGTGGCCGTCTTTGTCCTCCTTCTGGAGCACCAGCGCCTCGATCTCCTCGCCGAGGGCGACAAACTCGCCGGGATCGATCACGTTGCCGATGTCCAGCTCTCGCGACGGGATGATCCCCTCGGCCTTGAACCCGATGTCCAACAGCACTTCGTCGCGGTCGATCTTGACCACCTTGCCGGAGACAATCTGACCGTCTTCCACCTGCACCATGGTCGACGTGTAGGCGTCCTCCAAATACTGGCCTTCTATGTCGTGATCGGTGATCTGGCGGGGGATGTAGTTGCCCTCTTGGTCAAACGTCCCCACACCTTCGGGGGCTTCAAGCACAGCAGTGGCGGCTGGCGGGGCGGTTTGGGCGGCTTCGGGTTCAGACACGTTGGGTTGAGCCTCACAGGAGGGAATAGGTCGGACAATGGGCGCGGCCCAGCAGCCTGAACCGGCCCATCAATACTACCAGCCACCCCCGGAATTGGCTACTTGGCCCTGGCCAATTGAGGCTGCCTACTTGGCGTCGGCCCAGGTGCGCCCGGACGACAGATGCACCTCGAGGGGCACTCGCAGCGGGAAGGCCCCGGCCATGGTGCCCTCCATGAGGTCGGCCACGTCGCCGTGCTCGCCCTCGGGCACTTCCAAGATCACCTCGTCGTGGACTTGGAGGACGATCCGGCTCTGGAGCCCCCGGTCCTCCAAAGCGTGGTCGAGCCTCACCAGGGCCACCTTGAAGATGTCGGCGGCCAGCCCCTGGATGGCCGAGTTCATGGCCTGGCGCTCAGCGGCCTGGCGGAGCCGGGCATTGGGCGAGTTGATCTCGGGGATCCGGCGCCGCCGGCCGAACAGGGTCTCGGTGTAACCCCGCTGCCGGGCCTCGGCCACCGCTCGGTCCATGTACTCCCTCAGGGCGGGGAACGCCGTGAAATAGGCGTCGAGGATCACACCGGCCTCCCCGGTGGGGATGTTGAGCCGCTGGCCCAGCCCGTAGGCCTCCATCCCATAGGCCAAGCCGTACGACACCATCTTGGCGGTGGACCGCTCCTCAATGCCCACCGCGGCGGGATCGATGCCGAAAACCTGGGCGGCCACGGAGGTGTGTACGTCCTGGCCGGACTCGAAGGCTTGGATCAGTCCGGGATCCTCGGCCAAGTGGGCGATGCAGCGCAGCTCGATCTGGTTGTAGTCGGCCACCAGCAGCTCGCAGCCCTCGGCGGCCACGAACACCTCCCGGAAAACCCGGCCGGTGTCGGTGCGCACGGGGATGTTGTGCAGGTTGGGGGCATCCGAGCTGAGCCGACCGGTGCGGGCCACCGTTTGGTTGAACGTGGCCCGGATACGGTTGTCGGGCTCGAGCCCCACGGCAGCCACCAGCCCCTCGCCATAGGTGGAGCGCAGCTTCTCCACCTCCCGGTAGTCCAAAAGCTCGTCCACCACCGGGTGCTCGCCCCGCAGCTTCTCCAAGGTGGCGGCGTCGGTGGAATAGGCGCCGGTCCGGGTCTTCTTCTGGGGCGGCAGCTCCAGCTTCTCGAACAGCAGCTCGCCCACCTGTTTGGAGGAGTTCACGTTGAAGCTCCCCTCGCCCGCCGCTTCGATCACCGACGCCCGAAGCCGCTCGGCGTCGGAGGCCAGCCGGTCTCGCAAACGGGTCAGGCCCTCCACATCCACCCCGATGCCCACATGCTCCATGCGGGCCAGCACCCGAACCAGGGGCACTTCCATGTCGGCGTTCAGATCCCGCAGCCCCTGGGCCTCCAGCGCCGCCAGCATGGGCGCGGCCAAATGGGCCACGGCCAGGGCCTGGCGCCCAGCCTCGGCCGATGCCTCCACCGGGCTGCCGTTCTCGCCGTCGAACAGCCGGCCCTCGTCAGGCTGATCGGCCACCGGAAGCTCCATCGAGGTGTGGGTGCGCACCAGTTCGTCAAGCTCGTAGCGCCCGCTGGCCGGGTCCAGAAGGTAGGCCGCGATCCGAGTGTCCAACACCAGCCCGGTGGCGTCTATCCCCCTCGAGAGCAGCCACAAGACAAGCGGTTTGGCGTCGTGGGCGATGAAGGGATGCCCCGCGCCGAAGAATCCGGCCAGGGGGCCGTGTCCCGACGGCTCCAGCAGGTCGGCCGGCAGCCAGGCCGCCTTGCCCGCTTCGCGGTCGACGCACAGGGCGAGGCCCAGAAGCCGGCGGCGGTGGGGCTGGCGGGGATCGAGCGGTTCGCCCCATGCCGGCGCCAGCGCCACCGGGTCCGAATCGGCAGCCAGACCGCTCAACGCATCGGCGGCGGCCTGTGCGGTGGACAGGGCTTCCACCGTCGCCTCCACTGCGCCCGCGCCGCCGGCGTCGCCCAGATCCACTCCCAGAACGTCGGCCACGAACTCGCCGAACCTGCGGAACTCCAAAAAATCGAACAGCTCCTTCACCTCGGAGGCATCGGGCTGGCCGAGCCCCAGATCGTCCACGCCCACCTCCAGGGGGACGTCGCGCAGCAGCTCCATCAGCTCCAGGTTCATGCCCACCCGGTCTCGGGCCTCGCCCAGGTTCTCCCGAAGCTTGGGGGTCTGATCCTCCAGGTGCCGGTACAGCCCTTCGATGCTGCCATAGGCGTTGATCAGCTTGGCCGCGGTCTTCTCCCCCACCCCGTTCACGCCGGGCAGGTTGTCGGAGGCGTCCCCCCGCAGTGCGGCGTAGGCCACGTAGTCGGCTGGCTTCACCCCGGTGCGCTCCTCGATGCCGGCCTCGTCGTACAGGGCGTAGTCGGACACTCCCCGCTTGTTGTAGAGCACCCGGACGTGGGGATCCTCCACAAGCTGGTAGGCATCCCGGTCGCCGGTCACCACGATCACGTCCTGGCCCCGGTCGCGGGCCTGGGTGGCCAAGGTGGCGATCACGTCGTCGGCCTCCACCCCGGCGTGGTCCACCGCGGTGATCTCAAAAACGTCCACCAGCTTGCGGACCAGCCCCATCTGCTGGCGGAGGGTGTCGGGGGTCTCGCGGCGGTTGGCCTTGTAACTGGAGATCCGCTCGTGGCGGAAGGTGGGCTCGGGGCGGTCGAAGGCCACCGCCACCCGGTCGGGGCGGTGGTCGCGCAGCAGCGTCAAGAGCATCATGGTGAAGCCGTACACCGCGTTGGTAACCTGGCCGCTGGCGGTGGTCATATCCTCGGGCAGGGCGAAGAAGGCCCGGTAGGCCAGCGAGTTGCCGTCAACCAGCATCACCGGGCCCGACTCAGCCATCTCTGGGGTCTCCGCCCGGCGCAGGGTCAGCCATCTTTCAAACCTCCGCGCCGCGCCTTCAACTCGTCAGCGCTCATCTCGACGATCTCGGCGGCCACCTCGGCCATGGGCCGGCGCTCCCCCATGGCCCGGTGCTGGATGTGGCTGTAGGCATCGGCTTCCGACATGGAGGCGGCGTCCATCAAGCGGCCCTTGGCCCGGTCGATCACCTTGCGGGCCTCCAGCCGGGCCTCGGCCCGCTCCACTTGGTGGTTCAGCTCCACCAGCTCTTTGAAACGCACCAGGGCGACCTCCACCGCGGGCACCAGCTCGGCCCGCTCGAAGGGCTTCACCAGGTAGGCCAGTGCCCCGGCATCGGCTGCCCGGGCGATCAGGTCCCGCTGGCTGAACGCGGTGAGCAGCAGCACCGCGCACAACCGCTCATCGCGGATCTGGCCGGCGGCGGTGATCCCGTCGGTGCCCGGCATCTTCACGTCCAGTATGGCCGCATCGGGGCGCTTCTCCCGCACGAGATCCAGCACTTGATCGCCCCGGCTGGTCTCGCCCACCACCATGTAGCCCTCCTCTTCGAGGGTCTCCCGCAAATCGAGGCGGATGATGGCCTCGTCTTCGGCCAACACGATGCGAACCGGGTCTGGAGCGGGCTGCGAACCGGGTTGGGTCGACGGGTCAGGCATCGGAGTAGAACCTGTCCAGCAGATCGTCCTGCTGCTGCTCCAGGATGCGAATCTCCTCCCGCAGCCGGGCGCGGTGCCGGTCCATGGCTTCGGACTGACGGGCGGCGTCGCGATGCTGGCGCTCGGCGCCGGGGGTCTCGGATACCAGCGCCCGCAACCGGGCGTCGTCGGCCAGATCCTCAAAATGCAGGCACTGCTCCTCGGACACCTCCAAGTCGGCCCTCAGCCGTTTCAGGCGGTCGGCCACGTCTGCCAATCGTCGCTCTACCCTGCTCTGGGCCATGAGACGATGCTATTGCCCGCGCCCTGCCGAATACTGCTTCGGCTGCTCGACAAGTGAAACGGCGCCATTAGCCTGTCAGCGGACAGACCCGGAACCAGGAGGGCACCGATGAGCGACGAAATCCGAGAGAACGCGGTCAACGGCAAGGTTTGGGACGACTTCTGCGACAGTCTGAAGGAGGCAGGACAGATCATCATCGACAACAGCACCGAAGACATCGACCGGCTCGAGGGCTTCCGCTACCTGAGTCGGCTCACCCGCGGAGAACTCGGTCGCCTCGAGAGCCATGGCGCCGCCTACGCCCGCATCCTGCCCATCGCCCACAACGTGAAGATCGGCTGTGACAACCCCGACGCCCTCTACCAGGGCGTCAGCATCAGCGGGACTTTCGACTACCGCATCCGCGGGCCTCGGGGCACGGTCAACTACCTGAGTATGAACGCCCTCTCCGGCAGCTTCGGGCTCGGAGGGGCACCTCCCGGTCGGCAGGGCTCCTTGGCCTTCAACGACCCCAAGCCTGATGAGCAAGTCGACGTGATTGCCAGCGCCACCGAGCCCGAGCGCCTAGAGCCAGGGCAGCGATGGCTCCAGACTGGGCCGGAGACCAATCAGATCGTCATCCGCAACTTCTATCTCGACCGCTCCGCCGAGCGGCCTTCCGAGCTTCAGATCGAGTGCCTGAACGGGCCGGATGAGACTCCTCCCCCGTTGAGCGCCCAGCGCCTCACCCACGGCCTGGCCCGGGCCGCCCTGGGGGTACACGGCATCGCCAGGCGGTTTGTCGACTGGCTGGACAGGTTCCAGGATAGGCCCAACACGCTGGAGTTCCTTCCGAAACAGGATGGCCCCGGCGGTTGGGGCGACCCCACCCAGGCCTTTCGCCACGGCTATTGGACGCTCGAGCCCGGCCAAGCCCTGGTGATCGACGTGCCGCCCATCGACGTGTACTACTGGAACTTCCAGCTCAACAACATCTGGGAGGAGTCGCTTGACTACGACTGGCTCCAGGTGACGGTCAACAAGCACAGCGCGGTGTACGAGCCCGACGGCACGGCCCGCATCATCGTGGCCGACGATGATCCCGGCTTCGCCAACTGGATCGACACCGCCCACCACCGCCACGGCACCATGGGCCTGCGCTACAACCAAGTGGTGGAGGACACCCCGCCGACGCTGCGAGTGATGGAGGTGGCCGACCTGCCCAGCCTGCGCTAGGCCCCCTTTGTAGGGGAACGGCACCGGAATTACGCTTTGCGTGTGGGTTCGGACCCCGGTCGCGGCGTTCTGGGAATCTCCGGGGCCGACGCGCCCCGGCCCGAGCCACGCCAGAGGCTCAACCGGAAGGTGTATGAGCGGGAACTGGCTCGACTTCAAGAGGAGCTGGTGAGGTTGCAGCGCTGGATCCGCCACAGGGGGCTCAAGGTGGTGGTGGTCTTCGAGGGCCGCGACGCCGCCGGCAAGGGCGGGGTGATCAAGCGCATCGCCGAGCGGACCAACCCCCGGGTGGTGCGGGTGGTGGCGCTGGGCACGCCCAGCGACCGGGAGAAAACCCAGTGGTGGTTCCAGCGCTATGTGGCCGAGCTGCCCGCCGCCGGGGAGATGATCCTGTTCGACCGCAGTTGGTACAACCGGGGGCTGGTGGAGCCGGTGATGGGGTTCTGCACCGAGGATGAATACCGGGAGTTCCTGCGCTCGTGCCCGGAGTTCGAGCGCATGCTGGTGCGGTCGGGGATCATCCTGATCAAGTACTGGTTCTCGGTGAGCGACGACGAGCAGGAGCGCCGGTTCCAGAACCGCATCTCCGATCCGCTGCGGCGCTGGAAGCTGTCGCCGATGGACATCGAGGCCCGATCCCGGTGGGTGGAGTTCTCCAAGGCCAAAGACACGCTGTTCGCCCACACCGACATCAAGCAGGCCCCGTGGTACGTGGTGAACGCCGACTCCAAGAAGTCCGCCCGGCTGAACTGCATCTCCCATCTGCTGTCGATGATCCCCTACGAGGAAGTCCCCTGGGAGGAAGTCGAGCTACCCGAGCGCCAAGACCGCGCCGGCTACGTGCGCCCGCCCATTTCCGACCAGACCTTCGTCCCCGAGGCTTACTGAACAGTCTCCGCGGTTGCCTTGCGCCCTCGTTCTGGGGTTAGTCGGTGAAGTTGACGTCTCCTTGCGCTTGGGGGTTGGCGAGTCCTGTGTTCCAGCCGAGGGCGAGGCCTAGCTGGTTCTCGGTGCCGATGGTCACGGTGACTGTGGTCGAGGTCTGCTCGGCCGAGAGGTCCACGAACATGTTCTCGCCGATTTCGCCATCGCGCACCGGGGTCAAGAGGATCATCGGGCGGCCTCCAGCGCGGTGAGCTCGGCCACAACCTCGTCCCACACCGGGCTGCTGTGGGTGTTCGCCATCTGCTGGGCCTGGGCAGCAGTCATCGCGCCACCCGTCACCCCGATGCCGTCGTGCTCGCCGAACGCGACCAGCACGCGGTTCCAGCGGTTCACGTGGGTGGTGCCGTGCTGGGTCTGGGCGGCGAGGTTCTGCACCTTGGCGACCACCGCCGCGTCGACTGTGTATCCCACCGGCGCGGCATCGTCGTCGTCGGCCACGGCGACGGTGGCAGCGCCCTGGGTCGCGGAGACCGTGTAGTCGGTTCCCGCGTCGACTGCCGCGGTGACCGACCCGCCGGACTCGTCTGCGTCATCGTCGGTCGTGGACACCGTCAAGGTGGCGCTGCCCGTGGTGGGGACCGTTACCGTCCGCTGACCGGCGACCGCGCCGTAGTCGCCGCTGGTGCTTACTGTGACGCTCACCGCCAAGTCCGCAGCAGGTGCTGGGCTGGCCGTCACAGTGAAGGTGGCGTCGTCGCCCTCGGTGATGTCACCGCCGCCGGTGACCCTGACCTCCGGTCTCTGCTGTTGCTGCGCCTGCTGCTCCTGGCTTCTCAGGTAGTCGGAGGCCGCCTTGAACGGGCTGTCGGGCCACTGGGCCGCGTTGGAGTGGATCTGCGAAGCGTCCATCGCCTGCACGGAGGTGGTGTAGCCGATCGCGGCCAGGACGCTGTTCAATTTGCGGATGTGGGCGGCATTGCCCCGCATTAGCGCGTTCGAGGGATTGTCCCGCGCCTCGATGAGGAGGTCCACCACCGTCTGATAGTCGGCGTGGGGCGACGCATCGTCGTCGCCGCCGTCGCCACCGCCGTCGATCTCAGGGGGATCCAAAACCTCCGTGTCGGGTGGCGAGAACCCCACCTTGAGCAGGGGCGGCGGGGTTGGCGGAGGGGTGAACAGGCTGCAATCCACCACTGCGCTGTGCTTGCTCGCCGGCGCGACGGACGACGATTGCAGCTGGATGCAGATTGTTTTCGCTTCGCCCGTCACTTCCTCGTAGCGAATGGTGACCGGCGTGATCGTGATCCGATAGACGGGGTCGCCTGGGTTGGCAAGCGAACCCACGGTGGTTTTCAGCCCGGTGCGCCTGAAGCCGGCCTTGTAGGGGATCTGATTGACCGCACCGTCATTGTCCCTCACCCGGGCCGGATTCTTCCTGTAAACGTACGTCGGCAGCACCGGAGAAAGGCTGTTGTCGCCCTCCACCTTGATCTGGAACTCCGAGAAGTGCTCGGTGGCGTCGAGCAGATCGTTGCGCGGATCAAGGCCACCGGGAGTGTGCCAGTACCAATGGATATTGAAGTAGTACCTGCATTCACTCCCGGGGTCGCGTCCGTCGCACTTCTTGCTGAAGCTGTCGCCCGCTTGAGCTATCAGAGTACCTGTATAAGCGGTTTCTACGCTCAGGTCGGCAGGTCGCTGCGATGACTTCGTGTCGACCACCTTGACGCGCACGTCGTGCCAGGTGGAGTAGTCCCAGGTGATCCCTCGGTGCTGGCGATCGCGCCCGCGGATGCGGTCGCCGGGCAGCGTCAGCTTGTGCTGGACTATGTACGCCTCGTGGTCCTCATGGTCGGCGCAGTGGATGTTGAGGCTGATCGTCTGCCACTGGTCCCAGTTGCTCGAGTCGAAGTACAGGTTGAAGATCCCGGTCTCGTTGGGCGGTCCCCCCGATACCGAATAGGTGGTGGGCTGCCCCGACGGCCGAAGCGTCAGCCCGTTTCGATAGAAGACGCTATATACATGCTCCGGTCTGAAGATCTCCTTCCGGGTCTCCATCGGCCCTGTTGCAAGGCTCCCCTGCCGGTACACGGCGTACTTGGGGTTGTAGACCCACATCGGGGCGCGGCCTCCGGGGTCGGAATACAATCGCACCCGGTAGGTGGCCAAGTCCGAGGCGTGTGAGACCCCTCCCAGCTCGCTCACATCGTTGGAAGCCGAAGCACAGGCGGCGGGCTCCTCCACCACCAGCATCTGCTTCGCTCCCCTGTCGCCGAGAAGCCCGGCACGCATCCCGGAGGTGTCGATCTCCAGGCGCGGCCGCTTCTTCACCCTGAATACCGGCGAGATGCCCAACAACGAGTTCTCATTGGTTCGCGAGGCAGAGGTGTAGCTGATGGGGCCGGTGTGTCCGCTCCCCGCCCAGAAACGTCCCCGCCTGACGTTTCCGCTGGTGCCCAGAGCATTGGCGTTCTTGGTCCCGTCGTTGTTGGTTCCGGTCCAGTGCCAGTTGTGGCGGGTGCTGCGGTCCCCAGCCGAGACGCTGGCCGCTGTCCTGCGGTCCTGCGCCCCCCAGTTCTCCCAGCTTGATCTCCAGAATCCCCTTGTGTCCAGGGCCACCCGCGGGCCGTTCATCCAGTAGACCGGCGCGTCGCGGCCGGCGTCGATGTGATCGCGCGCGTCCACCGTGGCGGTAGACCCGACCACTTTGAACAGATCGGCATAGGGCTTGATAGCCTCGTGCGAGCCGCCGGCGTGGCTCCCGGCGACAGATTCCTGCACGTGCGCGTCGTAGGTGGCGATACTGCTGGAGGTGGCATCGCTCCAGGTATTGGTCAAAAACAGCAACCGGAACTCGCCGCCGCGGTCTCGGAGCTCCTCAGGCACCAGCGGCCAATCGGCGGGCACCGTGTAGGTGCCGTCGGCATTGGCCTCCGGTGTCGGCGGCGGGCTCTCGTCGTCGATTATCGTCACCCGCAGCCAGTCTTGGCCGGAGACCTTGTATCCCGAACCGCTCCGAAGCCTCAGATTGAAGTGCTCGTAGTCCTCACTGGCATCGTCGTCGGCTATGGTCACGCCACTGGTCGTGGTTTCGCTGAACTCGACGGTCGCGCTCCGCGCGCCGGCCGCAACCGGCACGTCGATGGTGGCAGCCGTGTAGTCGCCGCCCTCGGCAGCGCTCCAGCGGCCCGACAACGCCTCCTCGGTCTCCACCCGCACCGTGATGTCCTGATACGGCGGCGGATCCACATTCAACACCGCGTGAAAGGTGTCTGCGGAACCCTCCACCACAGCAAGGCCGGGCGCGCCGAACGACACCGCCGACGCATCGTCGTCGCGCACAAGGACAGTCGCCTGCTTGCGAATGCCTGAGGTTCTGTAGTCAGATCCCGGAAGCAGCTCCACTTTGATCTTGCCGTTGGCCTCGCTGACATCGTCGACGGTGATGGGGATGGAGATATTCTTCGTATTTGAGCCAGGGCTGACCATTGCGGTCTTGTCGCCCAGATGGCTGCTGGCGACGAAGTCGCCTTCCTGACTGACTCGGTAATTGATGGTAAGCGGGTCGGGGAACGAGCCGCCGTTCATGTACGGAATCGCCCGTATTCTGAAACGCGCGTTCTGGCCCTCGGTATAGGCATCGGCGTCGGCGTGGAGGAAGACGAGGGCCCTGTTGTAGACGCTCGCGTCGGCCTGCTTGAACGGCGGGATCAGGGCCGCCAGCAGCGCCAGCGCCACGGTCGCCCCAGCACCCAGCAGCACCCTGCGTCGGGGCCTCATCCGGCCACCAGCGTTCAGCAGCGATGGAAACAGTTCAGGGGGATTTCGGTACTCGGGATTCATCCAAACCACTTTCTAGTCACTCCGCGCCGCCTGCGCGTACCAGGAATTGTATTATGGGATTGAACAAAATTTCAACACAACTACCGAGGTTATAGGAGTCGGCGGCGGGCGATGGGCTCACTTGTGCCCGCGGCCACGAAGGCGGCGCGAATCGCATAATGGATATAGTGGAAATCGCAAGTAGGTTTGACCGGAAACATTGCAAGACGATTGCAAGACGGTAGAATGCTCCCATGAGCAGCACAGCAGCAGCCAGAGAATGGATCGACGCGCTGCCTGGCGGTGAGTTCTTCTTCGCCTCGGAAGTGCCTGGCCACCCCGCGGCCGTGCGCCCGCTGCTGTCGCGGCTCACAGCAGACGAAGACCATCCTGTGCAGCGGCAGCGGCACGGGTTCTATGTGAAGCAATGGGATTCAGCAGACGAAAGCCGAGCGCCTCTGGCCAGCGAGCCGTACGGGGCGTTGAAGCTCGCTGGCGGCGGCGGCGGCGGCGCACTGGCGTTCGCTTTGCACCGCACCGGCTGGACCTTGCAGATCCCGTGCCGCTATGACTTCGCAGTGCTCGGGCGGACTCCGGAATCGCCATGGCCGTTCGTCCGTTTCCGACGACGCTCCAACGGCGAGCGAGCCTCGCTGACGTGGGCAGAAGTGACCTTGATGGAAGCGGTCAGGGCCTATGGGCTCCTCGAGTGCGTCCCGTGGGACAGAGCACTGGACTCGCTTGCTGACGGGAGCTGCATCCGACGGATGGCGCTCGGCGCCGTCCGTGCTGATGAGGTTCTGAGAGTGTCGGAGTTCGAGCAGTGCCAGCCGGCCGCGTTTCACCGAAGGATGAGCGAGGCAGCCGAAGCGGCGGGCGGTGGCCTGTCAGCAGCCTCGTGACCTCTCGGGCGCACTGCAACTCCACGAACACCGCTGACGGCCTGCCTTGCCGCAACAGAGCAGATTCGTGCCCGTTCCCCAGCCATCGACAAGCAGCCGCGGCCGAGAGCGCAAACACGGCAGGCGCGGGTGCCGCTCGTGCAGCGGCATCGGGAGCGCTGATGTCTGAGCTGGCAGACTCGCGACCAACGGGCGCACCATTGGCGTACCCGGTGGGCCACACTGGGTACGCTGCGTCAGGAGCGCGATTCCGACGATCCGTCGCCGACACAGCGGCGCATCTGGGGCTGCCGACCAACAGCGTCGCTCACGACTATTGGATCGTGCGGGGCTTGCACGGCATCCACAAGGTGCTGGACGAGCACGGGGAGATCGTGTTCCCGCCCGTCAAACCGCGCACGCCGGACCGTCGTATCGGCGTGTGGGGGTTCGGCGGCGGCACCGCGCTGAGCGCAGCGTGGCGGATCACCGAGCGGTATTCCGAGGACATCGACGGGCTGCTGTTCCTGGACAACCCCAAGTTGTCCAAGAATGCCATCGAGAAGGCATGCGGACAGGTAGCGCACGCTGTGTGCGACGCGTGCGAGGCGGTTCATCACGAGACCCATGGACGCAACGTCAAGGTGACCAGAATCGACCTTGACGGCCACTCGGGGTACCTGAAGATGGAGACCGTCCCCCAGCACGGCTTCGACGCAGCATTCGACGCAGCAGTAGTGCCCCGAGTCGTGCATTCGTTCATCGGGCAGCACGCCGCCGACCTGCTCGAGGAGTTCCCCGAGCTCGGCGGGTTCTCGGTCCCGTGCGTGCGCCCGATGATCACCGCCATCAACAAGCTCGACGCACTGAACCGGCGAGCTGCACGCGACGACCTCGAGGGCTTGGTCGCGCGTGGCAGGGACCTCTATGACCTGTGGGCAATAACCCAACACCGACAACACGCCGACGGCGTGCGCAACTCCGTCGCCGACCTATGGGAGGCCGCAGCGGGTCAGATCAGGGAACCGGTGGCGCGCCCCAACGGCGGATACGCGCACAGCGCTGCGTTCCGGCTCGGCACCGCAGCCAACGACGCGCTCCGAGACGGCTACACACAGGCCGTCGAAGCGACCGTCTGGGGGCGGGTGCCGACCTTCGACGAAGCGGTTGACGCAGCCCGATCCCTCGACCAAGCCTGACCGATCAGGTTTTTGGTCTGCGGTGAGCGGTTTGGGCTGTGGCCCGGGCTGCTCGTGGTGTTTTGGGGTTAGTCGGTGTAGGCGACGTCGCCTTGGGCCTGGTAGTTGGCGAGGCCGCTGCTCCAGGCGAGGACGAGGCCGAGTTGTTGTTCTGTGCCGATGGCGACGGTGACGGTGGTCGATGTCTGGTCGGCTGAGAGGTTCACGAAGATGTTCCGGCCGAGGTTGCCGTCGCGCAGCGGGGTGAGGAGGATGATCGGGCGGCTGGCGGGGATGCAGCTAAGGCTGACATCGAAGTCGACGGTGGCGTCGCTGCGGCTGGCGGTGGGGCTGCTGATCAAAAGCGTCGGGCGGCCGGCGCAGGCGGTCAGCGGCACTTGGTCGGGCCCGTCGGGCTGGTCTTGTTCGACCGGCGGCGGCGGGGGTGGTGGCGGCGGTGGCGGCGGTGGGGGTGGGGGTGGCGGCGGTGGGGGCGGCGGCGGGTTGTCGTCGTCGGCGACGGTGACGGTGGCTGTGCCGCTGCCGGTGTAGCCGCTGCCGGTGTTGAGCGTCACCGTGACCGACCCGTCGGGCTCGTCGGCGGAGTCGTCGGCGGTGGCGACCGTGACCGTGGCGCTGCCCGATGTGGGGATGGTGACGGTGCGCGTGCCGGTGGTGGCGCCGTAGTCGCCGCTCTGCGACACCGTGACGCTCACGTCCAGGTTCGAGGACGGGGCCGGGCTGGCGCTGAGCGTGAAGCTGGCCGTGCCGCCCTCGGTGACGCCGCTGCCCGCGGCGATGCTCACCACCGGAACCACCGGCGGCGGGTCGTCGTCGTCGGCCACGGTGACCGTGGCCGCGCCCTGGGTGGCCGACACCGTGTAGCCGCTGCCGGCGGCCACGGCAGCGGTGACCGACCCGTCGGGCTCGTCGGCGGAGTCGTCGGCGGTGGCGACGGTGACCGTGGCGCTGCCCGATGTGGGGATGGTGACGGTGCGCGTGCCAGTGGTGGCGCCGTAGTCGCCGCTCTGCGACACCGTGACGCTCACGTCCAGGTTCGAGGACGGGGCCGGGCTGGCGCTGACGGTGAAGCTGGCCGTGCCGCCCTCGGTGACGCCGCTGCCCGCGGCGATGCTCACCTCAGGCGTCGGCGGCGGCGGGGGCGGTGTCTGGAGCGCGGCTGTCTCGAGCGCGGTGAGCTCGGCGACGACCTCGTCCCAGACGGGGCTGGAGTGGGTGTCGGCCATCTGCTGGGCTTGGGCGGCGGTCATGGCGCCGCCGGTGACGCCGGTGCCGTCGTGCTCGCCGAATGCGACCAGCACCCGGTTCCAGCGGTTCACGTGGGCGGTGCCGTGCTGGGTCTGGGCGGCGAGGTTTTGCACTTTGGCGACCACGTCGGGGTCGACGGTGTGGCCCGCGGGAGCGTCGTCGTCGGCGACGTCGGCGGTCTGCGACGACAGCGCGCCGACGGTGTAGCCGCTGCCGGGGTCGACGGTGAGGGTGACGGTGCCGTCGGGCTCGTCGGCGTCGTCGTCGGCAGTGGCGATGGTGACTGTGGCGCTGCCCGAGGTCGGGATGGTGACGCTGGCGGGCAGCGTCCCGTAGCCGAAGTCGCCGGTGGCGGCGACGGTGACGCTCACCGCCAGGTCCGCCGCCGGGGCCGGGCTGGCGCTGAGCGTGAAGGTGACGGGGCTGCCCTCGGTGCCGCCTGAGGCGCCGGTGACGCTCACCTCCGGGGTCGGCGGCGGCGCCAGTTGCGGGGCCGCTTCGAGCGCGGTCAGCTCGGCGACCACCAGGTCCCACACCGGGCTGGAGTGCCGGTCGGCCATGTCCTGCGCCTCCGCCGCGGTCATCGGGCCGCCCGTGACGCCGGTGCCGTCGTGCTCGCCGAATGCGACCAGCACCCGGTTCCAGCGGTTCACGTGGGCCGCGCCGTTGTGCGTCTGCGACGCCAGCTCTTTGACCCTGGCGATCGTTCCCTGGTTGACCGTGTAGCCGCCGTCGTCGTCGGACACGACCACGATGGCCGTCCCCTGGGACGAGGACACCCGGTAGTCGAGGCTGGCGCTGGCGTCGACGGTGACCGTGACCGATCCGTCGGGCTCGTCCACCTCGTCGTTGGTGGTGGCCACCGTCAGCGTGGCGTAGCCCGCGGTCGGGATGGTCACCGTCTGCTGTCCTATGGATATCCCGTAGTCGCCGCTCTGCAACACGGTGACGCTCACGTCGAGGTCCGCAGCCGGCGCCGGGTTGGCCGTCACCGTGAAGTCGGCGTCGGCGCCTTCGGTCACGTTGCCGTCGGCGGTCACGCTGATCACCGGCTGCGACGTGTTGGGCGCGGGCGTCTCGAAGTCCACCGTGAAAGTCTTCGGCGCCGCGCCGGCGGCGAGCGTCGTCACGCTGATCTTGTCGATCTGGGTGATGCCGGCGGCAACGGAGACCACGTAGTGCGACTTCGGGTCCAGGCCGGTGAGCTGGTACTCGGTCGCGGTGGTCGTGACTTCCGTCAACACCGGGATGCCCGTGAAGGACTCGTGCCAGACGACCGTGTAGGTCGTGCCGTCGCCCTGGGGCTTCCAGGCGACGGTCGCCGTCGTGTCGGAGACGCGCTTGAGCTGGACCGGCGGCGGCGGCGGCAGGTCGTTGTTGGCGACGTAGACGCTGGCGTAGCTCTTGAACTTGTTCAGCCGGTAGCCCTCGCCGAACTGCACCGTCGCG
>JAPPMA010000039.1 GCA_028819295.1 bacterium | reverse complement strand
AGCCCGCCGACCCCGAGCCCGAAGTGGAGGAGCCCGAGCCCGCCGACCCCGAGCCTGCCGACCCCGAGCCTGCCGACTCGGAAGATGCCGACCCCGAGCCCGCCGACCCCGAGCCCGAAGTGGAGGAGCCCGAGCCCGCCGATCCGGAAGACACTGGGCTCCAAGACGACACCGCGCTGGTGGATCCGGTGGCGGTGCCGCCCGCGGGCAGCACCTTCTACTCCGGCAACGTCATCACCAGCCCGGAGTTCTGCACCGACTTCTCACTGGGTGGCCCCCTCCTCTACCCCCACGACGCCGATGGCGACGGCATTGCCGACGTGTGCTCGCTGCCCCACACCCGCCGCGAGGCCATCGCCCGCCAGCGCGCGGCGATCGCATTGGCCAACCATCACCCACACCTCTACACCACACTGGTGAACGCGGCCTGCGCCGCCACCGAGGGCACCGCACCGTGCGGCGGCGAAACCCTGAGCGCGGCACCGCCCCTGCCGCCGGCCGGTAGTCGTTTCTACTCCGGCGAGGTGATCACCGGGCCCGGCTTTTGCGCCAACCGGTCGCTGGGCGGCCCCACCACCTATCCCGACGACGCCGATGGCGACGGCATTGCCGATGTGTGCTCGCTGCCCCACACCCGCCGCGAGGCCATCGCCCGCCAGCAAGCCGGCGACACTCTCGCCAAAACGTTCCCCGCCCAGTTCCAAACCTGGGTCCGCAATAGCTGCCGCGCCCTCGCCACCGACGACTACGGCGACAACCCCGCCGATCTAGCCAAAGACGTCTGCGCCTAAGCGCCGTTGCCCGCCGGCGCCGGGCGGCTGTCGGCCATGAGGCTGGTTTCCAGCGCCTCGATCACCTCGGGGCCGGGCACGAAGTCCACCAGCGGAGGCAGGTCGCTCAGCGAGTCGAGACCGAGGCGCTCCAAAAACGCCGGGGTGGTGGCGAACAGCCGGGCCGTGCCGGGGCCGGGGTCGCGGCCCGCCTCGCAGATAAGGCCTCGCTGCTCGAGGGTGCGCATGGCCCCCTCGGCGTTTACTCCCCTGATGGCCGACACCTGGGCCCGCGACAGCGGCTGTTTGTAGGCCACGATGGCCAGCGTCTCCAGCGCGGCCGTAGACAGCCGGGCGCTCTGGCCGCTCACCACAAACCGCTTCACGTAGCCCTCGGCGTCGCGATGGCTGCGGTAGCGGTAGCCCCCGGCCGCCCGCACCAGCTCGAACCCCCGCCCCTCGGCCTCGTACTCGGCGGCCAGCTCGGCGCAGATGGCCTCCACCTCGCTGATCGGTATCTCGATGAGCTGGGCCATCAGCCCCGCCGCCACCGGCGCCTCGGCCACCATCACGATGGCCTCCACCGCCCGACGGGCCTCCCAGCGCTCACTGGCCACGCTCATCCCCCATGGGCATCCGCTCCACTACTCCGGGCGCTCTTATCCCTCATAGGCGTCCATCTCCGCCAACAGCGGAGTCCCATCGCCCTCGCCGCACCAGGCGATGGCGATGCGCCCGAACACAGACGCCTGCGATACCTCCACCAGGCCCCGCTTGTACAGCTCCAGCACGGCCAAGAAGTACACCACCACCTCGATGTCGGTGGCCAGGTGCTCGGTGAGCTCTCGGAATCCCACCGTGCCCATGTCGGGCAGCCGGGAGGCCAGCTCGGCGGCCACCTCGTGTACGGTGAAGGGGATGTTGGTCACATGGGCCAGGCTCACCTTGGGCTCGGGCCGAGGGGCCACAGCCCGCAAGAACGCCGCCCGCAGGTCGTTGGGGCCGATCCCGGCCAAGAAGTCGGGCACCAGGCCCATATAGCGCTCGTCGGGCCCCGCGCTGCGCCCAACGCCCCGCCCCGCATCGGCGGCCATCTGCTCCAAGGCCGCCGATGCCGCCTTGAAGGTGTGGCACTCCAGCAGCCGGGCCAACAGCAGGTCGCGCTCGCTCCACAGGGCCAGTTCCTCGTCGAGATCCACCGCGCCGGCGTCGGGCAGCAGCCGGCTGCTCTTGAGCTGCACCAGCGTGGCCGCGATCAGCAAGAACTCGGTGGCCACCTCCAGGTCGAGCTGCTCCATGCGGTCGAGCTCGGCCAGATAGGCGTCCACGATGTCGCCCACCACCACCTCGTACAAGTCCACCTCGTCGCGCAAGATGAGGTGCAACAGCAGATCGAAAGGCCCCTCGAACACCTCGGTTCGCACCTGGAAAGGCCTCTCGGCCACCCCGGTGCGGGCCCCTCCTGTCACGCCGCCAGCCTACAGCGCCACCCCCTAGCGTAAGGCGACACCCGCAGTGCCACCCCCCATCCCCCCTTCCAATCAACCCAGGAGGAACAGATCATCGAAAGACCGGCTCGCGTCGAAGATCCCGTCCCCGTACCGTGATGTGATATGGCTGGCCATGCCTCCCCAGCGAGCAGGTCGAACCACGCCGAAGACGGTGATGGCTGCGATGCTCATTGGATTCTCCCTCCGAAAAGGGCATTGGAGGGGGAAGAAAGGGCATTGGAGGGGGAAGCGATCAAACCCAGCCCACCACCCCCACAGCGGAACACAACAGGGCCGCCCGGTCGGAGCTGGCAGGATCACCGTCGACACCTGGGTCGCGATCAGCCCAACGCGGCCCCATCTGGTTGTCCAAGCCCGTAGGCTTCAGGTACGGTCACCGGCCAAGCACGGAGGTTGAGCGATGGCATTCCCAAGGAACAACCAGCGATGAGCGCGTTCGCAGTCTTCCTGCACCAAGACGAACCTGAAGCAAGCAACAAAGTCCGCAAGCACATCGAAGAGAACTTCCCCGGGTCAAATCACTACAAGTTCTCGGAGTACGTCTACCTCGTTACCGGCCCCCGTCTGGTCAACGAGGTAAGCGGCGCGTTGGGCCTGGACGACGACGATGATCTATATGCAGCCGTCCTCAGTCTCAATGGCTCATTCGGCGGACGGTCGTGGGTCGCGATGTGGGACTGGTTGAAGGCTGCCGAGAAAGTCGGATGAGCGATGACCGCGGTGAGCCCGATCCGATCTCACGAGTGGACTACCAAGGGCACGAGGGACGCATCATCAAACTGGAAGAGTGGCGCAAGTCGCACGAGAAGGAACACACCGACCATGTAGCTACCGAGGCATGGGTCTACAAAGTGGCGATAGGTGCGGCGGCGGCAATCGCCACCGCCGGCGCTAGCATTGTGGTGTCGCTGGTGCGAGCATTCACAGGTTGACTCTTTCCCCCAATACGTAGGTGTGCGCAGATGGCGGTTGGAGTCTTTGACGGCGGGCCAGGTCGTGTACAAGCGCCTCGAAGGGGGCTGACAAAGCACCCCACGTTCCACACCGGTGGGTGCAGGCTCAGGCGGCTTCGGCTGGGGGGTTGACGGCACCCGGCGAACTAACCTAGTTGACACGCTGTGCGAGTTTGATCTCACCCAGGACGATCGCATCGACCTAGAAAACCGAATCACGAAGCTTGAGGCAACGATTGGCCTTTTCAAGTGGGCGGTGAGCGTAGTCATGATCGCTTTCGGCGTCATCGTGCCATTTGTGGTCTACCTAATCGAGTCTGCCAACTCCTCGACCCCCTGACCCACCGCCGGTTGAAGCTCTCTTCCCGGCACCGCCACGCTCACGTTGGTTCCCGGCGGCTCTGACGCTTTGACTTTCTGCCTTTCCTGCCAACGCCGGCGTGATTCAGGGTGGCCGGCATCACCGGGTGGTCTCACCGTTGTTGCGGTAGCCTGCGAGCAATGGGCAACGCACAGCTTCGGCTTGTTGTGGACAATCTAGGGCCGATTGAGCACGGTGTGGTCGAGTTGCGGCCTCTGACGATATTCATCGGAAGGAACAACACCGGCAAGACATACGCCGCGCAGGCGCTGTACGCTTGTCGCCAGGCGGTCCGCAGCGTCAGGCCCCGTCCTGCCGGGGAGTTGAGCGACGACCAGCGAGAGGCCTTGGAGTCGTTTATCCGGAGTCGCTACGGCGTTTTTGCCAACGGCGGTATGGAGGGACAGGAGCTTCCAGAGTGGCTCCACAGCTTCATTGCCGACGGGCTCCGAGACGGGTTGGAAGATGCCGGGCGTGAAATCACCCAAAGGCTGAAGGCCACCTTCGGCGTCGACGACCTTAGGCGCATCACCTCTTGGGACAACGGCGAGGGTTTCCGATTGGAAATCAAGAGTGCAGGCCCAGACGGCGACGACGTCTGCCTGTTGGGTAGCGGAGGCACAACAGCACCGGTTGCCAAGGCGGTTCGCCGGCTAGAGATTGACTGGTCGGAAATCGATCACATGATTCCTGAGCCAACTCTCTTCGACAAAGGGGCCGACCGCGAGGAGCTGAATTATCTCTACAGTCATTTTGCCCGGTTTGTGGTTCAAGCGTACTGGCGCAGTTTTCTCGAGGACACCCATCTCGGTGGTGGAACCCACTACCTGCCGGCAGGCCGCTCGGGTCTGCTCAACGCGTGGACCGATGTGGTGAAGCTGCGCATCCAACTTGAAAGAGAGCGCTACGGGCTGCCCTCGTTCGCCGATCCCTCCCTCGATGGCGTCGCCCTCGACTTCATCTCTTCTTTAGCCGATGTCCTCGGGCACCGCTCCCGGCCGGGATTCCGTGTCTTTGACGGCATCGTCTTTGATCGTCCTCCCGAACGAGACGCACTCAAGTCGGCGGTTGCATTGCTCAAGGTGCTCATGGAGGGCACAATCAGTGCGGAGACCGATAGCGAAGTAGTCCCGACCCTCGCCTATGAACAAGACGGCCACAGTATCGCCATACGTCATGCTTCTTCGATGGTGTCCGATTTGGCGCCGCTGGCCATTTGGGTGGAGAGGCTGCTCGCCCCCGGTGATTTGCTGATTGTCGACGAACCCGAGTCTCATCTGCACCCTGAAGCCATCCGATTGGTGGCACGCGTTCTCGTCCGCTTGGCCAACAGCGGTGTTCAGGTGGTGTGCGCTACCCATAGCTCGATACTCCTCAATGAGGTTTCCAATTGCGTCCTCCGCCAGCAGACGTCAACACTCACCTCTGATGAGCTGATGCCGGCCTATACCCCCGACGACTTCTTGGCGGTTGATCGCCTCGCCGTCCACCACTTCAGCCGGCTCGGAGCCAACAAGATGGCGACGGTAGAGCGAATCGAGGTCGACCCGCAGTGGGGCATCCCAGAAGACGAGTTCGTCAAGGTGGCGGAGGATCTCTCTGAGGAGTCTGCCCATCTGATCGGCCTGCTCGATTGACCGACCTCCCGCACGGATAGAACGCTGCGGCAACAACAAGCACCTCTAGCCGCGGTCAGCCGATCGCGTCGCAAACCCCCGCGAATAGCCCATACGACCGTTTAGCGGGCCGATCGCGTCGCAAACCCACACCGAATAGCGCATACGACTTGATATTGTGCGGGGGTGGGCCGATATGTGGATGCCGAGGGGTGGATGGCCACACCGACGGGGTACGGGCGGAGGCGATACCGGGCTTTCGCACCCCACCCCCTACAAGGATGGGAGCCTTCCTTGGGTGCCGAGGCTGTTGGCGCGCTCACCGCCGCCGACAGGGCGCTCGCCGCTGTCGCAACCCTGCCCCGCACCGAAATGGGCGAAGCGATCGCCTCGTGGATGGCGGCACGCGACGAGAGCATCCGCTCGAGCGCCATGGAGGGGGTGGAGGCCACCGAGTCGGGACTGGCTTGGGCCCGCTACATGGAAGAGGCCGGAAGGCCGGTGTCCGATGAGAACGAGGCGCTCACCCTCGGAGCGGCGAAACAGGTCGCCGCCGCGGTGGACCTGGGCCAACTGATGCGCGGCGGCTCCGCCTGCACTCTCGATGACGTGCTCGCCGTCCACAACAGCCTGTTCGCGGGAACGAGAGACCGAGACATCGGCGGCGTGCTGCGGGACGGGCCGATTTGGATCGGTCCGCCGGGCTGTTTGGCGGAGGAGGCTTCGTTCGTGCCGCCACCCACTGAGCTTGTGGCCGAGCTGATGGAGGACCTGGTGGACTATCTGAACACGAGCGGCCACCCTCCTGTGCTGCGGGCGGCGGTGGCCCATGTGCAATTCGAGACGATTCACCCCTTCGACGACGGCAACGGCCGCACAGGCAGGGCCCTCATCCACACGGTGCTGAACGCCGCGGGCACAGCCCGCGGGGCTGTTCCGATCAGCACCGCGCTAGACCGCGACCGCGGCGGCTACCACGATGCCCTCAACGCAACGCGAATCGTGTGCGAGCCAGACGATGAGGCGGCTCGGTCCGCTGCGCTCGGCCGGTGGCTGGGTGTGTTCGGCAACGCATGCGAGCAGGCCCACGCCCATGCGGATTCGGTAAGCCGAGACACGGAGGCGGTGGCCGCCAGATGGCGGGAGGCCGCCTCATTCCGCCGCGGTAGCACAGCCGCCGCGCTGCTAGAGGCACTCCCGTCGATGCCGGTGCTCGACGCCGGGCTGGTGGCCGGTCGTCTTGGCGTCACCGAGAGGGCGGCGCGTGCTGCCCTCGCATCGCTCGCCGCCGCGGGCATCGTGGCCCCTGCCGGCGGGCGGAGGAACCGGCGCTATGTCGTCCCCGAGATGGTAGGCGTTTTGCGCCGCGCCACTCCCGACGGCGGGCTGGCCCCGCCTGTCGGCTTCGAAGCAGCCCCTCCGGCCAAAAGGCCGCCAACCGGGCCGCTGCCGGCTTGCGGCTATCGGGGTCCCCGCTCCGAAAGGAACTGCCTGCTCCCCTTGGGGCACCGTGGCCAGCACCGCTACCCGCCGGCCCGCTGATCCCGCTCTCCAGCGAACCGCCCGATGCGAAGCAGCACCCTGCGCCGCCCCTTGGACCGGCCCCGGCGCCCGCACCCGCCGCAGAACACCGCCCGCCCGCCGCGGCGAGCAACCAGCCCCCAACAATCCCACGCCAGAGGCCACCCAACAACGTAAAGGGGGGGGGGGGGGGGGGGTTGCCCGGCCAAATGCCGGGCGAAACGGGGGAACGGGTAAAAAGGGGGGGGGGGGGGTTATCGGTGTTGTCCGACAGGGGCAAAGCAAAATTTGGGG
>JAPPMA010000098.1 GCA_028819295.1 bacterium | reverse complement strand
CGGCGTCATCCATGGGCTCGTCGTCCATGGGCTCCTCGGCGTCATCCATGGGCTCCTCGTCCATGGGCTCCTCGGCGTCATCCATGGGCTCCTCGGCGGCCGGAGCCGGAGCCGGCTCGTCGGCAGCGTCGTCATCGTCATTACCGCACGAGACAGCAACGAGGGTGAACGCCAGCAAGACAGCGAGCAGTTTCCAAAAGGATCGTTTCATTGTTTTCCCCTCTCTGGACGATTCAAGAGCTGTCCAAGGTGTGAGCTTCTAATAGTAGGAAATCCGTCTATGCAGTACCAATCCCCTGACTCCTCATCGGCTCGCCACTGGGTCGAACTCCACTTGAAGCTCGGCGGGAGCCCTCAGGAACACGCCCACCTCTTTGGCCTCGAATCCGTCGGCCAGGCGAAGGTTCTCGGTGCAATCGAGGACAATATTGAGCGCGGCCTCAATCTCGGCTTTGGCCAAATACGAGCCCACGCAGTGGTGCCGCCCAAAGCAGAAAGTGGTGTGCTCGGCGTTGGCCGCGAAAGCGCTGGCTGCGGGCAGGTCTTTGCGGTTGATGTCGAACAGTTCGGGATCGGTGTGGGTGTACTTGCGCTCGTCCCGATTGGCCGCCCCGATGATGCCGGTCACGGTGGCCCCGGCGGGAATGGTGCCGGTGCCCGACGGCAGCTCGGCCTCCTCATGGGGCAGACGCTGGATCCAGTGGGCCGGGGGGCTGTAGCGCAGGGTCTCGGCCACTGCCATTGTGACCATGGAGCGGTCGTCGCGCACCTGATCGAGCTGGTCGGGGTGCTCCAGCAGGTTCTTGAACAGGCTGGCGATGGCTTTGTCGGTGGTCTCTCCCCCGGCGGTCAACAGCAGGCTGGTGAACGACTTGACCTCGATGTCGGAAAGGCCGCTGCCGTCGATCTCGGCGGTGGCCAGGTTCGACAGCAGGTCGTCGGCGGGGTTGCGGCGGCGCTCGGCGATCACCGGCATCAGGTACTCCTCGAACTCCGCCCGGGTCTGTTCTCCCTCGGCGATGATGTCGGGATCCTGGTTGATGTTGGACACGAACCGGTTGATCGACTCGTACCAGTTCTGGAACTTGGGGTGGTCCTCGTCGGGCAGGCCCAGCATGGCCACGATCACCTTGATGGGCAGGTACCGCGAGAGCCCCTCGACCAGGTCGCAGCTCCCGTCAGCCAGCCACTGGTCGATCATGGACTTGGCCTGGGCCTCGATCATGGGCATGAAGTCGGCCTCCAGCAATGCCCCCCGAAAGAAGGGGGCCACCAGGTTGCGATAGCGGGAGTGCTCGGCGCCGTGCTTGGACAGCAGCGTCGGCCCATGGGCCGGCTCGATCATCCACTCGTACATGTCGGTGCTGAATTCCGGATTCTTGAACACGTGCTCCACGTCGGCGTAGCGGCTCACGAACCAGGTATCGGAAGCCTCGTCGTGGAAGCACGGGTATTCGTCCCGGTAGACCCGATATACGTCGTAGCGGTCTTCGTCGGAGCTGAGCAGATCAGGTGGCGCCATGACAGGCACTTTAGCTATTGGACTCCGGTGCCTCCCAGAGTGGGGCTGTCCGATCAGCGGGTGCAGATCACCGAGGAGCCGTGGCCGAACATGCCGTGGTTGATGGACAGGCCCACTTTGGCCCCGTCCACCTGGCGGTGGCCGGCCTCGCCCCGCAGCTGCCACACCATCTCGCACACCTGGGCGATGGCCTGGGCGGGTACCGCTTCCCCGAAGGCCCCCAGCCCGCCCGACGGGTTCACCGGGATGCGCCCGCCCAGCGAGGTGTCGCCGGCCCGCAGCAGTTTGGCGGCGTCGCCCCGCTCGCACAGCCCTATGTGCTCGTACCAGTCGAGCTCGTAGGCGGAAGACAGGTCGTACACCTCGGCGAAGTCCAGGTCGTCGGGCGAAACCGAGGCCTCCTCGTAAGCCCGGGAGGCGATGTTGTCCTTGAACGTCATGGTCTCATCGCCCACCGCGGCCCACGAGTCCGACGCCAGATATGGCAGTTCGATCACGCTGTTGGGATAGGTCGGGCTCACCGTGGAGATGCCCGACACCCGCACCGGGTCGTCGATTCCTCGTCTGGCCGCCCACTCCAGGCTCGACACCACCAGCGCCGCGCCCCCGTCAGAGGTGGCGCAGATCTCCAGCAGCCGCAGCGGGTCGGCCACCATCGGGGAGTTGGCGATGTCTTCGGCGTCGTATTCCTTGGTGTAGCGGGCGTTGGGGTTGAACACCCCGTGGCGGGAATTTTTCACCTTGACCGCGGCAAAGTCCTCGGACGTGTCGCCATACAACTCCATTCGACGCCGGGCATAGAGGGCGAAATACGTCGGATTGGTAGCTCCCACCAGATGGAACCGGAGCCAATCGGGGTCTTCATGGCGCTCCCCGGCGTTGGGCGCGAAAAACCCCTTGGGGGTTGACTCAGCACCCACCACCAGAGCCACGTCGCACACCCCCGACAGAATCTGGGCCCGGGCGATGCTGAGCGCAGTGGCCCCCGAAGCACAGGCCGCATAAGAGCTGGCCAGCTGGCAACCGGTGAACCCCAGAGCGTTGGCGAAGGTGGATGCCGACACATAACCGGGATAGCCGCAGCGCACGCTGTTGGCCCCAGACACGAACTGGATCTCGTCCCAGCCCACCTCCGCGTCGGCCAGCGCGTCGCGGGCCGCCTTCACCCCGTACTCCACGAAGTTCCGGCCCCACTTGCCCCACGGGTGCATGCCCACCCCGAGAATGGCGATCTCGTCCATCTTCTGGTTCACCCGCTTCCCTTCTGACCAACCTCGTCCATCACCCTTCTCCGTTCTCGCTCATCCCCACTGGCGCCCACTTCCACACCAAGTAGTCATGCTCGTCGTCGGAATAGAGCACACCAAGGGCCAATTCCATCTCCATCCCCACCGAAAGATCACTCACCGAAACACCGGGCACCACTTGTCCCAGCACCACCAAGCCCTCCTCGGCCAGCCGCACCGCGGCAACGACGTAGGGTTCGAACTCCTCGCCGGGAATCACATAGGGCGCGGGCGGGGCGTACTCACCGGTGGTGAACGACCACAGCCGCCCAGTGCGGCTCAGCAGCACTTCGTCGATCTCGTCGCCCAGACAAGCCGGATCCGAGCCCGCCAACGATTTAGGAAAGAAGTAAGAGCCCCGGCTACGAGCCCTTCCCCCGATCAACCGAGGCTCATCAGCATCCAGCGTAAACAGCCCCTCCACCGCGGCCACTTGGCGCCTCGTCATGGCCGAAGCTTAGGCACGAACTGCACTCGGCCCGCCAACACCACTGGCAACCACCGCTGGCAACCAAGGCCACCATGTCTGCCATTGCTGCCTTCCTTCTGTAGCTGTCGCTGCGAGGGCATAAGGTAGGCCACCGCGCAACGGCTACTGAAAGGACAGCAATGGCCATCTCCTCTTGGGATGAGTTCCCGGTTCACCAGTCCCCTGACTGGATCCGCAACGCCGCCACTTCCGACCGGAACTTCTACGACCGCAACTACTTCTGCATGCACGGCTCCAGCGACGAGCTTTTCGCCATCTTCGGCATGGGCCAGTACCCCAATCTTGGCGTCCACGACGCCTTCTGCTGTGTGCGCCGGGGCGACGAGCACCATGTGATCCGAGGCTCCCGGCCCCTCACCGACCGCATGGACATGTCGGTCGGCCCCATGCGGATCGAGGTGATCGAACCACTTCAGAAGGTGCGCTTCATCGTGGAGCCCAACGAGCACACCATCGCCATGGACGTGACCTGGGACGCCGCCATCCGGGCCATCGAGGAGCCCAACCAGTTCATCCGCAGCGAAGGGCGGGTGGTGTTCAACACCCAGCGCTTCGCCCAACTCGGCCGATGGGAGGGCACCCTTTCGGTGGGCGGTGAGGACTACGCGGTGACCCCCGACCGGTGGGGCGGGGCCCGAGACCGCTCGTGGGGGATCCGCCCCATTGGCGAGCCCGAGGGCGACGGCATCCGCCAGGGGGTCAACGTGATGTCCGGCATGTGGAACTACTTTCCGATGGGTTTCGACGACCACGCCGTGCTCTACATGAACAACGAAGCTGACGACGGCAGCCGGCGGCTGGTGGAGGGCAAGCGGGTGTGGGCCGACGGCCGCCCCGACGAAGACCTCGGCCGCCCCGAGCACAGCCACACCTTCGAGCCGGGCACCCGGGTGCTCACCCACTCCGCTATCACGTTCCCCGAAGCCGGTATCGAGATCGACTGCCAGCCCCTGCTGGTAAACTTCGTATCTGTGGGCACCGGATACGGCATGGACGCCGACTGGCGCCATGGCATGTACCAGGGGCCCGACCTGGTAGTGCAGGGCAAGGTGCTGAGCGTGGAGAAAGAGGTCAAGCCGATCGGCCAGTACGGCGTGGTGGACCATGTGGCCCGCTACACCTACGACGGCAACGTGGGCTACGGCCTGTATGAGCACGGCTTCTTCGGACCCTTCAACCGCTACGGGCTGACCGACGCGGCTGCGGTTGCCCCCTGAGCCATCCGATCGCCCATGTCTTCACCTTCCATCCCTATTGAGAGCCTCGCGGCCCTGGAAAACCCCGATGAGTTCCAAGCCCGCCACATCGGTCCCGAACTGGAGGATCGGACGGCAATGCTCGCCGAATTGGGCTACGACAGCCTTGCTGAATTGATCGACGCCGCCGTACCGCCCAACATCCGCACCAACAGCCCACTGGATCTGCCGCCAGGACTGACGGAGGCAGCCACCACCGAGGCGCTGCGGGCGCTGGCCGACCGCAACACGGTGGTCGCCTCGCTGATCGGCATGGGCTACCACGACACCATCACCCCGCCGGTGATCCGCCGCAATGTGCTGGAGAACCCGGCTTGGTACACCGCCTACACCCCCTACCAGCCGGAGATATCCCAGGGTCGCCTGGAGGCGCTGGTCAACTTCCAGACCATGGTCACCGACCTGTGCGCCATGGGCATGGCCAACGCCTCGCTGTTGGATGAGGGCACCGCCGCGGCCGAGGCCATGACGCTGCTGCGGCGGATCAACCGCAAAGCCCCTCACGACCGGTTCATCGTCGATGCCGACACCCATCCCCAGACCATCGACGTGGTGGCCACCCGGGCCGAACCCCTGGGCATCGAGATCGTCATAGCCGACTTGGACCAGGCCAACATCGAGGAGCTCGCCGACGGGGCGTTCGGGGTGCTGGTGTCGTATCCGGGCAGCTCGGGTCGCATCGGCGATCTGAGCGGGATCATCGCCGCGGCCCACAACGTGAACGCCCTGGTGGCGGTGGCCACCGACTTGCTGGCCCTGTGCCTGCTCACCCCGCCCGGCGAGCTGGGGGCCGATGCGGTGGTGGGGTCGTCGCAGCGGTTCGGGGTGCCGCTGGGTTTCGGCGGTCCCCATGCCGGGTTCATCGCGGTGCCGGAATCCGCCATGCGCTCGCTGCCCGGTCGCCTGGCCGGCGTGTCGATCGACGACGCCGGGTCGGTGGCCTACCGGCTCACCCTCCAAACCCGGGAGCAGCACATCCGCCGGGAGAAGGCCACCAGCAACATCTGCACCGCCCAGGTGCTGCTGGCGGTGATGGCCTCCATGTACGCCGTCTACCACGGTCCCGAGGGGCTGGCCCGCATCGCCCGGCGGGTCCACCGGCTGACGGCCATCGCCGCTGCGGGGCTGCGCCAAGCCGGTTTCGAGCTGGCCGCCGAGCACTTCTTCGACACCGTGACGGTCCGCGTTCCAGGTCGAGCCAGCGAGGTCATGGGCGCCGCACTGGCCGAGGGGCTGAACCTGCGCCCGGTGGACGACGACACCGTGGCGTTCTCCCTGGACGAGACCACCACCCGGGCCATCGTGGCCGCCCTGTGGCGGGCATTCGGGATCGGTGCCGGCGTTGACGACATAGACACCCTCGATGCCAAGACCCCCAATGCCCTCCCCCCCGACGGCATCCGCACCAGCGACTACCTCACCCACCCCACGTTCCACTGCTACCACAGCGAGACCGAGATGCTGCGCTACCTGCGCCACCTCGCTTCCAAAGACCTGGCCCTCGACCGCACCATGATCCCGTTGGGATCTTGCACCATGAAGCTCAACGCCACCACCCAGATGGAGCCGGTGAGCTGGCCCGAATTCGCGGCCATGCACCCGTTTGCCCCGCCCGAGCAGACCGAGGGCTACCGGGCGCTGATCGCTGAGCTGGAGCAGATGCTGGTGGCCATCACCGGCTACGCCGCGGTGTCGCTCCAGCCCAATGCCGGCTCGCAGGGCGAACTCGCCGGGCTGTTGGCCATACGGGGCTATCACGCGGCCCGAGGCGAGACCCAGCGGGACATCTGCCTGATTCCCGCCTCGGCCCACGGCACCAACGCGGCCAGCGCGGTCATGGCCGGAATGAAGGTGGTGGTGGTTAAGTGCGACGACGACGGCAACGTGGACATGGAAGACCTCAAGGTCAAGGTCGAGGAGCACGACGACCGGCTCAGCGCCCTGATGATCACCTATCCCTCCACCCACGGCGTGTACGAGGCCACCGTGACCGAGGTGTGCGATCTGATCCACGCCCACGGCGGGCAGGTGTACCTCGACGGGGCCAACCTCAACGCTCTGGTGGGGGTGGCCCAGCCCGGCCAGTTCGGCGCCGACGTGTCCCACCTGAACCTGCACAAGACGTTCTGCATCCCCCACGGCGGCGGCGGTCCGGGGGTGGGGCCGGTGGCGGTCGGCCCCCACTTGGCCCCGCATCTGCCCAACCACCCGGTGGTGGCCGATGCCGGCCCGTCTGCCGGAGTGGGGGCTGTTTCCGCCGCTCCCTGGGGATCGGCCGGGATACTGCCCATCTCCTGGGCCTACATCACCGCTATGGGCGGCCAGGGGCTGACCGATGCCACGGGGGTGGCCCTGCTCAGCGCCAACTACCTGGCCAAACACCTCGACGGCCTGTTCCCCGTGCTCTACACCGGCGAGAACGGCTTGGTGGCCCACGAGTGCATCATCGACCTGCGCCCCCTCCACGCCCAGACCGGCGTCACGGTGGAAGACGTGGCCAAGCGGCTCATCGACTTCGGCTTCCACGCCCCCACCGTGTCGTTCCCGG
>JAPPMA010000054.1 GCA_028819295.1 bacterium | reverse complement strand
CCCGCACACAGGCCGAAGGCACAAGCTGTCACAGCGCGGCTGTAGCCTGACAGCCAATTCCTATGCCAGAGACCCCCACGGTGAGCGACACCGCCACGCCCGATTGGGTTCAGCGGCCTGCAACCATTCGCAAGGAGCTGGTGCGGCGGATCAGCGCCGATTTGCTCGGGCCGCTGGACGGGGCAGAGGAGGTGATCCGCGGCTTTCAGCGCGAAGACGGCACCTGGACACCTTCGGGACGGGTCAACGACCGCTATCTGGTGGGCAAGTTGGCCCCAGCGGGAACCGTGGCCCGCGACCCCGAACGCACTGATGACCCCGGTACCGGCGATGAAGACCCAGCAAGGGGCAGCCACGATGGGCAGGTGGCTCAGCGGGTGCTGGCGCAGTCGTCGATGGGGCTCACCGCCGTTGTGCCAGCCGACACCGATGAGCTAGTCGCTCGATGCCGCTGGGGGTCTTACAGCCGGCAAGACGAGGCGCACCCCGACGGTTCCAACGCTCGCGTTTGGCAACGCCGGCAGATTGACTTGACGGTGGCCATTCCCATCCGGGAAGGAGATATCGAACCTCTGCCGGTAAACGATGAGGGCGTGGTGGTCAGGGGTAGAGCGACAAGAGCGAAAACTGGCTCACTCCTGCTCGTGACTGTGTTCCTGTGCAACGAGCAGGAGCCTGTCGCCGTGAACAAAGACTCACGCTGGCTCTTCCAGGCCAGCCTCGACCTCTCCGCTGCCAATGGCAAGCCGGTGTTCTGCGGTCGAGAAGAACTTCCGCTCGCGCAATCTGTGGCCGAAGCCGAGCGAGCCGAGATTGCCCATCTGGACATGGCCTATCGACATGAGGTTGAACTGGCCGTCGGACATGGCACGAGCGTTAGCTGGGACCGTGAACCCGGAACCCGGCGAGGCACCAGAGTGGGCACAACGGCGATTCCCCAATACGAGGTTGGACGCACCGAGGCACCGACCGAAGGGGCAACCCCCCAACTCTCCAGGCTCGTTACCGACATGCAAGAGGTGGCCTCTCTGGAGATCGATGCTCTGATAACGGGGCTGTTGCCGCTCGCCAATGGATATCAGGATTGGCTGGACGAAGAGGTGCGCCAAGCAGACGGGCTGGACGCCCATCAAGACGCTGCGCAAGCCGCAATAGCCGAGGCCACGAGGGTGGCACAGGCAATCAGATCAGGTATCGAGTTGCTGCGGACCAACCCCGAAGCCCTTGAGGCTTTCCGATTCGCCAACCAGGCCATGTCCCGCCAGCGGATTCATGCCGTGGCGGTGGGCATTCGCCGCACTAACCCCAACCTGACTCTGCGCGAGGCCATCGCCGAAGCAGACGAACCTAAGAATCGCTCGTGGCGACCCTTCCAGCTCGCCTTCATCCTGCTTTGCCTGCCCTCGCTCACCGATCCCGCCCACCCCGAGCGCGGCGGCGAGAATGCGCTGGCCGACTTGCTGTTCTTTCCCACTGGCGGCGGCAAGACCGAGGCGTATCTGGGCTTGGTGGCCTACACCTTGGCGATCCGGCGCCTCCAAGGGGTGGTGGGCGATGGCGAAACTGCCGTCGACGGGCGCGACGGAGTGGCGGTGATCATGCGCTACACGCTGCGACTGCTAACCGCCCAGCAGTTTCAGCGGGCAGCCACCCTCATCTGCGCGGCAGAGTTGCTGCGCCAGCATCGTGCGGCAACCGACCAGCGCTATCGCGGTGTGCCGTTTCGGTTGGGCATGTGGGTGGGAAGCGGCGTAACCCCGAACCTCGACAATGAGGCCAAGGAGTGGGTGGAGGCCCAGCGAAACAAGAACAGGGGCTTCAGCGGTGCGAATTCCCCCCTCCAGCTAACCGAGTGCCCCTGGTGCGGCTACGCCCTCGACGGGGTCCAAGACTGCCACTACGACGAACCCCGCCAGCGTTTCTTGGTCTACTGCGGCGATCCCGAGTGCTCCTTCACCGCCAAGCAAGCGCCAGGCGAGGGAATCCCGGTTGTGACTGTGGACTCCCAGGTGTACCGACTGCTGCCCGCGTTTGTTATCGCCACCATCGACAAGTTCGCCCAGCTTCCCTGGAACGGCGCCCTGTCGGCTCTCTTTGGCAGGGTCGAAAGATGGTGCGAACGTCACGGCTATCGCAGCGACGACTTGGACCAGAGCCATCGGAACCACTGGCAGGAAGGCAATAGGCACATCGCCAGCGGGGAGTTGCCCGCGGCGTCCACTGTTCCCGTATTCCCCCGGCTGCGACCCCCGGATTTGATTCTCCAAGACGAAATGCACCTTGTCACCGGGCCGCTGGGCACAATGGCCGGACTATACGAAACTGCCATCGACCGCCTGGCCACATGGGAGTGCCAAGGCCGAGAGGTCCGGCCCAAGGTAGTGGCATCCACCGCCACCGTGCGCCGGGCTGCACAGCAGGCCTGGTCGCTGTTTTGGCGCAAGCTGCGAGTGTTCCCTCCCCCCGTGCTGGATGCCCGCCGGTCGTTCTTCGCCGAGCAAATGGCACCCAGCGAGCAGGTACCCGGTCGCCTCTATCTCGGTATCAGCGCCCACGGTGAGCGTCTCAAGCAGGTGGAATTGCGGGTGTTCGCCTCGCTTATGGCGGCTGCACAGGCCATGTACGAGGAACTGCGCGACGACGGCAGTCAGATGGACCCGTGGATGACCACCGTCGGCTACTTCAATGCGGTTCGTGAGCTGGCCGGGATGCGGCTCATCGCCGAGGATTATCTCCGGTCGAAGCTGCGGCGGACCCGTTTCACCACCGGTCTTGCCGACCGCAAACAGGTCAATTTGGAGGAGTTGACCTCCCGCGTGTCCTCCGATGACATCAAGCAGATTCTCCGTCGCCTCTTCAACACATTCGACCCCAACCGACAAGACGACGATTACGCCCAGCGGCCTCTCGACCTGCTGTTGGCCACGAACATGGTCTCGGTGGGCGTGGACGTGCCCCGGCTGGGATCAATGGTAGTTGTGGGCCAGCCCAAGGCCACCGCCGAATACATCCAGGCCACCTCGCGAGTCGGGCGCAGCAATGACGGACCGGGCCTGGTCATCACCCTTTACAACTGGGCCCGGCCGCGAGACCTATCCCACTACGAGACCTTTGCCCACTACCACGCCACCTTCTACCGGCATGTGGAGCCGCTGTCGGTGACCCCTTTCTCGGAGCGAGCCTTGGACAAAGGCCTCACCGGTGTGTTCGTGTCCGCCATTCGCCACAACCATTTGGTGTGGAACCCAAACGAGACCGCCCGTTTGGTGGAGAGCGAGGACGAGAGGGTCACGAGCGTTGTCGCCTCGCTCGCGGAACGAGCGAAATCAGTTGCAGGTAGCGAAGAAGCCGCGGCCCTCGTGCGCGATATGGCCGAGAGACGCCTCGGCGATTGGGGGCGCGAGAGGGATCTTCGGCCCTCTCTCTCCTACCAAGCCCGCCGGAAGGACGACGTGCCCCTCCTGCAATCTCCAGACTCGGGAACATGGACTAGGTGGACCTGTCCGAATTCCTTGCGCGACACCGAGTCTCAGATCAATCTCCAGATCGAGGTGGAAGATCCCAGCTACGAATCGAGAAGTCAGCCAGAGATCATCCTCGGCCAGCGGCCGCCAGACGACGCCGAAATTCCCAACGCGATCGTCGAAGACGACGACCTCGACCAGAACAACACAGATGAGTTGTCAGTCGGAAGCGGCCAATGAGCCCGCCCAGACCCGCCCGCGGCCAGGCTCCTGAGCCAACCCGGATCGGGGGCCTGCGTCCATCTCAGATGATCCACACCTACGGGCCCGGCGCTGTTGTTGATCTGCCTTCCATGGCCGTTGTGGTGGGAAACACATCCACCTGGGACATCCACTACACGAGAGTCATCGCTGAAGACCGACTGCTTGGAAACGTTCGATCCATGCCGGAGTGCAACCGGGTGACCGCGCTGCGAAGCCCACCGTGGACCGAGCAGGGGAACAACCCATTCGAAGGCTGGGCTTGGGTCGGAGTCCCCGTCTACCCGTTCCCCCGGTGGTTGCGGTGTACCGGCTGTAGTCGCCTGGCACAAGTCGACCACCAGGTGTTCAAGTTGGACGTGAACCGCTTTCGGCCGGACAAGTCAAGGTGGTACCACGACAAGTGCCACGGGCGCCGTCCCCTTGTCGTGCCCACACGCTTTATGGTGGCCTGTTCCAACGGCCATCTTGACGATTTTCCCTGGGTCCAGTACGTCCACCGAGGCCAGACCTGCCCCGGTGGCGCTCCGGTTTTGGAATTGCGCGAGGCCGGACAGGCCAACCGCGCCGCAGATGTGCGGGTGGTCTGCATGACTTGCGATGCCCAGAGAATGGCAAACGACGCTTTCGGCGCTGAGGCATGGCGTCATTTGCCCCAGTGCCGCGGCCGACACCCTCACCTCCACAGATTTGAAGAAGATTGCGACGCTTCGCCTCGGGCACTCTTGCTGGGCGCATCAAACGCTTGGTTCTCGATTTCTCGCTCCGCGCTGACCATCCCAACCGCTGGCGACGGCACCGACGAGATTCGCCAGATGGTCGACGATCGCTGGGACGACCTGCTCGACATCGAAGAACGCGTTGTACTGGATTATGTGATCGGCCGCTTGCGCCTTGGGCGGGGCGAGGAACAGCGGCGCTGGCTGCTGGACTATGACGCTGATGAAATCTGGGAGACCATCGAGAAGCGCCGCCGCCAACCCATCGAGGTAGACGGGGACAACGACGAGGATTCCGATCTACGAGGACCGGAGTGGCAAGCCTTCTGTGCCCCAGAACCATTCGCCTCCAAAGACTTCAAAGTGCGCCTTCTTCCTGTGCCCGAAGGCTTTGGCAGCGTGCTGGACCAGCCCATTGCGGTGGACCGGCTACGAGAGGTCATCGCACTTTGCGGCTTCACCCGCATAGACGCGTCCGACGCCACCGGATCGGCAACCCGCATCGCGCCGTTGTGGAACGAGCCTCCGACATGGCTTCCCGCCGCAGAAACCCGGGGAGAGGGGCTGCTCATCCGTTTGCCTGAGGCACAGGTGCAAGCCTGGGAAGCTGGCTACGGGGCTGACGACCGCTACCTGAAACTCCTGGACGCTCACCATGGGTGGCGCGCTCGTCGAGGCCTGGAACCCCGGCAAGCCGAACCCCGGGCCCGTTTTCTTCTGCTGCACTCGCTGGCCCACATGCTGATCCACCAGGTTGCGCTGGACTGCGGCTATTCCAGCGCATCCATACGCGAGCGGCTCTATTGCCGCACCCTAGAAGAGGGCGATCCAATGGCCGGGATCCTTCTGTATACCGCATCACCCGACAGCGAGGGCACTCTTGGCGGCCTCGTCGCTCTAGCCGACCCCGAGCGCCTCGCCGCCACACTGCGTGATGCCCTCAAGAGAGGCGAACTGTGCTCCACCGACCCAATGTGCGCCGACCACCTGGCCAACGAGGCCCACGACACCCTCCACCACGCCGCCTGCCACGCCTGCATGTTCGTCCCCGAGACATCTTGCGAACACGGCAACCGCTACCTCGATCGCGCCACCATCGTCCCCACCATCAGCACTCCAGATCTCGCGTACTTCACCTAGAACGACTGGCTGATTGGGCGGTCCCGGCTACAAGCTGGAGGGCAACCCGCCGCGATTCAGGTGCCGTGCTGCAATATGGTGGTTGTGAAAGGAGGCAGGCTCTGAAACTCGTAGACGACCCCCGGTTTGATGTACCGCTCTACACCATCGGAGAGGCAGCACGGATTGTGGACGTCCCGGCCTCGACCCTGGCCAGTTGGGCGAAAGGGTACACCCGGCGCTTTCCCGACCGGCCTGAGGTGACGGGCGACCCTGTGCTCACCTACTTGCCGACCAGCACTTTCAGGGGGCCCGCGATTCCGTTCATCGGCTTGGCCGAGGGACTGGTGCTCGCTGCCATCCGACGCAGCGGGGTGCCGATGCAGCGGGTTCGTCCCGCGCTGGATGAGTTGCAGCGGCAGATGGGCATTGGCCATGCCCTGGCCTCTCAACGGCTGTACACCGACGGTGCTGAACTGCTGTTCGACTACGCCGAGCAGAACCAGGAATTTGGTCTAGGGCCAAGAACCAAAGACTTGGTGGTCATCCGCAATGGTCAAAGGGTGTTCGCGGAGATCATCGAGCAATACCTCAAGCTCATTCGCTACGGCTCGGACGGGTATGCCTCTACCATCCAGGTTCCGGCATATCGCGAAGCCGAGGTGGTAGCCGATCCTGGCCGGTCGTTCGGCTCTCCTGTCTTTGAGCGCGGCGGAGCGCGAGTCTCTGATGTTCTCGAACGATTCTGGGCCGGTGAATCCCTCAGTGAATTGAGCAAAGAGTTCGGCGTTCCCCACCACCAGCTCGAGGACGTCGTCCGTGCCACATCCCGACAGGCTGCCTGACCTCTTCCTTGACCGAAGCTTGGGACGGATCAAAGTCCCCGAATTACTGCGCGCCGCTGGTCTCCGGCTGGTCACACTGGCCGAGCACTATGGGATCCCAGCTGACGAGGACATCGCCGACGAAGAATGGCTGAGACTGGCCAGTTCCCAGGATTGGGTCGTATTCATGAAGGACACGCGGATCCGCTATAACCGGCGAGAGCGCGATGTGGTGAGGGTCTACTCGGTTCGCTGTTTTTGTCTATCCAGCCAGCAACTCAATGCTGATGACATGGCAGCTCGATACCTGGATAACCTCGACGTGATCACACGAGCATGCCAAGAGCCAGGACCCTTCATCTACGCCGTCCACAAGAATCGGATCGAACGTCTTCCTTTAGGAACAGACGCTTAATTTGAACCTTCATGGATTTTAATTTTTGCTTTAAATCCAGCTAATTCAGGGTGGTTGTTGTCACTGGGGTTGGTGTAATTGCATGTATGTCATTCGGAGTGCATCCCAGTGTAAGCGGTGACAGGACTGGTGTCGGCCGAATACGACGCCGTCGAGGGCCGGCTCTCAGCCGCCGGGCTGATCGACGGATCGCCCATTGACCTCGACGAGATCCGCGGCCTGGCCTGCGACGCAGGCAAGGCCCAAAGAGCGCCCACCAAGGCCCAGAAACTAGCCCTGTACCGCCGAGACCGCGGCTGCATCGGCTGCGGAATCAGGCCCCAGGCCTGCGACGCCCACCACATCGTGCCGTGGGAGCACAACGGGCCCACCCACATAGACAACCTCGTCCTCCTATGCCCCCGCTGCCACAGAAAAGTGGCTCTACGCGACGAAGCTGGGACCGGGGTGTTTTGAGGGTCCGCCACTGAGGTGGGGGCCTCGCCGGTTCTTGTGACTGTCACATAGTCCAAGATTCAGGAGGCCCCTGGTGGTTCAGGCTGGTTCGGTTGTGGGTTTCGGCGCGTTCGGGTTGGCGGTTGTCGCTGAGCGCGTCGA
>JAPPMA010000105.1:26682-64970 GCA_028819295.1 bacterium | reverse complement strand
CACCTCGGCGCGTGAGAACACGTCGACGCGAGCGTCGGACACGGGGGCATCTGTTCATTGGCTGGGCGGCGACAGGGTGGCGGACGGCTACGCGGATTTGTACGACGGCACCTGGGACAGCGTGGAGGGCCGCGACCCGTCGGGGGAGGCGGTGGCGGCCGGGACGGAGGTGTGGACCGGCTCCACCGCGGGCGGAGGTGTTCACTCCGATTACATCGGCATCGCTTTCCCTCGGGTGGGGAGGCTGGCGGCGGGTGCGAGCCCGCTGTCCGACCCCAGTCCAATTGGGACTGGGCAGCGCCGGTATTACGGCCTGTCGCCGGTGTTCGAGTTGTTGCCGCCCGATCCGTCGCCGGGGCGGGATCGGCTGTCGGTGTCGGTGTCCGACGGGGTTGAGGGCGGCGAGGTGACGGTGTCGGTCCGGGCGGGCTTGGACAAGACCGTGTTCGACCGCCGGGTGGACACTTCTGATAAGAGGTTCGATTACCGCGCGGGCGCGTTCGTCGCTGTGCCGAGGGTGGTTCTGGAGCCCAGGACGGTGAGGCGGTCGCATGCTCTGACGTTTTACGTGTGGATGCAGCCGTGCGGGTTCTATCCGCCGCCCTTGGGGCCGTGGTTCAGCGTGTCTGATGTGTGCGAGCGGGCGGCGCCGGGGGCGGGCTTCGCGGAGGAGGGCGATTTCGGGATTGCGTCCGGCAGGCCCCCGACATCGGTGCCCGCGTTCGGCGTGTTGACGATCCCCGCGGACGCCCTGTTCGGGTCGGTGAGGTTCCCGGTGGTGGCGGGCGACGGAGCGGAGGGGATGGAGGCGGCCCCGTTCCTGGTGCATCCCGCCGACGCGCGGACACGCGATTGGCTGGACTTGACGAACCGGGTCTTCCACCGGTTCTTGGTGGACCCGTCCACGCCGCCCGACGGCTGGTACTCGGCGAACTACCCGGTGTGGGTGGCGACCATCGCCAACTCGCTGAGCCAGGTGTCGGCGACCCCGCCGCGGGTGGCGATCGCCACCGCCGCCACCAGCGTGGCCGAGGGCGGCGACATCGTGTTCACGGTCACCGCGGACCCGGCGCCGCAGGCCGATCTGGCGGTGAGCGTGGGGGTGGACGAGGAGATGGGCCAGGGCGCCGGGCTGGTGTCGGGCTCGACCATCGACACGGTGGTCGTCGGCGCCGGCCAGTCCAGCGCCGACTACACGTTCACCGCGATGTCCGACGACGACGACCTCGCCGACGGCACCGTAACCGCCCGCGTCCTGCCCGGCGACGGGTACACGCTCGGCGACCCGTCAGCGACCGGTGCGGTGCCCCTCATCGACGACGACGACGCGCCCTCCACCAAGTCGCTTAGCGCGCTGGAGCCCGTGTGCCCCGCCGCATCGCAGGACCTGATCGCCACGGTCCGCGGCTACCACCAGGCGAACCTGGCCCGCGGCGGCGGGCAGAACTGGCTCAGAGTGCTCATCGCCCTCGGCGAGGAGACCCACCACACCCTCCAGCCCCTGACCGCCGCAGAAGCACGCGCCCAAGAAGCGAAATGGTCGGGCTGGAAACCCGTGAGAGAAGAACTAGAGCGTCTCGAAACATGCGCCGACAACAACCCGCCCCCGCCACCGCCACCGCCGCCGCCACCGCCGCCCCCGCCGCCACCCCCGCCGCCCCCGCCGCCGCCCCCGCCGCCGGTGGAGGACGAGCCCGGCGAGCCCGACGAGACAGCGCCGGCCGGCTGCGGCAACGGGAAACCCACCCTTTCGATCAGCAGCCCCACCGCCAGCCGCGCCGACACCACAGTCGACTTCCAAGTCAGCCTCGACTGCGCCCCCGCCACCGCCCCCGTGATCCTCCTCACCCCGGTGCGCGACGGCGACATCGGCCGGAACATCCCCGTCACCCTCACAGCCGACCACACCACCACCACAATCACCATCACCACCGGCACAGAAAACCAACTCGCCCTCGCCCTCGCCTGGAACAAAGGCCTCGCCAACCACCAGGCCCAAGGCAACGTCGCCTACACCGACTAGCCCTGATTGCCCACCGGCTCGGTTGGGATGCCCGCCATCACCGACCCCCATTGGTGCGGCCAGGCGTTACCTTCAGGATTGGTCGAGGCGTTGGCGCAGGGCTTCGAGTTCGGCTTCGGCGGCTTGCCGGGCGGCGGCTTCGGCTTGGACGCGATCTTCGGCGGCTTGCCGGGCGGCGGCTTCGGCTTGGACGCGATCTTCGGCGGCTTGCCGGGCGGCGGCTTCGGCTTGGACCCGGGCGGCTAGGTCGTCGTGGTCGGGCAGCCAGGTTCGCGTGGGAGGGTAGTAGAGGCGGAGCTTGGGGGGCGCCCAGCAAAGATCGAGGCCCAATGCGGTGCTGTGGCCTCGTAGCTGGACGCCATGGGCATCGGGATGTTGGGAAGTGATGGGAATTGATTCCCAGCGGCCGTTGCGGCGATGTTCTGCTGCCAGGGGGGTGCCGTACAGTTCACCGCCAGTGGGATCGAGCCGCCAGTACTCTTCTACGCCTAGATCGGCGAAACGGTCGGGCTTTTCGTACAGGTCTGTTCTGAAGGTGTTGGGCGAGGCGATCTCCAGCGCAAACGAGGGAGGGGCACCGGCTTCCCAAACCTTGTAGGTTCCCTTATTCTCCTGCGTTGCGGCGTCCACCCCGAACGCCACGGCCACATCGGGTGCCACCACCACACGGGGATCGCCTTCTCGGTAGTAGATGTTGATGTCGCAGCACACCCAGGCGTCGGGGCGGTGCTCGCCCAGCCAGCCCCGCAATGCCACGACCAGTTCCATTCGCCGCCGTGTCTGCATGTCGCCCTCGGGCATGTGAGGACCCTCCGGATAATAGACCTCGGCTCCCGGTCGGCGGTCGGCCAACATGCTCATCGGAGCGACTTTCTGAACACGTCAGCCAGCCTAGCAGTACCCCACTGCCATCTCAACCCCAATTCATGAAATAGACATTGTTTTCAATAACACACACTGAAATAACATTCATTGGAAACAATCGCGAACCCGGCTATTGGACTCCAACCCCACGGACTCGTTGGAGGCGCCGAGGCCCGGTTACCCAGGTTGGCGGATGATGGTGCCGCGCTCGATGCCGGAGTCGGGGCCGATGCCGTCGAGCTTTAGGGCCGTGAGCATGTGGAACCCGTCCCCGCCGTCGCCGCTGTCGCCTTGCACGGTGTGGTCGATGGAGACGACCCTGGTGGCCACCGCCTGATCGCCGATGTCGATCACCAGCGAATCTCCTTCTTGAACCCGGCCCTCGGTAGCTCGGCCGATCACAAAGAAGTCGTCGGCCGACATGGCCTCGGTGCGGACCACCTCAAACTGGAACAGCTCCTTGCTGCGGCGCCACCGCTTGAAGAATGTCCGCCAGTTGCGGGGCTGGTCGTCCCACTCCCCTTCCACGATGCCCGGCGACGTTCCCATAAGGGGCAAACTAGTGGAATGAGCGACCGATACACCATCATCTCGGCCGACTGCCACGCCGGGGCCAACCACGAGACTTACCGCGGCTATCTGGAATCGAAGTACCTCAACGACTTCGACGCGTGGCGGGATAAGTACCGCAACCCGTTCCGCGACCTCCAAGACGGGGGCCGGGTGCGCAACTGGGACAACGAGCGCCGTCTGGGCGACCTGTACGCCGACGGCCAGGTGGCCGAGGTGGTGTTCCCCAACACCGTGCCCCCGTTCTTTCCCAGCTTCATCCTGTTCGCCCGCCCGCCCCGGGCCGACCAGCTCGAGCACCGACTGGCCGGAATTCGAGCCCACAACCGCTGGCTTGCCGACTGGTGCGCGGAGTATCCCGATCAGCGGGCCGGCATAGGGCAGACCTTCTTGAACGATGTGGACGAGGCCGTCAAAGACGTGGAGTTCATCGCCGCCAACAACCTGCGCGGCGGCGTGCTGATCTCGGCCGTCCCGCCCGACTGCGACGACCTGTCCCCTCTGCACGACCCGGTCTACGACCCGTTCTGGGCCGCCTGCGAGGACCTCGGGGTGATCGTGAACAGCCACGGCGGCACCGGTGCTCCCAACTACGGGAAGTACTCCGTGGCCGACCTGCTGTTCATCACCGAAGTGAGCTTCTACTCCCACCGGCCCTTCTACCAGCTATTGCTGTCGGGGGTGTTCGAGCGGTTCCCCAAGCTCAAGTTCGTGATGACCGAGCAGGGATGTGCCTGGCTGGTGGGCGCCTTGGCCCAAATGGACGAGACCCTGGGCAAGATCCGCGACACCGGCCGCATGGGCGAGATGCGCTACGACGAGAGCCACATCCTGCCTCGCAGCGCCACCGAGTACTTCCAGCAGAATTGCTGGGTGGGCATAAGCCAGCCCGGCCACGAGGACGCGGCCGCCCGCGAGGTGCTGGGGTCGCACAAGGTTATGTGGGGCTCCGACTATCCCCACAACGAGGGCACCGGCCCCTACACCCGCGAGCACCTGCGCCAGGTGTTCTGCGACACCGATCCGGCAGAGCTCCAGCAGATCCTGGCCGGCAACGCCGCCGACCTGTACGGATTCGACCTCGACGCCCTGGCCCCGCTGGCCGCCCAGCACGGCCCGACCCACGGCGAGATCGCCGTGCCCCTCGACGCGCTGCCCGCCGAGCCCAACGAAGCGCTGCTCAAGAACTTCCGGGCGGCCTGACCGGGCCTGTCCCTCCGAACCGAGCCGAGCCCTCGGAGCATCCCCGAGCCCTGCGCCGAGGCGCGGGGAACCATTCAGCATCACCAAGCGTCGTCGTTGGGTGATGGAGACTTTGTGTTTGATGGCTTCAGGAGTTTCTGAGGGAGAACAGCCGACTCCGCCGCAGCAGGTTCAGGTTGGAGAGGTCGTTGAGCTGACCACCTTCGACGATCTGTACCGCCGCGAATACGAGCCCATGGTCCGCCTGGCCCGAGGGCTGGTGGACACCACGGAGTTCGCTGAGGAGGTCGTTCAGGACGCCTTTGCCAAGGTTCTGGACCGTTGGGGCCGCCTCGACCGCCCCGGGGCGTATCTGCGCACCGCGGTGGTGAACGGCGCCCGCAGCGAACTGCGCAAGCGAGAGGTGAGGCGGCGCGTCGGCTTGAGGCCGTTCCTTCCCCCCCAGCCCGATGAGCACGACTACCTGCTCGACGCCCTCAACCAGCTCTCAACCCGACAGAAGACCATATTGGTCTTGAAGTACTACGCCGACATGACCGAGAAGGAGATCGCCCAGGCCCTGGGCGTGCGCCCCGGCACGGTGAAGAGCGCCACATCCCGAGGATTGGCCGAGCTGCGAAAGGTGATCGAGCAATGAACGACGAGCGCCGCACCCCTGAGAACCCGACCGGCACCGACGAACAGGCCCTCGGCGAGGCCCTGGGCGCTGCCATCCGAGAACGAGTCGAAGCCCCGGCTGAGCCGCCGCCGGTGTCGCGCATCGCCGAACTGGCTGCCGCCCGGGCCAAGGCCCGCCGTACCCGTCAGGCAGTTGCGGGCATCGCGGCGACGGTCGCCCTGGTGGGCGGCGGGATCGCGGCCTGGAACGCCCTGGACAGCGATCAGCCCACCGAGGTGATCGTGGTCGACCAGCCCGCCCCGGCTCGAGACGCTGACCCTGCCCCAGCGCCCGCGTACGCAGCGACTCCTGCCAGCGTGCCTGGCGCCCCTGAGGCGACCGATGCCGAGCCCCCCACTCCCCAGAGCCTCTCAACCGGCCCGACCCTGGAATGGGAGGAGTTGGACGCCGCCGCGATGGAATCCGAGTTGCTGCTCGCATACGGCCTGATCTCCACGGGAGATGGGCGGGCAGTGGTTCAGGCGTCTTCCCCTGACGGAAACAAAATGCTGGTTTCCGAGGACGGCCGCGAGTGGACGGCATTGAGCATCCCCGCCGGGCTAACGGTCGACTCTGTGGACATCACCGGCGATCGCTGGCTGGTGTCAGGGCAGCGTTTCGACGGAACGGGCATCGAGAACATGGTGTTCTACTCCGACAACCAGGGCGGCGAATGGGAGGACCTCGGGTTGCCGTTGGCCGGTCCCGCCGAGCGTGTCGACCTTGCCGCCGCCCTGGTGAGCGGCCAGAACATCCTGGTGGCGGTAAAGGCCGCCAATCGCATCGACATCGCATCGGTGATCGTGGCTCGGGGTCTGGTGTCCGACGAGTCCGAGATCGCCGGATGGACCAGCCTGGAGGGCGACATGGTGCGCTTCACCCGGGACTTGGACTCCCCCGCTGAGTCCTTCGTTCTGACCCCGGAGGAGCAAGACCTGCTCTTCGGGCAGCGCAAAGAGGTGATCCGCTTCTACCGCAGCCAAGGCGGGCCGGCGCAAGCAGCGGCCGAGTACCCGGGCTGGAGCATCGCCGGGCGCAGCACATCAGACGGCTTCCGCTTCGTGCTGTTCAGCGATGAGGGCGACTTTCTCCTGACCACGGCTGAAGGGCGCCAGTGGGAGCGCTCGCCGCTGGACGGCTCACAGGCCACGTCGTTTGGGGTCGCCGCTCTGTACCACGGGTCTTCCAACGAGGTCGTGTGGACATCCGGGGGCGCCGTCGGCGACCTTCGCGTGGAGCGCGGCAACGGGGCCTACGCCCCCGCGCTGGTGGCGGAGCTGCCCGAGGGAATCAGACGGGTGGATCGTCTCGCAGTCGGCCCTGCCGGAGTTGCCGCCTGGGCGGCGCCCGGCGTGCCCTCGGGCCGAGGCGGCGATCCCCAGGTGGGGCTGGTGCGCAAAGGCGGGTTCGAGCTCCGCTTCAACGAGCCCCTGGGAGGCGCAACCCTGTTGAGCCTGGCCGACCAGGAGCCGGTGTTCGTGATCAGCCCTCAGGAGATGGCGGCCGAGTCGCCGCCGGAGGGCATGCGGCTGGTAGATGGCGCGAGCGGAGACGTCGAGCAGGTGATCTTCGAAGACCCGGCGAGCGGAGAGGTTCTGGTTGCCTTCTCACAAGACGAGCTCGCCTCCGCAGCGCCGGCCCCGGTGCCAGAGGGCTCCGACTTCGGCCAGTCCGAGCCGTATTTGCCGCCTGGACAGTGGATTGGCTGGACAGCAGACGGCCAGAACTGGGGCTGGCAGTCGGCCGCTGAGGCGTTCGGGTTGGATCAGGACTCAGAGGCCAGCGTGGAACTGGCCGTGGGCGCCGATTTCGTGATCGCCCGTGTGCAGGCCTATCAGGTGGTCGCCGACTCTGCCCCCGAGAGCCAAAGCGCCACCGCCGGCGCCACCGACGCCGGTCAAAGCGGCGACGACTTCGCCGTGGCCATGGAAGCCCTGCCGGCCCGCTGGTTCATCGCCAGAGTGGGCTGAAGGCGTGGTTGCCGACCGCCACTTAGACTCGGCCCATGATCATCGATGTGGACACCCACTGGGAGATCACGGGGGACTCGGCCGGAGTTGATCCCATGAAGCCGTGGGCCGATCAGATTCCCGACAACCGCACGCATCTGGCCAACGCCATCGCCGGTGATCTGCTCCAGGTGCTTCCCTCGGACCGTTTGCCCAGCCCGGCAGAACTGCTGCCCAAGCTGTTTGAGCGGGCCGAGGAGTCGGGCGGGCCGGTGATCCTGCATCCCCGCCACGACTCCACTGCGGCTGAGCGGGTGGCGTGGATGGACTCGGTGGGCATCGACCACTGCTTGGTGAACCCCGGCGGCTACTGGCAGAAGCTCGACTACCTGCGGGCCGACGATCGCGTGATCGCCGCCCAGCGGTGCAACGACTTCCTCACCGAGCAGCTTTGGGACCAGCGCCACCGGCTCCACCCGGTGGCCACTGTCGACTTTTCCGATCTGGATCACGCAGTGGCCGAGTTGGAGCGGTGCCGGGAGCGGGGTGCCCGGGCGTTCTTCCTCTACACCCGCCAGGGTGCGCCCGCGGGAGGCCCGCCCGGCCACCCCGACTGGGACCGGGTCTGGGCGGCGGCCACCTCCCTGGGCATGGTGGCGGTGATCCACGTGGGCAATACCGAGGCCGACTTCTCCAAGTGGGCCGACATCGGCTGGGACCTGCCCGACGGGGCCGGCGTCGGCGGGCTGATCCGGCTGGCCAACACCCAGCGGCTGCACGCCGCCCAGAACCTCATCGCCAGCATGCTGTTCGGCGGGGTGTTCCACCGGTTCCCCAACCTCACCGTGCTGGTGGAGGAGATGCGGGCCGGGTGGCTCCCCTGGTATGTGGCCACACTGTCCCGCCAATGCCTGTCGTCGCCGTCATTGGGCGACTGGCCGTGGCCGGTGAGCGGCCAAGAGATGCTGCACCGCAACCTGCGGCTCACTCCCCTGCCCGGATTCGGCGACACCGACGCCCTCGACGTGCTGGCCGCCCTGCCCGACATGGTGGTGTTCTCCTCCGACTACCCCCATCAGGAGGGCAACGCCGACCCGATCGAGCTCTATCAGCCGGCGCTCGATGAACTCGACGACGAGGTGAGGACCGCGTTCATGGGAGCAACGGCCGCCGATAGCTTCGCCCGTATCGGCGATCCGCTGCCTGTGGTGGGCTGATTGCTCAGCGGCCCACGGGCTGCATGTAGTGCATGTAGAAGGCGATGCCGCCATCCCCCCATAGCCGGGCGTCACCGGCCCGATTGAAGTGCGAATGATCTCCGGCGCTGCTCCGCATACCGGGCCCTGGCCCCATCACCATCCGGTCGGGGTCGTACACCCGGTAGGCCGGCTGGCCGAGCCCCGCCCGGCGACCGGCGAAAGCCACCGGCTCGGGGACGGTGTCGAAGAATTCGGCCATGCCGAGCCTCCATGCTGGCGTGCCCTTGGGTTGGGCTGATTCTAGGGATCGATTCCCCAAGCCGTCAGCTTGCGCGTAGGCTTGCGGGGTTGGCATCGAATAACGAGCATGAGAGGCGAGGCCGTGCCATTTCCTTCTGATCTTGAGATCGCCCGCGGGGCGAACCTGCGACCACTGACCGAGATCGCCGCCGAGGCCGGCATCCCGGTTGAGATGCTGGAGCCCTACGGGGCGGGGGCGGCCAAGATCAGCCTGGACGCCATCGAGGCGCTGGCCGACCGGCCCCGGGCCCGCTACGTGGTGGTGACCGCCATCACCCCCACGCCGCTGGGCGAGGGCAAGACCACCACCACCGTGGGGCTGGGCCAGGGTTTCGGCCATATCGGCAAGCGGGCCACCATAGCCATCCGCCAGCCGTCGCTAGGGCCCACATTCGGCATCAAGGGGGGCGCGGCCGGCGGCGGCTACAGCCAGGTGGTGCCCATGGAGCTGTTCAACCTCCACCTCACCGGCGACATGCACGCGGTGACCGCAGCCCACAACATGTGCTCGGCCATGCTCGACGCCCACATCTACCACGGCAACGAATCGGGCCTGGATCTGCACAACATAACCTGGCGGCGGGTGGTGGACATCAACGACCGGGCCCTGCGCAATGTGGTGATCGGCCTGGGCGGACGGCTCGACGGCGTCCCCCGGGAGAGCGGCTTTGACATCACCGCCGCGTCGGAGGTGATGGCCACCTTGGCGCTGGCCACCTCTCTGTCGGATCTGCGGGCCCGGCTGGGCCGCATCGTGGTGGGCTACACCAAAGCCGGCGACCCGGTGACCGCTGAAGACTTGAAGGCCGCCGGGGCCATGGCCGTGCTGCTGAAGGACGCCCTCAAGCCCAACCTCATGCAAACCCTCGAGGGTGGCCCCGCCCTGGTACACACCGGGCCGTTCGGCAACATCGCCACCGGCAACTCCTCCATCGTGGCCGACCGCATCGCCATCCGCACCGGCGACTTCCTGGTGACCGAGGCCGGGTTCGGCGCCGACATGGGGGCCGAGCGGTTCTTCAACATCAAGTGCCGCTACTCGGGCATCGATCCCGACGCCGCGGTGATGGTGGCCACCGTGCGGGGGCTGAAGGCCCATTCCGGCAACCATCGCATCGTGGCCGGGCGGCCCCTGCCCGAGGCGCTGCTGGCCGAGAACCCCGATGAGGTCCACGCCGGGGGCGACAACCTGCGCAAGCAGCTCTCCAACATGAAGGCCCACGGGGTGACCCCGGTGGTGGCCGTCAACGCCTTCCCCGGCGACCACGACGCCGATCTGGCCGCCATCGCCGAGATCGCCGACGAGTACGGCGCCCGCTGCGCGGTCACCACCCACTTCTCCGACGGCGGCGCGGGGGCGGCCCAGTTGGCCGAGGCGGTGGCCGAGGCCTGCGAGGAGCCCAGCTCCTTCAAGGTGCTGTACGAGGACGATCTGCCGCTCAAGGACAAGATCGCCGCCGTGGCCACCACGGTGTACGGCGCCGACGGCGTGGAGTACTCGGCCGCCGCCAACCGCCAGATTGATACCTACGAGAAGGCCGGCTTCGGCCATCTCCCGGTGTGCATCGCCAAAACCCACCTTTCCATCTCGTCCGACCCCTCCCTCAAGGGCGCCCCCACCGGGTGGACCCTGCCGGTGAGGGAGGTGCGGGCCTCGGTGGGGGCCGGATTCGTCTACCCCATCTGCGGCGACATGCGCACCATGCCCGGCCTCGGTCGCCAACCCGCCGCCATGGGCATCGACCTCGACGAGAACGGCGAGATCGTCGGATTGAGCTGACAAGGTTCGAGGTCGTGCCGAGCCGATAGGCTTAATCGACCTCAGAGTGCCTCTGGGGAAAGGGGGTGTACATGGCGAGGCGGGAACGTATGACCGTGCCGATGGTGCGGGACAACGGGCGTCTGCGAGAAGCGACATGGGACGAGGCCCTTTCACGGGCCGCGGCCGGGTTCAACCAGGTGCTCGGCCAGCACGGGCCGCAGGCGTTCGGGATGTTCAGCTGCTCCAAGGCCACCAACGAGATGAACTACATCGCCCAGAAGTTCATCCGCACGGTGGTGGGCGCCAACAACATCGACTCCTGCAACCGAACTTGACACGCTCCCTCGGTCGTCGGTCTGGCGACAGTGTTCGGAGCGGGAGGGGGCACTAGCTCCTACCAGGAGATCGAGGAAACCGACCTGATCCTCCTGTGGGGGTCCAACGCCCGCGAGGCCCATCCCATCTTCTTCCACCACCTGCTCAAGGGGCTCGACAACGGCGCCCGCATGTACTGCGTCGACCCCCGCTACACATCCTCGGCCCAATTCTCCGACGTGTGGGTGGGCATCGACGTGGGCACCGACATCGCTTTGGCCAACGGAATCGGCCGGGAGATCATCCGCGCCGGTTTGGCCAACCAAGACTTCATTGCCCATTCCACGCAGGGATTTGAGGCTTACGCCGCCTCAGTGGAGGCGTTTACCCCCGATGCCGTGGCCGCCATCTGCGGCATTCCCGCCGAGGCGGTGGTGGAGATGGCCCACGCCTACGCCACGGCCGACAAGGCCCAGATCCTGTGGACCCTGGGCATCACCGAGCACCACAACGCGGTGGACAACGTGCTGTCGCTGTGCAACCTGGCCCTGCTCACCGGCCATGTGGGGCGGTGGGGCTCTGGACTGGTGCCGCTGCGGGGCCAGAACAACGTGCAGGGCGGCGGCGACATGGGGGCCATCCCCAACAAGTTCCCCGGCTTCGCCGGCGTGGACCACCCCGGCCATCGGGCCCGGTTCGAGGCCGCCTACGGTCGCCCCCTCAACCCCGTGCCCGGCTTGCACCTCACGCTGATGTTCGAGGCCATGGAGCGGGGCGACCTGCGGGCGCTGTATGTGATCGGCGAGAACCCCGCTGATTCGGAGGCCGACGTGGCCCACGCCCGGGCCCAGCTCGAGGCCCTTGACATCTTGGTGGTGCAGGACATTCTGATGACCCGCACCGCGGAGATGGCCGATGTGGTGCTGCCCGCGTCGGTGGCCTGGGCGGAGAGCAACGGCACCGTCACCTCCAGCGAGCGCCGGGTGCAGCGGGTGCGCCCCGCGGTATCGCCCCCCGGCCAAGCCCGCCACGACATCGATATCCTGTGCGACATGGCCGAGGCCATGGGCGCCGAGCTCGGGCCTCGCGACCCGCAGGCCGTCTGGGACGAGCTGCGTTCCCTGTCGGCCATGCACGGCGGCATGGCCTGGGAGCGCCTTGAGGCCTCGGGTGGCTTGCAATGGCCCTGTCCCGATGAGGACCACCCCGGCAGCGCCTTCCTCCACGGCTGGCTGTGGGCCGACGACTTGGAGGGGCGCGACCCAGCCCCGTTCTCGGTGCTGGAGCATGAGGGGCCCACCGAGGAGTTGAGCGAGGAGTTCCCCCTGCGGCTCACCACCGGGCGGGCGCTGGACTCCTACAACACCGGCGTGCAGAGCGGGCATTACGACTCGCCGCTGCGGTTCGCCGGGCTGGACCTGAACGCGCAAGACGCTGCTGACTTGGACATCGCCGACGGCGACCGGGTGCGGGTCTGCTCTCCACGAGGCTCGGTGGAGATGAACGCCCGGCTGGTGTCGAGCCTGCCTCCGGGCCTGGCCTTCACCACCCTGCACCACCCCGAGTTGATCGACGTGAACGTGCTCACCAACCCCGACTGGGACCCGAAATCCGGCACTGCCGAGTTCAAGGCGGCTGCCGTGCGGGTGGAGCTGGTCGATGCCCCCGAGACCGCGGGGGCCACCGTTGGCTGATCTTCACTTCGGCGACGACCAGCCCACCGAAGCCGAACTGGCTGCCGTCGACGCCATCGTCCCTGAGGCAGATGCCGCCACCGTTACCGAGACCGAGCGATTGGTTCGCGGCGGTCGCGCTCGGCGCCAGGGACTGCGCCATCTGCTGCTGCCGGTACTGCACTCGCTCCAGCACGAGATCGGCTGGATCAGCCCCGGCGGACTGAACGGCGCCGCTGAGCGACTCGGGGTGCCCCCGGCCGAGGCCTACGGCGTGGCCACGTTCTATGAACTGCTGCGCACCACCGACCCCGGCCATCGCGATGATGTCGTCCATGTGTGCGTCGACCCGGCGTGCGCTCTGGCCAGCGCCGAAGATCTGCGGGCCTCGTTGGAAGCCAGCGGGGCCAAGGTCCACAACAGCCCCTGCCTAGGCCAGTGCGACCGCGCCCCCGCGCTGTTTGTCCAGGGTGTGGGTCGGCCCGACCGGGTGCCGGCTGACGATGGCGAGGACTTCCGATTGCCCCAGGCGGGCGATCCTGACCTGCGAGTGTTGCGCCGGGTGGGTGTGGTCGATCCGACCTCCTTGGACTCCTACCGGGAACACGGCGGTTATGAGGCGTTGGTTCGGTCTGTCGAAATGGGGCCTGATGCTGTGATCTCGGCCATCTCCGACTCCGGGCTGTCGGGCCGGGGCGGGGCCGCGTTTCCCACCGGGGTCAAATGGAGGGCAGTGGCTGATGAGCCCGGCCCCGACAAGCATGTGGTGGCCAACTGCGACGAGTCGGAACCCGGCACTTTCAAAGACCGCGTCGTCTGCGAGCACGACCCGTTCGCGGTCATCGAGTCGATGACCGTTGCCGGGTTGGCTACCGGCTCAGTTCACGGCTGGATCTACATCCGAGGCGAGTACCCCCGGGCTACCGCCCGGCTGGAGGGCGCCATCGCCCAGGCTCGGGCCGCGGGTTTGCTGGGGGCCGATGTGGCCGGCACCGGCCAGCGTTTCGACATCGAGCTTCGCCGGGGGGCGGGGGCCTACATCTGCGGTGAGGAAACCGCCCTGTTCAACTCCATCGAGGGGTTCCGGGGCGAGCCCCGCAACAAGCCCCCCTTCCCCACCACCCACGGCCTGTTCAGCCAGCCCACCGCCATCAACAACCCCGAGACCCTCATCAACGTTTTGGGCATTCTGACCGATGGCCCCGATGCCTACCGCTCGGTGGGCACTGAGCGCTCCCCCGGAACCCGGCTGTTCTGCCTGTCGGGCCGAGTTGGGGTGCCCGGTCTCTATGAGGTGCCGTTCGGCACCACGCTGGGCGAGCTGCTCGACTTGGCTGGAGGGCCGGTGGGCCCGCTGGCCGCGGTGCTGCTGGGCGGTGCTGCTGGGGTTTTCGTCGGCCCTGACGCCTTGGATATGCCCCTCACCCTGGAGGACGCCCGGGAGGCCGGGGCCACCTTGGGGTCTGGGGTGGTGACCGTGTTCGACGACACCGTGGACATGGAGGCGGTGGTGGTTAGGATCGCCGAGTTCTTCCGGGACGAGTCGTGCGGCCAGTGCGTGCCCTGCCGGGTGGGCACCCAGCGCCAGCACGAGGTGCTGGTGGAGTTGCAAGCCTCCGGCCGGCCGCTGGCCCCCCAGCGGGCCGAGCTGATCGACGACATGGCCCTGGCCATGGTGGATGCCTCCATTTGCGGCCTGGGCCACACCGCAGCCTCGGCCGTGCGCTCCGCTGTGGCGCTGGGCCTGATAGGAAATAGCTCGTGAGCCCTGCTGTCACCGAGACTGCGGTCACCATCCGGGTCGACGGCCAAGAGGTGGCCGTTCCCGACGGGGCCACCATCTTGGATGCCTGCGACGCCGCCGGCGTGGACACCCCCACCATTTGCTATGGCCCCACCCTCACCCCGGTGAACGTGTGCCGGGTGTGCGTGGTGGAGCTGGACGGCAGCCGGGCTCTGGTCCCCTCCTGCTCCCGCCCCGCCGAGGAGGGCATGGTGGTGTACACCGACAGCGAGCGGGTGCGCCACAGCCGCAAGATGGTGTTGGAGTTCCTGGCCACCGGGGTCGACGTGTCCCAGGCCGATGAGCTGGGCCAGTGGGCCGACCACTACGGTGCCGACCCCGACCGCTACGTGCCCGGCGGCGAGACCATGGACGAGCCGGTTCGGGTGCAGGACAACCTCTACATCCGCGATTACGACAAGTGCGTGCTGTGCTACCGCTGCGTGGAGGCCTGCGGCGACGACGCCCAGCACACCTACGCCATCTCGGTGGCCGGCCGGGGCTTCGGCGCCCGCATCTCCACCGAGTTCGACGTGACCCTGCCCGACTCGGCCTGCGTGTACTGCGGCAACTGCGTGGCGGTGTGCCCCACCAACGCCCTCCAGTTCAAAACCGAGTTCGACCTGCGTGAGGCCGACGATTGGCGCCCCGAAGACCAAACCGTCACCCAAACCGTGTGCTCCTACTGCGGAGTGGGCTGCAACCTGGAACTCCACGTGCAAGACAACCAGATCGTCAAATGCACCTCCCCCGACGACCACGACGTGACCCAAGGCAACCTCTGCATAAAAGGCCGCTTCGGCTGGAACTACGTGTAGGGCTGTTTCAGAAGCGGCTCGAAACGGACAAATGGCCCTTGGCGAGGCACTAGGCGGCTATTCGAGCCCGTGTCTGGCATACACGTAGAGGTTCACAGGGGTGTCGGGACGCAGGTGAAGTGTCCAAGGCAGAACGGGAGTCTGGCTACCCCACCCAGGCAAACGTCGACCGCTCAGCGCCATTCGGGCAATATGGTCGTCAACGAGGATCACGGCCGGGAGCCGGCGCGTCGACAAAACCAGAGTCAACCACATGCGTCCTCTTCGCGTAGGCCAGCCGAGGGGGATGCTCCTCGCCAGAAACGCGAACCGATGCCATCGGCGTCAGTGTACCCCGTGATCGGCTCTTTTCTACCGAGGATCCAAACCTTCCCGCTGCGGCGACATCCGCACCACTTTCACCGCTCAGCACCGTCTACGACGCCGAACCGACCGCACCTCGTCCACAGCCATTTGCATCGCCTCGTCCTCTGACAGCTCGGCGTTGGCCCTGACATTGGCTGCTAGATCTTCCCGAACTCGGGCAGTGAAGTACTCCCAAGCCGATTGGCGGCTCACTCCAAGCGCCTTCCCAACCTGCTCCCATGTGGCTCCGGCGGCGCGGGCCTCCAAAACCTTGTCGCGACGCAGCCGTTCCAGTTCTGGCTCACTGAGGGCAAGCTCCCGCAGCGCCTCCAAGGGATCTGCCGAAAGTTCATCAGCAGCGATCACACCCATATGTGTCAGGATAACCTGACAGCATCAAAATTCCAACGAGCCTTCGCTCCCTCACCCATTCTGGGGCGCGGAATTGCCTCTAGTCCGCATGCCTCCGCCTGTGCAGGACTGCCAGATCGTCATATGCATCTTCCCTGACGACCACGACGTCACCAGCGGCAATCTCTGCATCAAAGGCCGCTTCGGTCGGATCTACCTGCATAGCTACGTAGGATCTGCACATGGACTCGTTGTTGACCGCCGACGACCTGCTGCGGCTGAGTGCTGAAGGCGTGCGCGGCGAGCTGGTGCGGGGAGTGCTTCACGAGACGATGGCAGCAGGACACCGACAGGCAAGATCGTGGTCAGCCTTGTCACCAAGTTGGGCAATTTCGTAGGGCACAGAAAACTCGGGACGCTCGTGGCCTCTGATTCGGGCGTGTGGCTGGCGCGCGACCCCGACACCGTGCGCGAACCCGACGTGGCGTTTACATCCGCAGAGAAAATCCCGCTCGACGCGGAGATTGACGGCTATGCCGAAGTCGTCCCCGACCTGGTAGTGGAAATCGTCTCCCCCAGCGACAGCCGCCGCTGGGCCCGCGACCGAGCGCAAATGTGGCTCGACTACGGAGCCCCACTGGTCTGGATCGTCCACCCCGACACCCGCACCATCGACGTCTACCGCCCCGGCGCAGCCACCTCAACCCTGCACGAGGACGACTCCCTCGACGTCCACGAGGTCATCACCGGCTTCACCTGCCAAGTCAGCGCAATCTTCGTCTAGAGCATTTGGGGCTCCGTCTGCATACGAAGTCGACATTTCAAGGGCCGAATTCTGCTGGACGTAATGAAGCGGTCGGTTTGCAAAATATAGGGTTGTACTTATATTGAATCAGCCTTATAATTCTCTAGTGGCATGGGAAGTCAGCGGTACCGATGAATTCGCCAACTGGTTTAGCGGGCTCTCCGAACCAGAGGCCGACGAGGTGATTGCCGTCGTTGAACTCCTAGCCGAACATGGTCCAGAGTTGAACCGCCCTTATGCCGACCGCATCAAGGGGTCGAAGTATCACAACATGAAGGAACTGAGGCCACGAGGTGTGGCCAGCAACTTCCGGATCCTGTTTCTCTTCGACCCCCGATGCGAAGCAATTCTTCTCGTCGGAGGCGACAAGAGCGGCCTGTGGGAGAGTTGGTACGCGAAGGCTATTCCACAAGCCGAGCATCTCTATGAGGAGTATCTGGCAGAACTGGCCGCCAACGGCCTGATCAATGACACCGACTAGAAAGGGAACTTCAAATGGGGCTTCGAAAGTTCAGCGACATCATTGGCGATATCAGCCCTGAGCGGCGCGCCCGCATCGACGCCATAAAGGAGGAGGCCAGAGCTGACGCCGTAGCTCTCAACTTGGCCGAACTCCGTCGGCACCGTGAGTTGACGCAGGTCGAATTGGCCCAGCGACTCGAGCGGACACAGGCCTCGATCTCGGCTATGGAATCCGCAGGAGACAATCTGTTGTCCACCTACCGAGCGGCTATCGAAAGCATGGGCGGCCGCCTCGAGTTAGTAGCCGTTTTTGACGACGAGCGAATCGTCATTCCAAACCCCGCGTAGCTGCACCCGGCGAAAGCAGCTTGGGCTATCCCCTCGAAGTTGATTCGCCCGTCATGGCCGAGGGAGGCGCCCGCCCAAGCTCCCAACAGTGGTCGTCAACGAGGATCACCGTCGGGAGCTGCTCCGGACCCTCGGTGGAGGCTTAGGTCAGACTGAAGTCTGAATCCTGGGCGAATAGCCGCTCGCACAACTCGAAGTACTCCTCCCCAAGTTGTGCAAAGACCTCGCGAGTGACGGCATCAAGACCGGGAGCCGGCGCGTCGACAAAACCAGAGTCAACCACATGCGTCCTCTTGCGGGGAGTGCTTCACGAGACGATGGCAGCAGGACGCCGACACGGCAAGATCGCGGTCAACCTCGCCACCGAGTTGAACCTCTTTGCAAGGGCCAGACGACTGGGCACGGTTGTCGCCTCCGATTCGGGCGTGTGGCTGGAGCGCGATCCCGACACCGTGCGCGAGCCCGACGTGGCTTACACCTCCGCAGAGAAGATCCCGCTCGACGCGGAGATCGACGGTTACGCCGAGGTCGTTCCCGACCTGGTCATAGAAATCGTCGCAAGTCCTCGTTTATGCGGTCTAGGCGGCTCAGGAATCCTCGTGGTGCTTGTTCGCTGCATTCGTCTGCCACTTGGTGAAACACCGGAGACATCATTGGCAGGTCGTACCGCAGTTCGCTGTAAACCAAGGTTGCACTGAGTCCTTCCCAGCGGGTTGGCAGCAATTGTTGTCCGGCGATGCCGGGGTGCCAGGCGATGAACTCCGCTAGTTCTTCCATTTCAGAGCCGCGTTCTGACCAAAAAGAGAGCCAGTAGTAGCAGGTGTTGACGACATCAGCAGATGAGAGCTGGGCAAAAACTTGGAGCCAATCGGGGTGCGGGGAAGAGGTCGGTTCTGGTGTAGGGATCAGGTAGAAGGTGGGAATGGATAATTCGGTGGGTGTGGGGAGTGTGTTGTTTACGGGCGTTTGGGTAGCGGTAGGGGTGGCTGTGGGGATGACAGCGGGTGGGGGTTCGACGGCGTTGCCGCACGCAGCGAGCAGGAGGCAGGCGAGAAGGGCGATGGCACGATTCATGGGGTGGTCCCCTCCGGGTAGCCAGGTTGTTGCCACCGGATCCTGTGATCGGGCCAGATGAGGACTAGACACTCCGGGTCTGGAACCACCTTCTGACCGAGGGTGATGTCACGGGACATGTCGGACTCACACATATGTGACATGACTACCTTATGACTCATCCATATGTTGAGCTATCTCAGGGGATACTGTCACCGGCATCGGTAGACTATTGGCATGGATTTAGGTGGTTTCACCAGGGGAAATGCCATTGAGGACGGCAGGGAGCCAGCGGACCGTGGAAGCGGTTGTGTGGATGTCCAGCTGGCTGATTTCTCTGACTTGGGGTCGGGTGAATTGGTCAAGTTGATACTTCAGGCGGACAGTGCTCGGCGGCAGCTTGATGGCTATCTGGCCGCTTTGTTGGGGCGGCTTGGCGATCTGGAGGGGCAAGACGCAGTTGAGGAGTTGTGCCGGCAGTTTGGGCTGGGTCGCCATAAAGCCCGTCAGCAGGCCAAGGCTGCGGGATCGCTGAAGGCGCTGCCGGCGACGTTGGAGGCCGTCAAGGGTGGGTGGATCTCCATTGATCATGCCCGGGTGATGGGCGAGTCGCATGAGCGGGCGCCGCTGTCCCAGGCCGAAGAGCTCGAGTTGATCACTATGGCCATCTCCGAGGATCTTGACCAGTTCAAGAAGACCGTGGCTCGAGGTGAGGATCAGCGTCGGGCTGATGATGGATTGACCCGCCAGGAGCGGCAACGGGAACGGCGCAGCGCCAAAGTGTTCGACGGTGACAACGAGATGGTCATCTTGTACGCCGAACTGGACCGGATGGCCGGTGAACGAGTCAAGACCGCCCTTCACGATCTGAGTGATCGGTTGTTCCGCGAGGACGCCAAGTCTGGGAGCGACCGCACCCACGACCAACGCAACGCCGATGCCCTGGTGGCCCTGATCACCCAACGACCCAAAACCTCCGGAACCGCCGACGACGATGAGGTTGTGAACAATGGGTCAGATGGCGACGGGATTGTGCCGCAGGCCACCACGCTGATCGTCTCGGTCGACTACGACACGCTCAGTGGCCAACTCAAGAACGCTGGACTCATCGACGGGCCCACCGACATCACCAACCTCGTGTTGTTATGTCCGAAGTGCCACAAGAAGGTCCACAAACAGGGCTACCAGGTGACCAAGAGCCGCAGCGGGCAACATCGATTGAAATCACCGAAGCGCGGCGTCGACGGAGTACTACCACGAGGACCCACCTGCGCCGCCGCGGCCTAGCCCATCGCCCCGACCGCCTACTCGCCGGAGATCCAGTACTGCTGAATTCGCTCGACTGCTTCTTGCCTGGTCATTTCCCTCAATCGGGTCTCGGGCAGGCCGACCCTGTTCTTCAGCAAGTAGAGCAGATCAGCCGGAATTGACTCTGTCGACACTGACCGCGCTCCGCGATCGGGCGTAATGCCGTCTTGAGCGCATCGCCAGAATTCCTTGACGCTCACATGAAGTTGGTCGCGCAAGATGTACCCCCAGAGCGCATCGCCGTAGATTGTGCGGTCGGGGGGTCTGGAGACTCTCGTCCTCAAGATGGCTCCGCTGGGAAGCTCCAGCTCGTAGGTCTTGTGGTGCGTGCTGCGCTTGCCGGTAGCGGAGCGAACCAGCCTCCAACCCTCAACCCCGCAGAAACCGGCATGGTCGCGCCGGGTGGGCGCAGGGAAGCTCAAGACTGCCTGCCATGCACCCAGTTGGCGATCTCTGTATCAGAGCTCATGGACACGAACAGCACAAGCGGCCACATGCGCTCGTGATTGGGTGCCAGCCTGAGCCGCTCCTCCCAATCATGGGCGTACTCCCTGAGGGCCTCGATGAACTCTTCGACGGCTTCATCCAAGTCGGCACCGTCAGCGGCAATAGGCGAGCCCGGTAGGAACACCGACCAGCCGCCCGCCTCGGCCACCGCCTCTGGCCTGCCCAACCGCCAGGAATCGGCCAAGAGCCCGTGCAAACGGTCTCGCTCAACCAATGCAACCCGACTACCCCGGCGCTCGATTCCTGCTGCCTTTCCAGCCTCGGCAGCGTCGAGCACCTCGCGGAGCCTGCGGCGGGTTTCTGAGTAAGTGAGGAATTGCATGGTCATACCCTGCATAAAATTGTGCGTACTCTAAGTACCTAATGTACGCAGACTGAGCCATTTGGACAAGGGAAATCGAACCCCACCGCTATAGGGGTTCCTCTACCTGGCACCCGGTCATTGTGAATCCGCAGCGTTTGCGAGAGAATGCGGGGCGATGACTGCTATCAAACTCGACGGCGAAATGCTGTCAGCCGAAATAAAAGATGGCCTGCGGGAGCGGATCGCCGCGCTGGCCGACAAGGGCAAGACCCCGGGGTTGGGCACGCTGTTGGTGGGCGACGACGGACCGTCGGCCAACTACGTGGCCATGAAGCACCGCGACAGCGAGGAACTGGGCATGGGCTCTCGGGAGGTCCACCTGCCTGCTGAGGCCACCCAGGCCGAAGTGGACTCCGTGGTGGACGACTTCAACGCCGACCCGGCGGTGGACGCCTACATCATGCAGTACCCGTTCCCAGGCCACCTCGACTACGAGACCGCGCTCTTGCGGGTGTTGCCGGAGAAGGACGCCGACGGGCTCCACCCGGTGAACCTGGGGCGGCTGGTGCAGGGGGTGGATGCTCCGCTGGCCTGCACTCCGCGGGGAATCCAGCTGATGCTGGAGCGCTACGACATTCCCATTGCCGGCCAGCATGTGGTGATCATCGGCCGGGGCCTCACCATCGGCCGGCCGCTGGCCAACCTGTTGTCGCTGAAGCGGCCCAACGCCAACGCCGCCGTCACCGTGGTCCACACCGGGGCGGGCGACATCTCCCGCTACACCAAGAACGCCGACATCCTCATCGCCGCGGCCGGTGCGCCCCGCATGGTGAAGGCCGACATGGTCAAGCCCGGCGCGGCGGTGGTGGCCGCCGGGGTGAGCTTTGCCGACGGCAAGCTGGTGTCGGACGTGGACGACGATGTGGCCGAGGTGGCGGGCTGGCTTTCGCCGCGAATCGGCGGGGTGGGGCCGATGACCCGTACCATGCTTATGGCCAACACCGTGGCCGCCGCCGAGCGGGCCGGGAGCTGAAGACCCCAGCTCGTCGAAAGACAACCAACAATCACACCAGACAAGCATCCAGAGGACATAGCCATGGCCGACGCCTACATCATCGACGCAGTTCGCTCCCCCATGGGCCGCTTTGGCGGAGGGCTGAGCCACCTGCATCCCGCCGACCTCGGCGCCAACATCTTGAGCGGGCTGATTGAGCGCACCGGTGTGGACCCGGCCGCGGTGGACGACTGCATCATGGGCTGTGTGGGCCAGATCGGCGCCCAGGCGTTCAACGTGGCCCGCAACGCCTGGCTGTCGGCCGGGCTTCCCGAGCACGTCCCGGCGGTGAGCATCGATCGTCAGTGCGGATCGTCGCAGCAGGCGGTGCATTTTGCCGCCCAAGGGGTCATGTCGGGCACCCAGGATCTGGTGGTGGCCGGTGGTGTGGAGGTGATGAGCCTCATCACCCTCAACAGCCAAGGCGACGTGGGCCCCGACCTGGGCATGCGCTACCCGTTCGACGGCGACGGCTGGGCCGAGCGCTTCGGCGACGAAGAGGTCCACCAGTTCCGGGGCGGCAACCTGATCGCCGAGCGGTGGGACGTCACTCTGGAAGACATGAACGGCCTGGCTCTGCGAAGCCACCAGAACGCGGCCCGGGCCTGGGAGGAGGGCCGGTTCGAGCGTGAGGTGCTGGTGGTGGGCGACTGCGCCCGCGACGAGGGCATCCGACCCGACACCTCCATGGAGAAGATGGCCAAGCTGCGCCCGTTTTCCGAGCACGGACCGCTGACCGCGGCAAACTCCAGCCAGATCACCGACGGGTCTGCGGCACTCCTCATCGCTTCCGAGAAAGCAGTGGCCGAACACGGCCTCACACCCCGGGCCCGAGTCCACACCATGGCCGTGGTGGGCAGTGACCCGGTGCTCATCTTGACTGGCCCCATCCCCGCCACCGCCAGGGTGCTGGAGCGCGCTGGTATGGGCCTGGACGACATCGATCTGTTCGAGTGCAACGAGGCCTTCGCCTCGGTGGTGCTGGCCTGGGCCAAAGAGACCGGCGTCGACATGGACAAGGTGAACGTGAACGGCGGTGCTATCGCTCTGGGCCACCCGTTGGGGGCCAGCGGCGCCCGGATCATGACCACGCTGCTCAATGAATTGGAGCGCACCGGAAGCCGCTACGGGCTACAGACCATGTGCGAGGGCGGCGGCTTGGCCAACGCCACCATCATCGAGAACCTGGCTGCTTAGTCAGGGAAGACTCCCGAGGAGACAGCGAAGAAATGGGCATCCACATCGACCACATCTCATTGCTGGTGAAAGACCTGGCTCAGGCTGAGGCCGACTGGCGGCAGATCCTAGAAGTGCTGGCCCCCGGCCACACCATGAAGGTCACTCGAGGAGAAGGCGCCGACGACATGGACGGAACCCCTATGGCGTGGGTCACCTTCCAGAACCCCGACCCCACCGGCGTGTCCATCCAGCTGTGGTCACCGGCTGAGCCCGGCCATTGGCCCGACAAGGTGCTGGCCAAGAAGGGCGAGTACGTCCACCACATCGCCTTCTGCTCCGACGACTTCGACACCATGATCGACGGGGTGCGGGATGCCGACATCCCCCTGGTGATGGACGAGCCCAGCAATCCCGACAGCCAGCCGTGGCTGAAGTGGAACTTCATCCCCCCCGACAAGGCCCACGGCCCGCTGATCGAGCTGGCCACCCGCTACCTGTCGGTCGGCGAGGAGTGGCTCCCCCACCCCGACAACGCCGAGAACCAGCCCCTGGCCGACGAGCTCCACAACCGTTTCGCCGGCTAGCAAGCTGCCCGCTGCGATCAAGCCATGACCGACTCCCCGGTGGCCATCACCATGCCGGTGGAAGACGGGCTGTCAATCGACTGGCTCACCGATCTGGTGGTGGATGCCGAACGAGCCGGCATCGACACGGCACTGGTGGGCGAGGTGGCCGGACCCGAGGTGTTCGCCACTTTGGGGGCCATGGCCGCTCGCACCGAGCGCATCAAGCTGGGCTCGGGCATCGTGGCCGCTTACACCCGCTCCCCCGCCCTCACCGCCATGGGCTTCTCTACCTTGGCATCGCTGGCCCCTGGCCGGGTGATCGCCGGGATCGGGGCCAGCAGCCCCATCGTGGTGGGGCGCTGGCATGGCGGTGACTTCGAACAGCCTCTGGCCACCGTGCGGGAGTTCATCGGCCTGCTCCAGGCTGCTTTGGCCGGCGAGAAGCTGAACCACGACGGCCCCCGGTTCCGGTCCAAAGGGTTCCGGCTCGTCCTGCCCCCGGTGGAGGTGCCGATCTGGTTGGGGGCCATCAACCCCCGGATGCTGGCGTTGGCCGGGGAGATCGCCGATGCGGTGTTCATGACCTGGTGCCCGCCCTCGGAGGTGGCCCCGAAACGAGCCATCGTCGACGATGCCGCCGCTCAGTCGGGCCGCAACACCAGCGACGTGGGCACCGTGCTGTCGTTCTGGGCTTACGCAGGCCCCGACCCCGACCAGGCCCTGGAGCGGATGCGCCGCCAAGTGCTGGCCTACGCCATGGTCCCCACCCATCAACCCGCGTTCGTCGGCACCTTCGACAACCTGCCCGAGGTCGCCGAGGCCTGGCAAAGGGGCGACCGGGCCAAGGCGCTCTCGCTGGTGCCCGATGAGGCCGTGCTCTCCCAATGCACCCTCGGGCCCGACATGCTGGCCGACCGGATTTCCTCCTACAGGACCGCGGGAGTGGACCTGCCCATCATCCTGCTCACCGGCGCCCACATGGGCGACGACGTCGGCCCGCAGGCCACGGTGGACGCCCTGAGTGGGATTGCCACCCCCTGAGGGGCCACCCCCATGAAGTGCCGACCATCGGCCCACGCTCTTAGTATCCCCCCATGACCAAATGCGACGTTGTCGTCATCGGCGCCGGGGCCGCCGGGCTGAGCGCCGGAGCCCTTCTGGCCGCGGAAGGCAAATCGGTCACCCTTCTGGAACGCTCGCCCTTCCTGGGAGGCCGGGCGCTGGCGGCCGATGACGATGGATTCAAGGTGAACCTGGGCGGACACCTCATCGAAGACCCCGGATCGGGTCTGACCAAGGTGTTCGAGCACGTCGGCAAGGAGCTGATCCACGGCGAGGTGTCCCACGACATGCCGATCTGGGACAACGACACCCAAACCTGGGGATCGATCCGCGACCGCTACCCCGACAAGACGGAGGTGAAGAAGGTCATCAAGGCCATCACCGAGAGCTCGTGGGACGAGCTGGAGGAATGGGACGACCGCCCCATGCGGGAATGGCTGGCCCAGCACACCTCCGACCAGGGGGTTTACGACCTCTACGAGTTCATCGCCGTGCTGGAGTGCATGACCGACGAATGGTACGACCACTCGGCCAGCGACAACCTGTGGGTGCGCAAGATGCACTACGAGGAGCGGCACATGGCCGCCTACTCCTGCTGGCCCGGCCAGGGCTGGGACGGCATGTGGCAAGACCTGGCCGACGGCTTCACCGAGCACGGCGGCGAGCTGCGGATGCAGACCCCGGCCGGCCGGGTGCTGATCGAGAACGGCGCCGTGGTCGGCGTGTCCATCCCCCACGAGCCCAAGGTGCCCGTCGACTACGACGTCGGCGAAGTGATCGAGTGCGACGCGGTGATCTCCACGCTGCCGGTGTGGAACGTGTTCAACGTGGTGCCCGAGTGGGAGCTGCCCGAGTGGTACACCAGCCAGATCCGCTACCTGGCCCAGGACCAGTACCGGGTGACCATGCTCAACCTCTACTTCGCCACCGAGGAACCGGTGACCATGTTCGACCCCCGGGAGCTGGCCACCTGGCTGGCCACCCCCCACAGCCCGACGCCGGGTTACATGTACGACCAGGCGGCCATGGACCCCAACGGCATCCCCGATGGGCTCCACCTCTACTGCACCGGCGGCATCGTCCCCGGCGCCCGCGGGCGGGACCGGCGCTACATCGAGGACATGTACAACCGCCTCGAACAGGGTCTGTACGTGATGTATCCCGGCCTGGCCGAGCACGTGTGGAAGAGGCGCTTGTACGTGTTCGACCCGGCCTTCGGCGTCGCCCAGAAGCCCATGCTGGTGGGCAAGTTCCGCCCTCATTGGCGGGCCCCCACCGTCGACGGCCTGTACTTCGCCAGCGAGACCTTCCGCAGCCGGGGCATAGGCACCGACCGGTCGGCCCGAGCCGCGCTCACCTGCGTGGAGGACATCCTGGGCCGCCGCATTCCCACCTTCGGCGACGGCTGGCGCTACTGATCGACCCCACCTGGCAGACTGGCTGAACAGACTGATTTAGCAGAGCAAGGAGCAACAAGCAGATGGAGTTCACCCTCACCGACGAGCAGACGATGTTCCAAGAGATGGTCCGCAACTGGGTCGAGAAGGAGTGCCCCAAGGACGCGGCCCGCGACTACGAGGCCCAGGAGTTCGAGTATCCGTTCGAGCTGTGGGACAAGATGTCTGAGGCCGGGTTCCACGCCATCGGCCTGCCCCCCGAGCTGGGCGGCCAGGGCGGCGATGTGGTCACCCAGATGATCCTCACCCGGGAGCTGGCCCGCTCGCTGGCCGGGCTCACCTGGATCTTCGGCATCTCCTCGTTCTGCGCCAAGTCGATCAACAAGTTCGCCTCCGACGTGGCCCGCGAGGAGCTGATCCCCCAGTTGGCCGAGGGCAAGCTGCGGGTGGCCATCGCGGTCACCGAGCCCTCGGGAGGCACCGACCTGATGGGGGCAATGCGGACTCGGGCCACCAAGGTGGACGGCGGCTGGAGCATCACCGGCCAGAAGACTTGGTCGACCGCGGCCCACGTGTCCGACTACCTGTTCTTGATGGCCCGCACCGAGGACATCGTCGACAAGCCGGCGCGGGGGGTCACTTTGTTCTTGGTCAAGAACCCGGCCGAGGGCTTGGAGTGCCGCCAGATCCCCAAAGTGGGCATGAGGTCGGTGGGATCGTGCGAGGTGTTCCTCGACGACGTGTTCGTGCCCGACGAGTACGTGGTGGGCCAGCCCGGCCAGGGCTTCTACCAAATGCTGTCCACCCTCAACAACGAGCGGATCATGGTGGCTGCCCTGTGTACCGGCATCATCGACGGCTGCATCGAGGAGGCCATGGGCTATCTGATGGAGCGGGAGGCCTTCGGCAAGAAGATCGGCTCGTTCCAGGTGTGGCACCAGAACCTGGCCGACATGGCCATGATGCAGAAGCAGGCCGAGCTGATGACCTATTACGCGGCGTGGAAGTCGGAGTCGGGCGAGGACTGCGGCCGGGAGGCCAACATGGCCAAGGTGGTGGCCTCGGAGTACGCCGGCAAGTGCTCCGACATCGCCATCCAGGTGCTGGGCGGCATGGGCTACGCCCTGGAGACCCACCCCCAGCGCTACTGGCGGGACAGCCGCCTGTACCGTATCGGGCCCATCACCAATGAGATGGCCAGGAACAGCATCGCTGAGACATTTGGGCTCCCCAGAAGCTTCTGATGAACATGTCCGGGTCGGCGGGTCCTGTCACCTACGGCGCCACCCCCCGACCCTCGATGGTCTTGCTCTCAAATGAATAAGCGATGTTGAAGGGGAGAGTTGCGCTCGTCACCGGTGCCGGACGGGGCATTGGGTTGGCGGTGGCCGCTCGGTTGGCCCGGGATGGGGCATCCGTGGTGGTTAATGACTTGGACGACGATGTCGCCGAAGAGGCGGCGGCCGCGATTGCCGCCGATGGCGGGCAGGCAGTGGCCGCTCCCGGCTCAGTGATCGACCAAGGCGACGTCGACGCGATGTTGAACACCGCCCAAGACTCGTTTGGCTGCTTGGATATTCTGGTGAACAATGCTGGCATCACCGCCGATGCCATGGCCCACAACATGACCGACGAGCAGTGGAACCTTGTTTGCGACGTGGCCCTCAAGGGCACTTTCAACCTGTGCCGGGCCGCCTTTCCGCTGCTGCGGGGCAGCCGGGACGACCCGCCGGCCCACCATCGCAAGGTGGTGAACATGGCTTCCATCAACGGCATCTACGGCATCGCCGGGAACGCCAACTACTCAGCAGCCAAGGGCGGGGTGATAGCCCTCACCAAGTCGCTGGCCCGGGAGTGGGCCCGCCACCGTATCAACGTCAACGCGGTGGCCCCCGGCTACATCGCCGGCACTCGGCTCACCGGAGCTCGCGACGACGACACCGGCCTGGGCATCCCCGAGGCGATCATCGAGCGCATTGAGGCTCAGATTCCCATCGGCCGGGCCGGAACTCCCGAAGACGTGGCCGGAGCCTGTGCTTGGCTGGCGTCGCCCGATTCCGACTATGCAACTGGGCAGGTGATCGAGCTCCACGGAGGACGAGAGATGGTTGAGCTGCTATGAGCGCCGAGAAGCTGGCCACGCTCGAGGACGCCGCTGCCCTCGTTTGCGACGGCGACACCGTGGCCATCTTGAACATGGCCACCCAGGCCGCGCCCATGGCCTTGGTTCGGGAGCTGATCCGCCAAGAACGCCAGGACCTCGGGGTGGTGTGCCTGGTGGGTGGCATCCCAGTGGACTGGCTGGCCGCAGCCGGGGCCATGAACCGACTCATCGGCGCCGCGGTCTCAATGGAGCAGTTCGGACTGTGCCAGCGCTACCGCAAGGCTGTGGAAGCCGGGGCCATCCGGGTCGAAGAGCTGTCGGAGACCGCGCTGAACGCCCGCCTGGGCGCGGGTGCCCGCAACCTTCCGTTCTTGCCTACTCGGGGGTTGATCGGCACCGACCTGATCGACGTGAACGACAACCTGGTGATGCTCGACGACCCCTTCGGCGGTCCCTCGGTGGTGGCCTGCAAGGCGCTGGTGCCCGATGTGGCTCTGGTGCACGCCCACAAGGCCGACCGGTTCGGCAACATCGGCTATGAGCCCACCGCGCTGTGGCCCGACCTGGGGATCATGCCCAAAGCGGCCACCACGGTGATCGTCACTGCTGAGGAGATTGTGGACTCCGAAGTGCTGCGGGCCAATCCCGACCGCACCGTGCTCCCCGGCTTCATGGTGGACGCGGTGGTGGAAGCGCCCTTCGGGGCCCACCCCACCTCGTTCTCCCCCCGCTACGGCTACGACACCGCCATGCACTTGGAGTGGATCGGCGCAGCCCGCGACGATGAGGCAGTGGCTGTGTTTTTGGAGAAGTACGTGACCGGCCCCGCCGATCATGCGGCGTATTTGGAGACGGTGGGAGGCGCCGAGCAAATGACCGCCCTTCGAAACTGGGAGGCCTCATGAGCGACTGGCGCAACAGCCCCCCGGCTGAAGACTGGACCATCGACGAGCTGATGATTGCCCGTCTGGCCGCCTGCTTTGGCGACGGAGACCAGGCCTGCAACGGCATGGCCTCGTTCGTGCCGGTCAGCGCCTTCTGGCTGGCCCGGCTCACCCACGCCCCCGATCTGGTGTGGCTGGCCGGTGCGGTGGGGCTGGAGCCCCGACCCGACCGCGTGCCGGCCTCCACCCTGGAGGCTCCGCTGTGGCGGGATTCCATCATGTATGTGGAGCAGTATGGCGACTTCTGGAACTTCGCCCTCAACGGCCGCTGGCTCACCAAGTTCTGCGTGGGTGCCGCCCAGCTCGACCGCTATGGCAACGGCAACAACTCGGTGATCGGCACCGACTATCACAATCCCCGGGTGCGCCTGCCCGGCACCGCCGGGCTGGGCGACATGGGATCAATAGGCAAACGGCTCTACTACTGGAACCCCAACCACAACCCCCGCTCGCTGGTGGAGAGGGTGGACTTCATCTCCTGCGCCGGCTACCTGGGCGGCGGTTCCGAGCGTGCTGATGCCGGGTTGGAAGGCGGACCCGAGCTGGTGATCACCAACCTGGCGGTGATGGACTTTCACCCCGAAACCCGCCACATGCGGGTGGCGTCGCTGCACCCCGGGGTCACCTTCGAACAGGTGCAGGAGGCCACCGGGTTTGAGCTGCCCGCACCGGAGGGTCCCATTCCCACCACCGAGGCGCCCACCGCAGAGCAAGTGCGCCTGATCCGCGACATCATCGACCCCGACAACATGCGCCGCCGGGAGTTCGGCCGATGAAAGATTTCGAGAGATGAGAGACCTAGAGATCGGCGTTCCGGGCCAGATCATGCCCCCGGCCCACCGGGCGGTTGAGCTGGGCCAGCGGGCCGAAGCCGATGGCTACGACGCCCTGTGGTGGCCGTGCCATCTGATGGGCTGGCACCCTGACTCGATCTGGACCCCGGACATGAGCCCGCTGGCCGCAGCGCAGCCCAGCGGCCATGTCTACTTCGACCCGCTGGTGATGATGGGCGCAGTAGGAGCCCAGACCGAGACCATCAAGGTCGGAGCCGTCGTCACCGACCTGATCCGCCGCCACCCGGCCATGGTGGCCAACATGGCCCTCACCCTCGACCACCTGACCCAGGGTCGGGCCATCCTGGGTTTGGGCTCGGGCGAGCGGATGAACGTCACCCCCTACGGCATGGACTTCGAGCGTCCCGTGGGCCGTCTGGAGGAGGGCATCGAGATCATCCGGGCGCTGTGGGGGGCCGACGGGCCCATCGACCACGAGGGCAAGTTCCACGAGCTCAAGGACGCCGTGCTCGGCCTGTCGCCCTACGGGGACACTCCCCCGCCGATCTGGACCGCGGCCCACGGCCCGCGGATGCTGAGCATCACCGGACGGCTGGCCGACGGCTGGCTGCCCACCAAGCTGGCCCCCGACGTGTACGCCGACTCTTTGGCGACGATCCGTGAGGCGTCGGTGGAGGCGGGCCGAGACGGCGATGCAGTCACCCCTGGTTTGCTGGCCTACGTGCTGGCCGCCCCCGACGAGGCCACTCTGAGGCGCATGCAGGAGGCACCCCTGCTGCGGGCCATCATGGTGATGCTGCCCCCGCAGATCTTCCGCGAGCTCGGAGTGGAGCCCCCCGAGGGATTCCACGACCTGATCCCCGCGTCGGTACCCCGGAAGCAGGCCGAGGCCATCATCGATGGCATCCCCCCCAAGGTGGTTGACTACTACTGCTTCTGCGGCACCCCCGAACAGATCGCCGAGGAGGTCCGCACCTACTACGACGCCGGTCTGCGCCATCTGATCATGTGGAACGTCACCGCCTTCGGCGACCCCGAGCTGGCCGGATGGTCGTTCAAGGCCATGCGCGAGGTCAAGGACATTTTGAGAGGCGGCGGATGAGCCCCCTAGAGACAGTCAAGGATTACTTCGCGGCTCTCAACGCCGAGGACTGGGATCTCATGGCTTCGGTGCTGCATCCCGAACTCGACCTGATCCCCTCTGGTTCCCGCCCCCGAATCGGATCCGACAAGGCCATCGCCATGTTCCAGAAGATCTTCGAGCGCTTCCCGGTCCACCAAGACAACCCCACCCGGTTTCTGGAAGCCGGCAGCACCGTTGTGGTGGAGATCACCTTCAACGGCGCCACGGCCGATGGACAAGAGGTTGCCTTCGACGCAGTGGACATCTTCGACGTCCAAGATGGCCGCATCTGCCGCCTCTCCCAGTGGTTCGACACCGCTGCGTTGGCCTCCATGCTAGAAAGTTGAATCGCTTCCAAAAGCCCGCTCCGAAGTAGCCCTGCCTTCCCGCAGCGCCCATAGTGAACACGATGCGCAGCCCGGCAATCGAGGTAACCGGCCTGCACAAGTCCTACGGCGCGCACGAGGCCGTCGCCGGCGTTGACCTCCACATGGAAGAGGGCGAGATCCTGGCCTTCCTGGGGCCGAACGGCGCAGGCAAGACCACCACGGTCGAAATCCTCGAAGGCTTCCGGGCCCGAACTGCCGGCAAAGTCTCTGTGCTCGGCCAAGATCCGGCGAGCGCCGGCCTGGATTGGCGAGAGCGAATCGGGATCGTGTTGCAGGAGTCCCAGCCCGAGGAGTACCTGACGGTCGCCGAGACGGTGATCATGTGGGCCGCGTACTTCCCCGCCCCTCGCCCGGTGTCCGAAGTGCTCAAACTGGTCGGGCTGGCTGATCACCGCGACCAACGGGTCGGGCGCTTGTCGGGGGGTCAACGTCGCAGGCTTGATCTGGCCTTGGCGCTGGTGGGAAACCCTGAGCTGCTGTTCCTCGACGAACCCACTACCGGATTCGACCCGACCGCCCGTCGGGAGGCGTGGGCCATGATCGACGGCCTGCGCGACCTGGGGGTGACCGTTCTGCTCACCACCCATTACATGGATGAGGCCCAGAACCTGGCCGACCGCATCTCGGTGATCGCCGCCGGACAGATCATTGCCAAGGGAACGGCCGCAGACCTGGCTGAAGCGGCGTCGCTGCAAACCCGAATCTCGTGGAATGCCCAAGAGGTGCCGTTGGACGAATTGCCCGACCAGCTTCGAGCTGCGGCAGCTGTGCTCAAGGAAGCTGGCGAACACGGGGAGACGAGCACTAGTCCTGGCGAGGGACCCGCAACGCTGGTCATCGAGACTGACCAGGTCACTGACACCGTGGCCGTGCTGCTGGCGACCGCACGTCGACTGAGAGGCAGTGTCGAATCGCTCGAAGTTCGAGCCCCTACGCTGGAAGACACCTATCTGGCTTTGGTCAGCGAAACCGATAGCGCAGAAGAGCCGAGTCCATGAATGGTGGCAGCCTCCAGCAGCTGGCTACGCAGACCCGCTTCGACTTCGTGCTGCTGTGGCGCAACCCATTGGCCAGCTTTTTCACCGTCGTCCTGCCCCTCATCTTCTTGTTCGTGCTCACCGCTCTCTTCGGCAATGACTTGGTCACCCCGGTCGGCCCGAAGCTGGCCAGTCGCTTTGTGCCGGGCATCATCGCGTTGTCGGTGGTCCAGGCCTCATTCGTGAATCTGGCCATCGTCACGGTCTTCCGCCGCGAGACGAGCATCCTCAAGAGAGTGCGGGGCACCCCAATACGTCCCTGGGTGTTCATGGGGGGACTGGTTGCCACCGCTTACGCCGTGATCGCTCTTATGGCGGTGCTGATGGCGTTGATCGGCTGGGCGGTCTACGACGTGGATCTGTTGTGGAAGACGGTCCCCAGCCTGATCGTGACCTTGATCATTGGGGGCGCAGTGTTCTGTGCCCTTGGGTTGGCGTTCACCAACTTGGTACCCAATGAGACGACCGGCCCGCCGTTCCTCAACCTGGTCGTCTTGCCGCTTTACTTCGTTTCCGACGTCTATGTGCCTGCCACCGACGAAACACCCCGGGCGATCACCCTGATCGGCGACATATTCCCCATCAGGCACCTGGCGGTGGCCCTGCAACGCAGTTTCGACCCGCTCAGCGACGAGTCGATTTGGCCCGTAACCAACTGGCTGGTCATGGCGGCGTGGGGTGTGGCCGGTGCCCTCATCGTCACCCGGTGGTTCCGCTGGACTCCCCGAGACTGACGGGTTGAGAATTGAGCCCAACATGTCCTCGGTAGTGGTTGTCGGGTCGGGGGCTGCCGGATTGACTGCGGCGGTGGCCGCGGCCCAGGCGGGGGCCGAAGTGACCGTGGTGGAGCGGGCCCCGGTGCTGGGCGGAACCACCGCGCTATCGGGAGGTTTGGCCTGGATGCCGGCCAATCGGCTCATGGCGGCGGACGGAGTGGACGACTCTACCGCTGAGGCGCGGCAGTATCTTCGGGCGCTCCGGCTGGGCGATGTAGACGACGAGTTAGTCGACTACTTCGCCGATCAGGCGCCGGCGGTGGCCGATTGGCTGGAGTCGACCACCGGGCTTTCGTGGCAGACGGTTCCCTACCCCGACTATCACCCCGAGCTGCCGGGCGGAAAGCCAGGCCACCGCCCCCTGGAGCCCCAGCCCCGCGAGGCGTCACCGGAGCTCGACCAGCGCATCCGCACTGCGCCCAACGTGACCGCGCCGATCACGTACCGGGAGTTGGCAACCGGTGAATTCAACCGAGCCGAGGTTGCAGACCGGTTTCAGCGCGGCGTGATCACCATGGGCCGGTCGATGCTCGCCTCATTGGTGGAAGCATCGGAGGCTTCGGGAGTAGCCATTCTCACCAGCGTGGGAGTAGACGGCTTGGCTCAATCGGGCGGCACAGTGAACGGCGTGCGCATCGGTGCCGATGTGATCACCGGGCGGGTGATCTTGGCCTCCGGCGGTTTCGAGCGAGACCCGGCCCTGGTGCAGGCGTTTCTGCGAGGGCCAATGACCGGGCCGGTAGGCGCCCCCGGCATGGACGGCACTGCGCTGCGATTGTCGCTGACCGCCGGAGCCGAGTTGGGCAACATGGCCGAGGCGTGGTGGTGTCCGGCCATGACCGTGCCCGGAGAGGCCATCGACGGCGAGCTATTCCACCGGCTGGTGCTCACCGAGCGGGCCCGGCCCAGATCGCTGATGGTGGACTCCCGGGGACGGCGGTTCGCCAACGAGGCCCGCAACTACAACGACGTAGGCCGGGCCATGCAGTCCTTCGACCCCACCGGGTTCCAATACCCGGCGGCCACCGCCTGGCTGGTATTCGACTCCGGCTACCGCCGCGAGTATCGCTTGGGGCCGCTTCGCCGAGGTGATTCCAACCCGACATGGCTGCACCGAGCCGATAGCTTGGCTGGGCTCGCTGGTGCTATCGGCGTGGACCCGTATGAACTGGCCGCGTCTGTGACCCGATTCAACCAGTTGGCCGCCACCCGCGACGACCCCGATTTCGGCCGGGGCCGCTCGATCTACGACCGCTTTGTCGGCGATCCGACGGCCCCCCATCCAACCCTCGGTCCCGTCGAAGAGCCGCCGTTCTACGCCGTCCGCCTCCATCCCGGCTGCCTGGGCACCAAGGGCGGCCCCCGCACCGACATCCATGGGCAAGTCCGCCACCAAGAAGGTGGCCCCATCGAAGGCCTCTACGCGGTGGGCAACGCCGCAGCCAGCCCCTTGGGCGCCGCCTACCCCGGCGCAGGCGGGACCATCGGCCCTCTCCTGGTCGCCGCCCACGCCGCCGGAACCGCCGCCGCCAGCTAGCGTGGCCCGCGGCAGATCGGCTGCCACCGAGTTAGGACCACGACTTCCCATGTCTGATGCCAAGAGTCAGCGACCCAGTGCCGAGCATGACCAGCGGGTGAAAGACGACTGGAACGTACTCGCCCACTACTACGACAGCCGCCACGGGGATGCTGGCAATGACTGGCACCGGAACCTGGTGCTGCCGACCACCCTGAACCTGTTGGGCGATGTCCAAGGCAAGCGAGGCATCGACCTCTGCTGCGGCAGCGGCGTCCTGGCTCGCCAGCTCGTCGAACTCGGGGCCCAAGTCACCGGAGCCGACCAGTCGAAGACTTTCCTAGAGCATGCCGAGCCATATGACCGCAGCGCAGAAATCGAGTGGCTCTGCTTCCCGCTGGCTGAAACAGCCGACCATGTCGAGCCGAGCTCGTTCGACTTTGTGACATGCACCATGGCACTCATGGACATCCCAGCCAGCGAAGACCTCTTCGCTGCCATCGTCCACTGCTTGAAGCCTGGCGGCGTGGCAGTGGTGGTCACCATGCATCCGGTGTTCAAGAACCCCAGCAACCTGCAATACAGGGTTGAAGGAGAACTGGCGGGCGAGGATCAACGAGAGGGAATCATCATCTCCCACTACCTCACACCGATGGCCCAAGAAGTCGTCGGAATGCCCGGTCAGCCCCAAAAGCAACTCAACTTCCATCGGCCCATTTCCGAAGAACTGAACCGCGCCTTCGACGCCGGGCTAGTGGTTGACGGCTTCACCGAGGTCACCAAAAGCGCCCTAGAAGAAGCCCCCACCCGACACACCGACTTCTTCATCCCGCCAAGCCTCGAAGACGAAATCCCCGTGCTACTAGGCCTCCGCTTCCGGCCAGCAAATCCCTAGAGGCCAGCGGCCTCTGCTTGGGCGCTGGGCATCTACTGCTCCTCTCTCAGAGACGCTCTGGAACCCCGAGGGCCTCTGTTGGCTGGGGCAACGTGGCCATCAGCGCGTCATGAGTGAATGAAACCGACAGGTCGGCGAGGACCCCTTCGCATTCTGCCCACTCTGTAATCATCCCCAAAAGTTCTTCCAGGTCGTCGGAACCTCCGGTAAAACCAAGGTCGTCCTCAGCCCACCACCGAACACCCTGCTCATGGTTCAGATGTATTCGCACTTGATGCATGTTTCCTCCGGGCTGCCCTCGCCCAATCTTGGATTTTCGACTGCCCATGCTACCGGCCTGCTGCCGTTGCTCATGGAGGCTCCTGTGGATATGTGGAAAGACCTGTTGATTACGCATATGTCATTAATTTTCAATATCTATGGACACCGGGCCCAGAGTGGGAACTAGGCCAAAGGCCGCAGGCCAGCCTCTGTATAACTGCGGCAAGAGGCAACTAATCCCCCACATACACAAATGCACCAGTTCACAACAGGGCTATGCCTAGGATGACCAGAGATGGGGAAGATCATTTTTGACGACAACCTGCCCGTGTTGCAGGGCTTGCCCGACGCCAGCTTCGACCTCATCTACATTGACCCGCCTTTCAACACCGGCAAGCGGCAGGAGCGCGAGCGGATCAAGACCGTACATGACGAGGCCAATGGCGATAGGACCGGCTTCGCTGGCCGCCGCTATCAGACGATCCGCCTTGGCAAGTCAGGCTACGACGACGCATTCGACGACTACATGGCCTTTCTGGCCCCCCGGTTCGAAGAAGCCCTCCGAGTCCTAGCTGACACGGGCAGCTTCTTTCTCCACATCGACTACCGAGAGGTCCACTACTGCAAGGTGCTACTCGACCAGATTTTCGGCCGGGACTCCTTCATGAACGAGATCATCTGGGCCTACGACTACGGGGCCCGCTCTAAGAAGAAGTGGTCGGCCAAGCACGACAGCATCCTTTGGTACGCCAAGAACCCCACCAACTACACGTTCAACTTCGAAGAGATGGACAGAATTCCCTACATGGCTCCCGGCCTGGTCGGAAAAGAGAAGGCAGCCCGGGGCAAGACCCCCACCGACGTATGGTGGCATACCATCGTAAGTCCCAATGGCAAGGAGAAAACTGGCTACACCACCCAAAAGCCGCTCGGCGTCCTCGAACGCCTGGTAAAGGTCCATTCAAGGCCGGACGATCTCCTGCTCGACTTCTTCGCCGGCAGCGGTACCCTGGGCGAAGCCGCCGCCAAACACGGCCGCGACTACCTCCTTGTCGATAGCAACCCCGAGGCCATCCAAGTTATGATCCGCCGCCTAGCCTTCACCAACCCCGAGCTCGAGGGCTGCGACGCGCTGCTTGACGAAATGCAAGAAACCTCCAAATCCCTAGAGACCCTCTTCTAGTTCCGCGACGCACTTCGGACCAGGAGCGATAGGAAATGTACGAGAAACTTGAACAACTGTCGCTACGACTCAGCGCGAGTTACGAGGACGAGGACTTGGAGTGGCGAAATAGCCCATTTGCCTGGATCAAGTCACGTCCATCCAGGCAACGGGGCAAGATCGCTGAAGAGCTTGTGGCGGGTCTGTGCGACGTTGAGGGCCTAAGGGTCGCTCGGTCCCCCGATAGCGATGCCGACCTGCTTGTGGAAGGCGTCCGAGTAGAGGTCAAGTCGTCCACGCTTTGGAAGAACGGCAGGTACAAGTTCCAGCAGTTACGCGATCAGAACTACGAGATAGCCGTCTGCCTTGGACTCAGCCCTTCAAACGCCCATTGTTGGGCCCTACCGAAAGATGTGTTGTTGCAGAATTGGGACGCTGGCAGCCCAGGCATCGGTTCGCAGCATGGTGGAAGCGCTGGAACCGACACAGCCTGGATCGATTTGGATCCCCTACAACCTCCACCATGGATGCAACCATACGGCGGTTCCCTAGAAGAGGGAATGGTCGCGCTTTGCTCATTCATGGACCTCTGATGGCACGCATTTCATGCACGCCCCCGTCGCGCTGAAATTAGATGAGGACGTGAGCGTCAACCAGTAGCACAGTGGCGACTACTGGGAGGGATCCAAGACACGGTCCAAGTCCCCCACCATGTCCCATTCTTCGGCGGCATACGCGGACTCAATAGCAAGGTCATCCACGAAGACCTGCAATGTCTCTGCTTCACAACCGAAAAAAGGGACAGGCTGAGGCTTTTCCACTTGACTATCTCTCCTTATGATTTCTTATAAAAAAGAGGGTAAGTGGAAGCCAAAACAAATACACTGGCAAGCTCTCGTTATTGTAGATGGTATAGAAAATGCCGCTTAGAATGGTCTCTGATGCAACGAATGAGTCGTCTAATGGCGCTATTCCAGTTTGCAATCCTATATCAGCGCACATCATCATCAATAGCAGGCAAATAAGAAAGCGAGCCATCACACAAGCAACTAGATCCGCCCATTGAATTTGCTCATCTGAGGGATCTTCTAAAGGATCGACCAACTCTTCAGTACTATTGTGGTCAATCCAATGGCTATTGACTCCTGTGCAAGATTCCATCGATGGGTCAGAATTTGCCGAATAGTTGCGGAGGTCAGAAAAGGCCTCAATTTGAGGAAGCAGCCTTGACACAACCGTGGCATTGGCAGCCACGTCTAACGCCCCACTGATGCATTCCAATTGATTCGCGAGGTTGTCCAGGTGGCCGGACCTCGGCATTGTCCGCGCCAGCGCACGTTGCTGCAGCCGAGACGCCTCACTCACCTGTTTCATGAGGTTGTCCAGGTGGCCGGACCTCGGCATTGTCCGCGCCAGCGCACGTTGCTGC
>JAPPMA010000105.1:0-26582 GCA_028819295.1 bacterium | reverse complement strand
GAGACGCCTCACTCACCTGTTTCATGAGGTTGTCCAGGTGGCCGGACCTCGGCATCGTTGGCGTCATCATGTCTTCTACTGCCATGTCGATACTACCCAATCACTTCAATTCACCAAGCGGGGCGTGTGCTCGAACCAAAAGCCGCTGATCCCCTGTCCTGTTCCTCTAGTTTACTCGGCCTCAGCGACTTGAAGGGGCAGCCCCGTCAGATGCAGAGAGCAGGGTGTCGTCCCCAAGCTTTTGGAGTCAACTCACTCGCTGACTAGGAAGTTCGGGAGCAGGAACTACAGGGTCATTGTCTAGTGCGAGGCACCAACAGGTGTCTCCTAAGGAAAAGGTGTCGGGATTGGCTGAACTGGTAGGAGTAATGCGTGCGCTGACTGATTCCCCCTTGCCGGGTATAGGCAGGCCAAGCTGACGTGCGATCTCTCGGTGGGCCTCGTACTGGCCGAGGATGATGATGCCTTCTTCGCGGAGTTGGCTGCGAGCACCGCCATTGCCGCGGATTCGCTTCATGTAGTCGGCTTGTTGGGCGACGGTGGCTACAACGCCGCGGCCTATCCGCTGGCCTTGGACGGTGCGGAAGAGGCGCCGGATTCTCTCAGCACCTGACCTCGGCTCCATGATGTGGTCGACGTCAGCTTTCGGAATCTGTAGCAAGACATTTGGTGGGAGTTCGCTTTCCTGGTAGAGCCAGTGAACTGAGGCCTTGCCATCTTTGTTGAGATTGGCTTTCTGATCTCTGTTCCCACGGTTGGTCAGGAGTTCATCAAGGGCTCGAAACAACCCCGCCGACCAAACTGCCTTGGCATCATCAGCCCAGAGCCCCAGACAGAGTTCACCTCGAGCCTCGTTAGGGATCATCCATGCAGCGAGTTCTTGCGAGTACTTGCAGTCGACCTCGACGTTGGCGATCTTGTAGTCGAGCTTGTCGCCATCAGCGAACTGGAACTCGCGCTGCATGTTGATCTCGACCAGGGTTCCGCAGTGCGTCTTTTCCGTCTTGTGAAGCTGGTCCCACCTGTACCGACCGGTGCGTTGGCCGTCGTAGAGCTGGTCGAATGTGTCTCGAAGGACGGCTGCGATCCGGCTCTCAAAGTCACGGGTGCCCAGCAGCTCCTTGGCGACTGACTCAAGCTCAGGATCAGGGCCGAAGCTCACAGGCCGCAGTTCTAACGGCCCGGCCTCGAGAGGTCAACCCCCTCCTTGCGCGCCTACCCTACCAACTTCGCGAGATGGAGAGCGATGGCCTTGCCTAGCAGCGGGGGTACGGCGTTGCCGATCTGGCGGGCGATCTCGATTTTGGTGCCTTCGAAAATGAAAGCATCGGGAAATGTCTGGAGCCGAGCAGCTTCACGGTGAGTGATGGGGCGGTCCTCACTGGGATGTAGGTAGCGACCCTTCTCGGGCTTGTAAAACTCAGTGCGGATGGTGAAGCTAGGCCGATCCCACCATAGGCGACCCATAACGTCTGTCGTGCCGGTCGGCTTGTTCGCCCAGCATGCCGGGGTTAGGTCTGGTCGAGCTCGCTGAAGGTCAAACCGGTTGCCGCCCTCGGGGATCGCTTGGTACCGCTCTAGGGATGTAGGGCGGGGATTCCTACGGATATGCAGGTCCTGATACCCGTCTTTCAAGACTGGCTGGTCTGTCGTTGGCTTAGGTGGCAGATTCCCAATGGCATCCCGCACGGTTTGAGTCGGTTCCTGGCCGATTGGACCACCCCCATGCGTTGGGGGCGGAGGCCAAGGAACCTCCCTGCCTCTCACCGCCATGAAGATTCCCCTCCGCCGGCTTTGTGGAACTCCGTAGTCCACTGCGTTGAGAATTCCATAGCTGTAGCTGTACTCACGTAGAAGCGGATGAGATGCGAGTCGCCTCAGCAGCTCTTCGAACTCAGCAGACTTCTGAAATTCCGGGACGTTCTCGATGACGAACGCCAAGGGCTCTACCTGCTCGACCGCAGCTAGGTAATGCTCCCAGAGGGCGTTCAACTCAGCGCGTGACTGGTCATCTCGGTCACGGCCTAGTGGAGAAAATCCCTGACAGGGAGGGCCTCCGACGATGATCTCCGCTTCTGGGTAGGTGATCGGGTCAAATCCCTCGATGTCGCCGTCGTACACGCCGACGCCAAAATTGGTCTTGTAGGTCAGTGCGGCGGCGGGATCATGCTCAACTGCGAAGACAGGCTCAAACCTGATGCCTTCGAGTTCGTCGTTGGCCAAATCGAACCCCAACGACAAGCCCCCTGCCCCCGCGAAAAGGTCAATCGAGCGGATGGTTCTGGACATCCTCGGTCCCTCGCTTCCTTGATGTAGACGGTAGTGCGATCTAAGCTCACACTGATGTCATTATGAGGAGACGAGTGACACTTGCCAATGGCCAAGCCTGGGGGGCGCAGTCACCACGCATATGTAGGCGACTGCATCCCCGATTCAGTAGTAACTTACACCGTGCAGGTCTTACGGAAAGTCATCAAGATCCAGCCTGAGCAGGCATAACGGGCAAACTGTCACCAGCGGCCGCCATAGTGAGGCATGACTTTGGAGACGAAAATGCAAGCACTGGGAAGGTCGGCGCGGCGAATGGGCGACTATGGGCCCACCCACGCGCAGTTGACCGCCGACGGCGTAAGGGCAAACAGGCCGAAGGATGTGGCATGAGCAACTCTGTTTCACAGCTTTTGCCGAAGCAAGAGGATCAGCGTGATGTCGGTTGCGTTGATCCTCCTTTGGACTACAAGGGCAGTGTAAAGCTGCCCAGCGACGGTCGTCGCCCACGTTTGTTGGATTTGTTCTGCTGTGCAGGTGGGGCGTCCATGGGGTACCAACGGGCCGGGTTCGAGGTTGTCGGCGTCGACATAAATCCCCAGCCCAACTACCCATTCGAGTTCGTGCAAGCCGATGCGATGGCGCTTGATGTCGAATGGGTGGCCTCATTCGACGCTGTACACGCGTCGCCGCCCTGCCAGGGCTACTCTGTGCTGTCAGCCCGCACAGGCACTGGCCACTTGTGGGCCAAGCTCATTGAGCCTGTCAGGGCCCTCCTAAAAGACTCAGGACGTCCATACATCATTGAGAACGTAGTAGGAGCGCCGCTTATAGATCCGGTCGTTCTTTGTGGGACGATGTTCGACGGGCTGCGAGTTATCCGCCACCGACTATTCGAATCTAACGTCGGCCTATTTGTCCCGAGTCCCTGTACGCCGCATCCGCTCTGCCACACCCGCGACCGGCGCAAACGGCATTACGGAACTACAAACGAGTGGACCGACTATGTTCAGGTCAACGGTGGCGGCAACTGTTCGGTGGCTGCTGCACGCGATGCGATGAGGATTGACTGGATGACCAAGAAGGAACTGAACGAAGCCATCCCACCGGCCTACACGGAGTGGATCGGCTCCCAGATCGTCGCTCACGTCTCATGCCTGAACTGAAGGGAAGGGCCGGTATAGCGGCATACCTGCGCGAGCATGTGGGCGAGGTCGTCGACAAAGATGCCCTATTTGAAGCCAGCGGCTACCAAACCTCGTTTGCACGTCGCATCCGGGAACTGAGAGGCGAGTTTGGCTATCAGATTGAGACGCACCACGATGCCGTTGACTTGAAGCCCGGTCAGTATAGGCTTGCAGAGCTCCCCGCCGAAGACAACCCTCCCCGGTTTGCTCGAGGCATCTCACAAAAGATGCGCGCACTGGTCTTGGAGCGCAATGGGTCCACCTGCCAAATGTGTGCTCGGGGCGTCGGAGACACCTTCGAAGACGGGCAACGGGTAGTTCTCCATGTGGATCATATCTTGAATGTTGATGAGGGTGGCACAGATGAGATGTCAAACCTCCGGACACTGTGTAACCGTTGCAACCAAGGAGCCAAAAACATCGTCACCGCTCCCGAGAGCCAGAGATGGCTGCTCGGCAAAGTCCGCACAGCGAATAGGGACAGCCAGCTAGCCGTCTATCGGTGGCTACACGACAAGTTTAAGGACGAGCCGCTGTAGCGTCTGCCAGATATTTTTGCGGAAAGCGTCGAGGGGCGAGACTCGATCAGGTCCTTGGTGCAATTACGTAGCCCTGCGAGCTGCCCACCTTGGATCAGCGTGAGAAGTTCGCTACCAGGGTCGATGTATGTCGACCTGACTGCTGGCTACCTCATCGGACGCCGTGAAGAGAGGAAGATCAAGGGTTTCGGCCAGGATGAGCGCAGACCAAGAGTCCAAGGCGTCAACTGCTCCCTGGCCGGCACGAGAAAGGGTCTCGGTCACTAGGGTCCGAACTGGAAACCATTCATGCACAACAGACAGTGCGAGCCCCATCTCCACTTGAATCCTCTCAGGATTGCCGTCGTGACGAGTGGCAACAAAGCGACCTATGGTCATTGTGGACCAGTCCAGTGCCAAGAATTCGGCGTCAACTGGCACTGTCCCCTTGAGCACACCAGCTACAGCCAGCACTCCTCCGGCGTCGCAGACGACGCTACTGGGCATCTATATCGCGCAGTTGCTGACGAATTGCCTCGAACTCAGTCCGACTCATCGGCTTGTGGCCGCCGGACAATTCAGCAGGTGACAGTCTTGACGCAATACGAGTCAGCTCGTTTCGCAGGTACTGCTGCACCGAGAGCCCTGCTGCTACCGCCTGCTCCCTCAGACGCCGGCCAACGTCATCATCAAGGTCTTTGATGTTCAGGTCCATGCACAAGTTCTACCAGAATGGTAGAGCTTTGCTGCATTCCGCGCTGGTAGTTGACAAATTTCGGCGAAAAGTGTTGGTGAGGTGTGCATTTTTCGGTGGCGACGGGGTGCGCGAAGCTACGGGGATGAGCACTTGGGTTGATGTGACCACGTATGGCGATCTGGTGGTGCGGGGGGCCGCGCTGTACGGGGACCAGGACGCGGTGGTGTTTCCTGATACGCGGCACAGCTTCAACTCGTTGGAGGCCGCGGCTAGGCGGTCAGCTCGGTCGCTGTTGGGGCTGGGGGTCCGGCCTCAGGACCGGGTGGGGATCCTCATGCCCAACTGCATGGACTTCATCGAGGTGATGTTCGGCGCCGCCCTTATCGGCGCAGTCCCGGTGCCCATCAATGCCCGCTTCAAGGGCCGGGAACTGGCCTATGTCACCGAGAACGCTGATCTGAAGGCGCTGGTTACCAGCGACATCATCGACCAGTTCACCGATTACGTGGTGATCCTCCACGACTGCCTGCCTGGCCTGGCCGAGGCTGCTGATCCGGCCAACCTCGACCTCGACGTTGCCCCCGAGCTCAAGGCGGTGGTGCTGTTGGGCAGCACCTCCCCGGACGGCATGGTGGACCGGGCCGCATTCGAAGCCTTGGCCGACGCCGCCACCGACGACGAGGTGGAGCTGCTGCGCTCGCAGGTGGCCATCCGGAACGAAGCCCTCATGATCTACACCTCGGGCACCACGGCTGAGCCCAAGGGCTGCCCGCTAAACCACGAGTCGCTGGTGCGCACCGCGGTCACGGCATGCCGGACCCGCTTCGAGCTGACCGACACCGACGTGTTCTGGGACCCGCTTCCCCTGTTCCACATGAGCTCGATCCTCCCGCTCGTCGGCTGCCTGGAAGCGGGGTCTTCCTATGTGACCATCACCCACTTCGATCCGGCTGAGGCAATCGCACAGATGCGCGACGAGAAGGCCACGGTGTGCTTCTCCACCTTCCCGCCGGTCACCCAGGCCATGATCAACCATCCCGACTGGGACTCCGAAGAGTTCCAGCGCATCCGGCTGATGAACAACGTGGCGCCCCCCGATGCCCTGCGGGCCATCCACGCTTTGCTCCCCTGGGCCCGCCACACGAACGCCTACGGACTCACCGAGTGCGGCGGCGTGGTGTCCTTCTCCGGCCCCGACGACCCGCCGGAGACCTGGGCGGTGTCATCGGGCCGCCCGTTCCGAGGCATCGAAGTCAAGATCAAAGACCTCGAGACCCGAGAGACGCTGACCGAGCCCAACCAACCGGGAGAGATCTGGGTGCGGGGCTACAACGTGTTCGAGGGTTACTACAAAGACCCGGAGAAAAACGCCGAGTGCTTCGACGACGAGGGCTGGTTCTTCACCGGCGACATCGGCTCACTCGACCCCGATGGGCGTATCAGCTATCTGGGCCGCACCAAGGACATGCTCAAGGTGGGCGGGGAGAACGTGGCCGCGGTGGAGATCGAGAGCTACCTCCAAACCCACCCGGCGGTGGCCATCGCCCAGGTGGTCGCCCTGCCCGACGATAAGTACGCCGAGGTGCCCGCAGCCTTCGTCGAGCTCAAGCCCGATGCCGAGGCCAGCGAAGAGGAGCTGATCGAGTTCTGCCGAGGCCAGATTGCCAGTTTTAAGATCCCCCGCCACGTCCAGTTCGTGGCCCCCAACGAATGGCCCATGTCGGCAACAAAGATCCAGAAGTTCCGCCTTGCCGAAAAGCTCCAAGCCGAACTGGGGCTGTAGCACCCCCGCCCGCCCAGGGATCACTCCGTATAGCCGTCGGGTAGTTGGTCGACGTGCCAGATTTGGCTCCTCCACCAGCGCCACTTTCCGGCGATCACATCCTCCACGGTGCAGTGGGGATGAGGATCGAGCCAGTCGATCTCGGAGTCGACGATCTGGAACAGGCAGCCGTGCCCTGACTTGGGCCGCACATAGGTCTCCCGCCAGTGGGGCTCGCTCAGGTCGGTGTCCACCACCTCGTAGCCGGCGGCCTCCAGGTCCACGATGGCCGTCTCCACGTCGTCCACGAAGATGGTCACGTGGTGGAACCCCTCCCCGTGCTTGTCGATGAAGCGGCGCAGGTAGCTTTCCTTGCTCAGCGGCGCCAGCAGCTCCACCTTCACGGTGTCGGGCAGCTTGAACATGGCGGTGCGGATGTCGAGGGGCACGTCGTCGCCCCCCATCACGAACTGCCCGCCGAAAACATCCCGAAACAGCGGCACGGCGGCCTCGATGGAGCGCACCGCGATGCCAATGTGATCCCAGCGTTGAATGCGCGGCGACACCGCCGGGTTCGGGTCCAAACCGGCCGGGTATCCGGCATCGCCCATTGTTCTCCAGCCCATAGCCCGCCCCTCCTGGTGTTCTCACATTCTTTGAGCAGCTTCCAAGTGTGCTATCTAGCAGGGTATGGGCAAGCTTGACGAAGCCATCGCCGGACAAAGCGGATTTCCCCGGGTGATGCCCGGACTCGAACAGCCGCTCACTGTGCCCCAGAAGATCGCCTGCGCCGCCCGCATCCTCGATGCCGAGGGATATGCGCTGGATGTGGCCGGGCACATCACCGTGGTGAGAGACGACGCCGACGACGGCTCCATGTGGTGTACCCCCTATGGGCTGTGGTGGAACGAGATCACCGCCTCCGACATCTTGGCTATCGACGCCGATGGCGAGGTGCTGGAGGGCCGCTGGGATGTCACTCCGGCGGTGTTCATCCACACCGAGATGCACCGGGCTCGCCCCGATGCCCGAGTGGTGATCCACAACCACCCCTATTACGGCAGCCTCCTGTCCACCATGCACAAGCTGCCCGAGATCACCGACCAGCAGGCCTGCATGTTCGACGGGGACATCGCCTTGTTCGGCACCTACACCGGCGGAGTGGACGACGCCGCCGGGGGTCAGCACATGGCTGATGCAGTGGGCTGCGCCACCGCGGTGATCCTGGCCAACCACGGGGTGCTCATCACCGGGGAGACCACCGAGCAGGCCGTCTACCGGGCCTCCAACTTCGAGCGGGTGTGCCGGCTCAACTACGACGCCATGCAGGTTGGCCAAACCCCGGTGCCGGTGCCCCCCGAACAACGCCCCACCCTGAAGGCCGCGGTCAACAGCCACCACATGACGGTTCGGTACTACTGGGAAGGCGCAGTGCGGCGGCTGCTGCGCGAGGCCCCCGAAGTGTTGAACTGAGGAGGGCGACCATGAGCTCTTCTTCCAAGGAAACACAGCCGCGCACTATCGGCGCCTGGATCGGCCACAAGGCCGAGGCCAACGGCGACAGTCTGGCATTGACTGTTGAAGGGCGGGACAAGACCTACGCTGGCGTCCACCAGGACTCCGACCGCTTGGCCGCCGGGTTGGCCTCGCTGGGTTTGGGGCCGGGCGACCGGGCTTGCCTCATGATGCAGAACTCCTTGGAGTGCATCGACGCCTGGTTCGCCATGAACAAGGCCGGGGTGGTGGAGGTGCCCATCAATCAGGCCTACCGCGGCCACCTGCTGGAGTACCTGGTCAGCCAATCGCGTTCCTCGGCGGTGGTGTGCGACGCCGACTACCTCGACCGCATTGCCGAGGCGGCCCCAAGCCTCCCCGGCCTAGAGCATGTGGTGGTCAACCGGGTCGAGGGAACGGAAGACGCCGGCACACCGGATTTCCCCGGTCACGTCACCGTCCACGAGCTGGCTGACCTGTACCTCGACTCCCCCGCACCCGAGCCCGATGTGGACCACCGGGACACTGCCGTGATCCTTTACACATCGGGCACCACCGGCCCGTCCAAGGGCGTGATGCTGTGCCACGAGGCCAACCTGAACCTGGCCCGCCACACCGTGGATTTGGTGGGCTATGACCGGGAAGATGTGCTCTACACCGCCTTCCCGCTGTTCCACATCAACGCCAAGTACACCAGCGTGATGTGCGCCATGGAGGCCGACGCCCGCCTCATCATGGACCGGCGGTTCTCGGCCAGCCGCTTCTGGGACCGCAGCCGGGCCGAGGGGATCACCGCCTTCAACTACCAGGGCGGACTGATGATGATGCTGTGGAAGCAACCTGAGCGCCCCGACGACGCCGACAACCCGGTGCGCAACGGTTTCGGCGCCCCCTGCCCGATCGAAATCTGGGAGCCGTTCGAGGAGCGCTTCGGCGTGCATCTCACCGAGGTGTACGGCATGACCGAGGTGGCCATCACCACCGAGAACCGCCGAGGCATGCGCAAGATCGGCACCGCGGGCCGAGAGTCGGCGCTGTATCACGTGCAGGTGGTGGATCCCGAAGACCAGCCGGTGCCCCCCGGAACCGCGGGCGAGATCGTGGTGCGGCCCAAGAAGCCCCACATCATGATCGACAACTACTTCGACATGCCCGAGGCCACGGTGAAGGCGTTCCGCAATCTGTGGTTCCACACCGGCGACCGGGGCCGCCTCGACGAGGACGGCTACCTCACCTTCATCGACCGCATGAAGGACTGCGTGCGCCGCCGAGGCGAGAACATCTCCTCCTACGAGGTGGAGGCGGTGATCAACACCTGCGACGCGGTGCTGGAGTCAGCGGTGATCGGTGTGCCCTCCGAACTTGGTGAAGAAGAGGTGATGGCCGTGGTGGTGCTCAAGCCCAACCACCAACTGTCGGAGACTGAGCTGCTGGACTTCTGCGTGCCCCGCATGGCCCACTTCGCCGTTCCCCGGTTCGTACGCTGGACCGACGACCTGCCCAAGACCCCCTCAGAGCGGGTCCAGAAGTTCAAGCTGCGCGAAGACGGCATAACGGCTGATACGTGGGACCGCGACGACGCGGGGTACGTCGTCCCCCGCTAGCCAGCCACAAAATCGGGATTCGGAGTGAACGTCAGCGGCAGCGAGGTCAGACCCCGGGTGTACACGCCGGTCTCCACCTGCTCGTAGCCGTCGGCGTAGGCGATGTCGTCCATGGCGTCGAGCAGGGCGTCCATGGCCACGGTCAACTCGGCCCGGGCCAACATCGATCCCACGCAGAAGTGGCGTCCCAGGGCGAACGCAGTGTGGTCGGCCGCCGCAGTGAACGCCTTGTCGAACTCCATGTCGGTGCGATGGATGTTGAACCGGTCGGGCTCGTCGAAAGCCTCCGGATCCCGGTTGGCCGAGCCCAACAGCAGCTCCAGAGTGTGGCCCGCCGTCACCGTGCCGCCGGAGAACTCCACGTCTTCGTCGGTGTGGCGCATGATCATCTGCACCGGTCCGGTGAAGCGCAGGGTCTCGGCAAAGGCCCGGCCGATGAGCTGGCGGTCGGCCCGCACCTCGGCCATCTGCCCGGGGTTGTCCAGCAGGTTCCGCATGGTCAGTGTGATGGCCTTCTCGGTGGTCTCCCCGCCGGCGGTCAGCAGCAGGCTGCAAAAGCCCCGAATGTCGTCGTCGGTCATCTGCACGCCGTCGAACTCCTTGGTCACCATGGCGGTGAGCAGGTCGTCGCCGGGGTTGGCCCGCCGCTCGGCGATCTTGGGCATGAGGTACTCCCCCATCTCCACTCGAGCGGCCATACCCCGGCGGTTCTTCTCCTCGTCGCCGGTGATGTTGGACACGAAGTCCATGATCATCGTGTACCACTCGTAGAACTGGGGCACGTCCTCCATCGGCAGGTCGAGGAGCTGCACGATGACCCCGATCGGGTAGTAGGTGCTGAACCGCCTGCACAGGTCCACCTCGCCGTCGGCCAGGAATTCGCCGATCTGCTGGCGGGCTGCCTTGGTGATGGCCGGCACGATGCTCTGCTCCAAGTAGCTGCCCCGAAAGATCGGGTTCACGATGCCCCGATAGGAGGAGTGCTCCCTGCCCTCCATCTGCAAGACGGTGCGCCCGTGTACCGGCTCGGTCTGCCACTCGTAGTTGCGGCTGGAGATCTGGGGATTGCGAAACGCTCCCGCCACGTCCTCATAGCGGCTGATCACGTAGGCCTGGGTGCCCTCGTGCCACATAACGGGATGCTCGTCGCGCAGCACCTCGTAGAACGGGTAGGGGTTGGCGTCGTACTTGGGCGAGAGGATGTCTGGAGCAGCAGTCATGAGCCGTATAGTACGGCGGGCCGCGAGAACGGCAAGAACAGAGGCACCAAGGGGACCAGAATACTCGATGAGCAAGGTAACGACTCTGGAACAGGCAGCGGCGTCGATTCCCGACGGTTCAACCGTGGCCATCGGCGGATTGTCGATGAACAGCGCTCCCATGGCACTGGTGCGAGAGCTGGTGCGCCAGAAGAAGAAAGACCTCGATTTGGTGGCCATCGTGGCCGGCATGGCGGTGGACTGGCTGGTGGCCGGGGGCTGCGTGCGCCGGGTGATGGCTGGGCTGGTCAGCTTCGAGGGCCTGGGCCTGGCCCCCAACTTCCGAGCGGCGGTGCAGTCGGGGCAGGTGGCCATCGAGGAGTACAGCGAGCATCTGCTCATCTGCCGGCTCCAGGCCCAGAGCTGCAACCTGCCGTTCATGCCCACCAAGGCCGGTTTGGGCACCGATGTGCTGGGATTGCACGCCGAGAGCGGCGCGGTGCGGGAGGAGAAGGACGGTCCCACCGGAGAGCACTACGTGGCCTGCACCCGCCTGCCGGTGGATGTGGCCCTAGTCCACGCCCACGAGGCCGACGACCGGGGCACCACCCGGGTCAATCCCAAGCTGGTGTGGATGGACAACGAGATCGTGAACGCCGCCACTCGCACGGTGGCCTCGGTGGAGCGAGTGGTGGGCACCGAGGCATTCACCGCCGAGCCGGAACGCACGACCTACCCGAGATTCATGATCGACGCGGTGGCCCCGGCCCCCCAGGGCGCCTACCCCTGCTCGTGCTTCCCCGACTACGGCCACGACTCGGAGTTCTTCATGGAGTACTCACAGGCAACCCGCGGTCGGGAGACGTTCACCCAGTTCTTCCAGGAACGAGTGGCCGGACCGGAGACCTGGGAGGATTTCCTGGCCGTCAACAACGTGGCGACGGGAGCTTTCGCATGACCACCCCCGTACCCGGCTACGACTGCACCATCGACGAGTTGATGGTGGTGGCCTTCTCCCAGGCCATGTCCAACGACACCCGGGCATTCAACGGCGCGGTGTCGTTCATCCCGGTGTGCGGCTACATGCTGGCCCGGCGCACCCACGCCCCCGAGTTGGTCTGGGCGGCCAGCTCAATTGCCGTTGACGCCGACCCCGACGAAATCGGCGACTCCACCCTGTCGGACTCGCTGTGGGGCGGGGCGTCGATGCTGAGCAACTCCCCCTTCGACTTCTGGGCCTTCGCCCAAGGGGCCCGCTACAACACGTTCGCCTTTCGGGGGGCGCAGATGGACGCCTGCGGCAACGTGAACAACACGGTGATCGGCCCCTACGACGCCCCCAAGGTGCGACTGCCCGGAGGCGGTGGCATGGCCGACCTCGGCGCCATGATCCCCCGCATCTACCTGTGGTCGTCCACCCACGATCCCCGCACGTTCGTTGATCAGCTCCACTTCCGCTCCGGCATCGGCTGGGGCGACGGCGGCGATCACCGGGAGCGCATGGGCATGCCCGGCGGACCGCAGCTTTGCATCACCAACCTGTGCGTGTTCGACTTCGAGCCGGCCAGCAAGCGCATGCGGTTGGCGTCGCTGCACCCCGGTGTGACCGCCGAGCAGGTGCAGGAGGCCACCGGGTTCGAGGTGCTGATGCCCGACGGCGAGATTCCCACAACAGCTCAGCCCACCGACGAGGAACTCCACATTCTGCGCACCGAGGTTGACCCCACCAGCGCCCGCCTCCGGGAGTTCTGAGCAGTGCAGGCATCTGGCTCCGTAGCCCTGGTCACTGGCGGGGCCTCCGGGCTGGGCGCCGGGGTGGTCAAGACGCTGCTCGCCAAGGGCGGCAAGGCAGTGATCTTGGACCTTCCGTCGTCGGCTGGGGAGGACATGGCCCAAGACATGGGCGACGCGGTGGCGTTTGTGCCCGTCGACGTTACCGATACTGGTGATGTGGAGCGGGCAGTAGCTGCCGCGGCTCGGGCTTTTGGGCGAGTGGACCTGCTGGTGGGCTGTGCGGGAATCAGCTCCGGTCAGCGGGTGGTCTCCCGCGACGGCACCCCTAATCCCTTGGACCACTTCCGACAGCACATCGAGGTGAACCTGATCGGGCTGTTCGACGTCGCCCGCCGTGCGGTGTCGGCCATGTCGGCCAACGAGCCAAATGCCGACGGCGAGCGAGGCTTGATCGTGAACATCGCCTCCATCGCCGGCTACGAGGGCCAGGTGGGCCAGTCGGCCTACGGATCGTCGAAGGCCGGGGTGATCGGCCTGACCCTGCCCATGGCCCGCGACCTGGCCGTGTGGGGCATTCGGGTGATGACCATCGCGCCGGGCACCATGGACACCCCTATGCTGGCCACCCTCAACGACGAGTTCATCGCCAAGCTGGTGGAAGACAACGTGTTCCCCCACCGCCTGGGCGCCCCGGCTGACGTGGGCAGCCTGGTGGTTCACTTCATGGAGAACACATTCCTCAACGGCGAAGTGGTCCGGCTCGATGCGGGCCTCCGCCTGACCAGCAACTAAGCCAGCATTCCGCCGTCGATCACCAAGACCGCGCCGGTTATGTAGGAGGCGGCGGGAGAAGCCAGGAAGGCCACCGGCAGGGCCACTTCTTCGGCGGTGGCCCACCGGCCCAGCGGGATGCCGATGCCGGCCTCGGCCACCACGGCGTCTTTGTCGTAGCTGTCCCAACCGCTCGTGTCCACGAAACCAGGCGCCACTGCGTTCACCCGCACCCCGTGGGGAGCCCATTCCCGGGCCAGAGCCTTGGTCTGCTGGAACAGTCCTCCTTTGGCCGCCGAGTAGGCCGCCATGCCGGGCAGGTGGCGCAGACCCGACAGCGAGCCGACGTTTACGATGCTGCCCTGTCCCCGCTCGATCATGGAGCGGCCGAACGCCTGCGATACCAGGAACGGCGCGGTCAGATTGAGGGCCACGGTCTTGGACCATCCCGACTCGGCGATATCGAGCACCGGGGCGGTGAACCGGGCGCCGCCCGCGTTGTTGATGAGTATGTCGACTGGGCCAATGGCCTCGTTGATCGTCCCAGCGGCAGCGGTCACTGCCTCGGGATCAGTCACGTCGCAAGGGGCGACGGAGACCTGAGCACCATCATCTCCCAGCTCGCCGGCCAGCCCCTCCAGCACTTCGGCTCGCCGGGCGATGAGCCCGACCCGGGCGCCCTGGTCGGCCAGCACCCGGGCGATGGCCCCGCCGATGTCGCCGGTGGCCCCGGTGACCACCGCACCCATGCCCGCCAAAGGCCGGGAAACGCTCACGACAGGCTCACCGGCAGATGCTCCAAGCCCCGGCTCAGCATGGTGGGTACCCACACCTCGGACTCAGGGCCCAGCTCCAAGTTCGGGAGGCGGCGCACCAGAGCCTCCAGGGCGATCGTGCCCTCCAGCCGGGCCACCGATGCCCCCAGACAGAAGTGCAGCCCGAAGCCGAAGCCGATGTGGTTGTTGGGGTCGCGGGCAATGTCGAACCGATCGGGGTGGTCGAATGCCTCGGGATCCCGGTTGGCGGCGTGCTGCACCAGATACACCATGTCACCCGCCGGCAGCGTCTTGTCCCCCATCTCCACCTGGTCGGCCAGGGTGCGGACCTCCATCTTGGACGGTCCGTCAAACCGCAGTATCTCCTCCACCGCCGGTTTGATCAGCGAGAGGTCGCCCCGCAGCTTCTGAAGCTGGTCGGGATGGTTGAGCAGCACCCGAATGCCGTTGCCGATCAGATTGGTGGTGGTCTCGTGGCCGCCGAACAGGAACAGCACGCAGTTGGCCACGATCTCAGGATCGTCGAGACTGTCGTCGCCCTCGGATGCCTCCACCAGGTTGGAGATGATGTTGTCGGCAGGGTGCCGGCGGTAGTGGGCCACCAAATCGCCCAGATAGGCGGCCAGTTCGATCAGCCCCTGCTGGGCTCGGGCTCGACGGTCGCCCACTCCCCGAGCCCCGAACACCAGGATCATCACGTCGTCGGACCAGTCCTTGAACCGGTCGCGGTCGTCGGGGGGCACCCCCATCATCTCGGCGATCACCACCGCGGGGATGGGATAGGCGAAGTCCTCTATCAAGTCGAAGTGATCCCGGCCCGACAGACCGTCGATCAGCTCGTTCACCACGCCGGTGATCCGGTCCCGCCAGGCGTCCACCGCTCGGGGGGTGAAGGCCCGGCTCACCAGACGACGCAGCCGGGTGTGGTCGGGCGGATCCCGGAACACCAGCCAATCCATCAAGATGTCGTAGGTGGGCTGGCGCTCCGCTCTTTGCTCCTCGGTCAGGCGGTCGTAGGCCGCGCCGATGCGCTCTGAGGAGAAACGGGGATCCCGCAGGGCGTCGAGCACGTCGTCGTAGCGGTGGATGAACCACGCCCGGTACTTCTCGTTCCAATGGACCGGATCGTGCTCTCGGAGAACCGAGAAATAGGAATGGGGATCGGCGATCCGCTCCGGCGACAGAACCTCGTCGTCGACGGCCAAGGCTTGCCGGTCGCTCATGGGGTCATCCCGCTTGCTCCAGCACGGTCACCACACAGGCGTTGCCGTCGATCCCCGCGGTTCCGCCGCCCATGGTCTCCACCGCGCCGAGGCGGGCGCCGGGCACCTGGCGATCGGCGGCCAAGCCCCGTAGCTGCCAGACGATCTCGGCAATCTGAGCCAGACCGGTGGCGCCCAGCGGATGACCACGCGACAGGAGCCCGCCTGAGGGGTTCACCGGCTGGGCTCCGCCCAACGCGGTGTGCCCCGAAGCTGCCAGCCGCCCGCCTTCGCCCAGACTGCACAGTCCCAACGCCTCGGTGGTGATGATCTCACCGATGGTGAAGGCATCGTGTACCTCGAACACGTCGATGTCGCCCGGCCCCACCCCGGCAGCCTCGTGGGCCTCGGCCGCGGTGTCGGCAACGATGTCCCAGCCCCACACCTTGTCGGTGGTGTGGTCCCACCGCCCGCCGGAGCGCAGCGCGCTGGATCGGATGGCCACCTCCTGGCTGGAATCGTGAGAACCGCCCCGCGGCCCGACGACCGCGGCCGCGGCCGCATCGGCAATCGAGCAGCACTGGAACAGGGTGATCGGGTCGGCCACCACGCGGCTGCCCAGCACCTGCTGCACGGTAACCGCCTTGCGATGCTGGGCCCGGGGATTGCCCACCGCGTGGCGGCGGTTCTTCACCGCCACCGAGGCCATCTGCTCATCGGTGACCCCGAATTCGTACTTGTACCGGGCGGCCGACATGCCATAGATGCTGGGCATGGCATAGCCCTGGGCCCCGTCGGGATCGGAGGCAATCGGGCTGATGGCCCCGTCGAAATGGGCGGTCATGGTCTCGATGCCGAAGGCCAGCACCCGCTCGTATCGGCCGGTTTCCACCGACTCGCGGGCTTCGTGGAAGGCCGATGTGCCGCTGGCGCAGGCGTTCTCGATGGTGATCACCGGCACTTCCACAATCCCGATCTGCTGAAGGGTGCGGGTAACGGTACCGGGGTCGCCGAACACCGTGCCTGCGTACACGGCGTCGATGTCAGACGCCCTCAACCCGGCATCGTCCAAGGCTTCCACCGTGGCCTGCCAGGCCAATCGGGGTCCGCCCAGCGAGGTCTGCTTGCCGAACGCCGAAGTCCCCACCCCCCAGACGGCCGCGCCGGTATTGCTCACGGACCTGTCCTCTGCACCACTGGATCGCCGTGCTCGCTCCAACCGGCCAAGGCCACCCTGCTGCCCGGAACCAAGGCCTCGTCGGGCCCGTCGACATGGGCGAGTATCCGAGGACCATCGTCCACGTCCACATAGGCCAGGGTGAACGGCGGGGTGCGCCCCGGCACCGGAATCCGCAACACCGTGGAGCTGAACACCGTGGCCCCGGGGCCGAACACGGCCGGCATCATCGACGCGCCGGCACAAACCGGACAGCGGGGCGGCATGACCATCAGCGGGTGCCGGCAATCGCCACACCGGCTTCCCGCCAAGAGAACACGACCATCTCGCAAGACGAGTTCGGGCCGGGGGTCGGCACCCGACCGCTCCGGCGGCACCGTGGTCAGCGTGGGCACCGGCTAAACCTACCAAGAGACCCTTGCCGCCCTGCGATTCGATATGGTTGGCGCCTTCGTTTTACAGCCGCCGACCAAGCCGCCTACGCTGCGGGCCGTATCTCGCACAAGGGGGCACAAATGGGCATAGAAGGACTGCGGTTCGTCATCACCGGATCGTCGACCGGCATCGGGGCGGCTACTGCCCGGGTCGCCGCCGGCAAGGGCGCCAAGGTGATGGTGTGCGACCTGAACGACGAACAGGGGCAGGCGGTCGCCGACGAGATCAACGCATCGGGGGGAACCGCGGCATACCAGCACTGCGACGTCACCGACACCGGCCAGGTGGAGGCGCTGATGGCTGCTACTGCCGAAGCCTTCGGCGGCATCGATGTATTGCACAACAACGCCGGCATCCACGAGAGCGGGCTAGCCGCCGCCGACCAGTGCAATCTGGAGCAGATGCCCCTCGACGTGTTCAAAAAGGTGGTGGAGGTCAACGCCGTCGCACCCTGGATCTGCTCGAAGGCCGCGCTCCCCTACCTCAAGGAGAGCAGCTGGCCGTCGATCGTCAACGCGGCATCCACCGGAGCGCAGGCCGCCTACCCGAACAACTCGGCCTACGGCACGTCCAAGGGCGGCATCCGGCTGCAAACTCAGAACCTGGCGGTGGACTTGGCCCCGCTGGGGATCAGGGTCAACTGCTATGGCCCCACCGCCATCGCCACCGACATGGTCACCGACTTCGTGAAGCAGGCGGACGACCCGGCGGCGTTCGAGAAGGCGCTCGTCAACACCTCTCTCATCCCCCGGTTGGGACTGCCCTCTGAGGTGGGCGAGCTGGTGTGCTTCTTGGCCGGCCGGGAGGCCGGATTCATCAACGGCGCGTACATATTGATCGACGGTGGCTCGCTCGCGTGGCGGGGCACGGTAGACCAACTGGGAATGGAGTGATCCAATGGCAGACAAACAAGCAGTAACCGAGCTTTTGAACCACGCCGGGGTGGCCTACGACGTGGGCGACAGCGACTTCCTCATCGGGATGTTCGCCCCCGACAACCCGGTGTTCGCGATGACCATCGCCGGCGGCGACCCGATCACCTTCGAGGGGTCGGAGGCCATTGCCGGGCTGTTCAGCGGGGCGATGGAGGAGCAAACCGACCAGCGCCGCCACGTGGTGACCAACCTCTACTTCGAGAATGAGACCGAGGACTCGGTCACCGCCATCAGCTACCTGGTGCTCATCACCGTGGAAAACGGCCAGCTCACCGTGCTGTCCAGCGGCGTGTACACCGACGATTGCGTGAGGGTGGGCGACGACTGGAAAATCCAAAAGCGGTTCTTGGCCCTCGACCTGCCCTACTAGGCGAGACCGGCCATGAACATCGCATCCGCTCTCTAGGAAGGAGCCGCAGATGAACATCGGCCAGATCCCGGCCAAGTGGGCCCGGCAGACGCCGAGCCGCGAGGCGATCATCGATTCCACCACCGGCCAGCGGGTCACGTTCGCGGCCTTCGACGAGCATGTCCGCCGCCTGGCCAACGGGCTGGTCGGCTTAGGCTTGGACAAGGGCGACCGGGTTGGCATCTTGAGCCAGAACTCGGTGGAGTACGCCGCCCTGTACTTTGCGTGCGGGCGCTCCGGCCTGGTGGCCCAGCCCATGAACTGGCGGCTGTCGGCCCCCGAGCTGGCCAAGATCGTGAACAACGGAGAGCCCCGGGCCTACATAACCCAGGGGGCGTATGCCGCCGAGTCGTCCGAGCTTTCCGGCCTAGTGAACTCGGTGGAGCACTGGCTCCAATACGGCGAGGGCGGCGATGGCTCCTACGAGGAGCTGGTGGCCTCGTCGTCGGACGCCGAACCCGAGGCCTCGATGGAGGTGGGCGACGCCGATCCGCTGTTCATCCTCTACACCGGGGGCACCACCGGGGAGTCGAAGGGCGCCCTGCACAGCCACCGCAGCGTCTACTTCGGGATGCTCAACCAGACGGTGGCCGAGCGCATCGTCCCCAGCGACGTGTACATGCTCACCGGGCAGATGTTCCACATCCCGGTGGTGCTGGCCATGAACTACCTGGCCCACGGCTGCCCGCTGGTATTGATGAACTTCGACGCCACCCTGGCCCTGGAGTTGATCCAGGCCGAGAAGGTTTCGGCCTTCCTGGGCGTCACCACCATGTTGAACTGGATGATGGCGGTGGAGGGGTTCGACAGCTACGACATCTCCAGCCTGCGCAACATCCAGTACGGCGGCGGCCCCATGCCCTCCCGGGTCATCACCGAGGCCATGGACAAGTTCCCCTGCACCCTCATCCAGGGCTACGGCCAGACCGAGGGCACCACCATGTGCTTTTTGTCGCAGGAGGACCACATCCGGGCCATCCGCGACGACCACCGCCCGGAGCGGCTGCGGTCGTGCGGCCGTGAGGGGTTCGTGACCTCAGTGCGGGTGGTGGACGCCGACGGCACGGACGTGCCCTGCGACGGAAAGACGCCGGGCCAGATCATCGTGCGATCCGAGGCCAACATGCTGGGCTATTTCCGCCGCCCCGACCTCACCGCCGACACCATCAAGGACGGCTGGATGTGGACCGGCGACATCGCCACCTGGGACGACGAGCGGTACGTGTTCATCGTCGACCGGGCCAAGGACATGATCATCTCCGGCGGGGAGAACATCTACTCGGTTCAGGTGGAGGAGGCCATCGCCACCCATCAGGCCGTATTGGAGACGGCGGTGATCGGCGTTCCCGACGACACCTGGGGCGAGTCGGTTATGGCCTACGTGGTGCTCAAGCCGGGCATGACCGCCACCGGGGACGAGATCATCGACGCTGCCCGCCAGAACCTGGCCTCCTACCAGAAGCCCCGGTCGGTGGCGTTCGTGGACGAGCTCCCGAAGGCCCCCACCGGCAAGATCCTGAAGCGGGTGCTGCGCGACCCCCACTGGGCCGAACAAGAGCGCCAAGTCTGATCGATCACCGATCAGCTAGGGCAGCACCCGGACCACTTCGATGCGCTGATCGGGGTCGAGCAACAGCGCGGCCAGTTCCTGCACGTCGGAGAGCTCCAGAGCGTCGAGCTCTTCACTCAGCCGCCGGGGAGTGGGCAACTCGTCGTCGCCGGCGTAGGCCCTTCGCAGCAGTGCGCGGATCCAGTCGCTGTTGTCGATCAGCTCGTAGTCATCGCCGACCACTGAACGGGCCTGCTCGAACTCCTCCGCGGTGATCTCGCCGGCATGCACCTCGGCCACGATACGGCCCATCTCCTGCTCGATGCTCGTCATCTGCTCAGGGTCGCCGGTGGCGGTCAAGTCGGCGGTCACCCTCGGCTCGGGGGTGATCGCCTGGCCGATGGACGCATAGGCGGCGTAGGTGTCTCCCAAGTCCTCCCTCACGTCTTCAAGCAGACGGGTGTCCAAGATCACGCTGAGCACCCTGGCCGCCACCTGGGTTGCCGGGCTGACCGCCAGCGACGCCTCAAAGGTGTATGTGGCCGATGTGGACTGATTGTCCGGGCCCAGCACCACCTCGCGGCGAATCACCCCCTCCGGCTCCGGCGTGCGCCGGTTCTGGTGGCTGTCGGCGTCTTTGGCTGGAAGGGTTCCCACATAGGTACGGGCCATCCGATCCACTGTGTCGCGGTCCACATCGCCGACGACGATCACCTCGAGGTCGTCCACTCCGCCGAAGCGGCTGCGGTAAATCTCCAGAATCTCATCGGCCGTCAGGGTGTCGAGCCTCTCCTGGGGGGCGGCCAGGTTGAACCAGCCGAACGCATCGCCGAATCGCGCCTCCAGGTAGGCCAGCGCCCCCTGCCAGTCGGGATCGGCCTGCGACAGCGAGAGGAGGATGCCACCGATGTCGGCTGCTTCTGTGAACGCCTGATCGTCGATACGGGCCTGGGTCATGTACAAGTGCATGAGCTGGAACATCGTTTCGACGCCCGCAGTGTCGGAGGCTCCTGAGAAGCCCTCGGTGGTCTCCGCGACGTACGGCGACACCGCGGCGTTGTGGTCGTCTAGATAGCGGGATATCTGGGAGGGGGTCAGATCGCCCAGACCGCTGTTGACCACGGCCCGGGTGGCCAAATACTGGGCCAGCGGCCGGTCCCCTTCTTGGAGCGACGACCAGCCACCCCAGGAGGTCGCGTCCAGGTTCACCTCGTTCTCGGCTATGTCGGAGTAGGCATAGGTCACGCGGGCACCGTTGGCGAACACCCATTCATACACGTCGTCCAACTCGTCGGCCAGGGCGTCGACCACTCCCTCGCTCGCCGGGTCAACCGGTTCGGGCGCCGACAGCAGCTCGGCGGCCTCGCCGGGCTGTTCCGGCAGCTCCCCCGGCTCAGCCGCATCGAGCGCAGCCCGCATTTCCTCAATGCTGGGCACCTCTGAGGGGCCGGGGCCCACCGCGATCAAGATAACTCCGCTGGCGTCGAGGATCTCCCGGTAGCGTTCAGTGAGGTCGTCAACCTCAAGCTCCCCGAGCAGCGCGTCTACGCGGGCCGCGGTGTCCTCGATGGCCCCGATGTCGCGGCCCTCCAAGAAGTGCGAGGCATACCGGCTGGCGTGCTGGGGATCCTGGATGGTGGGCGCCGCCTCGACCGCCGATTGCAGATCGGCTCTGATCGTGTTGACCGCTCGATCCAGGTCGGCATCGGCGAAGCCGTGCTCGGCCAGGCTCAACAGCAGCGACCAGTAGTCGGTGAGGGCGGCGGAGAAGTCCTCGGCCCGCAGGTTGGTGCCGTAGTACCGCAGGCCCCTGGTGTAGGAGAACTCCGACCAGTGCGTCGGATCGATCTGCGACAAGAAGCCCTGCTCGTAGCCGTCCTGCAAGCGGTTTCCCACCATGATGCTGATGACTTGCTCGATCCACAGTTCTCGGTCCCCGTCGATGGTGTTGGGATCCCACGACGGCAGGCGGATATCCAGTGAGAGGTAGGAATACGGCTGCTCGGGGGAGGTGGCGATGTCGAATGCCGGCTGCGGGTTCAGTGCAGACCAGTTGTCGGGGGCATCTGGGGCATCGTCGGCTGCGAGGCCGCAGAAGTGCTGCTCAACCAAAGCCTCCAGCGTTTCGATGGGCAGATCGCCCACTGCCACCACCGCCATATTGGAGGGCACGTACCACGTCTCATAGAAGGCTCGGAGATCCTCCGCGGTGGTCGCCTCGATGACCTCCACCGTGCCGATCGGCGTCATCCCCGCGTAGGGGGAGTCATCGGTATACATCTCATCGAATACCTGAAAGATGATCCCGTCACCCGACTCCCGCCCCAGGCGGTACTCATCTCGGATTATGCCCCGCTCCTCCTCCACATCCTCGGGTGTGATCGTGGCGGCGTGGGCCCACTGGGCCAGCACGTCGAAGGCGGTGTCCACCGAGCCCTCCTCCTCGTCGATAACCAGATCGAGCATGTAGACGGTCTCGTCGTACGAGGTGTAGGCGTTGATGTCGGGGCCGAACTCCACCCCTATGCTCTGAAGGGCGTCGGTGATCTCGTTGCCGGGATACTTCTCGGTGCCGTTGAACAGCATGTGCTCCAAGAAATGGGCATAGCCCGCGCCGGCAATCGGCTCATTGAGGGATCCTGCGTTGACCACCAGCCGCAACGACAGCGCATTGCCCGGACTGGCGTTGGACCGCAGGTAGTACGTGAGTCCGTTGTCGAGCTCTCCGATCTTCACGTCGGGGTCCACCGGCAGGGAGTCCTCCCCGCCTGCGGCCTCGGCGACTCCGGTTGTCTGGCACCCGTCATCTGGTTGCGGCGCCTCAGTTTGGGCTGTCTCTGCCTCTTCTTCGCCAGCCTCAGCCGGTGCCGCGGGCCCTACGGTGCCCTCAGGAGTCGGTTCCGCCTCGCCGGTCGCCGTGGCTTCGCCCGCGTTCATCTGCCCGGTTATCGGAATATGCGGTTCGCTGTCCGAGCAGGAGGACGCGATCAAGGCTGTGCTGAGCAACAGGATTAGTAGTTTCTTCATAGCCGCCTCTGTGGCCAGTCTTGCACTCGGCTCAAATGAGCCCGTGGCCGAACACAGTACCGACCAGCAGTGACATAATCCGCACCAGCGCCAAACAATCAGTGCTGGCTGTAGCAGATTTCCACAATGGCCGGCTCGGTGACGGCGTCACCCTCCAGCTCGCCCACAATGCGGCCCTCATGCAGCACCAGCACCCGATGGCACACGCCGACCAGCTCGGAGAACTCGGAGGAGATGAACACCACCGCCTTCCCCTCAGCGGCCAGCTCCTCCATTATGTCGTAGATCTCCTCCTTGCCGTCCACGTCCACTCCAATGGTCGGCTCGTCGAAGATCAGCACATCGGCGCCCTGCTCCAGCCATTTGGCAATGACCACCTTCTGCTGGTTCCCGCCCGACAGCAGGCGAACGAGCTGGCGGTCGTGGGGGGTGGCGATGCTTAAGCGGCCGATTCTACCGTCGGCTGCCTGCTTCTCTGACCTGCTCGATGGGAAAGGCACCCGCGGCCGCACCCGGTGGCGATCCAACGAAGCCAGCGTGATGTTGTTGCGCACGCTGAAGTCCATGATGTTGCCCTGGGTTTTGCGGTCTTCGGGCAGCAACGCCAGGCCCGCCGACATGGACTCTGACGGGTGGTTGCCGCCTATTTCCCGGCCGTGAACCCGCACCGTGCCCTCTAGGCGGTGATCGGCCCCGAACACCGCCCGAACCATCTCTGTTCGGCCGCTGCCCATCAGTCCGCCCAACCCAAGGATCTCTCCCTTGCGGACGTCGAACGAGCAGTCGTGGACACCGGTATCGGCATTCAGCCCTTCAACCTCCAACATCGCATCGGTATCGGGGCGACCGTCCACTCCTCGGCTAGCCCTTCGTTCGGCAGCTGTTTGAGCGTGCTCATGGCCGGTGATATGAGAGATCAACGAGGACCGATTGAGTGATGCGGTAGGTTCGTCAGCCACAAGTTGGCCGTTGCGCATCACAATCACCCGCTCGGTGAGCTGAAATATCTCCTCCAGCCGATGCGACACATAGACAACGGCCATTCCGTCATCCCGCAACCGCCGTACCACCGCGAACAGATGGTCAATCTCCTCATCGGTTAGCGAGGCGCTGGGCTCGTCTAGCACTAGTAACTGGGCCCGCTGAGCCAAACCTCGGGCGATCATCACCAGTCGCTGCTTGGCCACGCTCAGCTCTCCAACTGGTTCGCGGGGATCGATATCTGCTTCCAGCCGGGAAATGGGCTCGGCGGCCATGCGGTACAACTCGGCCCAGTCCACAAACAGCCCCATCTTGCGGGGATAGCCCAAGCCCAGCATCACGTTCTCGGCCACCGACAAATCACCAACGTCCTGCAAGTCTTGGTGGACAAAGGCCAGTCCGGCCACGGTGGCATCGTGGGGACGGTGCAGCACCAGCGGCTCGCCGTTGAGCCACAAATGGCCTTCGTCGGCATGCTCAGCCCCGGCAATGATCTTTATTAGCGTGCTCTTTCCGGCGCCGTTCTTCCCAACCAGCCCGATGATCTGGCCTGCCGCCAATGTCAGTGTCACGTCGTCGACAGCCAACACCCCGGGATAGCGCTTGGTGACCTCAGAGACTTCGAGTAGCGGGGCGGTCGCTTCTGGGACATTAACCGTCATTGTCGGGAAGCTCCGATACGGGTGAATGCCATGGCTAACAAGAGGATGCAGCCCTTGGCAATGTCCCGAACGCCGGTGCTGTACCCCTCCAAGATCAGTCCTCTGTCGACTGCTTGCAGGAAGATCACACCTAGCACTGTTCCTGGCACATTGAACAACGTCCGCTTTGAGGACGCTGCCCCCAAGAAGGCTGCTGCATAGGCCCCGAGAAGCGTAGAAAAGCCGCTATCTGCCACCGACGAAGCAGTTCTCGCCGTTGTAGTAACCGCGGCAAACAGAGCCATGAAACCTACAGCCGTAAATCCCAAAGCCCGCAATGCCTTGACATTTATTCCAGACAGTCGTGCCGCCTCGGGATTGCCTCCGATGGCGTACATATAGCGCCCAACCTCGGTTTTGGACATGAGCAGCCACATCAGAATGGCTAGGCCAGCGGCAATCCACACCGGTGTATTGAGCTCTAACCATGGATCTGGTTTGCCGACGCCAAAGTCGCGATAGATGTCTGGCAGGTCTTGCGACCCTGTGATATTCCGTCCATCGGCTGACTCATATCTGGTCCCAATCAATATGAGGCCCGTAGCCAGTGTGGTGATGAATGACGGCATGCCTGCATAAGAGACGAGCAGGCCGTTCAGCGATCCAGCGAACAGGCAAAACAGCAATCCCACTACAATGGCGAGCAGCCATGACCAGTCGTGATTCACAATGAAAATCACCACCATGGCACCGGCGGCAGACTGTATGCCGGTAATCGATAAATCGAAATCGCCCATGGCCAGGACGACGGTGAGGCCGAGAGCCAGCATGAGCAATGGGGAAGCCAGATTTAGACTGGTCCGAATACCATCGATTTCAATGAATCGGTCGTTGAGGACGGTGAAGGTCAGGATGCTGCCCAGCAGGGTGATGATCACTCCGTACCGCGAAATCACCCCAAGAAGATCAAATTCTCCCCGCCAACTCCCCAAACGGCCCGATGTCTTCGGAGTAGAAGCCGTTTCAGACACGTCTAAAGCCTCCTGTCGTCGCTAGAAAGCGACTGGGCCGGTGGCGGTCAAACTCGCCACCGGCCCATTGGTCGCATTCTCCTACACCAATGGTGCTAGTTCAGATCTTCAGCCGCAGTTTGCAATTCCGGTGAATTGTCCGCACCACTTGTTGCGGAAGTGTTCCTCGTAGTCACCTGGGGGGTCGGGCGCAGGCACCTCGGTGCTGTCGGCTGGCATCGCATTGACTGTGTCAATGGTCACCACCTGCCGCACAGAGAAGTTCCGCCCGTCATAATCCGGAGCCCGCTCCTGGCTCGGGGTGGTGCCGAATACTAGCCATTCGGCAACAGCATCCACCTGGGCCCAACTCTGCCACTCCAGCTTCTCGTCCACCGCGGCATCCACGCGTCCACCGCGAATGTCATTCACAGTGGTTGGGTTGGCGTAGAACGTCAGCAGTTGCGGACGGTCGGGATCATCGCCATCGGGGTAAAGGGCGCCAATGGCCGACGCCGCTCCGATGGACGCCACCGAGAAGTTGATCCACACAGCGTCGATGTCCTCGAACTGCTGGAGCTTGGTAGTGACGTCGGCCTCTGTTCCAGCTACCAGGTTGTTGAAATCACCTTCCCAGAGATCCACAATCTCGATGTTGTTGCCGTCGATTACGGAGTTGAGTCCCTCAATGCGCTTATCGCTCCAAGCGGTCGGCACCTCCTGAACAATGATGCGTGCGCCATCGGGGAATTGCTCAAGCAGGTAGTTCGCGAGCTGCACACCTAGGTCGGTGTCGTCAGAGGCAAAGCTGGCGATGTAGAAGTCGCGGGGGTCCACCTCGCCGCCTGCCGACAACACAGGGATACCCTCTTCTTCGGCCCGCTCAAGCACGTCGGTGATAAACGCCTCAGGGATGCCGTCAGTGAGCATCACATCGATGTCAGCATCTAGGAGCTGGTTGCCACAGACCGGCATTTGGGCCGGGTCGCCAGCCGCATCACAGGTCTCGTAGTCCCAACCGAGGAAGTCAACCGCCTCTTTGGCCGCATCTTCGATGCGCTTGCCGGCCTCATCAGCGTAAATCCACTGGAGATAGCCGATCTTGATATGCGGCAGCTCGGAGGACATGGGCTCGTCGTCCATGGGCTCCTCGGCGTCATCCATGGGCTCGTCGTCCATGGGCTCCTCGGCGTCATCCATGGGCTC